>NZ_VUMO01000021.1 GCF_009696145.1 Pseudoramibacter porci
GGTTTGTGTTTTCCAGGTTTTATGGTACTATTCTCTTTTCTATGACCTGCCGTCGCTTCAAGCGACAACTTCTTTATTATATCAGCTCACTTTGTTCTTGTCAAGAACTTTTTTGAAGTTTTTTGAAAAACTTTCTCAACCGAGCTGATAATTACTCTCTCTCGATGAGAGCGTAATTAATTATACACGGACTTTATCTTCTTGTCAAGAACTTTATCAACTTTTTTTGATTTTTTTACAAACAAATCAAGAGGCGATACTTAAGCATGCCATTTTATCTGTACCCATTTTTCTATATATAATTGTATGTTTTTTTCAAGCTCGACTTGATCGACGAATCACTATCGCCTGTACTCCACGCTCAATTTAAATCCAGTCTGCCTACATCATTCACCGACCGAGTAACAAAATGAATGCTCGCGCTATAAACTTTTCTGATTTGTTAAAGAAATTTGATAATTAAATGAAAAAACCATATAATAATACTAATATATTTAGAAAGTTGCGAATGATTCGCAGAGTAAGGTGATCAGATTGAAAATTTCAACAAAAGGACGCTACGCCCTGCGCATGTTGACGGACCTCGCGGAACACAGCGGAGAGGGTTACATCGCGCTGAAGGACATTGCCGCCCGGCAGGACATTTCGAAAAAATACTTGGAGCAGATCGTCATTCTGCTTCACGGCTCCGGCCTGCTCAAGGCTAGCCGCGGCCCCAACGGCGGCTACCAGCTGGCGAAGGCCCCCAGTGAATGCACTGTCGCCGATATTCTCAGACAGACAGAAGGCTCTCTCGCCCCCATTGCCTGTCTTGAAGACGATCCTCCCGGATGCGAGCGGGCCGCTGAATGCCAAACATTGCCAGTCTGGCAGGGCCTCTACAAACACATTACCGACTACCTTGAAGGCATCACCCTCCAAGATATTCTGGACCACACAGCGCAGAACGCTCCGCTGAATTTCGTCATCTGATTGTTTTCCCTGTGCCCATAAAAAATCCGCTGAGCGTTTTCAGCGGATTATTTTTTTTCGATGCTGCGCCGCAATTTCGGATTGCTTGCGGGTTTCGAAAGTGCGTTCGCGTTCCTCCTGTTGACGCTTCTGCCGCTGTTCCCGTTCGTCGCGGGCACGCTCAGCGCGAATCTTTTCCGCACGCTTCGCCATTTCGCGATAAACTCGCTGCTGGCGGGTCATGTTTCGGTCCGCTTGTGCTTCTAATGTCTCTTCGCTTCCCTTTTCATCCGCTCCTTCAGCCATTTTTTGATCCGCCTGCGGCGCTTGTTCCGCCGCGGAGTCTGGCGCTTGTTCGGTTTGGCGCTGCTTTTGAATACGGCTTAAGCATTGAAAATGCTTGAAATTGAGTTTGGTCATAGACCATCAATCCTTTCTGGCAATTAATTTATTTCATCATAACAGAACTTCCTTTAAAATATTCAAAGCCTGTTTGTTAGTTTTTCCAAATTTTTATTCGCAAGTCTTGACAAATGCCCGCGGTGCTTGTATGATTGATATATGAACATATTTTCATATATTAAAATCATTTCATGATAATTTATAAGGAGATGCATTATGTCAATCCGTCAAAACCAAGTTCACCGTGACGGCGATCACGGCAGTTGCTCTGACAACTGCGGCTGCCACCATCATCCTCACGATTCTGCCTGCCATCACAGCGGCCAGGAAACAGATCGTCTGGACCCTTCCGATCTGTCGGCCCACCACATCACCTGTTCGCGATGCAGCCTGCCGATGGACCGCTGCGTCTGTCCGCCTCAGGAAGCGGCGACCAAGCTCTTCAGCATTCAAGGTCTCGACTGTGCGGACTGCGCGGCCAAAGTGGAGCGCGGGATCCAGCAAATCGAAGGGCTTGAAGCCGTTTCAGTCTCTTTTACTGCCGGCGTCGTCCAAGTTAAAGCCAAAGACCCCGACCGTTTTCTCGGCATCCTCAACACCGTGGCCGACCGCCTCGAGCCCGGCTGCGCGATAGTCGAACGCCGCGCGGCCCGAAGCGCGGAATCTGAACCCGACGCAAAGGGACTGACAGAATGGTTTTTCGGCGAAGACTACGCAAAAATTCAATTAATCCTCGGCGCGATTCTTTTCGCTCTCGGCGAGGTGTTGGCGCACATCGGCGGGGCCGATTCCCTCTGGATCGGATGCTACCTCGGCGCTTACGCGGTCATCGGTTTGCCCATTGTCGCTGTGGCCATCCGCATGCTCATCAAAGGGCAGTTATTTGACGAACATTTCCTGATGGCCGTGGCCACCCTCGGCGCCTTCGCCATTCGGCAATGGCCCGAGGCCGTCGGCGTCATGCTGTTTTACCGTATTGGCGAATTTTTTGAGGACAAGGCCACAGAACGCAGCCGCTCCCAAATCATGGCTGCGGCCGATCTTCGGCCGGAAGTGGTCAACCTTGTCTCAGAAAATGGAAAAACAGAGGTGATCCCCTCTGAAGATGCCAAAATCGGCGATCTCGTCCTCGTTCACGCCGGGGACCGCATTCCGCTGGACGGCACCATCGTCGAGGGGCACTCTCAAATCGACACGTCGCCGGTCACCGGCGAACCCGTTCCCATTTCGGTCAAAACTGGGGATGCCGTCGTCTCTGGCTGCGTCAACACAGCCGGCACCTTAACCCTGCGCGTCGACAAGCCCTTGAGCGAATCGATGGTCACGCGGATTCTTGACGCGGTTGAAAACGCGGCGGCTTCAAAGCCGAAAATGGACCGGTTTATCAGCCGGTTCTCAAAATACTACACCCCTTTCGTCGTGTTCACCGCCATCGCCACTGCTATCCTGCCGCCGCTGATCGGCGGGGCAAGCTGGGATAAGTGGATTTACACAGCACTGTCCTTCCTCGTCATCTCCTGCCCGTGCGCACTGGTGCTCTCAGTGCCGCTCGCCTATTTCTCTGGCATTGGCGCCGGCTCGAAGCTCGGCATCCTCTTCAAAGGCGGCCTCGCGCTGGAATCCTTAAGCGATGTGAAAAACGTCGTCTTCGACAAAACGGGCACGATTACAGAAGGCAATTTCGCGGTTCAGTCCATTGCGCCGGAAAGCGGGATGACCGCCGATGAACTCCTCGCGCTGACCGCCGCGGCAGAAGCCCACTCCAACCATCCCATCGCCGTGAGCATCGTTCATCGCGCCAAGCGCGATCACCTCGACCTGTCCCCGGCTGCCGACATCGTCGAAACCGCCGGGCAGGGCATTGCCGCCAATATTGACGGGCGGACCGTCTGTGTCGGCAATGCGAAACACATAGCCGCAAGCGGTATTTCCCATGTTCCAGACGGCACCGCCTACGGCACGCCGGTTTACGTCGCCGTGAACGGCACCTTCGCCGGCACCATCGTCATCGCCGACACCATCAAAGACGAAGCGGCTGACGCCATCGGCCGAATCAAACAGGCCGGCCTTTCCACGGCGATGCTCACCGGTGACACAGAAGAAAATGCTCAGGCCGTCGCCAGCAAAACTGGCATCGATGCGGTTTACGCCAAACTCCTCCCAGAAGAGAAGCTCGGCACGCTTCAGCAGATCCGCCAAAGCGGCGGCAGCACCATGTTCGTCGGCGACGGCATCAACGACGCTCCCGTGCTCGCCGGAGCGAATGTCGGCGCGGCCATGGGCAGCGGCGCCGACGCGGCCATCGAAGCGGCAGATGTGGTCTTCATGAATTCGAACCTGGATGCCATCCCGACGGCGCTCGACATCGCCGCACAGACTAAGCGGGTCTCCTGGGCCAATATCGTTTTTGCCCTGTCTGTCAAGGCCATCGTCATGATCCTCGGCCTGCTCGGATTCGCCAACATGTGGTTCGCGGTCTTTGCCGATACCGGCGTCGCCATGCTCTGCGTGCTCAACGCCATTCGCATTCTCTATCAAAAGCGGGGGCTTGCGTCCATGGCGTGATCCGCTGTCAACGTAAAAAAACGTGTGAAACGAAAGCGTTTCACACGTTTTTTAATTTTGCTGTATTGATCAATCGTATTTGTAAAGAGAGAAATTGACACGCTGTCCTTCCCTAGATATCGAGAATTTCAGCGAAGTTGTCCTTCAGCTGCGGATACAGCTTGTCGAAGGCCGCGTAGGTTTTGTCATAAACTTCGCGGGATGCCGGATCCGGCGTGAAGGATTCGTCGCGCATCTTGATAATTTTGTCGCAAGCTTCTTCGACAGTATCGTACATGCCGGCGCCGACCATCGCCAAAATCGCGCCGCCGAGGGCCGTTGAATTGGCCGAGTTCATATCCGGCAGGACGACCGGCAGGTTGTAAATGTCAGCGCAGAGCTGACGCCAGAACGGGCTCTTGGAACCGCCGCCGCAAAGGCGCATGACATCCGGGTGCACGCCCGATTCGCGAATGGCTTCCAGGACGTCGCGCATGGCGAAGGTGATCCCTTCCATGACGGCGCGGGTCACGTCGCAGATGGTGTGGGTAGCGGACAAGCCGACAAATCCGGCGCGGCATTTCAAGTCGAAATGGGGCGACTGTTCGCCAGTCAGATAAGGCATGTAGATCAAATTATTGGCGCCCGGTGCCGATTTGAGGGCGTCCTTGTTGATCTGTTCGTATTCTTTGTCCGACGGGTAGAAGGTATTGCGGTACCATTTCAGCGAGTTGCCTGCCGAGTTAACCGAGCCCATGAAATGCCAGGCGCCAGGCACAGCCATACAGAAGGTGTAGACTCTGGCTTTTTCGTCCATCATCGGTTCGTCGCAATAGGCGAAGACCGTGCCCGAGGTGCCGATGGTGGTCATCGCGCGGCCCTGAGCGACGACACCGGTGCCGACCGCGCCGGCTGCATTATCGCCAGCCCCGCCGACGACGATGGTCTTTTCCGAAAGGCCGAGGAGCCCGGCGACATCCTTGGTCAGCTGTCCGGTCACGTCTGTGGATTCGTACATCTTGCCGAGCTGAGATTCTTTGATTTCCATCGCGGCAAGGAGTTCCGGTGACCAGCAGCGATTGCGCACGTCCAAAAGCTGCATGGCGGACGCGTCAGACACTTCTGTCGCGTATTCGCCGGTCAAGCGGTAGCGCAGATAATCCTTCGGCAGCAAAATGTGCGCCGTTTTGGCCCAGATTTCCGGTTCGTTTTCCTTGACCCACTGAATTTTCGCTGCAGTCAGGCCCGGGCGCACCGGGTTGCAGTTGATGCGCATCATCGTATCGTCGCCGATGAGCTTTCTCACCGATTCCGCCGCTTCCGACGTTCTCGCGTCGTTCCAGAGAATGGCCCGGCGCAGCGGCTGGCCCTTGCTGTCCAGAAGGACGGCGCCCATCATCTGCCCGGCGATGCCGATGGCGGCGACGTCTTCGCCGGCCACCCCCGAAATATCGAGGCAATAGCGGATCGTCGTGACCCCGGCTTCATACCAGTCGTCCGGATCCTGTTCAGACCAGCCATTGTGCGGCTGATACACCGGATATTCCACGCTGCGCTGTGCCACTTCCTTACCATTTTGGTCAAAAAGCACCGTTTTGATGCTGCTTGTTCCCAAATCCAGTCCCAATACGTATTTCATCTGTGTTTCTCCTTTATCGTTTTGGGAGGACTTCGCCTGTCTGGGTGAGCGGCTCCCCCTTCCGTTCACCCGGCATGTTTAATTTGATTATTTAATTTTTCGTTTAAATTTCTATTTGATCGCGTCGCAGGTAATGGTCTGGAAATCCTTCCACGGGATATCGACCTTCGCGCCGTGATTCAGGCATTGATCCACGTGCATCAGAAGCGGGAAATCCGATTCTTTGACCTTGCCGACCTTGGCCATCGCCTTGACCGCGCGGGCCGTTCTGGTGGCAATGACGACCGCTTCGAGGGTCTGCCCCGCCAGTTTTTCTTCGATTTCCGGCATCGAGTACCCTTCGCCGAGATACTGGCCGACCTTGCGGCTGCGCCCGCCGGCCACGGTGACATCCAAATCCCCTGCCGCGTACATGATCATTTTCTGATTGCCGCCGACAATATCGAGCAGCTGGTACATTTCCCAAACCGACTGCTGGAACAGCGCCGACTTGGAATTGACGTGGGCAATGCCGTCGTCGCCGAGGCGGTTCTTCAGGCCGATGGCCATCGCCGTGCCGAGGGCGTAGCCGTTTTTGAGGGCCACCGCAGCTTCGAGGCCGACGACGTCGTCCGTCAGGGCGATGTGGTAATAATCCGTTTCAAAATGGCTGCGAATCCATTCGAGTTTTTTAAGATCCTTCCCGCAGTAGGCGACGAAAGAGTGGTCGTGATCCGACAAATCCCGGGCGGTGCACGGGCCGCCGATAGCAAAGAGTTCCACGTTGACGCCTTCCGGCATGTGTTCCTGCCAGTATTCCGGGAAGACCTGCAGCGTGCCATCGGGCAAGTCGATCATCCCTTTGGTGACTGAGATCACCGGCACCCCTTCAGGAATCAGTTTGAACATATTATTCAAGAACCAATCGACGCCGAAGCTCGACACCCCGCAGACCACCAGTTCTGCGCCGTCCAGCGCTTCTTCAACCTGATCGACCGTGTAGTATTTGATCCCTTCGTGGAGCGTCCGGTCCAGATTGATGTGATAATTATCTTCGCGAAGTCTGGCGATTACCTCGCCGTCCAGCGGTGTCCCAACCAAACGGACTTCATTCCCATTTTCAAACAGCGGAAACGTCAGTGCAGAAGCCATTTGGCCTGCGCCGATTAGTGTCACAATACCCATAATTTTCTCCTTTACTTTTTTTACTAAGGTTATTGTAAACGATTTTTGGGAAAATGTCAATGTATGTTGGGAATTTTTTCACAACTTAATCTTCTGTAAAGTTTTTATCCTTTATGCGATTTCATCGGCTATAATGAGACACAACACACTCGAAAAAAAGAAATCGGAAAAAAGAAAGAGGAGAAACAAAGGAGAAAGAAATGGCAAAAGACACCTACCGCATCAACCAGATCATCCGCATTTCCAAGCTTTACTACGAATGCAATATGGGCCAGGTCCAAATCGCTGAAAAGGAGGGCATCAGCAAATCCACCGTCAGCCGGCTGCTCAAAATGGGCAAGGACTTAGGCCTCATCGAGGTCCACATCAAAGAACCGGCTTTGATGTACACGGAGCTCGAGGACGAATTGACCGCACGTTTCCCCGTGGATCGGGTGACCATCGTTCCGGTGATGGTCGACAATCCGCAAATCATCCTCAACGATGTGTGCGCCGCACTAATCGCCGATCTCCCCCGGTACATTGACGACCACACCACTTTGAGCATCGCCTGGGGCACCACGCTGGAGTCGCTGTCCCACATGCTGCCGAAACTGCACCGCAAGGGCGTCTCGGTGCTGCAGCTCACCGGCGGCTATTCCCGCCTCGCCCATGAGACCAGCGCGCTGTCCATTCTGCAGAAATTCGCCGCCAGTGTCGACGGCGACGCTTACGTGATCCCAGCGCCGGCCATCGTCGACAGCGCAGATATCGCCGACGCGATCAAAAAAGATTCGCAGATTCAAAACATCATTCAAATGGCCCATCAATCCCAGACGGCGATTTACTCCGCCGGCGCTTTCGGCCGGCCCTCGGTCATTTTTGAGATGGGCATCATCGACGACGTGCAGTACGCGCAAATGGCCGCGGACGGCTGTGTTGGCGACTGCTGCGGCCATTTTCTTAACGCAGAGGGCGAGCTCTTCGACGAAGCCCTCGATCACCGGGTCGTCGGTGTCGCCCTCGACACCATCCGGCACATCCCCAACCGGCTGCTCATCGCCAGCGATCCCCGCAAGGACAAGGTGCTGCGCGCCGCGCTGAAAGGCGGCCTCGCCAGCCACCTCTACGTCGACGTCAAAACCGCAGAAGCGATCCTGAGATAGGACCGCTTTATTTTTTTTCGGCCGCCATGCGCATGACTTCCGCCGCCGCCGGCTGATCGATGTACAATTGATCGACCATGCCCCCGCGAAGGGCTGCCAAAATCGCCGGCGCTTTGTCGACGCCCACCGCCGCCACCATTTTATTGGGCACTGCCTTGATTTTTGACAAAGGCGTCGCCACCACCCTGGCATCCAGAAGGGGATCGGCAATGTTTCCCTCAGCGTCGACAAAATGGGAACAGACATCGCCGACCGATTTATCTTCAATGGCCTGGTACTGCGCGTCCGAAAAATAACCCATTTGGTACAGCGCCGTGGAGTGGCCAATGGTTCCGACGGAATAAATCGCCGTTCGGCAATGTTCCGCGAATCGAATGATCCGGCTCACCGAGGAATCCCGCTCGATGCTCACGGCAATATCCGGCGTGTCGACCAGGGCCGGCGCCGGCAGCAGATACCCTTCTCCCTCGAAACAATTGACAAAAGCGCGAACGATTTGATCGGCCCCGGCGTCGTACAGCGCCTTCGACAGGCCGCCGTTGAGCTGGATAATTTTGACCTTTTTCTTGTTGATATGTTTGGGCAGCACCCCAGCCAGCACCGACATCGTGTGGCCCCAGGCGACCCCGACGATGTCCCCGTCTTGAACGTCACGGCTTAAATCATCCGCTAAAGCTGCGCACACATCTTTTCTGAGCACGTCGCGATTGCCCACCACGTCGGGCAGAATGGTCACCCGATTGAGGCCGAAGGTCTCCGCCATCGCGTTTTCCAGCTCGACAAAGGCGTGCTTGGGCTCGACAATCGAAATTTTCACCATTCCCATCTCCTGAGCCTGAGCGATGAGCCGGCTGACCGTCGATTTTGACAGATGCTCCTGGCGCGCGATCTCGATCTGGCTCATGCCGAGCTCGTAATGCAGTTTGGCTACCCGCAAAATTAAATTGATTTTGTATTGATCCATAAAATTTCCCGCTTTTTCTTTTTATTTTAACACAGATCCCCTCATTAAATTTCCGCGTTTTGGGATTTCTCCCAATATGAGAAATTCGTCCAAATTCTATTGACGCTCCGAAGGGATGCCGATATAATAAAGCCACTATCAAGCAAGACACGACCCATCACCCAAAAAATTTGATCAATGAATGCTGGAGGTAATATTATGGCAATTTTAACGTTTATCGGCGCTGGACAGATGGCATCGGCTCTGACTTTCCCAACCTTTGAAAACGGGCACGAAATTCGTCTCGTCGGCACCCCCCTCGACCGCGACGTCATCGACGGCCTGCGCAAAGACAATTTCCACATCAACTTAAAGCGCACCCTGCACGACGGCATCAAATATTATCAGGTTGAAGAAATGGAAGACGCAATCGCAGGCGCTGACGTTATCCTCGGCGGCGTTTCCAGCTTCGGCGTCGACTGGTTCGCTGAAGAAGTACTGCCGAAGCTGAACAAAGACGTCCCGGTCATCACCGTGACCAAGGGCATGATCGACCGCGAAGACGGTACGATGATGACCTACCCGGATTTCTGGAAGTCCACCGAAGCGGGAAAAGATTTGAATATGAACGCCATCGGCGGCCCGTGCACGAGCTACGAACTCGCCGACAAGGACCACTCGGCGGTCGCCTTCTGCGGCACGGACATCGACACCCTGCGCTACCTGAAATCCCTGTTTGAAACAGATTATTACCACGTCAGCCTCTCCACCGACGTCACCGGCGTCGAATGCGCGGTGGCTTTGAAGAACGCTTACGCTCTCGGCGTCTCTCTGGCGGTGGGCCTCGCTGAAAAACGCGAAGGCATCGGCGCGATCCACTACAATTCCCAGGCGGCCCTCTTCGGACAGAGTGTCCGTGAAATGCGCAGGCTCCTCGCCTTGGCAGGCGGCCAGGACGACAACATCGTCTACGGCGCTGGGGACCTCTACGTCACCATTTTCGGCGGCCGTACCCGCAAAATCGGCACCCTTCTCGGCCGGGGCATGAGCTTTGACGACGCCATGCAGGAATTAGCTGGGGTCACCCTCGAATCCATCGTCATCGCCACGCGGACCGCCCGCGCAGTCAAGGCTCTGGCGAAAAACGGCAAGGCCGACACAAAAGACTTCCCGCTTTTGATGCACGTCGACGAAATCATCAACCAGGGCAAGGCTGTCGATATCCCATGGACGGCTTTTGAAACTGAAACGATTCTCTAAATCCTCTCTAAACAAAAAACAGCAGATGGCGTGCCATCTGCTGTTTTTTTTACGCCCGGCCGGCGTCTATTTTCGTCCGCATTCCCTCGAAAGTACGACTCACCGCCGGAATACACAGGACGATCACCGTCATCACCCCTTCAGCTGCGATATAGGTGAAATTGTACCACAACGACCAGGTCCAGGCGTTGAAATTCTTCGGCACGTAGGCTCTGAAGAAAATCACCCCCGAGGCCACAGCGCAGACGTAGCGTCCGAAAATCCCGAGGAGATAGCCCTTGAGCAGGCCTTTTTTCTGATTTCGAAATACCCCGCCGATACCCAGAGCCCCGAAGGCCAGAATATAGTCGATGAGCAGCTGGGCCGGATGAATGACGTAAGGGTCGAACATCAGGTTCATGAGCCCGAGGCACACGCCGGCTAACACTCCCCACTTCACGCCAAAGAGGTAGGCGCACAGCGCGATGGGCAGCATGGAAAAGGCTGTGACCGACCCGCCCTGGGGCAGTTTGAAGAGCCGAATCTGAGCCAGCACGAAGGACAACGCGATGCACAGCGCTGACACCACAAGGGCCCGGGTGTCAAAACGCTGGACCTGAGGCGATTGCGTCTGATTCGCACGCTTTTTCCCGGCAAAGGCCGCCACGATAAGCAGCGCTGCCGCTACCGCTACCGTCAGCCCTTTTCCGCCGGCGGATTCAAAAAAATGTTGTAAAGCCATAAAAAAAACCTCCTTGTTTTTCAGGAGGACGCTTCAGCGGTACCACTCCCTGCGCCGGCATTGTCCGGATCAGGTCATGAGGGTCAGGCATCGGCCTTTCTCAGCAAAAGCTCCCCTGTGTTTATTTTTTAGCTTATCTTTTTTATTTGATTTTGTCAAATTTTCGGATGTTGTTTTGCCCATTACAAGCAATTTTTTGCGCTCCAATCCGCAAGATCCTCAAAAACCTGCTCTCGGCCGATTTCCTGCAAAAGCTCGTGCCGAAAGCCTGGATACAGCATCATGTTCACATGCTGAAGGTTTAAATCTTCTTTATAGATCCGAAAAATGTGCTGCACCGCCTCACCATAATCCCCGACGGGATCTTCTGCGCCACTAATGAGCAGAATTGGCAGATCCTTAGGGATCTTCGCCATCTGCTTCGGGTCCTGGGTGCGCTCCACAAGATTCCCGATCGTAAAAAACCCATTGAGAGTGAAAGTGTAATTACACTTCGGGTCGGCGATGTAGCGCCGATTTTCCGCCGTGTTGTGGGACAGCCAATCCTTTTCCGTAATCGGATTTTCGATCCGGTCCAGATAGTGGCCGAAGGCGATGCGGTTCATCAGCGGCGAGCGGTAGCGCGCTCCTTTGAAAAACTTAAGCACATGGCCAATCACCCGAGCCATATTCACCATCGACATCGCCTGCATGCCGCAGCCGGACAAGATGACCCCGGCCGCCGTCACCGGATAACAGGTTAGGTAATCCCGAACCAGATAGGAACCGAAACTGTGGCCGAACAAAATCAGCGGCAGCTGCGGATAGGCTTCCCGCAGCCTTTTGTTGACCCGGTGGATATCTTCTTCCAACATCTTTTCCGAATCCCCGCCGCCAAAATAGCCTAAATCGTCATTTGACGCCGCCGATCTGCCGTGGCCCAGTTGGTCGTGGCCCGCCACCACAAAGCCCCGAGCTGCCAGATACCGGGCAAATCCTTCGTAGCGGCCGACGTATTCCTGCATACCATGGACAATCTGCACCACTCCTGCCGGCACTACCGGCATCCAAACTGTTCCGTGAAGCGTCGTCTTTCCGTCTGAAGACTTTAACGCGAACGATTTTTTATCAATCTGTTGTTCCATTGTATTTCCCCCTGGCTATGAGTATAAAGGAAAGAAAGGGGGGATTGCAAACGATAATATATATTTTATCTCAAAAGAAAATAATATTAAAATTTATTAGTTTATGAAGATAAAATTAATATATATACCAAATTATTATCCGTAAATAATTACAAAGGAAATATAATTTATGAAAACAACACTTTATTTGGTCCGCCATGGTGAAACTTATGAAAATCATGATCATATTGTTCAAGGGATTCTAGATACGCAATTAACATCAAAAGGAATTGCTCAAGCTGATGCGGTCGGTCAGTATTTTAAAGATATTCATCTGGATGTTGCCTATGTCAGCCCTTTAAGTCGTGCTAAAGATACAATGAAAGGTGCATTAAAATATCATTATGATATTACTCCTATAATCCGTCCGAATCTCCATGAAATTAAGTGCGGAAAATTGCAGGGATTATCAAATGATGAAGCTAATCGTCAATTCAATGATATTATGAAAACTTTCAAAGCTCATCCTTCTGATTTTGTACCTCCAGAAGGTGAATCAATGCGTGAAGTATATCGGCGTTTTACATCTGAAATACTCGAAATTATGAAAATGAATCTCGAAAAAACTGTTCTCGTTGTTGCCCACGGTACAGTAATTCAGACATGGTTATCCTACGTTCATGTTTTTTCGGAAGACTGTATTCAATTTGATTTTCTCCCTAATGGTTCAATTAGTTGTTTTAATTTCGATCATAAATTAAATCCAGAAATCAAATTTATTGGTTATGTACCTAAATAATAATACATAAAAATCTCCCTGTATATCATCACAGGGAGATCAGACTGTAGACAAAGTCTAGGGCAAACGCTCTAGGCTTTGTTTATTATCGCAATCATTTTTCACCTGTTGCCATACAACCGTGGTAAAATAGCAATAATAGAAACAGGCCATGCATTCAGTAAG
>NZ_VUMO01000022.1 GCF_009696145.1 Pseudoramibacter porci
TACTGAATGCATGGCCTGTTTCTATTATTGCTATTTTACCACGGTTGTATGGCAACAGGTGAAAAATGATTGCGATAATAAACAAAGCCTAGAGCGTTTGCCCTAGACTTTGTCTACAGTCTGAAACAAGAGACTTGTGTATCGACACAAGTCTCTTGTTGTTTAACGGTTTTCTCTTGGTATAGGAAAGATTTGCCTTCTCCTACAATAATCCCGCGTTTTCCGCGATTGTTTTTAACGTGTCCGCAGATTTTTCCAGTTTGGCCTGTTCATCCTGATTCAGGACAATGGGAATATGGGTTTCCACGCCGTTTCTCCCCACAATCGCCGGCATACTGAGGGAAATATCGGAAATGCCGTACTCGCCGTGCATCACGGAAGAGACTGGGAGAATGCTCTTTTCATTCATGACAATGGCCCGGCAGATTCTGACAACCGACATGGCAATGCCGTAATAGGTGGCTTTTTTCTTCGCGATGATTTCGTAGGCGCTGTTTTTGACGTCCTCCGCGATTTGACGCATGGCTTCCATATGTTGATAATGTCCGCGCATTTCGCAGAAGGTATCCAGCGGCACTCCCGAGACATTGGTGCTGCCCCAGGCTACAATTTCGCTGTCACCGTGTTCGCCGATGATAAATGCGTGCACACTGCGGCCGTCCACAGAAAGATGTTCGCCCAGCTTGCTCTTTAGTCTTGCGGTATCCAGCACGGTGCCCGATCCAAACACGCGGTTTTCTGGAAATCCGGACAATTTAACCGCCGCCAGTGTCAGAATATCCACCGGGTTGGACACGATCAGCAGGATGCCTTCGTAGCCGCGCTTCGCAATCTCGGGGATGATACTTTTATAAATGCCCACATTCTTATTGACCAGGTCGAGGCGGGTTTCGCCCGGCTTCTGCGCGGCGCCGGCCGTGATCACGATGATGGCCGCGTCCATAATGCCGTCGTAATCCGTCGCGTACACCTGCGTCTGCCCGATAAAGGGCACGCCGTTGGAGATGTCCAGGGCTTCGCCTTCCGCCTTTTCGGCATTCGCGTCAAGCAGGGCGATTTCCGAAAAGAGCCCGCTCTGCATCAGTGCAAACGCTGACGAAGACCCTACAAAACCGCATCCGACCACAGCAACTTTTCGTTCATTAATCATTTTATCACACTTCCTTTTTTATGATTTCAATATCCAAAACAGCGCCATCTTAACATCTTAAATGAATGCGCTGCCCTTCCTGCGATTGATCATAGTATACGCCAAAAAGCGGCGAATTGCTGTATCTACAGATACATATTTCAAAAAATCTGATGTATAATGATATCACACTTAAGAAAGTGAGCGAAAAAAATGAACGACGAGATTCTGGAAAAACATTCCATTCTTGCGTCTGTTTCGCGCTACACTTCTACGCCTGCCTCTGCTGCTTTAATCGTTTTGATCACTTTCGCTGGGACACCAGCTGCGACCGTTCTGGCCGGGATATCTTTTGTAACGACTGCGCCGGCGGCGATAATCGCGCCTTCTCCGATGGTCACGCCAGGCAATACCGTCACATTCGCCCCAAGCCAGACCCCGTTCCCGATTACAATTCTAGATGGAATGAGGTTCCCCCGTTTCTGCGGGTCCGGATTATGGTTCAATGTCGCCAACACCGCATTGTGGCCGATCAATACATTATCTCCGATCCAAATACCGCCTTGGTCCTGAAATCGGCAGCCAGAATTTACAAACACATTCTTCCCGAAGTGAATATGCTTGCCGCAGTCAGTATAGAACGGCGGAAAGAGACCGAAAGGCGGAAAATCCGGCTGGCCCGTCAGTTCCCGCATCAATACCACTAGTTCTTCCGGTGTGTGATAAGCATTGTTCATCTCTGCCGTGATGCGCAGTGCTTCCTGGGAGAGACTATGCATAAAAAGATGGTATGCCGACCCCGCTTCAATTTCTTCGCCTGAATCCATTTTTTCAAGAAACGTTTTTAATTTCATATCGCGTCCCTACTTCAACCATGTCGTCATGAAGGTTTCGATCTTATCAAAGGGGATCGCATCCTTTCCGCCGCCATCATAAAGATCCGTATGAACGGCGCCGGGAACGATCATTAATTCTTTGTTATTGCCATTTAGAAGTTTAAATGCATCCCGGCTCATATAGCAGGAATGGGCCTTTTCCCCATGGATCATCAGCACCGCACTGTCAATCTCACCTGCATAGGTAAACAGCCGCGTATTGGCTAAAGATGTGCCTGCCTGTACGGCCCAGCCCCCATTAGAATTCAGTGAACGGGCATGATAACCTCTGCTTGTCTTATAATAGTCGTAATAATCCTTCACGAAAAAGGGGGCGTCCTCCGGAAGGGGATCCACAACGCCTCCGGCCAACGCGTAGGTGCCGTTTTCGTAATCCGCGATGCGCTGCTGATTGACGGCTTCCCTTGCCGCTTTTCTTGCCGCTTTATTGTCTGCTTCGTCAAAATATCCGTTTCCTGCAACTCTCGTCATATCATACATCGTCGATATCACCGTCGCTTTGATCCTTGTGTCGATACATGCGGTCTGCAGCGCCATGCCGCCCCATCCGCAGATACCGATAATGCCAATCCTTTCCGAATCAACATGGTCATGACACGACAAAAAATCAACAGCCGCCTGGAAATCCTCGACATTAATATCCGGTGAATGCATTGCCCGCGGGAACCCTCCGGATTCGCCAGTAAATGACGGATCAAAGGCGATCGTCAGAAAGCCTCTTTCAGCCATCGTCTGAGCGTAAAGTCCGGATGCCTGTTCTTTGCACGCACCGAACGGACCTGCAACAGCGATTGCTGGAAGTTTGCCCGCTTTCGTCTTCGGTACATACATATCTGCGGCAAGGGTGATTCCAAAATGATTGACAAATGTCACCTTGCTGTGTACCACTTTATCGCTCTTCGGGAAAGTTTTATCCCATTCCTGTGTAAGATTTAATTCTTCTTTCTTCATCATGATCTCCTATTTTAATGATCTCCCTGTTTTAATTCCTTCTCCGACAATTATTGCTTTGCCTTCTTAAGCATAAATATTTGAACACCGTCTCGCTAATGATTATAATGAATATCATGATATTCATTTATTGCATATCATAGACAGGACGAAAGGAATACGCTCATGGAAATCAAAACGCTCAGATACTTTCTTGCCATTGCAAGAGAAGAAAACATGACGCGCGCTGCTGCGTTTTTGCATGTCACGCAGCCCACACTTTCAAAGCAGATGAAGTCCCTGGAAGACGAACTGGGGAAAAAACTCTTTACCCGTCACAGCTTCAGTATCCGTCTGACGGACGAAGGCATTCTTCTGAAGAACCGCGCGGAAGACTTGGTCAGCCTGGCGAATAAAATCGAGCAGGAATTCACATCCCTTGATGACATCACTGGCGGCGACCTCTATCTCGGTTTAGCAGAATCTTGTCAGCTCAAATATCTTGCCCAAGTTATCAAAGCATTCAAGAGGCGCTATCCCAACCTGCACTACCACATTACAAGCGGCGATACCGAGCAGATTGCCGACAAGCTCGACAACGGGCTGCTGGATTTCCTCGTTCTGGCAGAATACCCCGACGGCCGCAAATATGAATCCATTGAATTTCCAGAAAGCGATAAATGGGGACTTGTAATCCCAACCAATGACCCTCTGGCAAAGAAAAAAAAGATCCGCGTAACGGATCTGATCGGGCTTCCCCTATTTTGCTCTGAGCAAGCATGGGATCATGAAATCAAAGAATGGGCTGGGGCATCATTTTCAAAATTAAAGCTGGAAGGCTCCTTTCGCCTAGCCTACAATGGTTCCATCTTCACAAGGGAAGGCCTTGGCTACCTTCTTACTTTTGATCACCTGATCGATACGTCTGAAGACAGCGGACTTGTCTTCCGCCCTTTGGAACCTGCAGCTGAGACCAAACTCTTTATTGTCTGGAACCGGTATCAAACTTTTACGCCCATTGCAGAAAGATTCCTTAAGCAGCTGCGGACGACCCTACAAATAAAATAAAGTGGGCGCTCCGCAGATGATCACCCACTTTAACACGCAAACAAGAGACTTGTGTATCGACACAAGTCTCTTGTTGTTTAAAGGTACGTCACCGTTTCGCTGAGGTCTTTGCGCTGGGTATGCCGTTCCAGGGGGCCCGCGCCTTCTGCGGGATAGCCGAGATCCAGCAGCATCACCACTTTTTCGTTGGCCGGCAAACCGAAAATCTCGGCCGCTTTGTCAGGATCGAAGCGGTTGAGCCAGCAGCTGTCCACCCCGGCGTCCTTGGCCGCGAGGAGCAGATGGGTGGCCACAATTGTCGCGTCTTCGATGCCAGAGGTGTACCGCTCTCCGGGATAAGTGTACATATTGTTCTGGTCGTAGGCGACGAGGAGCACGGTTCCGGCGCCGTAGCGGCACGGGGTGAGCTGATCCACCTTCGCCAGGTCTTCCGGCTTCTCGATCACGTAAATCTTCTGTTCCTGCAGGTTCTTCGCCGTCGGGGCCAGGCGCCCGGCTGCGAGAATCTGCTGGAGTTTTGCCGGTTCCACCGGTCGGCCGTCGTACTTCTTGCACGAATACCGCGCTTTGATCAGTTCTGAAAATTCCATGGCAATGCCTCCTGTGATATCAAATCTCCGCCGTCATTTTATGACGCTAACGTTAGTTTTATTATATCATGGTCTGCTGCTGTTCCCTATCATCTTTTTCGCTTTGGCGGAGGCGATCGCCAAAGCCGCGGCTTTTTCTGGCGCCGCATGCCCCCTGCTGTGAGCGAAAGCATGCTCAATCCTCTGGCCCGCTCAATAGCCCCGCTTTTTATCGACGCGATGCTTCAAAGGCTTGCCGGTCAGGTAATTTTCCAGATCTTCGCAAAACATCGCTACGCTCTTCTCTCTTGTATAATCCAACGCCATTTTGCCAGCGCAGTGGGGCGTCAGCAGGAGGTGCTTTGCCGTTCGCAGGGGGCTGTCCGCCGGGACCGGCTCCGTCTGCATGACGTCCAGCGCGGCCCCTGCCAGCCGGTCGGCATTTAAGGCGTCGACCAGCGCCCCTTCGTCGATGGCGCTCCCTCTGCCGACATTCACGAGATAGGCGTCTTTCGGCAGCCGGGCCAGCATCTCCCGGTTCATGATCCCGACTGTTTCCGGCGTCTCCGGCAGGCTCATGACGAGCAGATCTGTTTCCGGCAGGACATCTGCCAGATCTGCAACCTGGCAGACCCGGTCGCACCCTGGCACCGCCCGGCCGCTGCGGTTCACGCCGATCACCGATGCCGGTTCGAAGCCTCTGACCCGAGAGGCAAAAGTTCTGCCGATGTCCCCGGTGCCCAGCAGGGTGATCCGACTGCCGCACAGGGCGTGCATGGGCACTACCCCTTTCCAGGATGTCTGAGACGTGTCGTTTAAAATGGCCTCGTGGCGGCGATACTGCCGCATCATCATCAGGGCCGTCATGACAATATGCTCCGAAATGGTGACCCCGTAGGCCCCGGCGGAATTGGACAGCACACATGTGTCGTTGGGCAGCACACCGTCCTTGAGATACGCGTTGACGCCGGCCCAGTTGGTGCAGAACCACTTGAGCGCCTTAGCCTGGCGCAGAGGCGCCGTATCCGCCCCAAATAAAATCTCTGCATCCCGCGCTTCCTGAGCCGCCTTTTCCAGATCTGTTTCAAAAACTGCCTTCCAGCTGTGCGCCGCCGCGATATCACGAATCTTTTGCCGTTGTGGTTTTGTAATGTCCCAATAGACAAGAAGCTTATGGCTCATCATGCCCTCCCTTCACTTCTTTCAACCAGCCAGTTCTCGACCAATGGCCTCTCCTACTGTAAGCTGTTTTTTTCCTAACATCGTTCCTTTGATCAGAAGTTCCTTAAATACGTATAGACTCATTTCTTCACCACGATGGTCAGCATAACCAGATCCTCCTCTCCTGTATTAACAATCGCGTGCTCTGATCCTTTCGGGCAGATATGCATCACGCCCGGTCTCAATTCTTCCTCTACACCGTCGCAAAACGCTTTGCCTGTTCCACTGATCACATAGTTCATGTCATCGCCTGATTCCTGTTTATGGATACCGATACTTCCTCCCGGATGGATAGAGGTTGGGATGATCCGATAGGAAGCATCATTATACATACGGGCGCTCATCATACCGGTGCCGTTATTCATACCCGGGAGCGTCATTGAATCTATATCATTAAAGTCAATCTTCATTATCATTACCTCCAAAAGCTCATATTCGACACTGACATCTAACTTATTACTTTTTTACTCTGATCATAAGCTTCTCATGCTGTCTCTTCGCATCCGCAACCGATCTTCCCCCTGTTCGTCTGCACCCTGTTTGAGCATCGCCAGTATCTTCTCTTTGTCATCCGGAAGATGTCCATATACCATAATCATGGCCGCTTTCAATAGTTATCATTTTCCTTCTACCTCCTTTTTGTTTGAATATTGCTTCACGCATGTCAGTTATGCTTTCTCTTTGCAGATTTCTTCACTTCTTCGTGATAAAAGTAATGGCAGATCACCGAATTTAGCGCGATGCTGATCGTCAGGAAGCAGTTTAATGAAATCCCTCCACATGTTGAATATTCCTTTTCGGAAATGGGACGGGATCTCATGCCAGTATTCTATTCCATCATGGTATGGGGTTTCAAGCATGAAAAGGATATTCCTGACTACAAATAAAAACTGATCAATTATTCTTGTTAAAATATCTTTCGTTGCAGAATCGTTCTTATCTCCTTTTTTGCCTCCTGTCGGTCATAAAACCCACAGAGAAGCATAATCCCACATACGCAAAAATGCCCCTAAACCATAATGGCTTAGGGGCATTTCAGACTGTAGACAAACGAGGCTCTGAGAAAATACTCAGGAGCCTCGTTTGATTTAATATCAAGCTGCAATTTGTAGATTTATAAATTGAAATCGAAATATAGGACGATTCGGTCCTGAGTGGTT
>NZ_VUMO01000023.1 GCF_009696145.1 Pseudoramibacter porci
TTTGACCATGTGCGAATCGTGTTATGAAAGTTATGAGCAGAAATACCATCTGGCGTTTTAGGCCATCTTCCAGATCTGTAAAGTTCTACACATTTCAACTTAAACTCAAAACTATAACGCATAAAAATGCCCTCCTTACTGGTTGTCCAGTAAAGAGGGTACATATCACATTGCGGTTTTTTATTATTCTACATATTCCCTGTGCAGACTGCCGAGACGTCATCTTTCAACTGACCTTGAAGCAAATGTTCAATCGCTGCATCTGCATCGCCCGATACGCCAGCAAAAATTTGAATATTCCTGTCTGTCAACATCTGTCTGGCATCTTTGCCTATTTTTCCACAAATTAATACATCTGCGCCGATTCCCTTTAAAAAACCAACC
This sequence comes from Pseudoramibacter porci, assembly GCF_009696145.1. Taxonomy (GTDB): domain Bacteria; phylum Bacillota; class Clostridia; order Eubacteriales; family Eubacteriaceae; genus Pseudoramibacter; species Pseudoramibacter porci. The sequence continues at coordinate 385 of NZ_VUMO01000023.1, forward strand.
AGCATGAACTTATTTTGCTCAGGTGCGTCGACAATCCACTTCGTCTTTACCCCTTTGCCTTCTGTATCGAACACTTTAAACTGTTTGGTTTTTCCAAAATGATCAAAGACCTGACCTTGATCGTAAGAGACTGCAATTTTCATATTGGTACCTGCTCAAATCATAGAGGCGGGTTGATTACATAGTTTCAACCCAGGTGTCCACTTCATCTTGAAAGGCCGATGATGAAAAGCGCTTTGCTGCAACCAAAACAGCACCTGATGCTGACGAATTAAGGGATTCCCAAGCACCATCAATACCGCTGGAGCCTGACGTTGCAAAAAGGGCAACTTGTTTTCCCTTCCATTCTGCTCCTTCAAAGAATGTATTGACAATCGTCGGCGCTTTATACCACCAAATCGGAAAGCCAACATAAATGCGATCGTAGTCACTGATATCTGGTGTCGATTCTGCCATTGGCGGTCTAAAATCGGGCTGATCCTTCATTTCCACAGATGTCCGGCTTTTATCATCCTGCCAATTTAAATCCTCTGGAGTGTACGGCGTTTCCGGTTTGATTTCAAAAAGGTCAGCCTTTGATGCCTTCGCCACCATTTCTGCAATCCGTTTAGTTGTTCCTGTTGCGCTAAAATATGCGACCAATGTTTTCATAGATTGATCCTCCTAATCTGATTTTACCATTCTTTTGTGTTTAAATATCTTTCAACTGATGCGATTGTGTTGGCACCGTCACCAACTGCCGTTGCCACCTGACGAACTTCTTTCTTTCGAACATCCCCAGCCGCAAAAATTCCCGGTGTAGATGTTCGACCGTCTTCGCCAGCAATCATATAGCCTTTTTCGTCACATTTGCAAATTTGATCAAATCCGTCAGTATTTGGAACGATCCCAACGGCAATAAAAACCCCAGACACGTCCAACACTTGTTCTTTATTTGTATTTTTATCTTTTGTCCGTAATCCCTTCACCTGGCCGTTTTCCCCAATAATTTCTACCGGAAGATGATGCCAAACCAGTTCAACCCGATCAGATTCAAAAAGTTTATTCTGTAAAGCCTTTTGAGCACGGAGTTGATCTCTCCGGTGAACAAGATAAACTTTTCGACACGCTCTTGCTAAAAATATGGCGTCTTCAACGGCAACATTACCGCCGCCTACAACAGCAACATCTTTGTCTTTATAGAATGCGCCGTCACAAGTTGCGCAATACGAAACCCCTTTACCTGCGTATTCTGCCTCTCCTGGAATGTTCAAAAGACTGTGTTTTGCACCAGTCGCAAACAAAACGGCCTTGGCGGTCAGTGTCTCTTCTGACGTGATTACCTTTTTTTCTTCACCAAGATCCTCTACTTTTTGGACATCACCCATTTTAAATTGAACGCCCAACTGATCTGCGTGTTCTCTCATTTTCTGAGCCAAATCAAATCCATTAATATTGGGAAGTCCCGGATAGTTATCGACTTCATAGGTATCGATGATTTGTCCGCCGCTCATAAAATTTCGTTCAATGACAAGCGCATCGAGTCCTGCACGCTGTGCATATATGCCTGCTGTCATACCTGCCGGCCCTGAGCCGATAATAATTAAATCGTACATCGTTCCCTCCTTCATTGCATCATGCTTTCAATCACATCTACCGATTTTGGTATTTCTTCCGATAAAACAACTGGGCCATTCTCTGTAATCAAGATATCATCTTCAATTCGAACGCCCATCCCGCGATCTGCCATATACAACCCCGGTTCACAAGTGATGACCATTCCCGGTTTCAGCGTCACGTTTCGATCTTCGCAAAGGTCGTGTGTGTCCAAGCCTAAAGAATGCCCAATGCCGTGATAATAATAATCGTCAATGGTCTTCCGAGGATCAAACAGCCCTGTCGCAAGACCATATTGATTAAGTAATTCTCGGGACTTTTCTTGAACGTCCTTCATATTTGTTCCAGCCTGATAATATGAAATGATTTCGTGTTGGGCTTTTAGCACCGCTTCGTACAATGCGCGCTGGTCTTTTGTGTAATGTCCGTTTACTGGAAAGGTCCGACTAATGTCAGCACAATACCCATGATAACGCGCCCCGAGATCAAAGAGAACCATGGTTGCATCAGCCATCTTCTTTCGGTTCGTCATATAATGAAGAATGGGCGCATCTTCTCCTGAAACTGCAATGGTATCAAAAGCGGTCTCTTCTGCGCCGTGATTCAAAATTGTATATTCAAAAATATCTTGAGCTTGGTACTCATAATCGCCCGGTTTTAAATTTGCCAAAATTTGATTGATACCAAGATGTGTCAGATGAATGGCATGACGCATCAACGCAAGCTCCTCATTAGATTTAACCAATCGCATTTCAGAAAGAAGCGGTAAGAGCGAGTGTTGATGTTCAAATCCGAACTTCCTTTTCTGATGATCTGGAAGCGTATCATCCTCGTAATAGCTGAGTTCTTTCAAAGATGAACAAAAGGATTCAAAATCTTCAAGATAGCGAATATCATCAATCCCTGACTTCTCATGCGCTGCTTCAATCGTAATGTAGCGGCCAAACCATTTCTCTTTAAAAGGGTCCGGTTTTCGAATGAACAGGCTCGTCGTATTTTGCCCGTTCTTTTTTACCAAAGCTAATATTCCGTCAGGCTCAGTTAACCCTGTCAAATACAAATAATTGTTGTTCACATAGAATGGATAATTTTCATCCAATGATTTACTGACTTCACTGCCTGCACAGATCACCGTGACGCTTTGATCTGGCAGTAAATCGTATAGTTGTTGACGTTTATTTTGGTAAAATTCTTTTGAAAGTTCCTTAAGCATCGTTTTTTAAGCCTCTTCTCTTTCGTCATTTCGATAAAATATAACGCTTGACAATTTCAGCCACGCCATCATGGTCGCAATCATATGCCCCAATGATGTCTGCATTTTTTATTAATCCTTCGCTGCTATGACACATCGCAATGCCAATTCCAGCCATTTTAATCATCTGCAAGTCATTTTCGTCATCTCCGATGGCTGCAACCTGCTCAGGCAAAATGCCATAATGTGTGCACACCCTGGCCAATGCCTGTGCTTTATTCAACGACTTCGGCGCTATTTCGACAATTTTGTCACCGCCGTCATAAGCGACTGCCCCTTTTGTTTGGATTTGATGAGCGGCAGCAACTTCTTTTTCATTTCGGCAATAAAAGATAATCCGCACTGGAGCCTTGATATTATCAATACAAGTTGTGCGATAGACATAGGGATTTCTCATAACCTGCTGAGCCCTTTGACTTGGCATTGCCGTCAACGTATGGTCATAATAAACCTTCGAAACCGTATCTACAAAATAAAATAATGAAGTTTTTCGAATTTGTTTCAATAATGCTTCAAAGACGTCTGCCTTAAAACCATGCTCTCGCCAAATCAACTCGTGACCAGCGTAAATTCCCGCTCCGCCATTACAAACATGCCAATTATTCTGAATTTTCGTGCTAAGTTGATCTGTAAAACTAAGCTGTGAATGAAAAAATCGTCCACTCGCTGTTACAACACGAATACCTTCTCTTTCGCACTGCTTGAGTATGTGTTGATTAGCTTCTGAAATTTTTTTTTCGGAATTTAAAAGTGTGTTGTCTAGATCCAAGGCAAGCAGGCGGATATCAGATTTCATCACGCACCTACTGCCATCAATCCAAATGCACAAAGGGTCGTAACAATCATTCCTGCAATTGCGGAGCCTAAAACAGCTGATAATACACCTTGTTTAAAATCCATCTCAATCAACGATGCCGCCAGACACCCCGTCCAAACACCTGTTCCAGGCAGTGGTATCGCAATAAAAATCATCAATCCCCAAAACTTATATTTGGTGATGCTCTTTGATTTGTTGATCCCTCGGGTATGCAGCCACTCCGCGAAACGCCCTAAAGCACCTTTTTTCCCTCTCATCCATTTCAAAAACACCGGTAAAAATTTTAAAATAATTGGTGCCGGAATGATTGATCCTGCCCAGGCAAGTAAAAAAGCCTGCAGATAAGGCATACGCATCAAAAGCGTTCCGACTGGAATTGCGCCTCTCAGTTCAACGATTGGAATCATTGAAATAGTAAAAACTTCAAGCCAATTTGGAAGAAACGAAAAAAATTGTATAATTGAATGTGCCAAAGAAATGCTCCTTTTTGTATTGTCTTCTCATTCGTGTTAGAATAAAAAATACTATGACATCTATTTTACACCAAAAAGGATAAAATACAATTGATAGTTTACTATTTAAAGGATCGTTAATTTATGAAAAAAATATTAGGGCCAATGCGCCGCGCTATTCAACAATTCCATATGATCGAAAACGGTGACCGTATCGCTGTAGGGTTATCTGGCGGAAAAGACAGCATTGCCTTATTGGCAGCACTGGCACGATATCAAAAATTCGCACCCGTTCAATTTGACCTTGAAGCTGTAACCATCGACGCTGGACTTGACGGCATGGATTTTTCTCCGCTAATCACTTATTGTCATGACATTCATGTCCCCTATACGATATTAAAAACGTCAATCGCCACCGTTGTTTTTGACATTCGCAACGAATCAAATCCATGCTCTTTATGCGCAAGAATGCGGCGTGGCGCACTGCATAATCTATGCCGCAAACTCAAATGCAACAAATTAGCTCTGGGGCACCACGCTGACGATGCGGTTGAAACTTTTTTCTTAAGTCTTTTTTACGAAGGCCGCATTAATACCTTTCAACCCGTTACGTTTTTAGATCGAAAGCAGATCACGCTCATTCGTCCACTGGTTTTTGTCAACGAAAAAGATATTGTCTACAATTCAAAATGTCAATCGTTACCGATTATCGGATCGACCTGTCCTGCAGATGGTTTTACAAAACGCGAGGATGTTAAGAACTTTGTTGCCAAACTGCGCACTGATATCCCAGATCTCAATCAAAAAGTCCTATCAGCCATCCAAAATCCCCACCCCTTTGTGCCATGGTCAACAGACTAAAAAAATAGAAGCATTCTAATGAATGCTTCTCAGACTGTAGACAAACGAGGCTCTGAGAAAATACTCAGGAGCCTCGTTTGATTTAATATCAAGCTGCAATTTGTAGATTTATAAATTGAAATCGAAATATAGGACGATTCGGTCCTGAGTGGTTC
>NZ_VUMO01000024.1 GCF_009696145.1 Pseudoramibacter porci
TTAGTAGGAAAAGAGTTACAGAAGAAAAAGTGGAGCGGAAAGCGAACTAATTCGAACATCTTAAGATGTTGGTCGGTAATAGGGCCCTTATAGGGCCAACACAAACCACCGGCTGAGCCGGTGGTTATGATTAAAGTGAAAGGGTGATTTGCCGCTCGGGCTTGGGGTATTGAACGTATTCGATGCCGGTCATATCCATCATACGCTTTGCCGCGATAACAGCGTCGGAATCGGGGTATTTGTCCTCGAGATAGACGACTTTTTTGATCCCGCACTGGATGATGGCCTTTGTGCACTCGTTGCAGGGGAACAAGGTGACGTAAATCGTCGCGTCCCGGAGCGTTTTGGCGCCGCTGTTTAAGATGGCGTTAAATTCAGCGTGACACACGTAGAGGTATTTGGTATCGAGAGGATCGCCGTCGCTTGTCCACGGCATTTGATCGTCGTCGCATCCGATGGGCATGCCGTTGTATCCCATCGACAGAATTTTTTTGTCAGGGCTGACAATGCACGCGCCGACCTGTGTATGGGGATCTTTGCTGCGCTGTGCCGACAAAATGGCGATGCCCATGAAGTACTGGTCCCAGCTCAGATAATCTTTTCGTTTCATTGTGAACTTCCTTTGTGAATGGATTACATCAGTCAAAGTGTATCACAACGCTCATCATTTGACAATTTTTTGCGCCTCCTTTACAATACGGGCAAAGGAGAATCAAAGCAACATGAAAAACTTTAAGAAGAACGCTATGGCCTTTTTCCAAGCGGCATTGGAAGTTTTGGAACTGGGTATCGCATTATTTCTGCTGATTTTTATCGCCATTAATTTGATCAGCCTGTTTTGCCACATTCACATCGACGCATCACTGGCCAGTTCGTTTAAAACCCTGCAGCATTTTCTTGAGCTCAGCCTGAACCTGATCATCTGCACGGAATTTATTCGGATGATTTACACCCACACAATGGAAGCGGTGCTGGAGGCGTTGATTTTCGCCATTGCCAGAGGCATGATCGCCGGGCACATGGGCGGCGAGCAGACGCTTTTGTACGTCGTCGCGATATTGATCCTGATGTTTACGAGAAAATGCCTGCTGACAGAAGCTGACAGCGCGCAAAGTTTTCACACGCATTTAGAGGATTTTATCAAACATCTTCAGAGCAAAATAAAAGACTCAGATTCGAAATGAGAATCTGAGTCTTGTTTTTTTAAATGGTGGAGATGGTGGGAGTCGAACCCACGTCCGAAAATACGTCCCCGCTGCTTTCTACGAGCGTATCTGCCGAATTAATCTCGCCAAAAAAAGTGCTCGGCAGCACCGCTCTCTTCGGCCAGTTCCTGAATTGTCAATGGGCCGGAACAATTCCCAAAGACAGATCCCTGCTTTCATGAACGTCAGCCTTAGGCCAACAGGTGAACCCAAGGGGACGTGCAGCTATATTGAGCTGCGTTGATTATCGTATATGGAACTGCTTAAGCAGCTAACGCCATACGATAACCAGTTGTTTGATTATCTTTTGCGTTTAAATTTAAATGCCTGTTTTTTAAAGTGACCGGCGCACTTGCTCGCTTACAGCTTATCAGTATCCCCGTCGAAACCTTTACATCCCCTTTCTAATCATCTGGCGCATCTACCGTCTGATTTGGCGGCGAATACGCCGATCTGCATCGCGTTTAGCGATACTGTCGCGCTTATCGTATTGCTTCTTGCCCTTAGCCAAAGCAAGTTCGACTTTTACTTTACCATTTTTAAAATAAAGAGACAAGGGGACAAGCGTATAACCTTCACGCTGTTTCAGACCGTATAGACGCGACAATTCTCTTTTATGTAAAAGAAGCTTGCGTGTTCTAAGCGGATCCACATTAAAAATGTTGCCTTGTTCATAAGGAGAGATATGCATCTGATAAACATAAAGCTCTCCATCTTTAAAATCAGCAAAGCTTTCCTTTAGACTCGCCTTGTTCCGACGAAGGGATTTGACTTCCGTGCCGACCAGCACAATGCCAGCTTCATAAGTGTCTTCTATAAAATAATCATGTCTGGCTTTGCGGTTCTTAGCTATGATTTGAATTGGTGTTTGTGTGTTCATATAATGCAAGTATAGCATTAAAATAAAAAAATACAAATAAATTTTAAAAAATACTTGACAAATCAAACATAAAACAATAAAATAAAAAAGCTTTCTGATTGAGCGCGTTAAGCGCAGATCAAAAGCTAGCAAATTTTTTTGAAAAAAGTTCTTGACAGATCATTTCAAGTTTGCTAAAATACATATCGTTGTCGCGAGAGACAGCAACAACTTAACAGCTCGAAAGCAAGTAAACAAGCGGGTTTCAGCGCAGTTTGCTGAGAAAGTTTTTGAAAATCTTCAAAAAAGAAATTCAAAAAACTTCAAAAAAGTTCTTGACAAGAACAAAGTGAGCTGATATAATAAAGAAGTTGTCGCTTGAAGCGACGGCAGGTCATAGAAAAGAGAATAGTA
>NZ_VUMO01000025.1 GCF_009696145.1 Pseudoramibacter porci
TAAGGTCAAAGTTCAGTGTCAAGCTGCAGTAAAGGTTCACGGGGTCTTTCCGTCTAGCCGCGGGTACACTGCATCTTCACAGCGATTTCGATTTCACTGAGCCTCTGCTGGAGACAGCGCCGCCATCATTATGCCATTCGTGCAGGTCGGAACTTACCCGACAAGGAATTTCGCTACCTTAGGACCGTTATAGTTACGGCCGCCGTTTACTGGGGCTTCGATCAAGAGCTTCGCTTACGCTAACCCCATCAATTAACCTTCCAGCACCGGGCAGGCATCACACCCTATACGTCCACTTTCGTGTTTGCAGAGTGCTATGTTTTTAATAAACAGTTGCAGCGGCCTGGTTTCTGCGGCTGTCGTCAGCTCAGGAAGCGAGTTCCATCACCAACAACAGCGTACCTTCTCCCGAAGTTACGGTACCATTTTGCCTAGTTCCTTCAGCAGAGTTCTCTCAAGCGCCTTGGTCTACTCGACCTGACCACCTGTGTCGGTTTCGGGTACGATTCCTGTGTAACTGAAGCTTAGAGACTTTTCCTGGAAGCATGGCATCAACCACTTCGCTGTACAAGTACAGCTTGCTATCAGATCTCAGCATAGAGTACCCCGGATTTGCCTAAGATACATGCCTACATCCTTTCACCTGGACAACCAACGCCAGGCTGATTTAGCCTTCTCCGTCCTCTCATCGCATTACACAGAAGTAATGGAATATTAACCATTTTCCCATCGACTACGCCTTTCGGCCTCGCCTTAGGGGTCGACTCACCCAGCCCCGATTAACGTTGGACTGGAACCCTTGGTCTTTCGGCGAACGGGTTTTTCACCCGTTTTGTCGTTACTCACGTCAGCATTCGCACTTCTGATACCTCCAGCATACCTCACAATACACCTTCAACGGCTTACAGAACGCTCCCCTACCCAACAACACATAGTGTCGCTGCCGCAGCTTCGGTGCATGGTTTAGCCCCGTTACATCTTCCGCGCAGGCCGACTCGACCAGTGAGCTATTACGCTTTCTTTAAATGATGGCTGCTTCTAAGCCAACATCCTGGCTGTCTGTGCCTTCCCACATCGTTTCCCACTTAACCATGACTTTGGGACCTTAGCTGGCGGTCTGGGTTGTTTCCCTCTTCACGACGGACGTTAGCACCCGCCGTGTGTCTCCCGTGATAACATTCTTCGGTATTCGTAGTTTGCATCGGGTTGGTAAGTCGGGATGACCCCCTAGCCGAAACAGTGCTCTACCCCCGAAGATGAGTTCACGAGGCGCTACCTAAATAGCTTTCGGGGAGAACCAGCTATCACCAGGCTTGATTAGCCTTTCACCCCTATCCACAAGTCATCCCCTGGCTTTTCAACGACAGTGGGTTCGGTCCTCCAGTTAGTGTTACCCAACCTTCAACCTGCTCATGGATAGATCGCCTGGTTTCGGGTCTATACCCAGCAACTAAACGCCCTATTAAGACTCGATTTCTCTACGGCTCCACTATACGGTTAACCTCGCTACTGAATATAAGTCGCTGACCCATTATACAAAAGGTACGCAGTCACACCACGAAGGTGCTCCCACTGCTTGTATGCATGCGGTTTCAGGATCTATTTCACTCCCCTCACAGGGGTTCTTTTCGCCTTTCCCTCACGGTACTGGTTCACTATCGGTCAGTCAGGAGTATTTAGCCTTGGAGGATGGTCCCCCCATATTCAGACAAGGTTTCACGTGCCTCGCCCTACTCGTCATCATTATGTGTGCCCTTTCGTGTACGGGAATATCACCCTCTACGTTCGCACTTCCCAGAGCGTTCCACTAAAACACACATAACTTAATGGGCTGATCCCCGTTCGCTCGCCGCTACTGAGGGAATCTCAATTGATTTCTTTTCCTAAGGGTACTGAGATGTTTCACTTCCCCGCGTCTCGCTTCCCGCACCTATGGATTCAGTACGGGATAGTGGAACATTACTTCCACTGGGTTTCCCCATTCGGATATCTCCGGATCAAAACTCGTGTGCAGTTCCCCGAAGCTTTTCGCAGCTTACCACGTCCTTCATCGCCTGATCGTG
>NZ_VUMO01000026.1 GCF_009696145.1 Pseudoramibacter porci
ATACCGAACCATATCAAACTCCGAATGCCGTACAGCCATCTGCAGCAGTCAGACTGTGGGAGATAAGTTTCATGGTCAAAAGGGAAACAGCCCAGATCATCTGCTAAGGTCCCTAAGTACTGATTAAGTGGGAAAGGATGTGCCACTGCATAAACAACCAGGATGTTGGCTTAGAAGCAGCCATTCATTCAAAGAGTGCGTAACAGCTCACTGGTCGAGTGGCGGTGCGCCGAAAATGAACGGGGCTCAAATCAGTCACCGAAGCAATGGATTATACTTATAGTATAGTGGTAGGGGAGCAATCTCTTGTAGGGCGAAGCAATATCGTAAGGTATTGTGGACGAAAGAGAAGAGAGAATGTTGGCATGAGTAGCGAAAGTGAAGTGAGAATCTTCACCATCGGAAGCCCAAGGATTCCTGAGGAAGGCTCGTCCGCTCAGGGTAAGTCGGGACCTAAGCCCAGGCCGAAAGGCGTAGGCGATGGACAATCGGTTGAAATTCCGATACTGATCACTTATGTTTGAGAGATGGAGTGACACAGGCGGGAAAGCAGACCCGGGCGTTGGTTGACCCGGGCCAATCATCAAGGCTGTTCAAGGAGGCAAATCCCTTTGGACAAGGCTGAGGTGTGATGGGGAACGAAAAATAAGTAGGGAAGCTGCAGACTCATACTGTCAAGAAAAACTTCTATTGAGTAAGTGATCACCCGTACCGCAAACCGACACAGGTAGGCAGGAAGAGAATTCTAAGATGAGCGGGAGAAGTGTTGTTAAGGAACTCGGCAAAAATACTCCGTAACTTCGGGAGAAGGAGTGCCCCGAAAGGGGTCGCAGTGACTAGGCTCAAGCGACTGTTTACCAAAAACACAGGTCTCTGCTAAATCGAAAGATGAAGTATAGGGGCTGACGCCTGCCCGGTGCTGGAAGGTTAAGAGGAGTACTTAGCGCAAGCGAAGGTGCGAATTGAAGCCCCAGTAAACGGCGGCCGTAACTATAACGGTCCTAAGGTAGCGAAATTCCTTGTCAGGTAAGTTCTGACCCGCACGAAAGGCGTAACGATTTGAGCACTGTCTCGACAACACACCCGGTGAAATTGTAGTACTCGTGAAGATGCGAGTTACCCGCGACAGGACGGAAAGACCCCGTAGAGCTTTACTGTAGTCTGGCATTGGATTTCGATATGTCATGTACAGGATAGGTGGGAGGCAGAGAAAGTTGTGCGTCAGCATAGCTGGAGCCGATGTTGGGATACCACCCCTGAGATATTGGAATTCTAACAAAGAGCTGTGAAACCAGTCTTCGGACAGTGTCAGATGGGCAGTTTGACTGGGGCGGTCGCCTCCTAAAAAGTATCGGAGGCGCCTAAAGTTACCCTCATGATGGTTGGAAATCATCAATAAGAGTGCAAAGGCAGAAGGGTGATTGACTGCGAGACAGACATGTCGAGCAGGGACGAAAGTCGAGCTTAGTGATCCGGTGGTACCGAGTGGAAGGGCCATCGCTCAACGGATAAAAGCTACCTCGGGGATAACAGGCTTATCTCCCCCAAGAGTCCACATCGACGGGGAGGTTTGGCACCTCGATGTCGGCTCGTCTCATCCTGGGGCTGAAGCAGGTCCCAAGGGTTGGGCTGTTCGCCCATTAAAGAGGCACGCGAGCTGGGTTCAGAACGTCGTGAGACAGTTCGGTCCCTATCCGTCGTGGGCGTTAGAAATTTGAGAGGAGCTGTTCCTAGTACGAGAGGACCGGAACGGACGGACCTCTGGTGCACCGGTTGTTCCGCCAGGAGCACAGCCGGGTAGCCAAGTCCGGAAGGGATAAGTGCTGAAAGCATCTAAGCACGAAGCCCCCCTTAAGATAAGATATCTCATCCCTTTAAGGGAGTAAGGCCACTGATAGACGATCAGGTGATAGGCTGGAGGTGAAAGC
>NZ_VUMO01000027.1 GCF_009696145.1 Pseudoramibacter porci
GTACCATGACTCCCTGTTTTCTCCCTAGAAAGGAGGTGATCCAGCCGCACCTTCCGATACGGCTACCTTGTTACGACTTCACCCCAATTACCGATCCCACCTTCGACAGCTGACTCCTTGCGGTTGTCACACTGGCTTCGGGTGTTACCGACTCTCGTGGTGTGACGGGCGGTGTGTACAAGACCCGGGAACGCATTCACCGCGGCATTCTGATCCGCGATTACTAGCAACTCCATCTTCATGCAGGCGGGTTTCAGCCTGCAATCCGAACTGAGATCTGTTTTGTGGGATTCGCTCCGCCTCACGGTTTCGCTGCCCTCTGTTCAGACCATTGTAGCACGTGTGTAGCCCAGGCCATAAGGGGCATGATGATTTGACGTCGTCCCCACCTTCCTCCGTATTGTCTACGGCAGTCTGTTTAGAGTGCCCAACTGAATGATGGCAACTAATCACAGGGGTTGCGCTCGTTGCGGGACTTAACCCAACATCTCACGACACGAGCTGACGACAACCATGCACCACCTGTCTCTCTGTCCCCGAAGGGAAAATCTTATCTCTAAGACGGTCAGAGGATGTCAAGGCCTGGTAAGGTTCTTCGCGTTGCTTCGAATTAAACCACATGCTCCGCTGCTTGTGCGGGTCCCCGTCAATTCCTTTGAGTTTCAACCTTGCGGTCGTACTCCCCAGGCGGAATACTTATTGTGTTAACTGTGGCACTGACATAACTGCCAACACCTAGTATTCATCGTTTACGGCATGGACTACCAGGGTATCTAATCCTGTTCGCTCCCCATGCTTTCGCACCTCAGCGTCAGTATCTGCCCAGCAAGCCGCCTTCGCCACCGGTGTTCTTCCTAATATCTACGCATTTCACCGCTACACTAGGAATTCCGCTTGCCTCTTCAGTACTCAAGTCTTACAGTTTCAAATGCACGTCACCGGTTGAGCCGGTACCTTTCACATCTGACTTATAAAACCGCCTACGCGCCCTTTACGCCCAGTGATTCCGGACAACGCTCGTCCCTTACGTATTACCGCGGCTGCTGGCACGTAATTAGCCGGGACTTCCTCATTGGGTACCGTCACTTCTTCTTCCCCAATAACAGAGCTTTACGATCCGAAAACCTTCTTCACTCACGCGGTATTGCTGCGTCAGGGTTGCCCCCATTGCGCAATATTCCCCACTGCTGCCTCCCGTAGGAGTCTGGACCGTGTCTCAGTTCCAGTGTGGCCGTTCGCCCTCTCAGACCGGCTACCTATCGTCGCCTTGGTGAGCCGTTGCCTCACCAACTAGCTAATAGGACGCGGGCCCATCTTTCGGCACCGGAGTTTTGATTGTATCTTCATGCGAAAATACAATGTTATGCGGCTTTACTCCCGGTTTCCCGAGGCTATTCCGCTCCGAAAGGCAGGTTGCCCACGCGTTACTCACCCGTTCGCCACTATCCACTCTCTAAATCGCCCGAAGGTTCATTAGACAGCTTCTCGTTCGACTTGCATGTGTTAAGCATACCGCCAGCGTTCGTCCTGAGCCAGGATCAAACTCTCAAGTAAAATTTACTCGAACAGCTTTCGCTGTTTTAAGTTCTATCTGGTTGCTTTATTTATCCACAGTCTGCTCTGTGTTTCGATTTGAAAGCAGTTCTCACTGCTCCGGAATCTAAAGGTTTTTTGGTTTGTGTTTTCCAGGTTTTATGGTACTATTCTCTTTTCTATGACCTGCCGTCGCTTCAAGCGACAACTTCTTTATTATATCAGCTCACTTTGTTCTTGTCAAGAACTTTTTTGAAGTTTTTTGAA
>NZ_VUMO01000028.1 GCF_009696145.1 Pseudoramibacter porci
CGTATCTTTCGGCATTTCGGATTTTTTAACAATCAGATCTATACCCGTAGTGTGAAATCCATAGGTGGTAAATAAGTTTATAGCCGTACGAATAACGTGTAATTTTTTGGAAGAGGTTTCTAAATTTGGCATAGTTTTACCGTTATAAATTCTTGCTCTGTACACGATAAAAATAGATAACTCATTGAAATAATGTCATAATAATTGTTTTCTAACGACGAATACTATGACACATCTCAATGAGTTATATCTTATCTTAAACAAATATCTAAAATGGAACAAGTCACATTTAAAGTGCTTTGCGCTCATCATGCTTGTGATTATTTTAAAGCAAACATGTAATCTTTCTTCTGCATCTAAAGCCTTGCCCATCAAGTGCTTACCACAATCATTTTATCGACGTATGCAGCGCTTCTTTGCAGGTCAGTATTTTGATTATCGTCAAATTTCTCAGTTGATTTTCAATATGTTTTCATTCGACCAAGTGCAACTGACTTTAGATAGAACCAATTGGAAATGGGGAAAACGAAATATTAATATCCTGATGCTCGCAATCGTTTATCGTGGAATAGCGATACCTATCCTTTGGACATTGCTTAATAAACGTGGAAATTCAGATACGAAAGAGCGTATTGCTTTGATTCAACGCTTTATAGCCATTTTTGGTAAAGACCGTATTGTGAATGTGTTCGCAGACAGAGAGTTTATCGGTGAGCAGTGGTTTACATGGTTAATTGAACAAGACATCAACTTCTGCATTCGTGTTAAAAAAACTTCATTGTCACCAATCATTTAGGAAAGAATCATAAAATTAGTGATTTATTTCGCCATCTTAAAGTTGGTCAAATTGAATGTCGTAAACGACGGATTTTGGTTGGTCGGGTGAAACTATATATAAGTGCACTACAGTTAGAAAATGGAGAGCTTTTACTCGTCGTTTCTCCTCAGTTTAATGCCAATGCTATTCAGGATTATGCATTACGCTGGGAAATTGAAACCTTATTCAGTTGTCTCAAAGGACGCGGGTTTAATCTTGAAAATACGCGCTTGACAGACCCTAGACGAGTGAAAAAATTGATTGCGGTGTTAGCTATAAGCTTCTGTTGGTGTTACTTAACGGGTGAATGGCAACATGATCAAAAAAAAGCGATAAAAATAAAGAAGCATGGACGACTCTCAATGAGTTTATTTCGCTATGGTTTAGACTATGTTCAAATGGCGATTCAGCGTTTAATTGGTTTTGGGAAAAAAGAAGAGTTTAAGGAAATTTTGGCAATTTTAAGAAGGCAGAACCCTGATAGGATAAGGGTTCTGTGAAATTTGTCGTGTACAGAGCCCGCGAATATTGGAGAACCATTGTTCTCGAATAGTGGATAACATGAAAATAGCCTATTTTTTTAAATTTTAGGAAAGGCTAGTGATGTGATATATACAACACACAAGCGACTACACCACATCACTAGACAGTGATGAGTTATTTACAAAGGAGAAGGGTAAATAAACTTAAGGTGGCGTAAGTGTCATGGATAATGAAAATTTGAAGTTTTAAAGAGGTGCGAAGGATAACATAAGTTTTTAGGGGGAGCCATTTAAGCTTGCTACTTTCACTTATTAGGCATCTAACTATTTTTTGATTTGTTCATTTCTGCTTTAGGCAGAG
>NZ_VUMO01000029.1 GCF_009696145.1 Pseudoramibacter porci
CAGACTGTAGACAAAGTCTAGGGCAAACGCTCTAGGCTTTGTTTATTATCGCAATCATTTTTCACCTGTTGCCATACAACCGTGGTAAAATAGCAATAATAGAAACAGGCCATGCATTCAGTAAGCAGGAGAAAAAAGATGCTGACACAAAACGGTGAGAAGAAACGAGATCAAATTCAAATATTTTGTATGGACGACTTAGTTCCAAAAGATCATCTTCTTAGAATGATCGATGAAGCCATTGACTGGTCATTTATCTATGAACTGGTTGAGGAAAAGTATTCGGCAGATCAGGGACGTCCAAGCATCGATCCGGTTGTGTTGATTAAAATTCCATTTATCCAATACCTTTACGGCATCAAAAGCATGCGTCAGACCATCAAGGAAATCGAGGTCAATGTCGCCTATCGTTGGTTTCTTGGATTAGATATGCACGATAAAGTTCCACATTTTTCCACCTTTGGCAAGAACTACACGCGCCGATTTAAAGATACCGATCTTTTCGAACAAATCTTCGCACATATCCTCTCAGAATGCTACAAACACAAGTTAGTCGATCCCAGCGAAATCTTCGTAGATGCCACTCATGTAAAGGCAAGAGCCAACAATAAAAAGAAACAAAAGAAAATCGCCAGAAATGAAGCGATGTTCTATGAAACGCAGTTAAAACGAGAGATCCAAAGAGACCGGGAAGCCCACCACAAAAAACCGTTGAAAGATAAAGACGACAAAGATGACGATGAACATCACCCAGGCTCAAAAAAGATACGGGAAATCAAAGTAAGTACAACCGACCCGGAAAGCGGCTGGTTTCACAAAGGCGAACACAAACAAGTCTTCGCCTACGCCATTCAAACGGCCTGTGACCGAAACGGATGGATCATCGGCTATGATGTCAACGCAGGAAATCTGCATGACAGCCGAACCTTTAAAGGTCTTTATGACAAGATAAAAAAGCATAATCCAGAAATGATTGTTGCAGATGCAGGTTATAAAACCCCTGCTATCGCTAAACTGCTCATAGACGACGGCATCAAACCCGTTTTCCCGTATAAACGACCAATGACGAAAAAGGGATTTTTTAAAAAATATGAGTACGTCTATGATGAAGCTTTTGACTGTTACATCTGTCCAAATAATCAAGTCTTAAAATATTCAACCACCAACCGCGAAGGTTTCAGGGAATACAAAAGCCGTTCTGAAATATGTAAAGACTGTCCTCATCTTAACCAGTGTACCCATAGTAAAAATCATGTCAAAGTGGTCAGCCGACACCTATGGGCACACTACATGGAAATCTGCGAGGACATCCGACACACAATCGGAATGAAAGCAATTTATAATCGCAGAAAAGAAACCATCGAGAGAATTTTCGGAACTGCGAAAGAAGCGCATGGATTTCGCTACACACAAATGTATGGAAAAGCCCGCATGAGAATGAAAGTCGGGCTTACTTTCGCATGCATGAATCTAAAAAAACTGGCAAAAATGCTTTTCAGAAAGAACCACTCAGGACCGAATCGTCCTATATTTCGATTTCAATTTATAAATCTACAAATTGCAGCTTGATATTAAATCAAACGAGGCTCCTGAGTATTTTCTCAGAGCCTCGTTTGTCTACAGTCTG
>NZ_VUMO01000003.1 GCF_009696145.1 Pseudoramibacter porci
AAGAACCACTCAGGACCGAATCGTCCTATATTTCGATTTCAATTTATAAATCTACAAATTGCAGCTTGATATTAAATCAAACGAGGCTCCTGAGTATTTTCTCAGAGCCTCGTTTGTCTACAGTCTGATCTCCCTGTATATCATCACAGGGAGATTTCTTCATCAGAGGATTTTATTAAGATCCATTATAATTAAGGAGATTTATTTTATCAGCTTATTTTAGCTCTACAGAGCATAATTATCTTTGATATTTTCTTCGCCTTCGATCCCCCATTTGTCAATGGCAATCTGTAATTCTTCATGGTCTTTTGCTGCTTCTCTAAGATCAACACCATTCATAGTTGCTTCAATAGCATCACGGAATGCTTTAGCTCCTGCTCTTGGTCCTTGTGGATGACCGTGGATTCCAGCACCAACACCAAGCAACACATTATATCCAATATCATCAACCAATTGAGGTACCAATCCTGGAATAACGCCACCACCAATAAATGGGAAGATTTCTTTTAATCCATAAAATTTGCTCTGGCAAGCTGTGATGTTGCGAATATATTTATTAAATGTAATATCGAATTTACCATATGGCGGTTCAGTCAAATAAATATCAATTCCACATAATCTTGCGAGTTTTGTTTGCACCAATGAACTCATTCCCTGATATGGTGAAACAGTAACTGCAGGTCCAAAACAGCAATGTCCCAAAATCGGCACATTAATTTCTGGATCTTCTGCCAATTCTCTGACGGCACTCAGTCCAACGCCCCATGCATCTACCATAATACAATTACCGCCATTTTTGATAACTGTCATAGCATTTTCTTTTAATTTACTTACTTCATCTGTAATATTGCAGGCATATAAGGTTGTTTCACCCTTTTCAGCATCAGCACGTTTGGCAGCTTCCATATTTGCGCGGACACGATCTTCCAATTTATTAAATGACCGATCACCACCAATAAGTTCGTCATCTTTAATAATGTCTACGCCGCCAACTGCTGCTTCATAAAATAATTTTGCACCAACATCAGGCGTGTACCCTGTACAAGGCTTAATCATGTTATTTAATAAAGGACGTTCCGGAACACCAATATAATCGCGTAACCCTTTAATGCCAAATTTAGGTCCTTGGAAATCTTTTACAAAATTCTTTCCAAAATCTACATCCAATAATCTCAAGTATGGCATAGAAGTTACGTTACCCGTTAATGTGGCAAAAAAGAGTGGAATATTATCTTTAATATTTGCTACTGGATAACCAATTCTGACGATAAAAAATCTTTTTTCATCTTCTCCAATGTCATCCCGAACATTTGTCATATTTTCATAATCAGGGACTTCATAAACACCTAAAATTTTTGAGCAATATTTTTCTCGAACTTCATCTGTTTCAGCAGGAACATCAATCCAAGATCCTGTAGTCTGTTCAATTCCGATACTATTGGCTTTTAAAATTGGTTCTTCTTCTCTTCCCATACCAATTAAATAAGTTGCCACACAATAATCGTCTGCATTAATTCCTTCATACGTTGGATTCAACAATGGGCTATAAAATCTGTTCATTTTTTCCTCCTAAAATTATTATTTTTTATTAATATCCCTTGATGCTATTAAATCAACATTTGTACCACATATATTAGGACAAATAACACTGCCAATTTTAACCGGCGCATCGACAGACATATTACACAATGCTTTTACACATTCAAGAATTTTAGCTTTTGGTATTGGACCGGCAGTACGAACCGGCAGCATTGCCAATTCTCCTTGGTTTACTTTCACGGTCGATGTTAAAACACGTTTTGGTAAGGTAAACTCGTCCTTAGCGTAAGCTAATCCCCTCTTACATGTATATCCAGTAATGTTTTTGATTGTTTTTCCCTGATGTTCAATCGTAATTGCACATCCTCTAGGACAGCTTGTACAAATTATTTTCGTTTTCATTTTGAAACATCCCCTATCCTTCTTTTTCTACAGAAATACTAAATGATTTTTCCTGATCATTTACATATTTGACTGGAAGAGGAATCATTTCCATAGAACCAGGGGCGACAATATCTCTTTTAAGACTTGTTAATACATCTCCATTCTGATCTTTTACCGTTAATTTTACATGTTCGTCAGGTTGTCTAACTCGCATATACAACTTTAAAACCTTTTCGTCTTTTGGCTGTTGATTAGCAATAAACTGCGGCACAACATAGCCGATATTATTCCCTGCATGTACTGTAATAGGTATATTGAGCGGAGTGACTTCATTTTTAATATACCTAGCTGCTGCTCGACCTGCTGTCTGCGCTTCCGCTGAAACATTATCAACCAAATCATGAACTTGAAGCACATTCCCACAAGCGAATATTCCAGAGACGCTTGTACAGCGATTTTCATCAACTTTTGCGCCTTTAGTAACTGGATCTAATTCAATTCCGGCCGATTTCGATAATTCATTTTCTGGAATTAATCCAACTGAAAGCAACAAGGTATCGCATGGGATCAAAACTTCTGTATCCTTAATCGGCTTACGATTTTCATCAACTTTTGCGACAGAAATTGCTTTTAATCTATCTTTCCCATGAATTTTAGTTACTGTATGGCTAAGATAAAGAGGAATATTAAAATCATCAAGGCATTGAACCTTATTTCGAATCAATCCTGAGGAATATGGCATCAATTCTAATACTCCCTTAACGTTACATCCTTCAAGCGTCATTCTTCTTGCCATGATCAAGCCGATATCACCAGATCCCAAAATGACAATTTCTTTTCCAGGCAAATAACCATTGATATTGACATAACGCTGTGCTGTACCTGCCGTCATAACGCCTGCAACTCTGTCTCCAGGAATTGTAATGGATTCTCTTGTACGTTCCCGACATCCCATAGCCAAGATAATCGCTTTAGCATTTACTTCAAACAATCCATCTTCTCTATTCTCTGCAGTAACGATCTTATCTTTTGTCAAATCAACAACCATTGTTCCTGTTTTTATGTCAATATTTGGTTGTTTTAGCACTTCTTTTATAAAACGTGTTGCGTATTCAGGGCCTGTCAATTCTTCTTTAAAATAAGTTAACCCGAAACCATTATGAATACATTGTTCGAGAATGCCTCCCAGGCGGTCACTTCGCTCAAGTATTAATATACTGTTTATATCATTCTTACTAGCTTCTAGTGCTGCTGCTAGTCCCGCTGGGCCACCTCCGATAACGACAAGATCATAATTTAATTTTTTCATTATCGATTCCTCCTTCAAATAAGGACAAATCTTTTGTTTTCCCTAATAGGATATTGGATCGCCCTCCTCGTTTTGTAACATCTAAAGGATCTATTCCTAATTCTTCATTTAGGATATTTACAATACGTGGACTGCAAAATCCTCCTTGACAACGTCCCATGCCAGCTCGTGTTCTTCGTTTTATCGCGTCAATATTCCGCGCTGGTATTGGACGTCTTATCGCATCGAGAATTTCTCCTTTACTGATTGTCTCGCATCTGCAAATAATCTTTCCATAATCTGGATTCTTTTTGATTAATTCACTCTTTTCTTCTTTGGAGAGTTCTCTTAAAACAACAGGTTTTGGCCGAATTGGATTCCAGTCTGGTTTTACATTAAATTTCAATCCTACACTAGTTCCTACATCCCGCAGAATTTCATCAACTCTATCTGCAACTGCTGGTGCAGAAGATAATCCTGGAGATTGTATACCAACAAGATTAATCATTGTAGGAACAGTTTTCGCATGTTCAATAATAAAATCTTCTGTATTAGATGCTGGGCGTAAACCTGCAAATGTTGTAACGACATCACCCATTCTTGGCAATGCAGGGAATAATTTATGAACATCCCTTGCATAAATATCATCCAGTCCCTGCTGTGTAGTGGAAAAATCAGTTTTATCTTTAATTTCCACTGCGTTTGATCCACAAAGCAAGTTGCCTTCTGTCGTAGGAACAATGATCATCCCCTTTGAAACTGGAGTTGGAGGTGAGTAAATACAATGGTGAACATAACCGCTCCATTTTTTATCATATAAAAAATACTCGCCTTTTCTCGGATGGATATAATAATCAACATCTTCAACCATTGCAGCAATTTTATCTGAATATAATCCAGCGCAATTTATGACAACTTTCGGTTCAAAAGTTCCGACTTCAGTATTAACTCTTGCAATTTTTCCATTTCTTGTATGAATATTTGTTACGCCGGCATTGAGTAAAACTTTCACGCCATTCATTGCTGCATTTTCAGCTAATGCCATTGTCCATTCAAATGGATTAATAGTACCTGTATTTGGATCTAACAAACCAAACCGAACTTTTGGATTGATGTTCGGTTCCAATTTCATCATTTCGTCATGATCGACAATTCGGACCCCTTGTAAGCCATTTTTCTTTGCATTTTCAACTTCTTCTTTCATCGTTTTTAAATGGCTTTCTTCAAATCCAGCAAAAATCGATCCTGTGTGTTTAAAATCAACATTAAGTTCCTTGCAGAATTTATCATAAACTGCCGTATCTGATTTTAAACACATTTTCCCTTTCAGCTTACTTCCATCGATATTGTAACCGCTGTGGATCATCGAAGAGTTGGCTTTACTGGTTCCCATACAAATATCGCTTTGTTTTTCGACTAATGTAATATCCAAATCATACTGCGATAATTTTCTTGCTACAGCTGATCCAATTACACCGCCGCCGATGATTAATATGTCTGTTTTCATTTTTCTTCTTCTTTCATTTGTATCTGTAATTAAATTATAAGAAGATGTGGTATTATTTTCTAGACAGAAAATATTTTCGTATTATTAATTAATCGCCAAATTCTTTTCTAATTTCCTGCGTCCCTTTTCCCCACACTTTAAGGGCATTGATGCAATTTTTCCAACCAGCATATAATTTTTCTTTTTCTTTTTCAGGCATTTCTGGTTTAAAAATTTTTTCTGACTTTCTTGCTTTTTTAATATCTTCAAATCCATTCCAAAAGCCGACGCCTAATCCCGCCATAAATGCAGCTCCAGCTGCTGTCGTTTCTACATTGCTTGGTCGATCAACATCGATTCCAAGAATATCTGCATTAAATTGGGCAATCATATTATTTTTGGCCGCTCCGCCGTCAATATTCAGTACTTTTATTTTTTTGCCAGTATCCTTAATCACCGCATCCACCATATCACGTGTCTGGTATCCTAGAGAATCTAATGCGGCTTTAATGATGTCATTCTTTTCGATTCCCCGTGTTAATCCAAATAAGGTTCCTTTAGCATAAGCATCCCAATAAGGTGCTCCTATACCTGAAAACATTGGCAGGAAATACACATTTCCCCTGGGTGCTTTAGATTTTTTAGCGAAGAATTCAGAATCCGGTGTTGCTTCAACAAAACGCAATTCATCTCTTAAATATTGAATCGTTGATCCAGAATTAAAGACCACTCCTTCGAACAAATATGTAATTTTGCCATTTAACCCCCAAGCAATACTTGTTAACAGCCCACTTTCAGATTTTTTCGGTTCTTCACCAATAATTGAATCAAAAACGCCTGCTGTTCCAAATGTCATCTTACATTCGCCCTCGTCAAAACAGGCCTGACCAAAAGTTGCCGCCATCTGATCTCCGATCATAGACATGATTGGTAATGGTTTTTGGAAAGTTGTCCCTACTCGAACATCTCCAAAATGCGTGCAACTGTCACATACTTCTGGCATCATGATTCTTGGAATATCAAATTTATCTAATAATTCCTGATCCCAATCCAATGTTTTTATATTAAATAATGCAGTTCGAGATGCATTACTATAGTCAGTCTTATGTGCTTTTCCTCTCGTCAAATTCCATAAAATCCAGCAATCAATATTGCCAAAATATAATTCTCCTTTTTTTGCCCTTTCTCTTGTGCCTTCTACATGGTCTAAAATCCACTTAACTTTTAAAGCTGAAAATTCTGGGTCACACACCAAGCCCGTTTTATCTTTTAATATTTCTTCGTATCCTTCTTCTCTTAATGCATTATATCCATCAACTATTTCCTGACGATTGTCTCCCCAAACAATCGCATTATAAACAGGAAGACCTGTTTCTTTGTCCCAGATAATACTAGTTTCTCTTTGATTGGTAATGCCAACTGCTAATATATCATCATCACTGACGTTTACAGCTTTTTTACACTTATTGATGACTTCTGTTGTCGTTGCCCATATTTCCTTTGGATCCTGTTCAATCCATCCTGGATGTGGATAGTATTGATTGAATTCGTTTTGTGCAATGCTCACCGGCATCCCTTCATGGTTAAACAAAATGGCGCGGGCACTAGTTGTTCCTTCATCAATCGTTAAAATATACTTTTCCATAATATTCCTCCCCTAAATAAAATATGAAAATTATGTAATTCTAAATAATAGAATCATTAACTCTTTAAATATTGTGGTAAATATCAATTCCTAACTCTTTTTCTTGATGATAAAGTTCTAATATTTTTCCTGCTAATTGGTTGTCTACAATTAATGTGTCTATTAGATGTCCTTTTAAAGCGCTGTATGCGGTATAAGCCTTCTCTACCCCTGAAGCAATGGTAATCTTTTGATCAATCTTTTTAAAATCTTCAAAATTCATTGATATGGTTCTATCAATTAAATCTGTTTGACATTCGATGCCATTTCGATCAAAAAAATGTAATGCAATATCTCCGACAACATTTTTGCTTTGTAAGTTTTTCAAATCTTTTGGTGAGAGATAATCGGGTTTTGATAATATTGAATTTAATTCTGGATATAAGGAGCCCATTCCTGAAATCGAAATATTAATTTTTTTAAACATTTCATAAACTTTTTTTACATCTTTTTCTCGTTTTAACATTTGCGCCAATTTAGATGAACTCATCAGCGCATTCGTCGGTAAGGAATAATTTTTTCCACTAAATGCTTTCGCAATTCTCCGAATTAAAGTTCTAACATCCCACTCATTAACGTAATAAGACAAGCTACCATGAAGGGTTACGAAAGTTGCTGGAATGCGTTGTGCAGGGTTTAAATAGTTAATCATATAGTAAATCGTACTTCCCCACGTAATACCAAGAACATCATCTTCTTTTATTATTCGCTGAAGATATCTTGCTGCTTCAAGTGCAACTAACTTCTTAACATTGTCCTTACTCTCTTTTGAATCTTCTCCAACAGATTGAATATCAACGGCAGGCGCAATAACAACATCTTTTAATCCAAAAATAGTTTTTAATTTTTTTTCCTGCTTTAAGCACTTAACAAACGGATCGCGAATTACAAATTCAATAACATTTTTTTCACGGCCTTTTTTCAACAGACGTGAAACAGTTGTAACCGAAATATTTAATTCTTTTGCAATTTCATTTTGTGATAAACCAGAAATGTAATACATATAAGAAACTTTGATGATTAAAAAAGAAGATTGTTCATATTTATTTAGTTCTGTCATCTTTTGTCCTCACATTCTTGTGTAAAAGTGCGATATGATTTATGTATAAATTTAGAATATAATGTTATTTCATTATTTTCCATAGTGAAAAAATTTTCTCATTATATTATTAATAATAACTATGGAAATAATTTTCATACTTGTTATTTTTTTCGATATTACCTATATTAATAAACAATGAATGTAAAGAAGGAGAATACGATGTTTATTACAAACGAAAAAGATCATACTTTCCGCCATGGAAAAAGCGGACCAAAATATTTTATTCATGGTCCGAAATTGAACTTTGGCATCTGCCGTGTTTTACCTGGAGAAATTTATGATGCCCATAAACATGAAAAAATGGAAGAAGATTTTTATGTACTAGAAGGTTCTCCTACTTTTATTATTGATGGAGAAAAGTACATTGGACAACCAGGTGACTTTATTCACATGGATCCTGGTGAAGTACATTTAATAAAAAATGAAACTAACAAACCCTGTCTATATACAATTACGACAACACCCTTCTTTGAAGAAGGAGATAAAATTATAGTCGATGTTGATTGGTAACCATCGCCCTATTTCCTATTATCCATAATTTAATTAAAGATAAAAAACACTGTATCAGAACTAATATATTGATTGTGTTCTGATACAGTGTTTTTGTAAGTATTAATAATTATTCTTGGTTTCTTAGATATTCTGCTGATCTTAATATGACATCTGCAAAAACATCTGGCACAATACCGCATCCTGTTGTAAATAACCCGTTCACGTCTGGAAGTGCCACTAAATCAAGAAATGTTTCATGATTAACGCCTCCACCATAAATGATATAGGCATTATCCGCTAAAGTTTGGTCATAAAGTTCAGCAATAATATCTCTGATTATTTTATGTGTTGTTTGAATATACTTTGGATCTGTAGCTTCGTATTTGCCGATCGCCCACATTGGTTCGTATGCAAAAACGATACGCTGGGCATCTTTTTTCTCAATACCACTTAATAAATTTTTGATTTGATGTGACAAAAAGTTTTTAACACTCGCAGCATCTTCTTTTTTTTCTTCTCCAACACACAAGAATGGAACAAGAGAAGTTGACAACGCACACTTTAATTTCTTATTTGCCATTTCATCTGTTTCATGCAAAAAACGTCTGCGTTCTTGATGATTTATTTCTACATATTCACATCCAACATCTAGTAACATTCTTGCTGAAATTTCTCCTGTGTACGCACCCTCTTTCTCCCAAAACATATCTTGTCCACCAATATGAACGCAACTATTTGAAGATAAATTTTTATTGGCATCTGCTAATGCAGTAAATGATGGAAATACAACAACTTTAAAATCCTTAAAATCCTTTAAATTATCTTGTAATTTCTTCAATCTATCAACTGTTTCATCACAAGTTAAATACATCTTCCATCCTGAGCCACATAAAAAATTTTTCATTGTATACTCCCTTCAACTATATTATTTATTTCAATTTATTATACCGAATTCCGCGCCCCTTGACATTGATATTTTATTTTTGACATTATTTCAGACCCTAAAATTTACTTAAACATCTGGTATCCCCGGTTCAATTCTGGTATGATAAGTTTAACCAAATTATAGGATTTTATTCTATAAGGATGCCACATTGAATCAATCTGGCAAAAAATGATACACAAGGAGTTTAACATGGCAAAGACAGGTATGGTTATTGTTTCACACAGTGAAGAAATCGCCAACGGTGTCGTCAAATTGGCTTCAGAAATGGCCAACGACAATGTCGAGTTCAGAGCAGCCGGTGGCACAGGCGACGGACGTCTGGGCACTTCTGCGATGACGGTTTTGAAAGCAATCGAATCCTTATCCAAATGCAAGAGCATCCTGATCTACTGCGATCTGGGCAGCTCGGTTCTGAGCTCTGAAACCGCAATCGATATGATCGACAATACCCTTTTAAGAGCGAAATGCCACATTGTCGACGCACCGCTCGTCGAAGGGGCTTTCTTCGGCGCTGTTGAAGCAGCCGCTTCGGACGACGTTCAGAAAATCATAACCGAATCCGATAACGCGAGAAATCTTCACAAGAATTAATTTTTTCGGGATGATAAGATGACGGAGATGCCATCTTGATCATAGATCCAATTTTATTTTTATTCCAGGAGGGTAAGTATTATGGCAAAACTCAAACGTTTATTCAATGACCCCTATGACGTCGTCGACGAAATGATCGAAGGCTACGCTAAAGCACACAAACAATACGTCCACATGGATGAAAGTGAAGAAGCCCAGGGACGCGTACTCGTCTCTAACGAAGTCGGTAAGAAAGACAAAGTCGGCATCGTCGTCGGCGGCGGCACCGGCCACGAACCGATGTTCCTCGGCTACGTCGGCAAGGATTTCGCTGACGCGGTCGTCATGGGCAATATCAATACATCTCCGTCACCGGACCCGTGCTACGCCGCGGCGAGAGCGGTCGATACCGGCAAGGGCGTCGTTTATCTTTACGGCAATTACGCCGGCGACGTCATGAACTTTGACATGGGCGCTGAAGAAGCGGAAGACGAAGACGATATCGTTGTCAAATCCGTCACCGTCAAAGACGACGTTGTCTCCGCACCGAAGGACCGCATTGAAGACCGCCGCGGCGTCGCCGGGGACTTCATCGTCTTCAAGGCTGCGGGCGCTGCAGCTGCCATGGGCAAAGATCTCGACGAAGTCGTCCGCATTGCAGAAAAGGCCAATTCGGTCACCCGCTCCATGGGCGTCGCGATGTCCTCCTCAACCATCCCGGCGAAGGGCGGCACCATCTTCGAAATGGAAGACGGCGATATGGAAATCGGCATGGGCATCCACGGCGAACCTGGCGTGCGCCGCGGCAAAATCGACACCGCTGACAACGTCGTCGACGAAATCATGGACCCCATCCTGTCTGATCTGCCTTTCGAAAAAGGCGACGAAGTTTACGTCCTCGTCAACAGCCTGGGCGCAACCCCGCTGATGGACCTGCACGTCTGCTTCAGACGCGTCCAGCAGATCCTCGACGAAAAGGGCATCACCGTCTACAAGACGCTGGTCGGTCCGTTTGCTACATCCATGGATATGGCCGGCATGTCGATCACATTGACCAAGCTCGACGACGAACTGAAGGAAATGCTCGACTATCCGTGCGATACCCCGTATTTCACACAAGTCTAAAGAATTGAGGCAACACCTATATGGCAGAAGAACTGAGCAAGGCATATTTTATTCAAGTTATTGAAGATTTGATTCCCTGGATCGAAGACCGGAAGGAATACTTCACCGATCTCGACTCCGCCATCGGCGATGGCGACCACGGCATCAATTTGTCCATTGGTTTCCGCGAAGTGGCCAGCCATCTAGACGAATGGAAAGCCGATAACGTCGCGGGGCTGTACAAAAACGTCGGCAAGGCGCTGCTCGACAAGGTCGGCGGCTCCGCTGGCCCGCTCTACGGCAGCTTCTTTATGAAGTTCGGCGTCCCGGTCAAGAAAAAAGGACCGGACGAAGGCGTCACCGGCGATGAATTCGTCGAAATGATGGATAAGGCCATCTCGATCATCCAGAAACGCGGCAAATCAACCACCGGCGAAAAGACCATGAACGACACGCTGATGCCAGCCCTCGACGCGCTGAAAGCGGCGCACGCAGCGGGCGACGACATCAAAACCGCCATGGGCAAGGCCGTCGAAGCCGGCAAAGCCGGTCTCGAATCGACCCGCGACATGATCGCGACCAAGGGCCGGGCCATGCGCCTCGGTGAACGGGCTGTCGGTCATTTAGACCCCGGCGCAGCGTCAACCGCTGAAATGCTCGAAATTTTCTACAAAGACATGCCGGACGCGTAATCTGGCGCACAGCCTGCGGAAATCTCCGCAGGCTTTTTTTATACACTTACCGCAATCTGTTTGTGATTTGCTCGTTTTCATGATAAAATGAAACAAAAAATTAGGAGGTACTCTCATGCTCATCCCCATTATCATCATCGCGGTGGTTGTGATTATCCTGATCTGGCTGGTGGCCACGCGCAACAGCCTGGTCGGCCTCAGCAACCAGGTGGACGAAGCTTTCTCCACCATGGACGTCTACTTGAAAAAGCGCTACGACCTGATTCCCAACCTGGTCGAAACCGTCAAAGGCTACGCCAGTCACGAAAAGGAAACCCTGCAGCGCGTCGTCGCAGCCCGCAACGCTGCCGCCGCGACCCCGTCTTCTGACCTTGATTCGAAAATCAAGGGCGAAAATCAAATCGATCAGGCCCTGACCCATTTGTTTGCCATCGCCGAAGCTTACCCGGATCTCAAGGCCAATACCAATTTCATCGACCTGCAGAATCAGCTGAAGCTCGTCGAAGACGACATCGCCAACGCGCGCAAATACTACAACGGCACCGTGCGCAATTTCAATAACCGGGTGCAGATGTTCCCGTCGAACCTCATCGCCGGCATGTTCCACTACACCACCAAACCTTTCTACGAAGTGAGCAATGCCGCCGAACGGGAAAACGTCCGCGTTCAGTTCTAACGATTCCGTTCCAACAGGGGGAAATCATGAAACGCAAATCCCTGCTTTTGTTCGTTTCCATCGTCGCAGCCCTGATGCTTGTTCTGGCGCCAGGGAAAATTTCCGCCAATGCCGGCGGGTACACCACAAACGCCTACAACGTCGACGTGAAAGTCAATTCCAACCATGCCTACAACGTCACGGAGACCATTGACGTGAATTTCACCGAGCCGCGCCACGGCATTTACCGCTACATTCCCTACAAGGGAGACTTTTACCGACAAATCGGCGGCAAAAAAAGCGACAAAGCCTACGTCGCAAAGGTCTCTGACATTTCCGTGGAAGGCGGTGCTGTCGACATCGACCGGGAAAACGACAACGTCGTCCTGAAAATTGGCGACGCCGACACCACCGTCACCGGCCGTCACCGCTACGTGATCCGCTACACCTGGGACCCAGGCGCCGACGGCATCTCGGATTTCGACGATGTGTATTTCAACGTGGTGCCGACTGGATGGTCGACGGCGATCGACGCGAGCACTGTCACTGTAACCCTGCCGAAAGCATTCGACGCCGACAAAGTCCATCTTTACGCCGGGAATTACGGCTCCGGCGAGTATGCCTATTTCAACGTGTCGGTCTCGGGCAAGACCATCACAGCCAAAAGCACGAAGGCTTTACCCGAAGGGGTCGGCGCGACGATCAACTTGCGCCTGCCCGACGGCTATTTCACAGACGTGCACACCAACCGCGGACCCCTCACCGTCTTTTTCGCGGTGCTGGCGGCAGCTGTGGTAGCAGCTGTCGCGATGTTCATCCGCGCGGATCACATCACTCCGATCCCTGAGGTCATTGCCTTCCACCCGCCGAAGGGCTTGACGCCGGCAACAGTCGGCTACATCGCTAGCGGTTCCTCAAAAAAACACATCACTGCCTGCATCATGACCCTCGCCGAAAAAGGCTACATCTCGATCGAACAGACCGGCAAGCACGACTTCACCTTCCACAAATTGAAAGATATCGACACAAATGAGCCGACCCCTTTAAAGACCGTCTTCGAAGGGGTGACGCAAAGCGGCGCCGCGACGACATCTGCGTCCCTCGAAAATACTTTCTACCAGAATGTCGAGACAGCACAGACGGAGGTCCAGATGTTTTTTGACAAGCCGGAAAACGCGCTGTTCTCCCCTTTTTCGGAGAAATCCCGGAATGCGCTCACGGTCGTTGGTATCGCGCTGGCAGTGGCCGCCGGTTTTGTCTGTTCCTATATTGCAGACGGGACTGTTATTTTCTTGAATGGCATGATCCTCGCCGTCGTTTTCGGCATTGACTTCTTGGCGTGCCAAGTCCTGGCTGATCTCACCGTCCAAGGGCGTCGCAACCCAGCAGCCCGACACATCGGCCTCATCATCCTCGCCCTCGTAATCATCCTCGCCATCTTCAGCGTGGGATGTCTAGGCACATCGGGGATCGACTCGCAGTGGGTAGTCGTCGCCGCGCAGATCGCCTTCTTTGTCATCGGCGTGCTGCACAGCAGCATTGAACACTTGAGCGAAAAAGGGCGAAACTGGACCGGTGAGATTCTCGGCTTCAGGCGTTTTATCAAGACCGCCGAGCTCGACCGAATCAAGGCCCTCGTCGCGGACAACCCCTCCTATTTCTATGACGTCCTGCCCTTCGCTTACGTCTTTAATCTAACGGATAAATGGGCGAAGCATTTCGAAGGGCTCGTGGTCGAGCCGCCGAGCTGGTACACGCCTTACGACCCGTACACGACGTTCAACACAATTTATTTCGCGTCGATGCTCAACCGCAGCTTCGATGCGATGCAGCACAACATGATTGACGTGCCATCCAGTTCCGGATCCGGCGGATTCGGTGACTTCGGCTCTGGAGGCGGCTTCTCCGGCGGCGGAGGCGGCGGTGGCGGCGGTGGCTCTTGGTAAGGATGCACCAATTGCCGTCAATCGCCAAAACCTGCTTTCTTCAATGAATGAAGCATTTTAAAGCGTCGTAAAATTCAATATACTTTGCAGCAAAAAGGACTGAGTCAACTTAAATGGCTCAGTCCTTTAATTTTTCAAACATTTTCGTGAATTGTTGTCATGCCAACAGATTTTTGCCGTCCAGGCCTATATAATGACCCTATCAAATGACAAAGCAAGTGAGGTGACAACCATGCTTCTTCAAGCTGGACACGTTTTTAAACTCGCAGCGGAAAACCCCTGGACGCCAGGGTGTACGATTTCGACCAATTTGTCGACGTCCGCCGAGGTCCCGCTGTCTGTCTTTGCGCTGGCGCCGGAGACCTCTATTTCTGAAGAAACTTACGCGGCGCCCAAATTCTGGATGGTTGCAGCCGGCGGCGGCGCCGTCATGATTGACCACTCAGAAACGGCAAAACTTGCCGCTGGCGATCTTTATATCACCCCAGCAGACACGCCTGTCGGCATTCGTACCGACGGCGGCATCATTTACACAGAGCTTTCGCTCGGAAAGGACACACACATGAACCCATTACTTAAAAGCGGCAATGTCTTTCAACTGAAAGACCTGCTTCCCTATCAGGACGGCAAAATCGTCAACATGAATCTGATCGACGAAGATCATCTGATGATGGCGGTGATGAGCTTCACCAAAGGGACCGGCCTGTCCGAACACGCGGCGCCCGGCGAAGCGCTGATTTTCGCGCTCGACGGCGAAGCCGTCATCACCTACGAAGGTGAAGATCATCTGATCCGCGCCGGAGAAAACTTTAAATTTGACGCCGGCGGCAAGCACGCTGTCACTGCAGACGGCCCGTTCAAAATGGCGCTGCTGTTAACCAAGTAGCCGCTTGAATCCCGCAGCCTATTTCCTTCCCTGATAAACAACATAAAATAAACATTATCACTTATTTTGAGCCGCGCGGGACGGCTCTTTTTTTGTTTAAAAGATAAACTGTACCAGCAGCATGTAGCAGAGTGTACCGCCGAGCATCGGCAAAATCATGCCGCGCTTCCAGGCGTAGAGCGCGACGACGACACCGATCGAAATCAACTCGGGGATGCCGTGCGTCCCCCTTAAGACACTGACGTGTCTGAGGCAATAGACGACGAGCAGCCCAAAGACGGCCGGCGCGAGCACCTTGCCCAAATATGTCATAAAAGGCGGAACGGCCCGTCCTTCCGGAAACAGCACATAAGGCAGAAAGCGGGTCAGCACCGTCCCGGCAATGACGACGGCGACAGTGATCACTTGTTGTAAGGGTGTCATCTTTTTTCCTCCTGTGCGGGTGCATTGCGTTGCGTCTTCTTCTCTCCTTTGGGATACGCCGGATCAAGCACGGGCCGCAGCAATGTCAGCGCCGCAAAAATCACAACCATCGCCGGGATGATAAAATGATCTGGCCCGAAGACGATCAAACAAAGCAGCGATCCCAAAATGCCGACCAGTTCGCTGATGTGATCCTGCACCATCGTCTTCAGCGCGGTGCCGTCCTTGACCCACTGGCTGAGCAGAATCACGACGAACATCGCCGTCATGACGAAATCAAGACCGGTGGTGTCAAAGGTGATGAGACCGCCGAAGAGCGTGCCGATGAGTGCCCCGCCCACCCAGTATATTTGGTCAAGCAGGGAAATGATCAAGTACGCCTTGCTTTTATCGACCCCGTCGGGAATCGGCGTCGTGTAGACGATCGAAAAGGTCTCGTCGCTGGTCGTGTAGATCAAATAAAATTTCTTCGCCCCCATATTTTGATATGTGCCAAGAAGGGAAATCCCGTAAAACAAATGGCGCGCGCCGACCATGACCGCCGTCGCAAAAGCCGCCGCCGGATTAAAGGCCGACGCGAGAATCCCCACCATGAGAAATTCCATCGAACCGGTGTAGATGATGAGTGCCGTCACCACCGGCAGCCACACCGGATAGCCCGAGGTGCGCATCAAAATGCCGTAGGTAGTCCCCAGGAAGATGTATCCGGCCATCACGGGGAGCGTGTACTTGAAGACCGCCCTGAAGGCTGCTGCGTATTCGCTTTGCTGGTTCATCTGCTTTTCTCCCTTTCCGATACTGCATGTTCTTTTTGCTATTTAAACAGGTAGATTTAGTATATAATAAATGCGATGTCAACGCAACTTGATTAGCCAGCCACGTATATTTTATCAAAAACAAAAAAGCGCACCTGCTCCCGCAGATACGCTCTTGCGTTATTGAAATTATTTCCCAGGTAATAATATTATTGATGACTTTCCCGCCAGTCGGCACCGATCTGATCAGCTTTGAGGATGGCGTCCACCAGAATTTCTGGGCTGGTTTCGACAGGGACGGCGGCAATGTGTTTGGTGGTCATCGCCTTTTCGGCGACTTTTTTTAGACTTTCGGTATCGTCCCGCGACAAGCCGATATCCCTCAGGGTCAGCGGCAGGCCGACATCTTGATTAAAGGCTAAGACGTCTTCGAGGGTCTTCTGATCGTAATGTTCCAGCACCAGTTCGCAAATGGTGCTAAAGGCGACGATTTCACCGTGGCTCGCCTTCTGACATTCTGGCAGGGCGGAGAAGCCACTGTTTAAGGAATGGGCACCGGCGCATCCGGCGGATTCAACGCCAATCCCGGAGAGCAAGGTGTTGACTTCGATGATGTCCTCCACTGCTTCGGTCAGCGCATGATTTTTGACGTCGGCGAGGGCCTGGCGGCCTTCAGTCATAAGGGTCGTGTAGCACAATTCTGACAGCGCCATCGCGGCCAGCGGCGTCTTGTAGCCGGCGCGGACGCGGTTCTTCGTGTCCGAATCGACGTGGGCTTTGGCTTCAAAATAAGTCGAGAGCGCGTCGCCCATGCCGAAGGCCAGGTATTTTGCCGGAGCGTCGAGGATGATCTGCGAGTCGACGAGTACGAGGTCTGGGTTGCGTTTATAATAAATCGAGCCAGCGTGTTCCCCGGTTTCAGTATACGTCGCTGAAAGGGCCGAGGTCGGCGCATCGGTCGAGGCGATGGTCGGTACGGTCACAATGGCCGCGCCGGTCTGAATCCCTGCGTATTTCCCGGCGTCCATCGCCTTGCCGCCGCCGATGCCAATCACCACGTCGGCGTCCGCTTCACCTGCCATAGCAGCCAAACGGTCGAGTTCCGTCCGAGTTGTCTGGCCCCCGAAGGCTTCGCAGGTGATCATCAGCCCCTCAGCCTCAAAGGTCTGAGTCAGCATCGAGGACAGCTTGTCCACAAAGGACGGCGTGATCACCGCAAAGGCGCGCGTCGTTTCCAGATCGGCGCACCATTTGGCGAGGTTTTCGATTTCCCCGGGCCCTTGAACGTATTTGGACGGGCAGGCAAAAGCCCGTGTCTGAAGTGTCATAACAATATCCTCCCGTTGCTTTTTCTTTTATTATAGCACGGATTTTCCCGCCTAAAAGAACGCAAAATTTTTCAATAACGAAGCATTAAAAAAAGCCCGGCAGCACCGGGCTCATTTTTTTCACGCACGCACAATCACTGAAATCCCGTTGGGGATCACCGTGAAGGTTGCGTCGTCTCCTCTGATTTCCTTCGCCATTTTAACCGCTTCGTCGAGATTCGGTGCGTAATGCATCTTCATTTCTTCGATGGTCTGTTTCATTTCCGGACGGCTGACGTAAATCACCGGGTGGTGGATCAAAATCCGGGACTGGATCTGGTATTCCCACTGATCCGGCTGGGTTTCTCCCTGGGGCACCTTCAGAATTTCATCCATCAGGGCCTGCGGGCTTTCGCAGTTCTTCAGGGCGTTGTAGAAGCCGTCGCCGCCGGTGCCGTCCGCGCATTCCGCACAGATAATAATGACACCGCCTTCTTTTGTCGTCGCTTCCGCCGCCGTCATCCCCTTGACACACTGGTACATGTTCTGATCCAGCGGCGCGCCGCCGTTGCTCGTGATGGAGATGTCCGCCGGGACTGCCTTGACCTGGCAGTAGCCCGAGAGGAACTTACACCCGGACAGGTGTGCTTCAAAAGGATCCCCTGCAAAAGCAGCTACGACTTTTTTATCTTCATCGATGACCACGTTGACGATGTAGGCGAGGTTCGCCATCTTCGCCGCGGCCACCATATCTTTATGAAGGGGATTACCTTCGAGAATCCCCGTCCGGGCATAAGGACTGTCGATGAATTTTGAGCAGTGATTGCCCATGACCGTCTTTCGGTCGCACACGCCAGGCAGAATGCTCTTGCGTCCGCCGGAGAAGCCCGCAAAGAAGTGCGGTTCAATAAAACCTTCCGAAACGAGCAAGTCCGCATTGGCCGCGACCTTGTCGATGATGCAGTCCGCACCGGAGGGCAGCACCCCGATTTTTACATTGGCATCCGCATCGGCGGAATCGTGAACGACGATTTTTTCGTGATCGACGATGTCATCGCCGAATTTCGCCCGCATTTCCTTTTCGACTGACAGACGGTGGAAGCCGGTCGCAATCAGCAATGTGATGTCAATATTCGGGTTCCCTTCTCTTAATTCCTTGAGCATAAACGGGATGATGTGCTTACTCGGTACTGGCCGGGTATGGTCTGAACAGATAATCGTGCACGTCTTTTTCCCCCTCGCAAGCGCCGACAGCTTCACCCCGCCGTAGGGCTTCGCCATCGCCGCCTGGACGATTTCGTCTTCTGTTCCGGTCGCCTTCATCGTGCCAATGTTCGATTCCAATACACCGACTACCTGTTCATCAGGCAGTGTCAAGTCCAGCTTCTGCTGGCCACACGGAATTTTAAAATTCATCATGAACCCCCTATTTATTGTATTGGTCTGACCAATTGATACTTTTAGTATAAACCGTTTGCAATCAATGTTCAAGATTTTGTTAAAAAATTGCACAAAAAAACTCCGGTTTGATCCGGAGTTTTAAGATTCATTTAGATAAAAGTGTAGCCAGCCGCTTTGTAGAGCCGGTTGATCAGCGCCAGCGTATCATCGGTTACCGGGATATCCTCGGCAAAAATGTCCGTCGCGCCGAGATCATCGAAAGCCCTGAGACAATCGAAAAGCTTGTGAGACATGCCCGCCGGATCTTTTCGACTGCCCAAAGACAAAATCAGGCCCTTGTGGTAGCGGTCGATGGTCTCGTCAGTGGCAAGGATGGCACCCTTCTGGTCGGCATGGAGCTTGGCCATCCCCTCTTTGATTTTGTCGACCATCTCATCCAGATTCCCCTGGGCGATGACCATTCTCCCTTTCGGGGCATAATGGCGGTATTTCATCCCCGGGGAGCGCACCTCCTTCAGTTCCACCGGCTTCACCGCACCGGGCGAAACCTTCACTTCGCCGATAACCCGGCGGATGTCGTCAACGGTGACCCCGCCCGGGCGGTACACCGTCGGCGGAGTGGTCGTCATGTCGATAACGGTGGATTCGAGGCCGACGTCGGATTCGTCGCCGACGAGAATGGCGTCCACCTTGCCGAGCATGTCTTCGAGGACGTGCTCGCCCTTCGTCGGGCTCGGCCGCCCGGAAATATTGGCTGAAGGCGCAGCTACCGGCCGGCCCGCCGCTCTCAAAAAAGCGGCCGCCATCGGGTGACTCGGGTAGCGGATGCCGACGGTGTCGAGCCCGGCAGTCACCGTGTCAGGGATGCGGCTCGAGCGTTTCATGATCATCGTCAGCGGGCCCGGCCAAAAAGCCCCGGCGAGGCGCTTCGCCTGATCCGGGACGTCTTCGACGAGATCGTCAAGCTGAGCCAAATCGTAGATGTGGACGATCAGCGGGTTGTCGCCCGGGCGGCCCTTCGCCGCGTAAATCTGTTCGACGGCGTTGGGGTCCAGGGCGTTGGCGCCGAGACCGTAGACCGTCTCCGTCGGGAAGACGACGGTGCCGCCATCGCGGATGATTTTGCCGCAGACGGCCATCGCTTCGGTATCGTCGTCGGTGTTCAGATCGAAAATCTGAGTATCTTTTTCAGGGATGGGCTGATCGTTATGGGGTTTCGTTTCTGGCATAGTCTACGCCTTTCTTATTTGGTAAAATGATTCAACTGCGCCTTATCGCGACGCTTTTCTGTTAACCTTGCTTTTTTTCGGATCTTCAAAGGGCGGCTCGCCGTCGGTCAGATCGACGTCGGCTTCGTCGAGCAGATCCTGCTTCAGATCCCAAAGTTTGCGGGACAAATCGACGTGGTACACGTGGGGGTTGACCATGCGTTTGTACGTCGGCCACAACGTGCGTTTTTCTTCCTGAAGGTGTTCGCGGATCTCGTCGATGGACGGCTTGTCGTAGACACACTGCCCGTTCACGAAAACCGGCACGAGCAATTCCTTGGCTGTGAAATTTCTGAGGGTCATCTGTTTCCAGGTGTGAATCGGGTGGAAAATGCGCAGCGGTTTCGTATCGTCGACCACTTCATCTTCGAGATAGAGCTGATCGGCCAGGGCCATGCCGTTGTCCCTGGAATAGAACCGAACGATTTTTTTCGTCCCCGGATTGGTGATCTTGCCCGGATCGTTCGAAATCTTCATTTTCGGCTTGCCGTCAATTTCGGCCATTTTGTACACGCCCCCGAGGGACGGCGAATCGTAGGCCGTGATCAATTTCGTGCCGATGCCCCAGGAGTCGATCTTCGCGCCCTGGGATTTGAGGTCGCGGATCAGGTATTCGTCGAGATCGGACGAAGCGACGATTTTCGCGTCGGTGAAGCCGGCGTCGTCGAGCATTTTGCGCGCCTCAGCGGTCAAATAGGCCAGATCCCCCGAATCGATGCGGATGCCGTAATTGCCGGTAATTTTCCCGGCGGCCTTGTATTGGCCGAAGACCTCAATGGCGTTGGGCACGCCGCTTTCCAGGGTGTTGTAGGTATCGACAAGGAGAACCGCGTTGTCCGGATTGTAGTCGCAGAATTTTTCAAAGGCTTCCCGTTCGCTGTCGTAGCTGAGCACGAAGGAGTGGGACATCGTCCCCATCGACGCGCGGTCGAGCATGGGTTCGGTTTCGACGACCGACGTGCCGGCGCAGCCGCCGATCACCGCCGCCCGGGCGCCGAAATACCCGGCCTCCGTGCCGTGGGCGCGGCGCAGACCGAATTCCATGACCGGGCCGTCCCCGGCTTCCTCCACAATGCGGGAGGCTTTGGTGGCGATCAAGGTCTGGTGATTCATGATCGCGAGGATCGTCGTCTCGACGAGCTGCGCCTCGATCAGCGGGGCCTTGACCCGGACGATGGGCTCGTGGGGAAAGATGATCGTCCCTTCCGGCACGGCGTAAATTTCGCCCGAGAATTTAAAATGGCGCATGTAGTCGAGAAAGGCGCCAGTGAATTCCGGGTGGTAGTGGTGGAGCTGGGCGATGTCCTCGTCCGTAAAAGCCAGACCGTTGATGTAGTCGATCATCTGTTCGAGACCGGCCGCGACGGTGTAGCCGCCGTTGAAAGGATTTCGTCGGATAAACGCGTCAAACACAGCGGTTTCGCCGGCCTTGCCGTCATTTAAATACACATTACCCATGCTGAGCTGATAGAGATCTGTCGCCAGCTGTAATTTTCTTGGAAATTGCATGTCTTCTCCTTTATTTCCTCATTGGTAAAGTTGATCGAAGCCTCTTCGGATTATTTCGCTTCGAATGTTTTGGGAATAATGGACGCGTCGGTCTGACGCACCATTCTGACTGAAATCGTCCCCTTGGTGTAGGTCTGATTTTTGGTGTTGTAACGCACCGCCGCGACGTTCTTGTGGACGTCGGTGGTGTTGATTTTCCGGTTGACCCAATAAATATTGAACCCGTAGCGCTCGGCGTCGTAGGCCTTGCCCTTGTGGTTGGGCAGCATGACCCAGGTGTAGCGGTTCTGCACGGTTTTGACCGGCTGATGCATCACCTTGGCCAGCTTCTTGCTCACGTAGTGTTCGTAGTGAGAGGGGACGCTGTAGGCTGTGGCGTCGCTCATGTAGCGGTACTGGCCGGTCAGGGTCTTCGTGTAATAATACTGGCGCAGGGAAGAATTGACGTCCGCCTCGCTGTGATCGAGCACCAATGCCGCAAGGGTCTCGCAGCCGACCCGCTCCGGCGCCTTTGAGGTGTAGGCGATATGATCAGAATCGACGGATTTCGTTTTGACCTTCGTCACCTTTACCGCCGCCTCGCTGCCGGAGTTGGCCATGCCGGCATAATGGTTGCGCACCGCAAAGCCGTGGAGCTGCGCCATCCAAAACAACGCAAGGACCACCGAGGCCACCGCCGCGGCGTAAATGATGCGCAGCGCCCACCTCGGCAGCTCAAAAGAACCCGGCACGCGGCGCTTTTTGTTTTCTTGTTCCATGTCTTCTTCTCGTTTCTATAGGGTTGTCAACTGACGCTTAATTATACCACGGCGAAAAGCCGCTCTCAACTTTCACAGGCGCCCCTTAAGACTTTTTTATTCCTTCCTGGGCTTCGGCCTTCTGCTGCAGGGCCTCTTTCTTTTCCTCCGGCAGATCGACGTCCGGGTTCACATGGATCATGCAATGCTTCAGGTTCGGGTAGCGCGCCTCTAAAATATTGTGCAGAGATTCCGCAATGGCGTGCGCCCGCTGAATGTCAAGGGTGTGGTCCACCGCAATTTCCAAATCGACGTAGAAATTCGCGCCGAAGGTCCGGCTGCGCAAATCGTCGACGCGGACGACGCCCGGGTGATGTGCCGCCACCTTAAGAATCGCCGCCTGCGTCTTTTCGTCCACCGAGCGGTCCACCATTTTGTTGACACTGTCCTTCCCGATGTCAAAGCCGACCTTGATGACCATCAGCGCGATGATGATTTGGGCCAGCGGGTCGAGAATGGGCAGGCCGAGGCGGGCGCCGGCAATCCCGATCAGCGCTCCGACCGACGACAGCGCGTCGCTGCGATGATGCCAGGCGTCGGCCTTGAGGGCGCCGGAATTGACGCGATTGGCTGCGCGGATGGTGTAATGATACATCCATTCCTTGACGGCGATGGACACCACGGCCGCAATCAGGGCGAGCATCCCGGGCACCGCGATGGGCTTTTTCGAGGCGATGGTCTGAACGCCGCTCCAGCCGATCAAAAACCCCGTGACAGCGAGCAGGCCCGCCAGAATCAGCGAGGCGACGCATTCCATCCGGTCGTGGCCGTAGGGGTGCTCTTTATCCTCTTTTTTCGAGGAGATGCGCACGCCGACGATGACGATGATCGTCGAAAACACATCGGAAGCCGAGTGAATGGCGTCGGAGATCATCGCCCCGGAATGGGCCACGATCCCGGCCAAAAGCTTCATGGCCGAAAGGGCAATGTTCACAATGATCGAAACGATCGACACCCGCGTCGCGGTTTGGGCGAGGGTCGATGGGTGTTGCTTGCTTTGCATAAAAATCATCTCTCTTTATTTAATCTATTCCGCTTCCGCGAAAACCTGGCGCAGCCGCATGATCTCGCTGCGGTAGCCGCTGTAATGCGACTGGGGCGTTTCGAGGAAAAAGGGCAGGCCCTTCAGTGCCGGGTGGCGCACCAGCCGAGCGAAGGCGTCCCAGCCGATACTGCCGGCGCCGAGCTTTTCGTGGCGGTCTTTGTGGCTGCCGAAGGGGGTTTTGCTGTCGTTGAGGTGCACCGCCTTCAGCCGGTCGAGGCCGACCACGTCGTCAAAATGGGCGAGTACGCCGTCGAGATCGTTCACAATGTCGTAACCAGCAGAATAAACGTGGCAGGTGTCCAGGCAGACGCCCATGCGATCCGGCACCTTGACCCGATCGATAATCGCCGCGAGCTCTTCGAAGCTGCGGCCGATCTCGGTCCCCTTGCCCGACATCGTCTCCAGCAGCACCGTCGTCGTCTGGAACGGCGTCATCTCGGCGTTGAGAATATCCACAATTTCGTCGATGCCCGCGGCCGCGCCCTGGCCGGTGTGGCTGCCGGGGTGAAAGTTGTAAAGGGCGCAGGGCAGCTGTGCCATGCGCGCGAGGTCATCGGCGAACGTGGCGGCCGCAAACTCGCGGGTCGTTTCCGTTTTGGAGGCCATGTTCATCGTGTAGGGCGCGTGAGCCAGCAGCGGCCCGATGCGGTGAGCGTCCAGCTCTTTTTTAAAGACCGCGATTTCGTCGGGATCGAGGGCGCGGGCCGCGCCGCCCCGGGGATTTCGCGTAAAGAACTGAAAGGTCGAGGCGCCGACGGCGCAGGCGTCCTTTAAAGCGGCCAGGTATCCCTTGGCGATCGACGTGTGGGGGCCAATAATCAAATCGGTGTGAGCCATCGTATGTCCTTTCTGGTGAAAAAATTGAAAAACAGCCAGCGTTCACTGGCTGTCGTGTCATGTGGTATTCTATTTGTAGATTATGCTTTGGGATGAGCCGCTTCCCATTCGGCGATCTTTTCGTTGAGGCGGGCGTTGGCCACCGATTCGGCCTCCTCGAGGGTGGTCCCGTCGTCGGGCATGACCGCCTGGCCGAAGGACAGGCCGATTTCCGGACAGTGCGGGTATTTCGACCGTTCGATTTCCATTTCGGTGCGGGCGTTTTCGACAATTTGAGCGATCTGCTCCGCACTCTTGGCGTGGCGGATGAACAGGGCGAAATAGGCACCGGAGTACCGGCCGATGACATCCTGGACCATCAGCGACGTCGACAGCACAAAGCCGAGGCGGTGGAGCATCTGGTCGCCGACCTTTTCGCCGCAGACGCGGTCGATTTCAGACAAGCCGTTGAGACAGACAAGGGCGAAAACCCGCTGGCTCTGGTCTCGGGCTTCGAGAATCCAGTTGATGGTCATCATCGTCGACGGGCGGTCCTGCAGCCCGGTGACAAGATCCATGTGGGCGCGGCGCGGCGCAGTCGGGCTCGAATCCACCGGCTCGATGTGGCCGATGGTGTGGGGGCTCACGGCGCCGTGAACGCTGATGGTCGTCGGTGTGCACGTCGCCCGGCGCCATTCGTATTCCCCGTCTTTGCGCAGGCCGAGGAAGTCCACTTCGGTGGCCGTCCGGGACATGAGCGCCTTTTCGTACTCCCGCACGGTGCTGATGTGCACTGTTTTGTGATTGCGCAGGTTTTCGAGATAATGATCGATCACCTGTTCTTTCACGCCGCCCTTTTCGTCGCGCAGAATGTAGAAGAAGCGGTCCTGCTCGACGTCGTAGTCGAAGCTCGAGGTCGCCTCGTAGCGCGCGATGTTGCGGTAATTCTGATTGAATGTGATGGTCGTCGGATCGACTTCTTCTTCGTTGTCAGATCCTGTGATCATCATGCCGACCTTCGGGTATTCGTACTGCCGCTGGACGCACCAGATCCGCAGGTGGGCCTGCAGCATGATCCGATCGTCAAAAACGAGACGAGCCGTCATTTCGCCGCTGGTGCCCTCGGCACTCTGCCGCAGGCAGCGGATGACGTTTTTGCGGTCGGGTTCGTAGATTTTTGAGAAGACGTTATCCTTCAGGGCCGCTTGTTTCTGGCTTTTGTAGCCGAAAAGACGGCGGTACCAGGTATTGCGGTAAACCGGCACCAATTCCCGCCCTTTTTCGATTGTAAAAATGACAACCCCGCAGGGCAGATCGTCAAAATAACTAAAATCCTCTATGAGCTCTTCAAGCTGATGCTTTTGATCCCGGGATGCCATAATTTCCTCCAAATTTAAACTGATCTATATGTTGTCCGTTTTTTCGATAATAAGCTGTATGTTTAAAATATTCTATCATATCCCTTCCCTTTTAACAAGCATTCGGCGCCTTGCAGCTTGCTAACTTAAGGCCTTCATTGCGCCCCGCGCCCGGTTGTGTTATACTCTTTTCTACTTTTAAATAAGACCGATATTTTTGACGTCAATAAAGGAGAAATTTAGCACTATGGGTTTTGTCGGAATTTTATTGTTGTCCTTCGGGCTGGCCATGGACTCCAGCGCGGTTTCAGCCTGCGAGGGCTTGGCCATGCCGAAATACAATGCAAAGCTGGCCGCGACCATTGCCTTGTCTTACGGCGGCGCTGAAGGGTTGATGGCCTTCTTAGGCTGGCTGCTCGGATCGCAGTTCTACAGCTTGATTTCGTCTTTCGACCACTGGGTCGTCTTCATTCTGCTCTCGATTATCGGCGGCAAAATGATCTGGGACGCCTTCCACGAAGATCCGGCCGATCAGGCCAAGGCGTCTTCGGAACATTTTTCGCCCCAGGAAATCATCCTGCTTTCCATCGTCACCTCGGTGGATGCTTTAGCGGCAGGGGTCAGCTTCGCCTTCATTAAAATTAACGTGCCGCTGGCCGTGGCCATGATCGCCATCGTCTCTGCCGGATGCTCCTTCGGCTCCACGCTGATCGGGCATTTCATCTCGGCGAAATTCGGGCGGGCCGCTGAAGTGGCCGGCGGAGTGATTTTGTTTTTGATCGGCCTCTACGTGCTGCTGCACGATCTCGGCGTGGTGGCCTTCTGATGAACCGCTTCGACATTCACAACCGGCGCCACGCCGAAGGGCTGCTCGCAGCCGTTATCTTCGCACGCTCGACCTCGTTTCTGCTTGTCAAGCACTGCCTGACGGCTTTTTCTGTGTTCAACCTGCTGGCGGTGCGCTTTACAATCGCGGCCGTTCTGCTCATCGTCATTTTCAACCGCCATTTGAAAGGCTTGCGTCTCAAAACTCTCGGCCGCGGCGTCATCCTCGGGGTGGTGTTTTTCGCCATGATGGCCGGCGAAACCATCGCCTTATCGAAAACCTCGAGCTCGACGACGGCCCTCGTCGAAAGTTCCGCGATCATGCTCGTGCCTTTCCTCTCCTGGGCATTTTTTCACCAAAAGCCGACGAAGGCCAACGTTGTCGCAGCGGCCGTCGCCTTTACCGGCGTCGTCTTCACCATCGGCCAGAGCGGCCGCATCGTTTTAAGCCCCGGCATCATCTGGTGCCTCGGGACAGCCGTGATCTACGCCCTGTCCGTCATCGTCACCGACGCCTTTTCAAAGCGCGACGACGCTTTCACTCTCGGCGTCATTCAGGTGGCCGTCATGGCGGTCTGCTCGGTGATCGCAACCTTCCTCGTCGAGACACCGACCCTGTCCGCGCCGGGCAGCGTTTGGGGAAATGTGTTATACTTAGCTGTAGTCTGCTCGGTGTTTGGCTTTGCGATTCAACCCTATGCCCAGTCCGGAACCACTTCCAACCGGGCGAGTCTGTTTCTCGCCATCACCCCGGCGACGGCGACAGTTCTCGGCGTGATTTTCCTCCACGAGACCTTGACTTGGCTCGGCGCGGTCGGCGTCGCGCTCATTCTGTCGTCTTTCTTTCTGGCCAACCGCCCGCCGAAATGGCTGCGCTGACCGGAACCCATTGAATATTGAAATGAATCATTTCTGCGAATAGGAGTTTATATGGATATCGTACATCGCTACGGCGAATGGATCAAAAACAAACTGCCGGACAATCCCAAGGCGGCCAGCCGTTATATCCGCTTGGGGCTGCGCCTCGAAAGTTTCGCGAAGCGCCACCTCGGCGACAAAAACGTCCCACTTCCTTACCGGGATCTAAACTGTCTGGCCCTGGACGGGATGCTGCACACCCTGGAGCATCCGGAATCCGCCGCCTGGACCAATTTGTTCACGCCGGTCGAGATTCTTCAGAATTTCGATTTGACCTGTCTGTCGATTGAAATGATGGGCTCGTTTCTCTCAGGCTTCACCATCGAAGACTGGTGCATCGACCAGGCCGAGGCCGAAGGCATCGCCCCG
This sequence comes from Pseudoramibacter porci, assembly GCF_009696145.1. Classification (GTDB taxonomy): domain Bacteria; phylum Bacillota; class Clostridia; order Eubacteriales; family Eubacteriaceae; genus Pseudoramibacter; species Pseudoramibacter porci. Next base: position 27,566 of record NZ_VUMO01000003.1, read on the forward strand.
ACCCTCTGCTCGTACCACAAGGCCTTCATCGGCGCCGTGGACGCCGGGCTGATCCCCATGCCGAAATGCGCGGTGACGACGTCGATCGTCTGCGACGCCAACCTCCAGACCTTCCGCTACACCGCCGATTCGAGACACATTCCGACGACACTGCTCGACATCCCCAACGAAAAGACGAAGGACAGCCTGGCCTACGTCGTGAAGCAGCTGAAGGATTGGATCGCCCAGCTCGAGGACTTGAATCATCGGGCTTTCGACCTCGACAAGCTCCGGGATACCCTTGACCGGGAAAACCAGTCCTTCGAGGCCTACCGCCATTTCATCGAGCTGACCCGCACGCGGTATTACCCGTCGACGCTGACGCTGCAGATGTTTGTGCTTTACGCGTCCCACCTGATCATCGGCAGCCCTGAGGCCTTGGATTTCTTCAAGCGCATCGAAACCGACGCGGCGTCCCGCCCGGTGTTCTCCGGTAAGCGCATCTTCTGGCTCCACGTCCTGCCTTTCTACGAACCGGCGCTGAAGCACGCCTTCAATTTGAGCAAAAAATACCAGATTCAAGCGACGGACATGAACCTCGACTACAACCTGCCGTTGGACCTCGACCATCCTCTGGAGGCGCTGGCCGAAAAAATGGTGGACAACATCTTCGTCGGCCCCCTCGACCGCCGCATCGATGCGGAACGCCGGCTGATCCGAGAAACTGGCGCCGACGGCGTCATTTCCTTTAATCATTGGGGCTGCAAGCAAATGGCCGGGGCCGCCAATCTGATGAAAAAGGCCCTTTCGGACACAGGCATCCCTTACCTGATTTTGGACGGCGACGGCATCGATCCGCGCAACAGCCCGGAAGGTCAAATCAAAACCCGGCTCGAAGCGTTTCTGGAAATGCTGTGATCACAGCGATGCAAAGTAAAGAGAGAACAACATGCTAGCTTATATTTGTAAATACACGCCCATCGAATTGTTTGAATCCATTGATGTGGAAATGGAACTGATGGAGCCGGAGGTCGTTCAGTTTAACCGGGCGGAGGCGCTCCTCCACCCCAACGTCTGCGCCTACGTCAAAGGGGTCCTCGAAATGTTCGCCGACCTCGTCAGCAAGCGGGACGACGTCGAAGGGATGATCATCACCTCCTGCTGCGATTCCGGGCGGCGGCTTTACGACGCGCTGAAGGCGACATATCCCGACAAGTTCATCTACCTGCTCGATTTGCCGCGCAAGGTGACGCCCGAGGCCGTGAAGCTGTTCACGAAAAACGTGAGTACCATGATTTCGGCTTACAGCGAACACACGGGCCGCGCCTTTTACAGCGACGGCATGATCCGCCCGCTGAAGGCTTATCTCAAGGCCCACCCGCCTGCACTGCAGAGCGATGCACCCGCAGACGCTAAGGTCAACGTCGGCCTTATCGGCGCGCGGTGCAGCCAGTCGCTCATCGACACCCTCCACGCCCACGGCGCGAAGCTCTTGTTTAACGTGACCTGCAACCATTTGGCCCGTCTGTTCAACCCGGCGGAAATCGGCCGCCTCGAGGATTACTGTGAACAGCTGCTGGCCCAATTCCCGTGCATGCGCATGGCCGGTGCGGAAGACCGCCTGAACATGCTCGACGATTTTGAGGACAAGCTCGACGGTCTGATTTACCACACCGTTAAATTCTGCGACCAATATCATTACGAGGCGGCCGCCCTGAAAAAACTCGAGACTTTCCACGTGCCGGTTTTAAACCTGGAAACCGATTTGACCCGGCAGTCCAGCGGCCAAATCAAGACCCGCGTCGAGGCCTTTATCGAAGAAATCTCGGCGAACAAATCGAAAGCAGACACCCAGGCAGACGGCGAAGCGGCACCGGCTGATACGCCCGAAGCGGTGAAGCTGGTTCCCGCCGAACACCACGCCGCGCCCTACGTCCTCGGCATCGACAGCGGCTCAACTTCGACCAACACCGTCATCATCGACGGCAGCGGCCAGCTGGTCGCCTGGGACATCGTCCGCACCGGCGCAAAATCCATTTTGTCCGCCGAAAAAGCGATGCACCAGGTGCTGGATAAGGCCGGGCTCAAACGGGAGGATCTCGCGCGGATCGTCTCAACCGGCTACGGCCGGGATCACCTGCCCTTCGCCGACGCAGATCTGACAGAAATCACCTGCCACGGCAAGGGGGCCCACGCCTTCGACCCGGCGGTGCGCACCATCCTTGACATCGGCGGCCAGGACAGCAAAGCCATCCGCCTGAACGCCGCCGGGGACGTCGTCGATTTCGTGATGAACGACAAGTGCGCGGCCGGGACGGGCCGCTTTCTCGAAATGATGGCTCACACCCTGGACGTCTCCCTCGAGGAGCTGGGGCAGTTGTCCTTAAAATCCAAGGAAGACATCCGCATTTCGAGCATGTGCACCGTCTTCGCCGAATCCGAAGTCATCTCGCTGATCGCTGAAAACAAGGAGCCAGAGGACATCGCCCACGGCGTTCACGCAGCTATCGCAGGCCGGGCGATTTCCCTTTTGCGCCGGGTCGGCATCGAAGAAGCGGTGATGATGACCGGCGGCGTCGCAAAAAACCCTGGTATGGTGGCCGTGCTCGAAGATCAGCTGGGGCTGAAGCTCAGAATCGTCGACGAACCCGAAATTGTCGGCGCCTACGGCGCGGCCCTCTCAGGGCTCGAGCAGCTTTAAACGAAGGCTTTGCATCCGATGCGGCACACAGACGGACCCTCTCAATAGCGCAGAGGCTTGTCCGTCTGTTTTTTTGTGATGAGGCGCACCGCCACCGCTGACGCGCCGAGGGCCGCGGCCCCGAGGGCGATCCACAAAAAATAAGTCGGCAGCCCCCTTGCGGGGACGAGGTAGGCCAAGAGGGTCACCGCACCGGCCGGCGGAAACCACAGCCCCCAGCGCCACGCGAGAAGCAGCACCAAAGCGAAGGCTGCCGCCGCAGAGATCCAGGCAGCGATCCCCATCGTCTCGGTGAGTGCGAGGCGGCATCCGGCGCCGAGTACGGCCGCCGCGGCGCAGAGGATCAATATTTTCACAAGCAGCAGTATCGGAATCGGCTTGGGGTTGTCGACGATGCCGGCCGCGCCGACAATCAGCGGCGGCGCGATGAACATCATGTGCCCGAGGCGCACGCCGAGAACCGCCAGGATCAGCACGAAAGCCAGGAGGAGCCCGAAGCGGATCAGCTGCACCTTCACCGGCAGAGCGCCCTCCTGTTCAGGCTGCGCCGCGCCGGCACCGCCGTGCACGGCTCCCGAAAGCAGCAGAATCACCGAGGCCAGAACCGCGACGGCGGCGACGTATGCCGACGTGTCGACGCCGAGGATCACCGGCAGCATCACTGCCGAAAACACCGGGTAAAGGCTCGAGCGGCTCAGCACGATCAGCGCCGCGCCGCAGCCGTAGCCGGCCGCGATTTTCACCAGCAGCGGCGCCGGCAAAAGCGCGGAAATCCCGTAGCCCAAGACCCCGGCGATCACCATCATGGCCACGCCTTTTTGGGGCTCAACCCGCCACGGACAGACCGGCGCAATCCAGAAGCCGATGGTCAGCGCTGCCGCCTCCGGGAAAATGATATCCTCGATTTTAAGGATTTCCGCCGCACCGACCATAGCCCCAATCACGGCGAGGGCCAAACCCAAAACGAGGCCTTTTGACGGCGCGCTGTCCCTTGCGGTACGCTTCTCTTTCATTTTCATTCAACCTCTCTCTTCATTAATCTAAATTTTTTCTAAAATATCCCGCTCCGCACTTTTCCGCGGGAATTTCTATGATATAATCAATCCCATCATAACACAATTTGCTTATATCGCATGGATTATCATGCGAATTAATAATCAAATACGAAAGGAATGTGTATGCTTAATATTATTAAATCGGTTATTTTCGGCATTGTGGAAGGGATCACCGAGTGGCTGCCGATTTCCAGCACTGGCCATTTGTATCTCTTTCAGTCTTTCATGAATTTGAATGAACCCAAGGCTTTCATCTCCATGTACATGGTCGTCATTCAGCTTGGCGCGATTCTCGCCGTCGTGCTCTTGTACTGGAAGCGGCTGTGGCCGGTGAGACGGATCCGCACCACTAAAGACCGGGTCGGCCGTCTGGGCTGGGACCACGACATTTTGCAGATGTGGCTCAAGGTTATCATCGCGACGATTCCGGCGGCGGTCATTGGCGGGCCCTTCGACGATTTCTTCGAAGCCCATTTCTACAATCCGACATCCATCGCCGTCATGCTCATCTTGTTCGGGATTTTGTTCATCGTCGTTGAAAACCGCAACGCGACCAAAAAGGCCCGGGTCTACAGCGTTGACGATTTCACCTACCGAGACGCGATCATCATCGGGCTGTTCCAGCTCATCGCCGCCCTCTTCCCCGGCACGTCCCGCTCCGGCGCGACGATCATCGGGGCGCTCATGATCGGCATTTCCCGCACCTCCGCGGCGGAATTCACGTTCTTCCTCGCCATTCCGGCGATGTTCGGCGGCACGCTCTTAAAGCTGCGCCACTTCCACCATTTCACCGGCGACCAGGGCGCAGTCCTCGCCGTTGGGATGATCGTATCCTTCGTGGTCTCGGTGCTCGCCATTAAATTTTTGATGAATTACATCAAGACCCACGATTTCAAGGCTTTCGGCTGGTACCGCATCGCCCTCGGGATCATCGTGCTTGCCGTGGGGTTCCTCATTTAGCCAAAACAAAAAACGGACCGAAAGGTCCGTTTTTTTGTTAGCCGCGATCTTTTTTTAGTAAACGGATGTCGCTTTTAGGCAATAAAAAAACTCCGAAACAAAGTTTCGGAGCTGTGTGATCAAATGGTGATCCCTACAGGGCTCGAACCTGTGACCTCCACCACGTCAAGGTGGCGCTCTTCCAGCTGAGCTAAGGGATCAACTCGCTGAGTACTTGATTAGTATAACCATTTATGAGAATTTTGTAAAGTCTTTTTTTATTTTTTTTGCCAATTTTTTCGAGCACACCCCTTTCTCGATTTTTAAGGTCTTTTCCGACAAATCGTTGTATAATTGTTTTACTTAATCGGCATTATGTTGTATACTAATTATACTAAAAATCATAATCAAGTGCGATTTATTGGTAATCATGGAAAGGGAAAAAATGCAGAATTTTACAAAAACTCAGCTGAGAAAGAACAAGAAATACCTGGAGCTGCTCTCTAAGGATTTTCCGTCGATCACCTCGGCGGTCAGCGAAGTCATCAACCTGCGTGCGATTTTAAACCTCCCGAAGGCGACGGAGCATTTCCTGACCGATATCCACGGGGAAGATCTCGCGTTTAACCATGTCATCCAGAACGGCTCGGGCGCCATCCGCCGCAAAGTCATGGAAGAGCTCGGCAACACGGTTTCTCTCGAAGATTTGGAAGAGCTGATTCCGCTGATTTATTACCCCCAGCAGAAGCTCGACCTGATCAAGCAGGAAAAGAAGGGCAAATACCTGACCAATTGGTACGAGCTGACGATTTACCGCCTGGTCAAGGTGTGCCGCGCCACGGCCGGCAAATACACGCGCTCTAAAGTCAGAAAAAGCCTGCCGCCGGATTTCCGCTACATCATGGACGAATTGATTCAGGAAGACGAAAAGCGCTACAACAAACGAGATTATTACCGCGCGATCATCCACAGCATTGTCGAATACGGCACGGCCGATCACTTCATTGAAGAAATTTCCACGGTCATCAAGCGCCTGACGACGGACCATTTGCACATCATCGGCGACATTTTCGACAGAGGCCCGGCTCCCCACCACGTCATGGACACGCTGATGCACCACCATTCGATGGACCTGCAGTGGGGCAACCACGACATCCTCTGGATGGGCGCCGCGGCCGGCAACCGCGCCTGCATCGCCTGTGCGGTCCGCATTGCCATGCGCTACGCCAACACCCGCGTCCTGGAAAACGGCTACGGCATCAACATGCTGCCCCTGGCGACCTTCGCTCAGAAAACCTACGGGGACGACCCCTGCACCGATTTCACTCCGAAGAACATCGCCGATAAAAACGCCAGCATCGACATCGACTTGATCTCGAAAATGCACAAGGCCATTACGATTATCCAGTTCAAAGTCGAAGAACAAATCATCGACCGCCACCCGGAATACCACATGGAAGACCGGTGCCTGATGCGCGCAATCGACCTGGAAAAGGGCACGGTCACCGTGGACGGCGTGGCCTACCCCCTCAACGATACGAATTTCCCGACCCTGGATCCAAAAAATCCGTCGAAGCTCTCCGAAGAAGAAGAACACGTGATGTCCCTGCTCTGCCACTCCTTCCGCCATTCGGAAAAGCTGCAGCGCCACATCCGCTTCATGTACGCCAAAGGCAGCCTGTACCTGACGTACAACGACAATCTGCTCTACCACGCCATCATCCCGCTGACAGAAGACGGCGAATTTGACACCGTCGTCTACAAGGGGGATACCTATTCGGGCAAGGCCCTTATGGACAAATTCGATCAGCTCGCCCGGGAAGCCTATTTCACGAACGCGCGGGAGACGCCGCCGCGCAACGACTTCCTGTGGTTCCTCTGGTGCAACAAAAAATCCCCGCTGTTCGGGAAGAAAAAGATGGCAACCTTTGAACGCTATTTTATCGACGACAAGACGACCCACCACGAAGAAAAAATGCCTTACTACAAGCTCATCGCCGACAGCGAAGAAATCGCCGATAAGATTTTGATCGAATTCGGCCTCGATCCGAAGGACGGCCACATCATCAACGGCCACACCCCGGTCAAAACGAAGAACGGCGAATCGCCGATCCGCGCCGGCGGCAAGGTGCTGTGCATTGACGGCGGCTTCGCCAAGGCCTACCAAAAGACCACGGGCATCGCCGGCTACACCCTGACCTACAATTCCTACGGGATGACACTGATCTCCCATCAACCTTTCGAATCCGTCGACGCGGCCATCCGCAACGGCGTCGATATCAAATCGACGAAGGAAATCGTCGAAACCAACAGCCGCAGAAAAACCGTCGCCGACACCGACATCGGCAAAGACCTTCGGGACAATATCTACGACTTGGAAATGCTCATCGCGGCCTACCGCAAGGGCTTCATCAAAGAAAAGGTGTAAATTCCCAATTTTCACACAAAAAAAGCAAGGGCGCACGTCAATATGCCCTTGCTTTTTTAATGCCTTACGTCTTTTAATCGACACGTTTCTTCCGCGGGACGCCGATGAAGAACACGCCAATGGCGTCGGGGCCGATATGGGCGCTGATAACCGGGTCGAGCGTGTGGATCAGCACCGAATTCGGGTGGATGACCTCGCGGATTTTGCGCGAAAGGTTCTGTGCCTTTTCGATGCAGTCGGTGTGAGCGATCATCACCGGACGATCGTCGGCGTCGGCGATTTTCTGCCCCATGCGCTTGACAATCGCATCGATGATGCCCTTGTCGCTTCGCGCCGACGCTTTGGCGTGAATACCGCCGTCCTCATCGACTGAAAGCAGCGGCTGACGCCCAAAGCTGCCCGCGAGGCGCACGCGCCCTTTAAGGCGGCCGGAACGGGCCAGCGTCTTCAAATTCGGGACGGTGAAATACTGGTGCAGACAATTGCGGTCGTCCTTGAGCTGGCCAAACACCTCAGTCAGGGTTGCACCCTTTTCCTGCATATCCGCCGCCTTCATCACCAAAAGCCCCTCGCCGAAAGAGACGGCCCGGCTGTCAAACAAGCAAATCCGGCGCTCCGGATATTTTTTTTCAAGGCGCGTCAGCACCGCTTTAGCCGTCGCGTACACGTCCGACAAGCGCGACGAAAAACCGATGTAGAGCAGATCATCCCCGTGGGCGAGGATTTTTTCAAACACGGCCTCGCAGGTCTTTTCGTTGGCCGGCGACGTGTGAATATCGACACCGTCTCTGAGCCGCTGATTCCAACCTCGCAGCGCTTCGCCGTCGTCGGCCAGCTCGCTGTCCAGAATCATCGGCTCTCCTCCGGCAATCAACTTCAATGGGATCACGCGGATGTCGTGCTCCCGGAACATCTGTGCCGGAAGATTGCACGCAGAATCCGTTACAATTGTGTAGGCCATATTTCCTCCTTATGTGTACTTTAAAAAAATAAAACCATACAGCTCAAGCGCTGTATGGCTATGGATTCACCTCATCGCGGTTACGCGGTCATGGCTTTTTCCGCTTCCTCTTCTTCATCCTTGATCAGCGCGATTCTGACGGCGCGCGTCAGTACGTCGGAGTACGAAAAGGACAGGCGTTCCGAAACATGACTTCTCGGATTTTCGACTCTAACGGTAAAAATGCTCGGATAAATTCCTTCGATTCTACCGATTTTCCGGTACAATTTCTTCTTGCTTTTATGCGCCTGAAGTTTGATTAAATCCCCTTTGTGAGATTCCACTTCGCGCCTGACATCATTCAAAGTCGCATGGATACGTTGCGGCATCTTTTTCACCTCGCTTGTATGTTGTCATTATTATAGCACGATGGTATCAAAAAGTAAAGGTGTCATATTATAGCAATTGAAATAGAAGATGTCAAGCTGTAAATTTGTGCAAATTATTTTATTTGTAATTAATTACATCATTTTGTTTTTGATATGGTATTTTTTCTGAAATTTTCATGCCGTTGACGTCTATATATTGATTTTTAGCCGATTTTAACCCCAATTTCTGCCGTTTATCAATGAAACTTAATGATTAATTTTCAAACTCTGTGAAATTTTAAGGACAATTTCTATTCTTAACATTTTCTTAATTAAAAAGAAAATGCCGCGATCTACACGCTCACTGAAAACTATCTTCCCCGTGGCTGCCGCTTTTGTGTTATGATTGAAAACACAATGTAAACAGAAAGGGAGACCATCATGGTATTCACCGGCGAACAGCAATCATCTATGGCTCGCTACCTGCAGATGAAGCGGCAGATGCGCCGCCCGCGTGCGGCCGGCCTCGTAGCCTATTCGGGCACGCGGGGTTCTTACGCGGAAGAAGCCTGCATCCGCTTTTTCGGGGAAAACCGGCTTTTTATCCCCCACAAAAGCTTCGAGGATGTATTCAAGACCATCACCGGCGGCGGCGCGGATTACGGGGTCGTGCCGATCGAAAACTCGACCACCGGTGCCATCAACGAAAATTACGACCTGCTCATCCGCTACCAGGCCGCGATTGTCGGCGAGGTGCTCATCCCCGTGCACCATTGCCTTCTCGGCGTGCCCGGGGCCGCCATATCGGAGATCCAAAGCGTTTACTCCCACGAGCAGGGCTTTTATCAGTCCCGGGATTTTCTCTCAAAATACCCGAATTGGACGCTGGTGCCCTACCACAATACCGCTGTTGCCGCGAAGATGGTGCACGACGCGGCTGATCCAACGAAGGCTGCCATCGCAAGCCAGCGCGCCGCCGAGATTCATCATCTCGACGTCCTCGCTGAATCGATCAACGGCGCGGACAACAATACGACGCGGTTCATCGTCGTCTCCCGACTGCTGGAGAACCGCCCGGGGCGCAACAAAATCTCGCTGCGCTTCACCTTATCCGATACGCCCGGCGCGCTTTATCAACTCCTCGGCATTTTCGACGCAGAGCATCTCAACCTCTCAAAAATTGAGTCCCGCCCGATTCCGAACAATCAATGGCACTATCAGTTTTTTCTCGATTTTATCGGTGAGATCGACGAAGACCACCTCGACGCCATCTTGAAGCGCGTCATGGCCCACACCCGCTCCTTCGAATTCTTAGGCTTCTACCCTCACGGTTGAGGCCTTATTTTTTTGTGTGCTGACCTGCCGCGCGCCGATTCAAAGTCTTAAACAGATCGAGAGTAAAGGGCAAAGCGATCAAAAAGGTCAACGCGTCTGCCACCGGCTGAGCGGTCTGCACCCCCATGAGGCCAAGGGTTCGCGGCAAAATTAAAATCAACGGAATGAAGCACAGGCCGTTTCTAAGCAGCGAGAGGAAGGTCGCCTTCCCGGCGATGCCCGCGCTCTGGTAAGTCATGTTCGTCATCGTAAAAGGCGGCGTAAACACGAGGGCTGCGCATTGGTAAACCAGGGCAGGCGCGGCGATGGCAATGACTTTGGGATCGCCGATGAACGCACTGACTACGCCTTTCACATTCAGACCCACCGCCAGGGCAAGCGCCAAGGCGACGCCTGTAGACAGGCCCACCGTAAACACAAAGGCGCTTTTCAGCCGTTGCCACGCCTGGGCCCCGTAGGAAAAGCCCGCCACAGGCTGAAGCCCCTGTCCGATGCCGATCACCACCGCGAAGACCATAAAGGTGACGCGGTTGACGATGCTCATCGCCGAAATCGCCGCGTCGCCCCATCCCGCGGCGGCGATGTTCAACAGCAGCGTCGACACCGTGTTGAGCCCCTGACGGCAGAGGCTCGGCATGCCCACAGATAGAATCTCCAGAATCACCGGCGCCTTGAGCTTCACCAGACGCAGCGACAGCCGCGTCGTCGTCCGCCCCGACAGGAAAAAATAAAACAGAAGCCCGAAGGCGATGATCTGGGACAGCGCCGTCGACAGCCCCGCACCGAAAATGCCCAAATGGCATTTAAACATCAAGAAAGGGTCGCCGGCGATGTTGAGCAGCGCGCCGATGGTAAGGCCCGTCGTTCCGAGAACCGCCCGGCCCTCGTAGCGCAGCACGTTGTTCATCAAGAAACTTGCCGTGATAAACGGCGCCGCCGCCAAAATGCAGCGTCCGTAAATGCGCGCGTAGGGCAAAATGGTCGGCGTCGCGCCGAGAAGGCGCATCAGCGGGTCGACAAAAATCAGACCGAGAGCCGTGATGGCGAGGGTGATGATCACCACAAGCGCCAGCCCTGTCGACACGGTAACGCTCGCATCCTGGGGCTTTTTCTGCCCGAGGCAACGGGCGACGATTGACCCCGAACCGTGGCCGCACATGAATCCCACCGCCTGGAGCACCGCCATCAGGCCGAACACAATGCCCGTCGCCGCCGACGCTGAAGTCCCGAGGCGGCCGACGAAATAAGTGTCGGCTGCGTTGTAGATGCTCGAGATCATCATTGAAATTATCGTCGGAATAGCTAAGGCCACAATCAGCCGGTGAACCGGGGTGTGCATCATTTTATTATACTGGGCGTTTTGCTGGCGCGCTGCCATATTCACATCTCCTTTCTGTATGTTTACAATCCATTCAATCTCTATTTTACGGTCAAACCCGCGCTGCCATTTTTTCACCAGCACATCCACGAAACGGAGCCGTATTATATTCTTTCGGGCGAAGGCACCTTTATCGACAACGACCAATCCAAGACATTGGTCCACGCCGGCGACACCTGCACGATCGAACCAGGCCAATGGCACAGTATGGAGAACAACAGCAGCGAAGATCTCATCTTCATGGCGCTAATCTACAACGACTGAAGATGATAACACCATAATTGGAAAGGACTGTGAAAAAGTAGCAATTTTTCACAAGTCCTTTTTTATGCTGCTTGCATTATTTGTCAAAATTTTATATTTTCTATTCCATTAAATTTGTAATAGATACCCTTGTTAATTTAAGTCATTCTAGTGAGTTTATTTTAACACAAAAAAAGGACCCTTGTGCCCATTTGTAAGGCCCATAGATCCTTGTCCTTTATCAAGCCACTTTTCCATAGTTTCAAATCATATTTTAACTTTTCCCTAATAAAACTTGCTTATCCAGAATTTCTTAACTGCAAAATTTATTGATGTTATCTGCTTTCTTTTACATTAATAACCGATCTTATTTTGTTTCTTGTTTCCTCATCCATATCATTCCCAAAGCTGTTATAGCGATCAAGCCGATCCAAAGCGCAGGATGATTATTATCACCAGTCTTGACTATCCGTGGGGGTGAGGGGTGAATCGTATTTGTAATAAAATAATTATAACCTTTTGATTTTATTGTCGATGTATACCCATCAGGAACCGAAACCTCTTTGATAGACCAGTCATGCCCCTTTGTTTCAAGACCAGTCCATCGACAAGTCCAATTATTCACATCACTCAAAATTTTTTTATCAACGCAAGTGCTGCTATCCAGAAGTTCCACCTGAATGTATTTAGGCCGTTTGCCGGCTTTGTCATTATTATCTTTCCATATTTTATAAACATTAATATCTGTTTGCTCCGGTACACTCTCTACTATACATTTTGGCTTTGCATCTGTTATTGTTCGTGTGGAAATACCATCTATGGTCGCCGGTAACGAAATGAAAAAAGAATAAGCAGTAGCCTTTTTCCCAGCGTCTGTTAACGATTGTGCTTGTCCGACCTGACGGAAAAAATATACACCATCCGGAAGGTGGTCAAATGTAATCTCACCATTACCATCCGTAATTGCCGTCTGCATGGGCTGAATATTGCGATGTGATGCTATGTACTGCTCTATTTTTTGTGTCGTTGAGGTCTGATTGTTTCCGTCGATCAAAACACTTTCTGAAAGACTTGTTGGTTTGGAAGAAAGACCGGCAAAATCCGCCGTATAAGTTATCTCATCTTCAGAATGATCTGCTAAAGCAACTTGATAAATTCCCAATTTAATGCCAGATACCGGTTGCTTTGTATTGAGATCAATCTCCGAAAGCGTAATCCTGCCCGCTGCATCTTGTGCCTGAATTGCCACAGGAAATACGACCAGTAATACCAGTACAGCAAATAAAATTCCTATTTTTTTTATTATGTTCTTCATTACTCCCGTTTTCCTTTCTTTGCCCTGCGAATTGCCATCAAGATCAATATAATAGCTGCGGAAATAGCAAGCACAGCAATCCAGAAATATATGTCCTTATGCCCTGCAAACAGGCCTAAAGCATTCTTATCTTTTGAAAAATCATAAGACGTTCTGGAACCCCGCACTAATAAACGGTGATCATTGATACCGAACGGCGTGCATGTCAGCAGCGTAACAAGGTCTTTACCCTTTTGAATCATAAGATCGCTCGTATTATCAGGGAGCACAACTTTAATCTGATCGACCTTATAAGCATAATGCTTATTGAGAACATGGATGAAGAACACGTCTCTTTTTTTGACCTCGGGTAAATCCGTGAACAATTTTTTCGATGCAAGCCCAGTGTGCGCACAAATCACAGCATGCGTACCGCTTCCTCCGATTGGAAGGGATGTATTTTCGACAAGACCCGCTCCCTTTAACAGTGTCTTCTCATCCGTTCCGTAATAAATTGGAAGGTACACATCGATAGATGGGATTTCAACATACCCGATCATCGTGCCCTTCTGCACCATATCGAAGTGCGCAAATTCTGTATCTGTAAAGTCCGTCTCGTTATGTCCGGTGAATGGATCAGCCGGAAAAGAGAAGGGTAATCTTTGGTTATAAGCCCGCGCTATATTTAATTCATTTTGAATCTTTTTGTTAGACATAGAACTGACCGCCGATTTGTAATCCGAAATTTCCTTATATGCGTATCTCTGGTTAACCCAATTCGCAAAGCTGGGGTAACAAAGAAGAATGATTCCACTTAATATGATAAGTGCTCCCACGACATAAAAAATTTTTTTTATTTTCATTGAGATGATGCTCCCCAGATGTCCCGAATTATTTTAGAGCCTGTTCTATACACAAACCCGTAAAACAAATGCCTTTATCCATTTCTTCCTGGCTTTTTCAGGACTGGCGAAGCGCTTTATCTTCAAGCCCGAGCTGAAATTGATAAAAGTCCAACCGTATTCTGCATCGGTGGATTTAATGCGTCATCCAATTATTTTACAGAATACGGTAGACCTTATGCTATTTTTTACTGTCGAAGACTATCGAAAGTAAAGTTTATTCGTCCGTTTTCTTTCTGCGTGAAGCAACACCAAAGAACGATCCACCCGCTATCAAAAGAGCTGCGCCTGCAACTAGAAAATACATGGCCGCCTTAGAACCTGTTTCTGGAAGAGAGATTCCTTTTGCATCCGCTATTCTAACCATCAGATCAATCGTGCCATTGTTATTTTCAATAGAAGTTTCAGCTGTGCCGGCCCCCGAAACGGTGATTTGGGCAATCCCATTCGGTGTATTGCCGCCTTGATCCGTTATTTCAACCGTCACAGGTGTTCCAAGAAGGGCGTATCCAGACGGCGCCTTCACTTCGGTAATGGTGTAGCTGCCAGCATCGAGACCCACAATGGAAACTAAACCATTTTTATCCGTTGTAACGGCTGCTTTGCCATCCACATCTTTATCATTATTTAAAACAACATTTCCATTTGAATCGTAAGTATAAGTTGCAATGACTTTGCCCTGGGAATTTTTAATTTCGAACTGGGCGCCCGCAAGATCCTTAGAATCGTTGTTTTTATCTACCTTGTGAATCTTAAATCCATAGGTATAAGTCGTGACTTTATCGGTTAGATGACCAGTCGACGTTCCCGGATTATTGGTATATTCAAGGTCGATATCGTTGGGATTTCCAGTTTTACTGTCTACTTTAGCTTTTTCATTGAGTTTAGCGGAATAGGTTAATTCAACGTTTTTGCCTTCGTTCGCCGCAATATAGCTTTCTACAAAATTAACAGCAAACTTGTGGTCTGAACTGGTGACAGTGTAAGTGTTGCTGCCTGGAGCGACTTCATGTCCATCAACGATCACTTTCAAGGTGCTTGCATCAAATGTAAGCCCATCTGAGAAATTATCATTCAGATTAAATTTCAAATTTTTTGCGTTTGCTTCATAAGTCGGAATTGCAGTTTGGACTCTATAATCCACCAGATCACCGATATTCACATTGTTTGCTTTTTTCCAATCGCTTGCTTCGTGTACATCTTTGTGATCAGCCACATTTTTCACAAGTGTCGTTTCATCATTTTTAGGTGTGACCGTTGTGTCCTTAGTCAGGTCAACCAGGATTGGTTTGGAGGCAATTTGACGATCGCCTGTCGTTTGCGTTTCGGCAATGACATAAAGACCGATGCCCACTGGATTGGAAATATCTGTAGCGGCAATATTATTAGCTTTTGCGTAATCAGCTAATGCCTTAGCAAGCTTGGCCGCTGCTGACGAATTATTGTAGGTTGTCTTGTTGTAGGAAAGGCCATCTGTTGCAACTACTTTTCCCGTCGCATTTTCTACAATTTCATTATCAGCATTTAAACTATATGCCTTGTTCGCGCCAAAGAATCCGGCGAAATTTTTATTCGCAGTGTACGTAAAAATTCCATCGGACGGATTCGATGCATCCATAACTTTATACGCCGAATATTTCGCACCTTCTGTCCCATTGATACTCAACTTCGCTGTCTGCACAGGACTTGCAAATGCAGTACTTGAAAGACTCAGTATCATGATTAGAGGCATCAGAAACATTGCGATTTTCGTCATCAATTTTCTCATAATTTTCTCCTCAGATTTTCTCCTTTTTCAGATTACTGTATACACAATATCCATTAATAACTTTTTCTCTTCTTTTTGGTATTACCCTCCTTTATTATTTATTCTCCATTTGTTATATGTACATGCGGCTCGCGGTATTGCTTTTTTAACCTAAATAAACAAAAGAGAAGGATATCATTGTAATAACCTATTTTTATAGCGAACTTCCCTTTTTATTAATAAGCACAAGCCATACTGACGAACCGAGCAAAAGGAGCATCATTCCTGCAAAATAGATACGGGCTGCCTGTAATCCTCCGGTTTCTGGCATATGAATCCCTTTATATTGGTATTTATTTGTTACCGTGAGATAGAATTGCCCGTTCTCATCCCGAGTGATTTTGCCGTATTCCGCTGTATATTGAGATCCTTTTGAGATTTCTTTAACAGTATATTGATATGGGATGCCCATAGAATCCGAGATTTCCAAATTTTGAAAGCTCCCCTTCCAACTGGAAGTTTTGCTTAAAGTGATGGTTTTCCCTGTCGCCTGGCCATTCCGATACAATTCCATTGAGACGCTGTCAGGACGATTGTTTTCTGAATCGTCCGCCCATTTTTTCTGAACTGTAACAGAGGTCTTATTCTTTCTCCTATTCACTAATACGAAATTTTCTGTGGTATGTTTGACGGCTTTATACAAATACAAGCCTGTATTTCCATAATGCTCATCGTTAAAACCGCCCGGAGACTGATTAGTTCGAAGCGTATAGTGATCCATTGCACAAATCATATGGGCGACTTGGTCTTTCGTATATCCCTGTTTTTCCAAATGTTTGCTCTGCGGCCAGTTTGCATCTCCAAGGGGAAATCCGTAAGCAAATTTTTCTCTTCCACCTGCTTTATCCTGCAGCGTCATGGCGCCTTGTGTAGAAAGATAATTTCCGCTGATGCTGGACTGGAAAGTAAATAAATCTCTGACGTAAGAACCATTTTCAGGGATTACACCTCTCCCTGCGTAATTGATGATCCATTTATGAGTATCTGAAACATCTGCATCTTTAATATAGGAATTAAACGTCTTTCCTCCGACCGTCACAGGCTTTGTCTGCAATGTAATCCCAAGGCTTCCCGTTCCGCCTACGTTGCCGGCATTTTTTTCGCCCAATGCGTATTGTGTGCCATTTTTATTTGCCGTTAATGCCGTTCTAGTAATGGCACTTTTGCCGCTGCCATCATCGGTTAGAGAGCTGCCACCGCCATTTACGTTATTGGGCCAACAGATCACCACATACTCTTCTCCGGTTTTTGATTTGTCTGGGCGATTGACCGGAAGCCATATTTTTTCTGTACGCACAGCAGCATCCGACGCATCCGCTGTTGCCATCTGGTAATCTTGCGATTTTCCATCCTTTCCTGTAACAGAAATTTCCTTTAAGCTATATGAAATTTTATTTCCGGATTGATCCTCCATTGGCACATTCTCGAAATTTCCTTTCCATCCGGAAGCCGCATTAACCTGGATTCTTTGAACTTCTTTTCCATTTGCTAACAACGCAATGGTAACCGTATCATCGTTATGATTTTCCTGATCATCCCATTGTTTCGTGACATTGATATCTGTTACATCATCCGCAGGCGTTGAATCCGGATTTGAATCCATCACATCACTGTATTTGTAATTGGAAAATGTAAATTTCGTTTCAGCCTGATCAGACAAATCGTCTTTTACCGATACTTTTTTAAACAAGTATACGGTCTTCCCACTGCCTGTCCGAAATCCTCCGGTTGACGCGTCATAGGTAAACAAACTGCTTGAATCAGCCGAGGAACTATCAGCTTTTGTGATTTTCCATGTCTTGCCGCCGTCTGTCAGAAATCCTTTGTATTGATTTTCATTATTACTTTCCTCTAGTCCCCACAATCGGTAAGCATTGCTTTTTAATACGACACCGCCATTTTCTACCTGCGCCCGCCAAGTCATAAAATCGGTATCATAAATCGATTGTCCGCCGAGCGTCTTGTAAAAGGCATCTTTTGTCAAAATATACTTAGCGTAGGAAGTTCCGTCTTTTCCCGTCAACACCCTGTCATTCAAAACATTGATCGCACCATCTGCCGTTGTCAGAACTCCGTTAGTCTGATAGGCTTCTGCTCTAAGCAATTTCACCGCACCTGCATTGCCGTCTGCAACAAGATAATCTGCCCCTTCCTCTATTTTGTTTACTGGGACATAGACACTGGCATCGCTGTATCCGGCCTGAAAATCAGAAGATGTAGAAGCATCATTGATACGATAATTTGCCGCGACGGAATCCGGCATGTTCTCAATCATGTGGTATTGAATCATATTTCCGGACAAATCGTAAATCGGATATTTATTTGGCAGCGTATATTCCCAGGTAGAACTGTCTTTCGCATTGGCTGCTGAAAGGGTAACCGTCGTAAGAGGATGAGCGGGATCAACCGTATAAAGAATAAATTCCAAACTTTTAGGCCGTTTACTGGTATCGCCATTTTCTCCGGACCATTTTTTTATGATGGTAATCGTTCGTTCTCCAACGGATGAATCTGCACTGCTTAAACTGCTTGTTGCAAGAGAATTAGGCTTGTTTTTCAAGGCTGCGTCTTTTTGATTCATTGAACTCGCGTAAGCGTTAGTCATTCCGTCTGATAAAACCATCCCGAAAACTAATACCACGGTCCATAAAAAAGCCAGCATCTGTACTTTCCATTTTGTTTTCTTTCTGAAATGTTTCATTCCACATCTCCTGCAATCAATCCTTATCCGTTATTCAAATCTGCCCTTTCTGGCATTTTTTAATACCCATACAGAGGCAAACAATATTTTTACTTTCAAATTATTTTTCAGTTGCTTGTTCATATTTGTCCAAAAATGGTTGATGGTACCTTTTAACCCCTTCCCGTCTTGCTTTGACTGCTTCTTCCAAAGTTGGATAAGTCCCTAAATAATATCGAACTTTATTCAGCGTAATGCTCGCCCGATATGTACCTTGGCTGGTCCGAAAAACACCGGTATAACCTGTTTTATTGTCGATACGCTTTTTTCTTTTTAAGAATTCAACACAGCTGTTCTCAACAAAATGCAGGTTATCGCGAAGTTTTTTCCCATTTTCCTCTCGGACATGACCGCAGCTGACCGTATGTCCATGTAAAAGCGCATCTTCGGTAAAATCCTTTTCTTTCCCGCAGGTACAGCGGCAATGCCAGATTGCACTCCCTTTTTTGTCTCTTTTATCAGTCAAGTGCAATGCCGTAAGTTCACCAAACGTCTTACCCGTTAAATCCAGAGGGTGTCCTTTCTTTTTATTTGTACCGCACCCGCATCCGCAATCACGGCGATGTCCGCGCACCAGATACCTTTCGTTCACTTCACATACTTGTCCGCAGCTGCAGCGGCATGTCCAGATGATTGAACCATCAGATCCTCTTTTATCTGTTGGCGACAAGGCAAGAAGCTCGCCAAACTGCATGCCTGACAAATCTCTATATTTTTTCTGATTTTGTCTCATCAAACAGCCACAGCTTTTGGTTCTGCCGCTAACGAGATTGGTGTAATAGACCGACGTATCTTTTCCACAGTCACAGCGACAACGGCATTTCTTTGCGCCTTTTTTTGTGCGGAAGATGTCCAGCACGGTCAGCTTCCCAAACTTTTTCCCGATCAAATCTTGGTTATTTGTCATCAGTCTTTTTCCTTTCCCTTTTTAATGGGAAATCTGTCAAAAAAAGCAGACATTATTTCACACAGCTAATTTGCTACTAATTTTTAGAATTTTCCATATTTCTCTCTAAATTTTACTTGTTTTATTTTTTTTATTATCTTAACACCCTTTGTTAATAATGTCTACTTTTTTTGACATTTTTTTCTTTTTTTCTTGCCTTTTTAGCCAATTCCGCAAAGTAGAATAGCTGACGCCAAGAATCCTAGCGCCCTTGCGCAAGCTCATTTTTTTCTTTCTGACTTTGTCGGCAATATCATCAAATTGATCTGGAATAGGAATTCGTGGCCTTCCAAATCGAGCGCCCCGCTTTTTCGCTTCTCGAATGCCTTCCAACTGCCGCTGATGTGTATTCTCCCTCTCAACCTGGGCCACGTAGGAAAGGATCTGAAGAACCAAATCCGCAACAAATTTTCCAGTTACTCCACCGATCGCACGGCGCGTATCAAGCAGTGGAAAGTCCAATACAATCACATCGGCTTTTTTTACTTTTGTCAAAATACGCCATTGTTCTATTATGTCGTCGTAATTGCGACCCAAACGATCAATGGACTTGATGTATAATTCATCGTGCGCTTGTATTTTTTTGATTAATTTCTGGTACCCCGGTCGGTCAAAATCTTTTCCGGATTGCTTATCAATAAATAAATTATTTTTTTTAATCCCGATTTGACTTAACGCCGTGATCTGCCTAGCTAAATTTTGATCTTTACTGGATACTCTCGCATATCCATACTGATGTGCCTGTTTACTTCTCATCATATTCTCAACCTTCCCTCTTAATTACATCATCAAATTGCTGCTCTTTTGTCGATTCATTATTTATCTTGGACATAAAAAAAGACCCCTCCATGTCGTGTCTATTTGCAAGTATTACAACTCGATTTTTAGACAAAGAGACGTCTCAATACTGTAGACAATTAACCTACACACCAAAACGGTGAAGAAGAAGAGATAGCTTCGAAGAGCTTCTTATTACTATTGCCTTTTATTTTTCTGTAAAGATAAAGGTAAGCAAATATAAAAAGAGCCGGTGCATTGCACCGACTCCTGATGATCGATATAAACGAGATTAGAATCTGCCGATTGTGTTGTTTGCGGTGACGATTCTCTGGATTTCGTTGGTCCCTTCGAAGATCTGGAAGATCTTAGCGTCGCGCATGAGTTTTTCAACCGGGTATTCACGGCAGTAGCCGTAGCCGCCGAACATCTGAACCGCTTCAGTGGTGATTTCCATTGCCGCGTCAGAAGCGAAGCATTTTGCCATAGCCGCTTCTTTGGTGTAGCGTTTGCCCTGATCCATCAATGTCAGTGCGTAAGCGTTGAGCTGACGAGCTGCTTCGATCTTGATCGCCATATCAGCAATCTTGAACTGCATTGCCTGGAATTTCAGGACTGAACGGCCGAACTGCTGACGTTCTTTACAATATGCGATGGCTTCGTCCATTGCTCTCTGAGCGATACCGACGGAGACAACACCCATCCAAGCACGTGCCTGGTCGAGGGTTTCCATTGCGATCTTGAAGCCTTCGCCTTCAGCGCCGAGGAGGTTTTCCTTCGGAACGCGGACGTCTTCGAAGATAACTTCTGCTGTGTTGGACAGACGGATCCCCATCTTGTCTTCTTCTTTACCTGTTGACAGGCCCGGTGTGCCCTTTTCAACCAAGAAGATGGACATGCCGTGGTGTGTGCCCTTGGATTTATCAGTCATGGCTGTGACGCAGTAGAAATCTGCGATCCCGCCGTTGGTGATGAAGCATTTTGTCCCGTTGATGATGTAATCATCGCCGTCTTTAACTGCTGTGGTTTTGCCAGCAGCCGGGTCAGAACCTGCACCAGGTTCAGTCAGGGCAAATGCGCCGAAACCGCCGTTGCAGAGGATGTCGCAAACGCGGGATTTCTGTTCGTCGTTGCCGGCGATCAGAACAGGTTTGGTCCCAAGGCCAGAAGCGGAGATGGTCGTTGCGAAGCCGGCATCTGCTCTTGCCATTTCTTCGAAAAGTGCCGCGATATCGACACGGGACATCCCTTCTTCATCGTCCGGACCGGAAATTTCCATTCCGCCGTATTCTGTCGGAACTTCCAAAATGTTCAGGCCCATTTCCTTAGCCTTGTCGTACATTTCGGTTGGGAATTCGCCTGATCTGTCGTAATCCTTTGCCTGTTCGATGACTTCTCTTTCGCAGAATTCATGAACGTCGTTCAATAAGTCCTTCGCCTGGTCAGAAATTTGATAAGCCATGTTTTAGTTTCCCTTCTTCTCTTTAAAATTTTCTCTTTTCAAATTTTTCCGCAAAATTTATAAAAAAGTTCTGTCAATCCGGAATGAGAAGGTTCCGAATTAACAGAACATATTATATCACAGATTTTTCGTGTTGAAAAGTAAACTGTGAAATATTTGTCAATTTATTAAATTTATCTTTAAAAAGATAATATTTAGTCATCGGCTTCCGGATCGAAGCAGACTTTGCCCGGGTTCATGATCATGTTCGGGTCAAAGACCTTCTTGATGCCGCGCATGAGTTCCATGTTCTTTTCACCGACCATGTTCTTCAAGTATTTCATCTTGCCCATGCCGATGCCGTGTTCACCGGAGATCAAGCCGCCGAGTTCGACGCATTTGTTGTAAACCTTGGTCATGAATTCGTCGGATTCTTTCATGAAGGCTTCCTTGTCGTCGCCGTTGGAGCACAGGTAGATGTGCAGGTTGCCGTCGCCAGCGTGGCCGAAGTCTTTGATTTCGTAATCTTTGCCTTCGCCTAAGGATTTCGCGTAGATCAAGAATTCCGGAATCTTGGTGATCGGCACGACGACGTCACATTCGTCGAGCAGCTTGGTGCTTTCTTCGATGGTTTCAAGCAGCGCAGAGCGGATGGCCCATGCGTCTGCGAGCAGTCTCGGGGTGTCGGCGACGAGCACGTCCAGAGCGCCCGCTTCGAGCACGACTTCCGATGCCTTTTCGATCTTGTCCATCAATTCGTCTTCGTCGTTGCCGTCGAAGGTAGCCAGAACGTACGCTGCAACTTCAACGCCGTCCATTTCCGCTGGATAAACGTCTTTTTCGAGGGACTTCTGAGTCGCCATCGTGACGTCTTTTTCCATAAATTCGAGGGCCTGGGGATCGAGGTGTGCCTGGAACAGTTTCGGCACGGAACCGATGGCTTCTTCGATGCTCGGATAAGGAATGATCATGGACATGGTGGCCTGTGGCGCGACGACGACTTTCATCGTCATTTCGGTGACAATGCCGAGGGTCCCTTCAGCGCCGACGATCAAATTCATCAAAGAATAACCGGAGCTGGTCTTTGCGACGGTTGCGCCTTCTGTGACGACTTCCCCAGTCGGCAGAACGACGGTCAGTGAGCGGACGTAGTCGCGGGTGCAGCCGTATTTAACCGCGCGCATCCCACCGGCGTTGGTGGAGACGTTGCCGCCGACAGTTGCAAATTTTTCACCAGGATCTGGCGGATACATCAAGCCGTGCGTCAGGGCATCCTGTGCGAGATCGTTCAGGAGCACACCCGGCTGAATGCGGACGACTAAATTTTCTTCGTCATACCCGAGGATTTTGTTCATCTTCAGGGTTGAGATCATGACACCTTTTTTCACGGAAACCGGTGCGCCAGTTAAAGCGGTGCGGGCACCTGACGGCGTAATTGGAATTTTGTTTTCGTTACAGATTTTGACGACAGCTGCCACTTCTTCAGTGGTTCTTGGTTCGACAACAACATCCGGGTATTCCTGCCCGTAAATGCGCATTTCGTCATGGGCGAAATCTTCGTTAATGTCTTCCCCCAAAATGACATGGCCATTCGCCGCTTCTTTAATCTGTTCGATAATTTCCGGTGTGACCGGGTTGTACGTGTAGCTCATTTAGCTTCCTCCTCTTACTATCCAACAAATACACTTTAAATCATGCTAACGGTCAAATTCACAAATTGGTCTGACCACTTCCCTTATTATAATGTAAACCTGTTCTGAAATCAAGTTATTCGTCACAAATTGTCCAATTATTTTTGGGATGCTTACTCTTTTTTGTGAAATCGTTTGTTGTCCATATTTTCCTTTATTATATCTTCTTTTTCCACATTTGACCAGAAAAAATTGACAAATCATGATAAAATAAGGGCGATATGAATTTAGTTAATATTTTGGAGGTCAACTATGTACAATATTCGCAAAATCGATGACGATTTAACCTTCGTCGGCGTCAACGACAGACGGTTAAACCTCTTCGAAAATGTCCACCCGCTGCCGGAGGGCGTCTCTTACAATTCATACCTGCTGAAAGATAAAAAAAACGTGCTCTTCGACACGGTAGATTGGTCCTGCGGGCGCCAGTTCTTTGAAAACGTCGAAGCGGCGCTGGACGGTCAGGATCTCGACTACATCGTCGTCCACCACGCAGAACCCGATCACGCCGCCACCTTAGATGAAATTCTCATCCGCTATCCGAAAGCCAGGGTGTTGTGCTCAGCCAAGGCCAAGACCTTCCTCGAACAATTCGGCCACGACGTCGCCAACCGCGTCGACACTGTCAAAAACGGCGACACCGTCTCCTTCGGCAAACACGAACTGACTTTTATCGCCGCGCCGATGGTGCATTGGCCGGAAGTCATGGTCTCCTTCGACTCAACGACGGGCACCCTGTTTTCCGCCGATGCCTTCGGCTCTTTCAAAACCCTCGACGGCGTTTTGTTCGAAGATGAAATCAACGGCGCTGAAGAAATCGCTTGGCTCAACGAAGCCCGCCGCTATTACACCAACATCGTCGGCAAATACGGCAAAAACGTTCAGATGCTTCTGAAGAAAGCTGCTGGCCTCGACATCAAAATGATCTGCCCGCTCCACGGCGTAATTTGGCGCCATGACATCGCCCGCTTCATCGAAAAATACGATTTGTGGAGCCGCTACGAGCCAGAACACTTAGGCGTCGTCATCGCCTGCGGCTCCATGTACGGCAACACCGAACAAGCGGCTGATATCCTGGCCAACGCGCTGGTGCAGCGCGGCGTGAAGCGTGTCCGCTTCTTCGACGTCTCCAAGACCCACCCATCCTACGTCATCGCCGCCATTTTCAGATACTCCCATTTGGTCATCGCCTCGCCGACTTACAACCTCGGCATTTACCCGCCGGTGCACAATTTGATCGACGATATGAAAAACCTGAACATCCAGAACCGGACCATCTCGATCGTCGAAAACGGCAGCTGGGCGATCAAATGCGGCACCCTAATCGGGGAAGAATTGGAAGGCTTGAGCGACTGCTCGATTCTCGGCAACCGCGTCACCCTCAAATCATCGGTATCCGAAGACAACCGCGAAAGCCTGATCGCGCTGGCTCAAGCCATCGCCGACGATATTTACGCAAAAAAGAATTAAGCGGTGATGTGCGGACTTTCGCATGTCGTCAGCCTAAGCAAGTCTCACGGCACAAAAAAACATCCCCGTATCGAATCGATACGGGGATGTTTTGCTATAGGTGTAAAAAATAAGCAAATCTTTTAAGTATACTTTGGATTTTACGCGCTGTCTAGTGAATGACCAGTCCGATCATCGGGAATACAAAACAGATAATCCCGGCGAGGACCACGAAGAGCAGGCAGTATTTCGCGACCTTGCGAAGCACAACGCTTTCCGATCCAGCCAAGGCAACGGCCGATGTCCCGATGGCGATGCCCTGCGGGCTGATCATCTTGCCGATACCAGCGCCCAATTCGTTCGCTGCGCACAGCCAAGCCGGGTTGGCGCCGATGGCCTGTGCCGTCTGGCGCTGCAGATCTCCAAACAGCACGGACGTCGAGGTCCCGGAGCCGGTGACAAAGGCGCCGATCGTCCCGATCAACGGCGAGATCAGCGGGAAGGCGGTTCCCGTTGCGGCGACGAGGACGGCGGCGATTTCGCCGGTCATGCCGCTGTGGGTCATGATCTTCGCCAGCGCAAGCACCGAGCAGATCGTCACGATGGTTTTCCAGTTGCCGGTGACGGTCTTCACAAAGACCCGCCCGAGGGTTGAGCCCTTGGCGCCCTGGGCCAGGCCGCCGATGATGGCGGCGATGAAGATCAAAACACCCGGCGTGTTAATCCAAGTGAAAGTCAACGGCGATGCGCCCTTACCGTTATAAATCGTCACCGCCGACGCCACCTTCGAAAGCGGATCGTGAATGACGGGCACCAAACTTGAGGTGAAGACCAAAATCACAAAAATTAAAATGAACGGGAGCCACGCGTTAACCGCTGCGGCCACAGTGAGTTTTTCTTTCGCGCCTTTCCCATCTTTCTGTTGAATCGTGCTGTAAGCTTCGGGCACTTCGCGGCCGCGCATTTTCCGCGCCATCAAAACGGTCACAGCCATGCAGACGATAGAGCCGACGATGTTGGGCAATTCCGCGCCGACGAAACGGCCGACGATGAAGCACGGCAGTGTGAAGGCCAGAGACGAGACCAGAGTGATGCCCCAGACGCCTTTCATAGCTTTCGCGCCCTTACCGAGAATCATAACCGCGATGATCGGCGAGATGAACATGATCAGACATTCGATGAGTGCGACGTTCGCAGAAAGGGTCGTCGCGCTTAAACCGGTAACGGCCGCCATGGTCGTCGTTGGAACCCCGACCGAACCGAAGGCCGTCGGCGTCGAATTGATCACCAGACAGGCCACAACCGTCGGGATCGGATCGAAGCCCAGCCCGACGAGAATGGAAGCCGGAATCGCAACGGCGGTCCCGAAGCCGGCCATCCCTTCCATAAAGTTGCCGAAACCCCAGGCGATGATCAAAAGCAGGATGCGCTGATCGGTCGAGACCGACGCGAGCATCGCCTTGATTTTGTCCATCGCGCCGGTTTCCAGCGTGATATTGTAAGTAAACAGCGCCGCGATAATGACCAGAATAATCGGCCACAATGCATTGAGCGCGCCTTCCAGAGCCGCAGTCGCGACGTTAGAGCCAGAACTTCCGAAGGAAACCATTGCGATCACCGCGCCAATCACGAGCGCGATCACACAGGCCCAGTATCCCGGCATTTTCATTACCGCGAGAGCGATAATCAGCCAGATAATCGGAATCAAAGCCAACAGAAACAAACCAAAATTCATATTTCCCCCTTTTCTCGGCAGCCTCGCACCTGTAAACGACTACCGACACTTTAAGTATAAAGTGGTCTGACCAATTTGTCAATTGCAATTTCTCCGAAATTTGAAATTTTCTATCTTTTTAGAACAAAATATTCACTATCTTGATGACGGTTTTGATTTACAATAAAGTTTATTAATCACGATCCCTTGGATTTGCAAAAACAAAGCCAATTGAAAACATAAAGGAGAAAACTGTGAGCGACAAAAAACAAAACGCATCCCGCGCCTTTCAGACCGTCATCCGGCGCATCCAGCACGACATCCAGAGCAAAACACTGCGCCCGGGCGACCGGCTCGCGCCGGAGCGCCAGCTCGCGGAAAACTTAGGCGTCTCCCGGGCGACCATCCGCGAAGCCATCCGCGCCCTGGAAATGATCGGCCTCGTCGTCAGCCGGCAGGGCGAAGGCAATTTCATCAGCGACCGCATGGATTTGGCGCTGCTCCAGCCGATGACCATCTCGTTCTACCTCGGCGGTGGCTCCCTCTACGACATTCACCACTTCAGACAAAGCCTCGAAGTTGAAGCCACCGGGCTCGCGGCCGTCGCCCCCTCCCCATCTTTCGCCGCTCATCTCACCGCCCTCGCCGACCAGATGGAAATCGCGCCGGACATCGACACCTCGGCAGCCCTCGACGACGACTTTCACCAATCCATCGCCGCCGCGTCCGACAACTGCCTGATCCGCGACGCCTTGACCGCCGCGACCAATCTCTTGGAAACCGTACGCTACCAAGCCCGCATCGCCATCATCACACGGGAAAAGGACGAAGGCAACGCCCTCTATTTCCAGCATCGGCGCATCGCTGACGCCATCGCCGAAAAGGACCCGATCCTCGCGCGCAAACGCATGCTCGAGCACATGCTCTACGTCGAGGATTTTCTCTCCGACATTTCGCCGGACAAGCTGCCCGATCTGGCACAGCTGCCTCCCGAGAAATAAGCGTTAACCTTGACATCAACCGGCTTCCCGCCGGTTTTTATTTTGCCTCTTTTCCTCTAGATTTCACCCGCGGCACCCGGTCTTTATGCTATAATTAATTTAACTTATTGAAGTTCAATAAAATTCACCGATCAAAAAGGAGTCCCTATGAAATGCACGCATTGCGGCGCCGATCTGGACGACCGTTCACCCTATTGCCCGGTCTGCGGCGCACCCAATCCCTACGGCGCGTCATCGGACGACGACTTGTACGCCGAGACCGACGACTTAACCGAATACGCTCAGGCTCAGCAGCCGCCAAAGCGGGAAAAGGCATCGCGTACCAGCAACATCCTGGTCATTGTCGTCGCCATCGTCTGTGCCGTGGCCGTCGGCGTTGCGGCTCGGTATTTCTTATTGGTCAAACCTGGCCATTCCGGTGGAAGCCAAAGCGCCGGCACATCCCAGTCTGCATCCTCGGAAAGCGGCACGTCGCCGTCAAAGAGCCGCAAATCGACCGCGTCGTCCTCTTCCTCATCCTCTTCGTCGTCAGATTGGATGAACCGGACCTACATCCTTCCCAATTCGACAACGGAATACCTGTCTTCCAGCGACATTGCCGGTTTTTCTAACAAAGAATGCAACTACGCCCTCAACGAAATCTACGCCAGGGAGGGCCGGCGCTTTAAGGCGGTGGAACTGCAGCGCTATTTTAACAGCAAAAGCTGGTACGACGGGACCATCGACCCGGACGACTTCGACGACAACTACGCCCTGACAGACGTCGAACGGGCCAACGTCGAGCTGCTGAAACAAGCGATGGAAGACCGCGGCGGCTACACACCGGAATGAGGAGGCACCTGATGAAACATCAAAATCTGATCATCGGTGTGCTCATTGCCGTCATCGCCGTCGCAATCGGCGCCGTCGCCTACGATATCCATGCCAGAAGCGCCGCCGTCTCTTCGAAAACCTCCCAAAAAACGGCGGCCGCCGAAACTTCCAAGACAGAAACCTCCCAGAAGACGTCTGCCGCATCGGACCAAAGCGCCAATCAAAAGACCATCGTCCTCGATCCGGGGCATTCCGCCGTCATGCCCTCGGGCAGCGAGCCCGTCGGCCCGGGCGCCGGCGAAAACAAGGCCAAGGACATGGTCGGCACCAAAGGCGTCGCCACCGGCGTGACCGAGTACGACTTCATGCTGAGTCTCGCGAACAAGCTCAAGCCCGAGCTGGAAAAACGCGGCTACAAAGTCGTGCTGACCCGCACCGACAGCCAGTCCGCCCACTCCTGCACCCAGCGGGCGCAGGTAGCCAACGACAACCATGCCGACGCCTTCATCCGGCTGCACGCCAACGCCGCCGAAAGCCCCGCGCCGAACGGCGCCATGACCATCAACATCACAGCGCACAGCCCGTACACCCCGTCGACCTACAGCCAATGCCGCAAGCTCTCGGACTGCGTCCTCAACGCGTACTGCAGCGCCACCGGCGCGAAGCGCGAAGGCGTCGTCGAGCGCGACGACTTGACCGGCAACAACTGGGCGAAGGTGCCGACCACCCTCATCGAGGTCGGCTACATGACCAACCCGGACGAAGACAAGCGCATGCAGACCGACGCCTACCAGGCCAAAATGGTCCAGGGCATCGCGAACGGCATCGATCAGTTTTTCAAAAACTAACTGCCAATTCAATTTCGATTTTTCTATTTGTGTTCTCCATTTGACCAGAAAGGACGTTATCATGAAAATATTACTCTCCAACGACGACGGCTTCGACGCGCCGGGCATTCACGCCCTGGCCGCCGAAATGAAAAAGCTCGGCGAAATTGTCGTCGCCGCCCCGGCGGAACCCCAGTCCGCCAAATCCCACGCCAAAGCGGTCCGCGGACAGCTCAAAGTCCACGCCGAACCTTTCGAGCCGGAAGATCCCGCTCTTCAAAAGGGCTACCGCGTCTTCGGCACGCCCTACGACTCGGTCGACGTCGCCCTCAGGGCGATCCTGACCGACCCGGAAACCCGGCCCGATCTCGTCGTCACCGGCATCAACCACGGCTCCAACGTCGCTTACGACATCCTCCACTCGGGGACCATCGGCGCGTCGTCAGCCGCGTATTTCAACGGGGTGCCCGTCATCGCCATGTCGTTAAACGGCGGCAGCCGCTACGACTACACCTACTCGGCAAAATACGCATTGAAGGCGGCCAAATGGTTTGTCAATCAGCCCGACAACCGCGACTACATCCTCTCGATCAACACGCCCAACTGCCCCGACGCCGACATCAAGGGCACCATCGTCTCCCGAATGGGGCACCGCCACAATTACACCAACTCCTACGCGAAAACCCTCGGCGAAGACGCCGACACGATGTACTTCGACATGAAGGTCGCGCCCAATCACGCCGACAGCGCCGAAGATCTGAGCTATGACGATTACGCGGTCAACCACAACTACGTCGTCGTCACGCCCCTCGACATGGACGTGACCGATTACAGCCACATCGAACGGTTCATCGCTGTCGCCGACACCGACTTAAGTCCGATTCTTTAGATTGTTGCCGCGTTTTAGCGCAAAAACACAACACCTGACTCGTGAGAATCAGGTGTTGTGTTTTATGGATTATCGTCCGCTTTGATTTCTTCCATGGTGTGCCAAAGCTCCCGAAGCAGGGCGATGAGCTGGTCTGATTTTTCCTGCCCCATGCGGCTGGCCGCTTCGTTGAGGGGCGTGTCGAGAAACAAGCGATGCTTGATCATCGTGTCCCTGGCGTGGTCGGTCAATTCGAGGAAAACGGTGCGGCGATCCCTTTGGCTCGGCACCCGCGTCACGTAATCCTTTTCCTCCAGCACCCGCACAATCTGCGACATGTTGGATTTGGTGCAGTGATTGGCCCGGCTGAGGGAAGACACCGTCGTTTTCGCGCCTTGTTCGCCCGCCCGCAGAATCTGAAGAAAAGCGACGAATTCACCGTAACGCAGTTCCATCAAATCCGCCTTTTCTCTCAAATACTGGGCGATGCTGCCTTTGTTCAGTGTCAGCACCAGTTTGATAAATTCCGGTCCGAAGCACTTCATTTCGTCAACTGTGTCCATATTTCCCCCCGCATCAAGCATTACATATTTATAAGTCTGTTTAAATAATAAACCTTTCATCCCATTTATTCAAGACTTAATCAATAAATTCAAATTGTACGCTTTAACCAAAATATTACTGGAAAAATCCCTTACAAATTTCAGATAAAATGTGTATTATAGTCAGCACGATAAAAATATAGGAGGTATCTATGATCAAAAAATTGTCGGAGAGCATCCGCGAATACAAGCGCGAATCCCTGCTCTCCCCGCTCTTTGTGACCCTTGAGGTCGTCATGGAAATCATCATCCCGATCCTGATGGCCCGCCTGATCGACAGAGGGCTCAACCGCGGCGACATGCGCGCCACCTGGATCTACGGGCTGATCATGCTCGCCGTCGCCTGCCTGTCCCTCGTCTTCGGCGCCCTGGCCGGGAAATTCTGTGCGACCGCCTCGACGGGTCTGGCCAAAAATCTGCGCCACGACATTTACGAGAAGATTCAAACCTTCTCCTTTAAAAACATCGACGACTTCTCCACCGGCAGCCTGGTCACCCGGATGACCACGGACATCACCAACGTTCAAATGGCCTACATGCTGCTCATCCGCATCGCCTTCCGGGCGCCGCTCATGCTGATCTTCGCGCTGATCATGAGCTTGACGATCAACGCCAAACTCTCGGTCTATTTCCTGATCGCCATTCCGATCATGGCCCTCGGCCTCGGGCTCATCATCAAATTTGCCCACCCGCTGTTCCGCAAGGTCTTTAAAATTTACGACAAGCTCAACACCGTCGTCCAGGAAAATCTGCGGGGCATCCGCGTCGTCAAATCTTATGTGCGCAAAGACCACGAAATCGGCAAATTCCGAAGCATTTCCGGTGACGTCTACGACACCTTCAGCAAGGCTGAAAAACTCATGGCCCTCAACAGTCCGCTGCTGCAGGCGGTCATGTACGCGTGCATGCTCATCATCGCCTGGCTCGGCGCGAAATTCATCGTCGCCGGCAGCCTGACAACCGGCGAGCTGACGAGCTTGATCACCTACATCATGATGATTCTCATGAGCCTGATGATGCTGTCGATGATTTTCACGATGCTCACCATCGCCCAGGCCTCTGCCGAACGTATTGTCGAAGTGCTCAACACCGAAAGCGCGCTGACCAACGCGGCGGACCCGATCCAAACCGTCAAGGACGGCTCCATCGTTTTCGACAACGTCAATTTCTCCTACGCCGACGACCCCGACAAGCTCTCGCTGCTGGATGTCAACCTCACCATTAAATCTGGGGAAACCATCGGCATCATCGGCGGCACCGGCTCGGCGAAGTCCTCGCTGGTCCAGCTGATCCCGCGGCTCTACGACGCGACGACCGGCACGGTCTACGTCGGCGGCATCGACGTGAAGCAAATCGACATGACGGTGCTGCGCGATCAGGTCAGCATGGTGCTGCAGAAGAACGTGCTCTTTGCCGGAACCATTGCCGACAATTTGCGCTGGGGCAATCCGAAGGCCACGGACGCTGAGCTCTGGCGCGCCTGTGAAGTCGCCTGCGCTGACGAATTCATCAAAGAAATGCCCGACGGGCTGAACACGATGATCGAACAAGGCGGCGCCAACGTCTCCGGCGGGCAGAAGCAAAGACTCTGCATCGCCCGGGCTGTGCTGGCCAAGCCGAAAATTCTGATCCTCGACGATTCCACCTCTGCAGTGGACACGAAGACCGACGCGAAAATCCGCCAGGGTCTCAAGGATATCATCCCGGGGACGACGACACTGATCATTGCCCAGCGCATCTCCTCCATCGAGGACGCGGACCGGATTGTCGTGATGGACGGCGGACGGGTCGCCGACGTCGGCACCAGCGCTGAACTCATCGAACGCAGCGACATCTACCGCGAAGTTTACGACACCCAAATGCAAATGAAAGGAGGCCAGGTCAATGGCGAAGAAGCGTAAATTCAAAGACGGCCACTACGTCGATGAAGCGGGCCAGCGCAAGGATCACCCGATTCCGAAGGCCAAGCCCTCCGGCGGCGACGCCGTCGACGGCGCCACCATCCGCAGACTGATGGCCTACATCGGCCGCAATTACCGGTTCCGGTTCACCGCCGTCGTCATTTTTATCATCATCTCGTCCATCGTCACGGCGCTCTCGTCGCTGTTCATCGGCAACGTCGTCGACGATTTCATCACGCCGATGCTCAAGCAGTCCCACCCGAATTTCGGGCCGCTGCTCCACACGGTCATCGTCATGGGCGCGGTGTTCGCCGCCGGAGCCGTGTGCAACCTGCTCTACAACCGGATCATGGTCACGATCTCCCAGGGCATCCAAAAGGATATCCGCGACGAAATGTTCGCGAAGATGCAGGATCTGCCCATCAAATACTTCGACACCCACGCCTACGGCGACGTGATGTCCCGGTTCACCAACGACACCGACACCCTGCGCCAGATGCTGTCTATCGCGATTCCCATGTCCTTCTCAGCACTGGTTTCCATCGTCGCGGTGTTCGTCTCGATGCTCGTCACTTCCTTTGTCCTGACGGTTTTGGCTGTGGTCTGCGTGGCGCTGATGATTTTCGTTTCCGGCAAAATCACCGGAATGAGCGCGAAATTCTTCATCCGGCAGCAGAACTCCCTCGGCGTCGTCGACGGGTACATTGAAGAATCCATGTCCGGCGAAAAAGTCATCAAGGTGTTCAACCACGAAGATGCGTCCATCGCCGACTTCGACGAAAAGAACGAACAGCTGTTCCGCGACGCCGAACGGGCCAACACCTACGCCAACATCTTAATGCCGGTCATGAAC
Organism: Pseudoramibacter porci; assembly: GCF_009696145.1. Lineage (GTDB taxonomy): Bacteria > Bacillota > Clostridia > Eubacteriales > Eubacteriaceae > Pseudoramibacter > Pseudoramibacter porci. The sequence continues at coordinate 60,558 of NZ_VUMO01000003.1, forward strand.
AACATGTCCAATCTGCTCTACATCATCATCGCCATTGTCGGCGCGCTGATGATGCTCTCGGGGCGCACGGCCCTGACCCTCGGCGGGCTCATCGCCTTCCTCAATCTGACCAAGAGCTTCTCGATGCCCATCGGCCAGATCTCCCAGCAGCTCAACTCGGTCATCATGGCGCTGGCCGGCGCCAAGCGCATCTTCACGCTGATGGACGAAATGCCGGAAGAAGACGACGGCGACGTGACCCTCGTCAACGCGATCATCCGCGACGGCAAGCTCCTCGAAGCCGACCACCGCACCGAAACCTGGGCGTGGCGCATGGAAGACCGCGCGAAAAACGAAATTCACTACCGCAAGCTCGAAGGGGCCATCACCTTGGATCACGTCGATTTTGAGTACGAGGCCAACAAGCCGATCCTCCACGACATCACTATCCACGGCAAGCCCAAACAGAAAATCGCCCTCGTCGGCTCCACCGGCGCCGGCAAGACGACGATCACCAACCTGATCACCCATTTCTACGACATCGGACACGGCCAGATCCGCTACGACGGCATCGACATCACCCGGATCAAAAAAGCCGACCTGCGCCGCTCCTTCGGCCTCGTCCTTCAGGAAACCAATTTGTTCACCGGGACAGTCGCCGACAACATCCGCTACGGCAACCTCAACGCCTCCGACGCGGAAATTCGGGCGGCTGCCCGTCTGGCCAACGCCGACCAATTCATCAACCTGCTCCCCAACGGCTACAACACCGTCATCTCGGGCAACGGCGAAGGTCTCTCCCAGGGCCAGGCACAGCTTCTCGCCATCGCACGGTGCGCGGTCGCCGATCCCCCGGCCATGATTCTCGATGAAGCGACCTCCTCCATCGACACCCGGACCGAATCCTTGGTCCAGGCTGGGATGGACAAGCTGATGATCGGCCGGACAGTGTTCATCATCGCCCATCGGCTCTCGACCATCCGCAACGCCGACGCCATCATGGTCATGGACCATGGACGCATCGTCGAACGGGGCACCCACGACGAGCTCATCGCCAAACACGGCATGTACTACCAGCTCTACACCGGTAAGCTCGAGCTGGAATAATATATCCGCATAAAAAACAGCCCTGCAATCAGTATCATACTGATTGCAGGGCTGTTGTCGTACATACGCAATTATTTGTCCGCTGTGATCGTTCGGCCGTCTTCGGTGACGACCCGATTGCGGCCGCCATTTTTCGCCTGATAGAGCATTCTGTCAAGGCGGATAAACAGCGTCTCTTCCGATTCGCCCGGGTGATAGGCCACAACGCCGAGACTGATGGTGAGATGGCCCGCGTAGGCAAAACGGTGCTGATCCACGGCCCAGCGGATGCGCTCGGCAATATAGGTCGCATCCATCAGGCTGGTGTTCTCGAACAGGCAGACGAATTCCTCGCCGCCCCAGCGCCCCAAGACATCCGCTTTGCGTATCTGCTGCTTGACCACATCGGCGATTTCGCAGAGAATCGCGTCGCCCGCTTTGTGGCCGTAGGTATCGTTGACCTTTTTGAAGTAATCCACATCGTACATCAGAGCCGCAAAATCGTCCTCTTGTTTTTCCTGCCGAATCAGGGCGCTTGTGGTCTCGTTCAAGAGCCGGCGGTTGGCCAGCCCGGTGAGCTGATCGTGGAGCGCCATCACCTGCAGCTTGTCGATGACCTCGTGCAGTTCGGCGGTCGTCTGTTCCAAAAACGTCACCAGCCGGTCGGACAACTCGATGGGCTGGTTAGCGTTCTCCTCTAATTTGTCGTCGTGCACGCAAACCGGCGCCCCGGCTTTGGGCGGCCCTTCGCGAAAGGCCACCGCGACGATGCTGCTGTTAAGAATCCCGCCGTTTCGCCCGGTCCGTAGAATTTCGCTGCCGCCGTAGCCCCAGATGGCCTGCGGCACCACTTGCGCAAAATAACTAAGCTCTAAATCCGAATCGGCATTGCCCAGCAGAAGCCGCCGGTTCAAACAGGTGATCAGGATCAGGGATTCCGGCTTAAAACGTGCGATCCATTTGGCACAGTTAAGCGCGTGCTCAAGGAGCAGGCCCTTTCTGGAGTAGGACAGGCTCACCCGCGCCCCTTCGCGCATCGGCGTGAACATCCGAATGGCGCCCCGCTCGTCGAAATCAACGGGGATGCGCGCCGACATCATGCTCCCGGTCTGCTCCAGCAGCGGAAAAGCCGCGTTGTTGGCGTAAAAATTGGCGTCGGGCTTCAGCCCCAGGTATTTGGCGTACAAATCCATCGCCGGCCGGTTGTCGATCGTCTCGATGTAGCCCCCCGGCGCGATTTTTGTCACCCGATGCTCCCGCCCCAGCGGTTTCCACCCGAGCACTTGTTCAGCTTCAATTTCGAGATCTTCGCCGTTAAAGGCGGCCGCCACCGCGCCATCCCGATAAATTTTCGTGCCGCAGAATACATAAAACCGATCGGAATTGAGCACCTTGGAGCCGGCCTGTGCGCCAAAAATCGGTGTGTGGGGCAGCTCCCCGGCGACGGTCTCTAAATAATCAAAGGGTTGGGCTGATTTCATCGCGGTCAAAAACAAAATGCCCTTGAGATCCTGCCGATCGATCTGACTTAGAAAATCCTCTGCCGCCGTCTTCGCCGGCATGCCCGCGGTATCCGCACCGACGACCTGCACACGGCTGTTTTCAAAGAGCATGAGACTGCAGACCGTCGTGTTATTCGCCAAGGCCATGTCCGCTTTCAATTTGCCGAGGAGGGTCATGCCGAATACCTTCGTCTCTGGCAATTCGGCCGCCAATGTGTCCAGATGGGCCTGGATTTCATCAAGATTATTTTCGCTTTCAAAAACCAACAGCGCGCGCTCAGATGCCGCGGCGTAGGCCGGATCTTTTTGAATATCCCGAACCATCTCCGACATCGTGTGCGTGTTGTTAATGAGATATTTTTTTTGAATCATATTCCCGCCAATCTAGAGCCGATACGCTCGTACCGGCTTTATCTGTCTTTTTGTTTCGAATCGGCCAGTTGCTTAAAAATTTACTGACACGTTACTTTTTCTACACGCTTATTAATATAACAGAGTTGATAACGATTTGCAATGCACAAAAAAAATTCGGTCAGCAAAAAAGGATGCCTGCTGTCAAAACAGCAGGCATCCGTAAAGTGGAGGATTTGAGGCGGCGCTTTAAACTGCCGGGAAAAAGCCTGACGGCGCGTCGGACAAATTGATCATGATGTTCTTGCAGACGGTATAAGCGTCGAGAATGGCTAAGTCGGTTTCGCGGCCGTATCCGGATTTCTTCACGCCGCCGAAGGGGGCGCCTGCCGGGATCATGTTGTAGGTGTTGACCCACATTCTGCCGGTTTCGACTTTTCTAGCCACGCGAAGCGCCCGGGTGATGTCCCGCGTCCAGACGCCGCCGCCAAGGCCGTATTCCGAATCGTTGGCCATGGCGATAACTTCCTCCTCGGTGTTGAAGCGGATGACGACGGCCACCGGCCCGAAGATTTCTTCCTGAGCCACGCGCATGTCGTTGGTCACGCCGGTGATTAAGGTCGGCTTGAAGAAATTGCCCTTGGCGAGATCGCCGTCGCTGTTTTTTTCGCCGCCGGCCGCAATGGTCGCCCCTTCTGCTCTGGCGATGTCGATGTAGGAGGCGATCTTCTTCACCTGGCCGGCGTTGATCTGAGAGCCGACCTGGGTCGCCGGATCTAAGGGATCGCCCTGGACGACTTTGCCGAATTGCTCGGTCAGTTTTTCGACAAATTCGTCGTAAATGCCGTCCTGCACGAAAATGCGGGACCCGGCGCAGCAGACCTGCCCCTGGTTGAACAAGATGCCGAGCTGTGCGCCGTCGAGCGCTTGCTCGAGATTGGCGTCATCGAAGAAAATGTTCGCGCTCTTGCCGCCGAGCTCTAAGGTCGCCGGGATGAGTTTGTCCGCCGCGGCCCGGGCCACATTGTAACCCACTTCTGTCGAGCCGGTGAAGGCGAGTTTACGCAGGTCCGGATGGTCGAGAATGTACTGCCCGGAGCGGGAGCCCTTGCCGCTGATGACGTTGATCACGCCGGCCGGCACCACGTCCTGAATCAATTCCATGAGGACCAGCAGGCTCAGCGGGGTCGTCGAGGACGATTTGATGACGACGCAGTTCCCTGCGGCCAAGGCCGGCGCCAGTTTCCAGGCTGCCATCAAAAACGGGAAGTTCCACGGGACGATCTGCCCGACGACGCCGATGGGTTCGCGCAGTTCCAGGCTCAAGAGCCCGCCGTCGAGAACCGTCGCGTTGCCCTTCTGGGTCAGAACGGCGCCGGCAAAATAACGGAAATGATCCGCCGCGTAGGGCACGTCAATGGTCATCGTTTCCCGAATGGGTTTGCCGTTGTCGAGGGTTTCGACCCGAGCCAGTCTTTCTTTGTTGGCGTCGATGATATCGGCAATTTTATTTAAGACCGCAGCCCGCTGGCCGGGCTCTGTGTCGCGCCAGGCTGGAAAAGCTTTCCAGGCGGCCGCCACTGCGGCATCAACATCTTCTTTAGTCGCTTCTGCAACTTCGGCGAGCTGTTCACCCGTCGCTGGATTCATTACTTTAAAATACGCTTGATCGGATGAGGCTCTGAATGTGCCATCAATAAACAGGCCATATTTTTCTTTCAGGTTGCTTTGTGTTGTCATGTGAATAGCTCCTTTTGTTTAAGTTGGTGACATTATCCGCCAATTCTGATATGATGATAAGCGTCAGATTATTTTTATTTTATGGGACCAGATTATGATTTCTTACGATTTATCCAAACGCGGCGATATGCCGCGCTACCAATATTTATACGCGCGCATCCGCGAAGACATCACAAACGGGCGCCTGCGCCCTGACGAGCGCATGCCCAGCAAGCGCCGGTTCGCCGAGGTGCTTTCCGTCAGCGTCAACACCGTCATGGCGGCCTACGATCTCCTCGTCGCCGAGGGCTTTTTGTACACCGTCGAAAAAAAGGGCTATTTTGTCAGCCGGCTGCATTACGTCGTGCCTAAGGCCGGCAAAAAACCCATGGCGCCGCCGGAGCCCTCGGAGGACAGCCACTGGTTTATGGATTTCCGCGCGTCCCACGCGCCGCTGCAGCTGTTTCCCGCGAGCCTGTGGGCCAAATGCATGCGGGAGGCCATCGGCGTCTCCGACAGCACGCTGATGAGCACCGTCTCCTGGAGGGGGATGCGGGTGCTGCGGGAGGCCATCGCCGCCGAGCTGGCCGATCACCGCGGCATGACCCGGGTCTCCCCCGAGCAGATCGTCGTCGGCGCCGGCACGGAATACCTCTACAGCCGGCTCATGCAGATCCTCGGCACCGATCTCACCATCGCCAGCGCCGACACCGGCCCCTCCAAATTCGCACAGATCGCCCGGAACCACGGCCACCATTGGCGCTATTTCCCCATCGACGAAAAGAATCTCCGAGTGGACCTCATCAGCCAAGCGCCGGTCGACGTCGTGCAGCTGTCTCCGGCGAACCTCTTCCCCTACGGCACCACCATGCCCATCGACCGGCGCATCGCCTTTTTCGAATGGGCCAACGCGGCGAAGGGCCGCTGGATCGTCGAGGACGATTACGACGCCGAGTTCTGCTTCGTGCCGGCGGGCCACCGCTCGATGTTCTCCGAGGACGCCCAGGACAAGGTGATTTACCTTAACACCTTCTCGAAAACCATGGTCCCCTCCCTGCGCATCAGCTACATGGTGCTGCCGCCGGCGCTGCTTGCGCGCTACGAGGAAACGGTGAGCTTCTACGCCTGCTCGGTGTCCAGCTTCGAGCAATACGCCCTCGCGCTCTTCATTAACCGCGGCTATTACGAGCGCCATCTGTTCCGGCTGTTAAAGCATTACCGCAAGCTGCGGGCGGCCATCCTCAACGAGATCCGCCACAATGCGGTCCTTTCCCGTATCGCCGAGGTGGCCGATTTCGGCGTTGGCACCCATTTTTTAATGACGGTCCGCACCGATCTGCCCGAGGATGAGATTCTCTCCCGGGCCGCGGCCAAATCCCTTCGGTTTCATTTTTTCCACCCGCTGAACCAAAAGCCGCCGGCGGGCTGCGTGCAGATCATCATCAATTTTGCAAGCATCGAGGCGGCGAATGTCCACGCGGTTTTTGAACGCCTCGCCACCATTTTTTAACTCGCAAAAAAAGGGATGCGCCCTTCGACGTATCCCTTTTTCTGATATCGGCCTATTTTTTTTGATCGTCCCACCAATCCATATGGTGTAAATACCACTCGTATGTGGTTTTGATGCCCGAGCTCCAAGTGGTCCGCGGCGTCCAGTTGAGCTCGTCGTGAATCTTGTCGGCGTTGACGGTGAACAGCTTGTCCTTCGGGCCGGGCAGCGGTACATTTTCCAGCTGTACCGCCGATTTGCCGAGGGCGTCGCAGAGGGTCTGCACCGTCTCGATGTCGCTGCGTTCCGCGCCGCTGGCGACGTTGTAAATTTCCCCCGGCTCGCCGTTGAACAAAATCCGGTCGATGGCCCGGCAGTGATCTTCCACGAAAGTCCAGTCCCGGACGTTTTGTCCCGTCCCCGGCGCATCAATATCCTGATTGTGCAGCGCGTGAATGATCGTCTCGGGGATCAGGGCGTTGGGCGTCTGGGACGGCCCGTAATTGGCCGTGCACCGCGAAATCGTCACGGCGATGGCCTTTTCGCTCCCACAGGCGAGGACAAAGGCGTCCGCCGCCGCCTTGGAGGCCGCGTAGACCGAGCCCGGTCTTGGCGCCTCGGTTTCGTAAATCTGGTGGTCGTCGCCGAGGGAGATGGCCCCGTAGACGTCCGCCGTCGAGACCTGGTGAAACCGCGGCACGCCGCTGTTCACGCAGGCCTCGAGCAGCCGCACCGTGCCAGTCACGTTGGTCTCAAGGCAAAGGTCCGCCCGGCCGCTTTCCCGGCCGGCCGCCGCGAAATTGATCACCACGTCGGGCTTTTCCACTTTGAGGATGCTCTCGATCGTCGGCTGATCAGTAATGTCCGCTTCGATGAAAGCGAAATTTGGCGATTCGAAGGCTTCGCCCAGATTTCTGAGATTGCCGCGGCGCTTCAGCGCGTCGACGCAGACCAGCGTATCCCATGGGTGATGCTTGCGCCAATAATGAATAAAATTGCTGCCCACAAAACCGGCCCCGCCGGCTGCCAAGATTTTCATGTGTCTGTCCCTCCTGTCCAAATGATCCAAGCGCTTCCCGCGCGTTATTTTTATTTTATCTCAATTTATTTATATTATATCGTATTTTTTTTAAGAATCACATAAAAAAGCCAGCTCATTTTCATGAACTGGCGTATAAATGGCCGTGTTGGATAAAAACTCAGATCTTCGTGATGTCGACGAGGGGAATGTCCGCGAGGGCGCTCTTGCTTTCGAGACAGCCGAGCAGGGCCCGGACGGTATCCAGCGCCGTCATCAGCGTGACGGAATTGTCGACCGCCTTCCGGCGCATTTTGACTTCGTCGATGCCCGGCTGGCGCCCCTTGGTCGAGGTAGAGACGACGTAGTCGACTTCCCGATTTTCGAGGAGGTCGCCGATATTAGGCCGCGCTTCAGACAGCCGTCTGACCACGTGAACCGGCAGGCCGTTTTCCCGCAGCACCTTGGCCGTGCCGACGGTCGCGTTGAGCTTGAAGCCAAGCGCGTGGAATCGGCGCCCGATGTCGATGATTTCCGGCTTGTCAATATCCCGGACGGTGAGCAGCACCGCGCCACTTCGCACGATGTCGCTGCCGGCTCTGGCCACAAAGCCTTTGTAAATCGCGTCTTCAAAGGTTTTGGCGACGCCGAGGACTTCCCCGGTGGATTTCATTTCCGGCCCGAGCTGGGTGTCTACGTCTTCGAGTTTCGAGAAGCTGAACACCGGCACCTTCACCGCGACGTGATCTTTCACCGGGTGCAGCCCCGAGTGATCGATCCCCATATCTTTGAGGGTTTCGCCCATCATGATCCGGGTGGCCATGTCGACCATCGGCACGTCCGTGACCTTGGAAATGTACGGGACGGTCCGGCTGGAGCGCGGGTTGACTTCGATGACGTACACCGTTTCGTCCATGACGACGAACTGAATGTTCATCAGCCCGATGACGTGGAGCTCCTTGGCGAGCTTGCCGGTGTAGTCGATGATGGTCTGCTGCACTTTTTCGGACAAGGTGTGTGGCGGATAGACCGAGATGGAGTCGCCGGAGTGGACCCCGGCCTTTTCCACGTGTTCCATGATCCCCGGGATCAGGAAGTTTTCGCCGTCGCAGATCGCGTCGACTTCCACTTCTTTGCCCATCAGGTATTTGTCGATGAGGACCGGGTTCTTGATTTCGTGGGAGGTGATGATGCCCATGTACTCGCGGACGTCGTCGTCGGTGTGGGCAATGATCATGTTCTGCCCGCCGAGAACGTAGGACGGTCTGAGCAGCACCGGATAGCCGAGGCGGTTGGCTTCGGCGAGGGCTTCTTCGGTTTTGAAGACGGTGCCGCCCTTCGGCCGCGGGATGCCGCAGCGTTCAAGGCATTCGTCGAAGAGCTCGCGGTCTTCCGCCGCGTCGATGTATTTGGGATCGGTCCCGAGAATCGGCACCTTGATTTCGTCGAGATGCTGGGTCAGCTTGATGGCCGTCTGACCGCCGAACTGGACGATGGCCCCGTCGGGCTGTTCCGTTTCGACGATGGCGCGGACGTCTTCCGCGGTCAGCGGTTCGAAGTACAGCCGGTCCGAGGTGTCGAAGTCGGTCGAGACCGTTTCCGGGTTGTTGTTGACGATGATGGCTTCGTAGCCCAGCTCGCGAAGGGCCCAGGCGCAGTGCACGGCGCAGTAGTCGAACTCAATTCCCTGGCCAATGCGGATGGGCCCGGAGCCGAAGACCATAATCCGCTTTTTGCCGCTGGCGTGTTCTTCGAGGAATTCCTCTGCTTCGTTTTCGCTGTCCCGGGTCGAGTAGAAATACGGGGTTTCCGCGTCGAATTCCCCGGCGCAGGTGTCGACCATTTTGAACGAGGCGTACGGCTTCATTTTGATCTGTTTTTCAACGGCTTCCGGCAGCTCGACGTGGCAGGTCTTCGGGTTGTAGGGCAGGCGGGTCAGACGGGCGATCGTCGAATCGAGAAAGCCCAGCTGACGGGCGACGGTGATGCGTTCGGCGGCGCGGTCGTCGCCGATGCCCTTTTCGCACAAATCCCGTTCCATAATCGCCAGGTGGCGCAGCTTGTCGAGGAACCACATGTCGATCATGGTGATCGCGTGAATTTGATCCATCGGGATGCCGCGGTACAGCGCTTCGTAAACCACGAAGCAGCGTTCGTCGTCCTTGCGGCCCAGGGCTTCGACGATTTCTTCGTCGGAAGCCTTGCGGTATTTTTCGACCGACAAGGTATCAAAGCCCAGCTCGATGGAGCGGATGGCCTTCATCATGCCCTGTTCAAAGCTGTTGCCGATGGCCATAATTTCCCCCGTAGCCTTCATCTGGGTGCCGAGGGTCCGTCTCGCGTAGACGAATTTGTCAAAGGGCCATCTCGGGAATTTGACGACGATGTAGTCGATGACCGGTTCGAAACAGGCCGGCGTTTTGCCAGTGATGTCGTTGGTGATTTCGTCGAGGCTGAAGCCCACAGCGATGAGGCTGGCGATCTTCGCGATCGGGTAGCCGGTGGCTTTTGAAGCCAGCGCCGACGAGCGGGACACCCGCGGGTTGACTTCGATGACCGCGTAGTTGAAGTTGTCTGGGTTTAAGGCGAACTGGCAGTTGCAGCCCCCTTCGACTTTGAGGGTCGAGATGATTTTCAAGGCCGAGGTGCGCAGCATCTGGTACTCTTTGTCCGACAAGGTCTGACACGGCGCGACGACGATGGAGTCGCCGGTGTGAATGCCGACCGGGTCGAAGTTTTCCATGGAGCAGACGGTGATGACGTTGCCCTTGCCGTCCCGCATGACTTCGAATTCGATTTCCTTCCAGCCTGAGATATCCCGTTCGATGAGCACCTGGTGAATCGGCGAGAGGCGCAGCCCTCGGGTCGCGATGCGGTGCAAGTCCTTCGGGGTGGCGGCGATGCCGCCGCCGGTGCCGCCGAGGGTAAAGGCTGGACGGACGATGACCGGATAGCCGATGGACGCCGCGAAATCCATGGCGTCGTCGACGGATTCGACGACTTTCGACGGAATGGTCGGCTCGCCAATTTTGCGCATGGTGTCCTTGAAGGCCTGGCGGTCTTCGGCCTTGTCGATGGTTTCCACGTTGGCGCCGAGCAGTTCGACGCCGTGTTCATCGAGGAAGCCGCTGCGCGCCAGCGCCATCGACAGGTTGAGCCCCGTCTGGCCGCCGAGGGTAGAGAGCACGCCGTCGGGCTTTTCCTTGAGGATGACCCGCTTGACAACGTCTTCGGTCAGCGGTTCGATGTAAACTTCGTCGGCCATGGCCTTGTCGGTCATGATCGTTGCCGGGTTGGAGTTGATGAGCACGACCTCGAGCCCCGCCTGACGCAAGGCCTTACAGGCCTGAGTGCCGGCGTAGTCGAATTCCGCCGCCTGTCCGATAATGATCGGGCCGGAACCGATGACCAGTACTTTCTTCAGTTCTTTCTTTAAAGGCATCCTTCCTGTCCCCTTTCCATTAAATCGGTGAATTTTTCAAACAAATACCGGGTGTCGTTCGGGCCGGCGCTGGCTTCCGGATGGAACTGGACGGTGAAGGCGTGAATGTCCGGGTAGGCGATCCCTTCGCAGGTGCCGTCGTTCATGTTGATATGGGTGATCTGCCCGACCGACGGGTCCACCGTGTTGTTCACCACCGCGTAGCCGTGGTTCTGGCTGGTGATGTAAACCCGGTCCTGGGTCAAATCCTTGACCGGCTGATTGAGACCGCGGTGGCCAAAGGGCATTTTTTCGGTTTTGGCGCCATTGGCCAGCGCCATGAGCTGATGTCCGAGGCAGATGCCGAAAATCGGCTTGCCGTAGTCAATAAAGCGCTTGATGTTGTCGATGACCTGGATATTGTCCGTCGGGTCCCCCGGGCCATTGGACAACATGATGCCGTCCGGATTGAGCTCGCGGATATCTTCCATCGTCGAATTCCACGGCATGACGGTCACGTTGCAGCCGAACTGCAGCAGCTTTTCGAGAATGTTGTGCTTGTAGCCGAAATCCATGAGGGCGACGTGGTTCGCGCGGTTTTCCCGTTCGTAGAACCACCCCAGCTTGGAGACGGACACCTTCGGCACCGGGTTGACGATTTTGTAGCTGCGGATCTTTTCGAGCAGCGCATCCTTGTGGGCGAAGACGTCCTCGGTGGTGATGGCCCCGTTCATGGTGCCCTGTCGGCGAATCTTCCGGGTCAGCTGGCGGGTGTCCACATCCCAGATGCCGACTTTGCCCTGGCTTTTTAAAAACGCGTCGATGGTGCCCGCTTCTCTGAAGTTAGACGGCGCTTCGCACCATTCCCGGACGATATAGCCGTTGACCCAGCTTTTCGAACTTTCCATATCGCTGTTATTGATCCCGTAGTTGCCGATTAGCGGGTAAGTCTGCATGACGATTTGCCCGCAATAGGACGGGTCGGTCAACACTTCCTGATAACCGGTCATCCCGGTGGTAAAGACGATCTCGCCGATCGTGGTGCCTTCGCACCCAAAATGATATCCCTGATAAACCGAGCCGTCTGCCAAAAGCAGATAGGCCCGTTTATCCTTTTTAAAGTACGACATCAGATACCTCTTTCTTTTACAATGCTAAATGCCAACGCGGTTCCATCACTCCTATCTTACGGCGAGAGAATCGTGGTCCGGGCCGACGCCGACGTAGTGAATCGGTGCGCCCACCTGGTCTTCGATAAATTTGATGTAATTTTTCGCGTTTTCCGGCAGATCGTCGATCTTGCGGATGTCGGTCGTGGAAGTCTGCCATCCCGGCAATTCTTCGTAAATGGGTTCGACCCGTTCCAAATCGTCGGTATTCGGGAAATAATCCAGCTTTTTGCCGTCGAGTTTGTAACCGGTACAGACTTTGATGCTTTCGAGGAAGTCCAGCTTGTCGAGCTTGCACAGCGCCAATTCGTCAAAGCCGTTGACCAAATTGGTGTAGCGGATGATCGGCAGGTCGAGCCAGCCCAAGCGGCGGGAGCGGCCGGTGCGGACGCCGAATTCGTCGTCGTCCTTGGTGCCGTCGCCGCGGATGATGGCCAGCTGCGGGCTGTCTTCATCTTCTGTCGGGAAGGGGCCAGCACCCACGGCCGAAGAGAAGGCCTTGGCGACGCCAATGACTTTGTCGATTTTCTTCGCCGGAAAACCGCCGGTGACCGCCGCGTAAGCGCCGGACGGGCAGGACGAGGTGACGTAGGGGTAAATCCCCTGGTCGATGTCTTTCATCGCCGCCAGCTGCCCTTCAAAGAGGATGTTCTTGTCTTCATCGAGGTAGCGGTGAATGTAGCTGATCGGTTCGACGATGCGGTCGGCGAATTTTTCAGCCCAGTCCGCAAGTTTCGCGTCGACCTGTTCAATGGTGACGGCTTCGCCGCCGTAAGCGACCATCATCTTGTTGACCACGTCGAGGTAGTTGACCATCTTGTCGTGGGCGCGGTCCAGATCGAGTAAATCTTCCGCTCTTAAGTTCTTGCGCAGCATTTTAAAGGCGTAGCAAATGCCGATGCCGCGTTTGGTTGTGCCGATGCCGCCGTGGCTTTCCATCAGCGCATCCAGTTCCTGATGATAAGGCATCAGCAGGTGGGCTCTGCCGGAAATTTTGAGGTTGTCCGTGGAGACCCCCGCGTCTTCGACCTGTTTCATTTCTTCGGCAAGAACATCTAAATTGACGACGGTGCCGGTACCAATGAGGCATTCGCCGTCTTTATTGAAAATGCCACTGGGCACCAGGTGAAATTTAAAGGTGCCGTAGTCGTTGACGACGGTGTGGCCGGCGTTGTCGCCGCCCTGAAACCGCACGATGAGGTCCTGTTTGTCGCAGAGGTAATCGATGATTTTGCCTTTGCCTTCGTCGCCGAACTGGGCGCCGACCAGTACTGTAACTGCCATATCTATCCATCCTTTCCAGACGGGAAGCCCGCCCATTTAAATTATTTGCCATAAATGACCAAAATACTGTGCACATTATAACACACACATTTATTTTGATAAAGCGTCAAGGATGGAATATAATAGACAAAACCCCATAAAATTTTAATTTTTTTAATAATTCGGTACGCTATGAAAATCTTAACCCTCTCTGAGGCGCTGAAGCGCCGCTACCACACCAAAGTCTATAAACTGGCCCTCTCCTCGGGGTGCACCTGCCCCAATCGGGACGGCACCCTGGGCACCGGCGGCTGCACCTTCTGCTCCGCCGGCGGCTCCGGCGATTTTGCCGCGCCCCTCGCGCCCATCGCCGAGCAAATCGAAAGGGCTAAGGCCCTGGTCGATCCCAAGTTTCCGAAAAACATCGCCCCGGAAGACCGCCGCTACATCGCCTATTTCCAATCCTACACCAACACCTACGTCAAAGGCGCCGAAGATTTAAGCCGGCTGGGCCGCCTCTACACCGAAGCCATCTCGCGCGCCGACATCGTCGGCCTCGCCATCGGCACCCGCCCCGACTGTCTGCCTGAGCCGGTGATCGAGATGCTCGCGGCCCTCAACGAAGTTAAGCCGGTCTGGGTGGAGCTGGGCCTGCAGACCGTCCACGAGGCCAGCGCCGAAGCCTTTCACCGGGGCTACCCCCTTGACGTATTTGAGTCGGCCTACCATCGGCTGGCCGCCGCCGGCATTCCGGCCGTCGTCCACGTGATTCTCGGCCTGCCCGGCGAGACGCGGAAGATGATGCTCGAGACTGTCGACTACCTCGCGAAGCTGTCGCCGACCCTCCCGGGGATCAAGCTGCAGCTCCTCCACGTCTTGAAGGGCACGGCCATGGGCGAGGCCTATCTAAAAGACCCCTTTCCCGTGTTCACCCTCGAGGCCTACACCGATCTCGTCGTCGACTGTCTGAAGCGCCTGCCCGAAACCACGGTCGTCCACCGGCTTACCGGCGACGCGCCCAAGCGCCTTTTGATCGCGCCCAAATGGTCCGCCAACAAGCGGCTGGTGCTCAACACCCTGCGCGCGAAAATCGCCCGGGCTTAAACAAATTTATTTATAGAAGGGAAACTACCATGCACGATTTTAAAAACAAAACGGCCCTCGTCACCGGCGCCTCCCGGGGCATCGGCGCGGCCATCGCCGAAGCCCTCGCCCAAAGGGGCTGCCGGCTGATCCTGACCTGTTCCCATTCCATGGATGCCCTCACCGCCCTGGCGGAAAGGCTCACCCAGACTTACGAAGTGATGGTCACACCGGCGGTCTGCGATGCGGGCCGCCCGGATCAGGTCGCGGCGCTGTTCGCCACCCACATCCGCCGCTTGGATTTCCTCATTAATAACGCCGGGCGGTCGGTCACCGGTCTCATCCAAGACCTCACGCCGGAAGCTTGGGACGATTTGGTGCGCACCAATCTCTCGTCCTGTTTTTATACGTCGCGGCTGGCCATTCCGAAATTTCTCGAAGGGGGCAGCGGCGCCATCGTCAATATCTCCTCCGTCTGGGGGGACGTGGGCGCCGCGGCCGAAGCCGCTTACTCAGCGACAAAGGGCGGCGTGGCGGCCTTCACCCGGGCCCTCGGCAAGGAGCTGGCCCCGAGCCGCATCCCGGTTAACGCCCTCGCCTGCGGCTTCATCGACACGGCCATGAACGCGGAATACAATAGCGACGAGCGCGCGGCCATCCGCGCCGAAATTCCAGCGGACCGCTTCGGCACCCCCGAGGAGGTGGCGGCCGCTGTCATCCGCCTGCTCGACATGCCCGACTACCTGACTGGTCAGGTGATCCGCCTCGACGGCGGCTGGATTTAAGCGCTTTTGCCCTAAAAGTGACAGCCTTTGTTCTGAAGATTACATCTTTTTGTCTGGCGGGCAGCCTTGAATTTCGGGGCTTTTTGATGTACAATTAAAAACACAATAGGGGTATTAGTGTATACCCGTGATCTTTACGTATCGCAAATGCGATGAGGAGGGAATTTAATGAATCAAAAACAATTAGACCGCATGCAGAAAGAACCGGGGTTCATTGCCGCACTCGATCAAAGCGGCGGCAGCACACCGAAGGCGCTGAAGGCCTACGGCATTCCAAAGACCCGCTATCGCAACGACGACCAGATGTTCGACCTGGTCCACGACATGCGCACCCGCATCATGACCAGCCCGTCGTTCACCAGTGACAAGATCCTGGCCGCGATTTTGTTTGAAAATACCATGGACCGCAAGGTCGAAGACCAGTACACCGCCGACTATCTCTGGAATGTGAAGGGGATCATTCCAATTTTGAAAGTCGACAAAGGCCTGGCCGAGGAAAAAGACGGCGTCCAGCTCATGAAGCCAATGCCGCAGCTCAACGATTTGCTCAAACGCGCCGCGAAGCGCCACATCTTCGGGACGAAAATGCGCTCGGTGATCCACTCAGCAAACAAAGCCGGCATTAAAGCCATCGTCGACCAGCAGTTCGACATCGCCAAACGCATTGTCGCCGCGGGCTTCGTGCCGATCATCGAACCGGAAGTGGATATCCACGCTGCGGACAAGGCCGAAGCGGAAAAATTGCTTCACGCCGAAATCAAATCCCACCTCGCCGATTTGGAAGACGGCGACAAGGTGATGTTCAAGGTGACCATCCCGACCGAAGCCGGCCTGTACACCGACATCATGAAGGATGCCCATGTGGTGCGCGTCGTCGCCCTGTCCGGCGGCTACACCCGCAAAGACGCCTGCGTCAAGCTCGCCCAGAACCCGGGTCTGATCGCCAGCTTCTCAAGAGCGTTGACCGAAGGGCTGACCTGCCGCATGAACGACATGGATTTCAATTACCTGCTCGCCGACGCGATCGACAAGATTTATCAGGCCAGCATCAAATAACCGCGCCCATTGCATCCACACAGCCGCTGCCCCTTGCAGCGGCTCTTTTTTTGATTTAAACTGTAGGCATTCAATCTTGCTCAACATTCGTCAATTTTAAAAGAAAGGAGGCGCCGCCGTGTCGAAAGCACACGACCCGTCAGATTTTGCCCACGGCAGGCTGACGTCCATCATTTTGCACCAGGCCGTGCCGGTGATGCTCGCCCAAATCGCGCAGATGCTCTACAACATCGTGGACCGCATCTACATCGGCCACATGCCGGAAACGGGCGATGCGGCTTTGAGCGGCGTTGGCCTCGTCTTCCCGATCATCACCATCATCGCCGCCTTTACCAATCTCTACGGCACCGGCGGCGCATCCCTCTTCGCCATCGCCCGAGGCGCCGGAGACGACGCCCAGGCAAAAAAAATCCTCGGCAACACGACGGCACTCCTCGTCCTCACGTCTTTCACGCTGATGGCGGTGGGTTACGGCTTTGAAAGGCCGGTGCTGAGTCTTTTCGGCGCCGACGCCCACACCCTGCCCTACGCCACCGCCTACACCCGCATTTACCTGATCGGGACGGTGTTCTCGATGTTCGCGACGGGGCTGACGCCCTTTATCAATGCCGAGGGCTTCCCGCGCACGGGGATGATCACGACGATGCTCGGCGTCATCATCAACTGCGTCCTCGATCCGGTGTTCATTTTCACGCTGAACCTGGGGATCGCGGGCGCGGCTGTCGCCACGGTCATTTCCCAATTTGCGGCGGCGCTGTGGGTCTTTCGGTTTATGACCAGAAGCAGGGCTTCGCTGACCCTCGACCGGGACACCTGCCGCCTCGACGGGAAGCTCGTCCGGCGCATCATCGCCCTGGGCACCTCGGGCTTTATCATGAACTGCACCAACGCTCTGGTCCAAATCGTCTGCAACGCGACTTTGTCGGCCATCGGCGGCAGCCTTTACGTCGGCATCATGACCATCATCAATGCGATCCGCCAGATGGCGGAGCTGCCGGCGCTGGGCCTGACTTCGGGGACGTCGCCGGTCATCGGCTACAATTACGGGGCGAAGGCTTACGGCCGCGTAAAAAAAAGCATTCGCATCATGTTCGCCCTGACCTTCGCCTTCAGTCTGGCCATTTGGATTTTCATCTCGGCCTGTCCCCATCTATTGATCGCGATTTTTACCAACAGCCCCCGGATGATCGCCGCGGGCCAGCACGCCGTGCGCCTGTATTTCTTCGGCTTCGTCTTCATGAGCCTGCAATACACCGGCCAGACGACGTTTATGGCCCTCGAAAAGCCGAAGCAGGCGATTTTCTTCTCGCTGCTGCGCAAGGCCTTCATCGTCGTGCCGCTGACGGTGGTGCTGCCTAAATTCCTTGGCGCCTCCGGTGTATTCGCGGCCGAACCCATCTCCAACCTCATCGGCGGTCTGGCCAGTTTTTCGACGATGATGCTCACCGTGTACCGCAGACTGCCCGCTGACGATTTCCCTACAAAAAAATAACATAAAAAACAAAGCAGCCCGGATGACCGGACTGCTTTGCCTTTTTATAAGGGATCTCTTCGGATGCGGGCACGCCCCCCGCTTTCTTTAGAAATCAACTTCCGAATTCAGATTCAGAAGATAATTTCATTCTACCCATAGGGGTATATGCTGTCAAGGCTTTTTACATATTTTTTATGCAATTTTTTTGCTCATGCATTGTATTTTTACAAAAATAAAAGTATCTTTTATTTTGTCTCTATCCATTCTTATTTAAACGATTTTATGACGAATTCTGTGAATAAATGTAAAAATGCTTGTTGACTTTGGTTCTAGATGACGATATAATGAAAACATCATCACCTTGGGTAAAACAAGACGATGTATTCACTTTACACATTGCAGTCATTGATTGATAAGGAACAGACAGATGAAGAAAATTGTTAACGACGAACGACTCATGATCAAAATTTGCGATATGTATTACAATCAAAATTTAAGCCAAAAATCCATCGCCACGAAGCTCGGCCTCTCGCGCCCGACCATTTCCAGAATCATCAGTAATGCCCGCGCGGCCGGCGTCGTCACCATCACGATTAAAAACCTCGAGATGACCAATTACGTCGAGCTCGAGCACAAGATTGAATCGATTTACGGCCTGAAGGAGGTTGTTGTTGTCGACCATTTCGACGATCCCGTCAAGCAGAAGGAAGAGCTCGGCCAAGTTGCGGCTGACTACCTGAAGCGCATTGTCGTGGACCGCGACATTGTCGGCGTTTCCATGGGCTCGACCCTTTACGAGACGGCGAAACATCTCGACGCGTGCTCAGCGAAAAATGTGTTCTTTGTGCCGATGATCGGCGGGATGGGACACCTTCGCAACGAGCTGCACTCGAACACCCTCGTTCAGCTCATGGCCCGCAAATTTGGCGACGGTAAATTCATTCCGATGCACGCACCGGCCCGAGTGGCCAACCGCACCATCCGCGATGAATTTCTCAGCGAAATGAGTATCGCCCGCGTCATTAAAATGTGCGACTCCCTGGACATTGCGCTGGTCGGCATCGGCTACCCGAACAAGACCTCGGCGATCATGGCCACCGGTTATTATACCGAGGCGGAAATGAACGCGATGAAAAAGGCTGGCGTGGCTGGCGATATTTGCATGCAGTTTTTCGATTCCCACGGCGATACAGCGCCCTTTAAAAAACAGAATACCGTAATCGGCATCGAGATTAAAAAGCTCAGAAAGGTGCCCCATGCCATCGGTGTGGCCTCCGGTCTGGAAAAGCTCAACGCCATCAAAGGCGCCATCGAGGGCAAATACATTAACACGTTAATTACCGACGTCGACTGTGCGACACAGCTGGCGGAGAATAATTAAATTTTCAATTTCGTTAATTCCAATTGTATTTATATTAAAGGAGATTTTAAAATGGATGAAATACTCAACCTGGATTTAAATGATATGGCGCAGACGGAGTTTGACTGCTCCTGCGGGAAACACCACAATTTCTCGATTCACGACGTTGCCATCGGCAGCGGCGCCATCAACAAGCTGCCTGAAATCGCTGCACCGTTCAAAGAAGGCCAGATCCTCATGGTCTACGACAACAACACCTACGAAGCGGCCGGCAAGCAGGCGCACAAGCTGATGGTCGACGCTGGTTTTAACGTCAAGGAACTCTTGTTCGACCGCGGCGACGATATCCTGATTCCGGACGAATCCGTCGTCGGTCGCATCCTCCAGGAACTCTCCGGCCCAACCCCTGAAGACACCCGCCTGATCGTCGGTGTCGGCTCCGGCTCCATCAACGATTCCTGCAAATACGTTTCATTCCACTGCCACCTGCCGTACATCATCGTCGGCACAGCCCCGTCCATGGACGGCTACGTTTCCGACGGTGCGCCTTTGATGAGCGCCGGCAGAAAAATCTCTTACCCGGCTCACCTCGCCTACGGCGTCATCGGCGACACCAACATCATGAAAGATGCCCCTCAGGAACTGATCGCCGCTGGCTTCGGTGATGTGGTCGGCAAGATCACCGCTCTCGCAGACTGGGATCTGGCTGTAAAAGTGAAGGGCGACTACCGCTGCGACACCTGTGTCACCCTCGTGCAGCGCGCCCTCGACAAATGCTTCTCCAAATCCAACCTGCTGCCGCAGCGCGATGAAGAAGCCATCAAATACTTGATCGAAGCGCTGACCTTGACGGGCGTCGCCATGGCGCTGATCCGCATCTCCCGCCCGGCATCCGGTGCAGAACACATGCTCTCCCACTACTGGGAAATGGATTACGTCGACCGCGGCTTGAACCCGATCCATCACGGGACTCAGGTCGGTGTCGCCACACCGGTCATCGCCCGCTTCTTTGAAGAATTAGCGGACATCCTGCCGGAAGGCACCGGCGCACTCTGCCCGCGTCATGAAGAAATTGAAAAACTCCTCCGCGACGGCGGCGCACCGGTTTCACCGAAGGAAATCGGCATCTCCAGAGAACTGTTCCACAACAGTCTGCTCAAGGGCTACACCGTCCGTCCGCGCTACTCCGTCATGGAATTCGCGAAGGAACACGGCCGCCTCGAAGAAATCGCCGACAAGATCACCGCTGAACTTTACGATTAAGTCAATCTAGCGAAAGCATCTGCCCCCTCGGCAGGTGCTTCCGCTTTGCTTTTTATCCGATTTGTAAACAATTTTAATATTAATACGAAATAAAGGAGTCCTATGCAAGCGAAAGACCAAGCGTTAAAAGACATCAAGCTCTTTGTTCTCGACATGGACGGCACCGTCTATCTCGGCAACAATCTGATCGACGGTTCCCTCGACTTTATCCACAAAGTCGACGACGACCCGAATCGGGATTACATTTTCTTCACCAACAACGCCTCCCGCGTGCCCAAGGTTTACGTCGACAAGCTCGCGAAAATGGGCCTCGACGTCGACGAATCCAAAATCGTCACCGCTGGCGACGTCTGCGCGGAATTTTTAAACGAAAATTATCCGGGCGCGAAGATCTTACTCAACGGGACGCCGCTGCTCGAAGAAAACTGGAAGGCCCGGGGCCTGAACCTCGTCGACGACAAGCCGGACGTCTGTGTCCAAAGCTTTGACACGACGATGACTTACGATAAGATGGATAAAATCTGCTACTACATCCGCAACGGCGTGCCCTTCATCGCGACCCACATGGACATCAACTGCCCGACCGAGGACGACTACATGCCCGACTGCGGCGCCATGTGCGCGCTGATCACCGCTTCCACCGGCGTCGAGCCGCGTTATCTCGGCAAGCCGTGGAAGGAAACGGTCGACATGATCACCGCGATCACGGGATGCCCGGCAGACAAGATGGGCTTCGTGGGCGACCGCCTCTACACCGATGTGGCCACCGGGGTCAACAACGGCGCCAACGGCTTCCTCGTCTTGACCGGTGAAGCGGATATGCAGACCGTCGCCGAATCCGACGTCGAACCGACGTGCATTTACGATTCGCTCTACGAAATGAGCCAGTATCTCTAAATTCATTTATATCATTTTAATAAAGGAAGGAAATCAATGGCAAAATATGTGATCGGTGTGGATTTCGGGACACTGTCCGCCCGCGCTATCTTAATCAATGTGGAAACCGGCGAAGCGAAGCTGCGCCTCAGTGAACAGCCCTACGCCCATGCTGTCATGGACACGGCGCTGCCGAGCGGCAAGAAGCTGCCGGTGGACTACGCCCTGCAGCACCCGCAGGACTACATCGAAAGTCTCTCGGCTGTGATCCCGGGCGTGCTCGAAAACAACGGCGTCACCCCGGATGAAGTCGTCGGCCTCGGCATCGACTTCACCGCCTGCACCGTGCTGCCCATCGCCAAAGACGGCACTCCGCTGTGCTGTACGGATAAATACAAGGACGACCCCATGGCTTACGTCCAGCTTTGGAAGCACCACGGTGCTCAGGACTACGCCAACCGCCTGACCGAAATCGCCGAAGCCCGGGGCGAAAAATTCCTCGAACGCTACGGCGGCAAGGCCTCGTCGGAAACCCTCTTCCCGCGGCTCTGGAAGATCGCCGAAGAAGATCCGGAACTTTACGCCGATATGGACGAATACATCGAAGCCGGCGACTGGATCGTCGGCCAGATCACCGGCCACTACGTGCGCAACTCCTGCGCTGCGGGCTACAAGGCCCTTTACAGCGACAGCGAAGGCTACCCGAGCGAAGCCTTCTTCGAAGCGCTCTCGTCCAAGCTTGAAAATGTCGTCGCCAAGAAACTCAAATATCCGGTGGTGCCCATCGGCTCCAAGGCCGGGGAAATCGACGACAATGGCGCGAAGATCACCGGCCTGAACAAAGGCACGGCCGTCGGCGTCGCCATCATCGACGCCCACTCCGGCGTGCCGGGGGCGCTGTCTGAACCGAAGGAAAACCAGATGGTCCTCATCATGGGCACCTCGGGCTGCCAGATGCTCATCTCCAAGAAGGAAACCGTTGTCCCCGGCTGTTTCGGCGTCGTCAAAGACGGGATGCTCCCAGGCTTCTACGGCTACGAATGCGGCCAGTCCGGCTTCGGCGATCACCTGGCGTGGTTCGTCGACAACTGCGTGCCGGCGTCCTACACTGAAGCGGCGCACAAGGCCGGCCAGAACATCCACCAATACCTGACGGAAAAGGCGGCAAAACTTAAGCCTGGCGAATCGGGGCTTCTCGCCCTCGACTGGTGGAACGGCAACCGCTCCGTCCTCGTGGACAACGATTTGACAGGGCTGATGCTCGGCATGCGCCTGACCACCAAACCGGAAGAAATGTACCGGGCGCTCATCGAAGCCATCGCCTACGGCACCCGGATGATCCTCGAAACCTTCGAGCAGGCCGGCATCGTCACCGATCACATCTTCGCGACCGGCGGCATGAGCCGCAAGAACGCGCTGCTCATGCAGATTTTCGCCGACATCTCCAAGCGGCCGATCTCCGTGGCCAGCTCTGAAAACGGCGGTGCCCTCGGCGCAGCGGTCCTCGGTGCCCTCGCAGCCGGAAAAGCCAATGGCGGCTACGACAACATCTTCGACGCGACCAAAGTTTTGGTTCAGCCGGCTGAAAAGACTTATACGCCCAATCCCGAAGCCAGCGCGGTGTACGACAAGCTCTTCACCGAATACGCGGCTCTTCACGACTATTTCGGCCGCGGGACCAACGACGTGATGAAACGGCTCAAGAAAATTCAGCTGGACGTCCTCGGCGAAGATTAATCCCATTCAAATGCTCGTTCAGAACTTCAGAACCCGGAATCTCCCGGGTTCTTTTTTATTGGACAAAAAAAAGACGGCTGAGGATTCAGCCGCCTTCAAAATGTGCGGGGTGATTGATTATTTGGCTTCGATTTTGGTCAGCCCGCCCATGAAATGCACGAGTTTTTCCGGAATCGTGACCGAGCCGTCGGCGTTCTGGTAGTTTTCGAGCACCGCCGCAAAGGTCCGGCCCACGGCCAGTCCGGAGCCGTTTAAGGTGTGGACGTACTGGGTGTGCTTGGTCACCGGGTCGCGGTAGCGGATGTTGGCCCGGCGCGCCTGGAAGTCTTCGCAGTTGGAGCAGGACGAAATTTCGACGTAGCGGTTGTAGCTCGGCATCCAGACTTCGATGTCGTAGGTCTTCGCCGCCGAGAAACCAATGTCCCCAGTGCAAAGTTCCACCACGCGGTACGGAATCTTCAGCTGTTTGAGGATTTCTTCGGCGTCGTTGGTCATGCTTTCGAGTTCGTCGTAGGATTCGCTCGGACGCGCGAACTTGACCATTTCGACTTTATCGAACTGGTGGTTGCGGATGAGGCCGCGGGTGTCTCGCCCGGCAGAGCCGGCTTCTTCTCTGAAGCACGGCGTGTAGGCGGTGAAGTGGATCGGCAGCATGTCGTTGTCGAGGATTTCGCCGCGGAAGGTGTTGGTCAGCGGGACTTCCGCCGTCGGCACCATGAAGAAGTCTTCCTTTTCGAGGTGGAAGGCGTCTTCTTCAAACTTCGGCAGCTGGCCGGTGCCGGTCATGGACGCGCGGTTGACCATGTACGGCGTCGACATTTCGGTGTAGTCCTGTTCAACGGTGTGGACGTGGAGCATGAAGTTAATCAGCGCGCGTTCGAGGCGGGCGCCCTGCCCGCAGAACATGGAGAAGCGGGCGCCGGTGAGCTTGTGGGCCCGGTCAAAATCGAGAATGCCGAGATCGGTCCCAAGATCCCAATGGGCCTTCGGTTCGAAATCAAACTGGCGCGGTTCGCCCCATTTGCGCACTTCGCGGTTGTCGCTGTCGTCGAGGCCGAGGACGATATCCGGATTGGGGATGTTCGGCAGGACCAGCAATTCGCTGCGCAGCTGTTTTTCGATGTCGGCCAAAGCGTCGTCGTCTTTTTTGATGTCTTCGGAGACTGCCTTCATTTCGGCAAACAGCGGCTGAAGGTCTTCGCCGGCGAGTTTGCGCTGCGGGATTTCCTTGGAGACCTGATTCTTTTTGGCTTTGAGCTGTTCGACGCGGCCGATGATTTCGCGGCGCTTGTCGTCGAGTTCGAGGATGTGGTCGACCGAAAAGGTGCCGCTGTTGCGGCTGTTCAGCGCCTTGACCACCGCTTCCGGATTTTCTCTAATACGTTTGATATCTAGCATGGATGTTCTCCTTCTCTCTTCAATGTTTTATGCGTTGCGGCCGCAGCAGTTCTTGTATTTCTTTCCGCTGCCGCAGGGGCACGGGTCGTTGCGGCCGATTTTCTTGCCCTTAACAACGGTGTTGCGGTTGCGGCATTTTTTGTAAATTTGTTTCTGAGTGTCTTTGTCCAGCACGTCGTTCCATTCGCTTAAGCCGTAGAGCCACGGTGCCGGCACCTTGACCATATTGTAATACAGCTTTTCGAAATCGTAATCCATTGAAATCATGGTGTCCGATTCGATGGTGTCGAGTTCCGGCAGCTTGCCCTTGATGCTTTCGAGGGCGCCGTCGAGGTAGCCTAAAATTTCAGTTTCGGGCATGTCGTAGCGCAGCGCCAAATCAGCGACGGTCCCTTCGACGTGGGGATCCTGGCGGCCGAGAATGTCTTCGTAAATGTGTTTTTCCCGTTCGCAGAAGCCATCCCAAAAGGCCTGCTGATCCTTCGGATTCTTGGAATGATCTTCGATGGTCTGTTTCCAATCCGCGTAAATACTCATGATTTTTATCCTCTCCTCTTTTGTGGAATTGCTCTTTTTACATACGCTTTTATTATAGCAAAGAAACGCCCCCCGGACAATTAGAGATGGGGGTTTTCTAAACGATTGGGGAAAAAACACAAAAAAACTTCCGCTTCGCGTCGCGGCAAAGCGGAAGATCAGGCGCCCGAAATACGGGCTTACATCATTTTTTCGAGCAATTCGTCCCGGCTCATCGGGCTGTAATAGGCCGGCGGCACGTCGAGCATGGTCTTGCAGCCGTAACTGCCTTCCTGGTTCATACGGTGGCAGGCTCTGGCGCAGGCCACGAGGACGCTGCCGGTAAATTCCGGGTTGGAGTCGAGGTTCAGACTGAATTCGACAACGGCCTTATCCTTGCCGTCCGGACCGACGCCGCCGCTGCGGATCACGAAGCCGCCGTGGGGCAGGCCGCTGTGGTCCCGCTGCATCTCTTCTTCTGTGATGAAGTGCACCGTCGTGTTGTAGTCTTCGAAATACGCCGGCATCGTTTTGATATCTTCGACGATATCGGCCTTGTCGTCTTCGGTGACGTCGTCGTCGCAGACGACGAAGACTTCGCGGGTGTGCATCTGCCCCGCTGTAAGCTCGGGCATCGCGCCGCCGCGGATGGCGTCCATCACATCCTGCACCGGCAGGGTGTATTGTCTGGCGTCCTTGACCCCGGGGATCTGGCGCACCGCATCGGAGTGGCCCTGGCTGACGCCCTTGCCCCAGAAGGTGTAGGCCTTTCCCGCCGGCAGGATGGCGCCGGTCATCACGCGGGCGACCGAGAACAGGCCCGGATCCCACCCGCAGGAGACGATGCTCGTCTTGTCGTTGGCGATATCCGAGGCGTTGACGTTGTCCACGTGCCACGGGATGTCGGCGTGGGTGTCAAAGGATTCCACCGTGTTGAAGAAATGGGCGTATTCCGGCGACATCCACGGCAGATCGGCTGCCGAGCCACCGCACAGAATCATCACGTCGATGTCATCCTGCATGGTTTTGCAGTCGTCGAGCTTATAAACGCCGACCCCTTCGGTCTGGATGGTGACCGCCGCCGGGTCGCGGCGGGTGAACACGCCGACCAGCTCCATGTCTGGATTCTGTTTAATCGCGGCTTCCACGCCGCGGCCCAAATTGCCGTAGCCCATGATCCCTACTCTTGTTTTCATAATCGATTCTCCCCTCGTATATGATTTAGATTTCTAATCTATAATTCTACGCCGGCGGGCAGGGTTTGTCAAAGGGTTTTACCGTTTATTGGAACGGCGCCAAATGTGCATCTTTTCTGCCGCCTTGATCAATTCGTCGCGGAAGTCCGGATCGGCGATGTTGATGAGCTGTTCGGCTCTTTCCCAGCAGGTCGCGCCCTTGAGGTAGGCCATGCCGTATTCGGTGACGATGTACATCGGGTTGGCACGGGTATCGGTGACGATGGAGCCTTCGGTCAAAGTCGGCTTGATGCGGGAGTGCTTGACGCCCTTCTTGTCGGTGAAGGACGAGGACATGCAGATGAAGCTTTTGCCGCCGTTGGATTTGTAGGCGCCGAGGACGAAGTCCAGCTGGCCGCCGGAGCCGGAGATCTGGCGGGTCCCTGCGGATTCCGCGTTGATCTGGCCGAATAAGTCCATGTCGACGGCGTTGTTGATCGAGATGAAGTTGTCGAATTCGCCGATGATGCTCGGGTCGTTGACGTAGTTGACCGGAGCCGCCATGCAGGCCGGGTTGTCATCGAGGAAGTCGTAGAGCTTCTTCGTGCCGGAGCCGAAGGCGTAGGTCTGTTTGTAGCGGTCGCGGGCTTTGCGGGCGCCGGTGATTTTGCCCTTCATCGTCAGGTCGACAAAGGAGTCGACGTACATTTCGGTATGGACCCCTAAATCCTTCAGATCCGATTCGCCGATGAGCGTGCCGACGGTGTTGGGCATGCCGCCGATGCCGAGCTGCAGGGTCGCGCCGTCGGGGATTTCCGCGACGATCTGGCGCGCCACGGCCAAATCTACTTCCGTCGGTTTGGTGGCGCCGCCGGTTTCGCGCATGGCTGGGTTGTCCCCTTCGACGATCATGTCCACCTTGGAGATATGCACCGCTTCTTCAATCCCGAGACAGCGCGGCACCGAGGTGTTGACTTCGACAATGACGACGTCGGCCTTGTTGACCACTTCCATCATGTGGGAGGCGTTGGGGCCGAAGTTGAAATAGCCGTGCTTGTCCATCGGCGCCGCCTGGAACATGGCCACGTTTAGCGGGTGGGGCATGTCGTGGTAATATCTCGGCACTTCCGAGTAGCGCACCGGGCCGTGAAAGACAAAGCCGTTGCCGACTTCGTGGCGGTCGATGCCGGAATAGAACCAGGAATTCCAGGTGAAGTGTTCCCCCGGGTTTTCCACGTCGAAGATCTTCGGACGGGACGGGATGATGCCGCCGTAGATGTTCAAATCGTGCAGCTCGGGCATGCGCTTCGCCAGCGCTTCGTCCAGCTTCTGCACCGTGCAGGTGACCCATCCGTAATCGATGTAATCGCCGTCTTTAATGACTTTGACCGCTTCGTCGGCGGTCGTCAGCTTGTCTGCGTATTCTTTCAAATAACTCATATTACCCTCCTCGTTATCAAAAACAATATATTCGCATTTTACGTTAAAATTATAACATTTATTGCCCCGGCTTTCAATTTATCAAGGGGATTCTATTGGCCCTTTAAAACCCCTTTAAGCCGGGAGACGGCCGCCGCAGCCGAGCCTTGATCCAGCTGCACCCCGCCCGAAACCGCCGTGCCGGTCACCGCGTAGGTGCTCGTCTGCCAGCCCGACGGCGACTGGGCCAGCTGGGCGAACTGCCTGGCGCTGAAATCCGTCTTCACCGTCCGGCACAGGCCCGCCATCACCGCGCTGTACTGGGTAAGGGCCCGCTCCGAGGCCATTTTGCGGATCACCGCGTCGAGCACGCGAAGCTGATTGGCGCTGTTTCCCGCGCCGAAGGCCAGGGCCTCGCGGCCGTTTAAGGTGTTGGTCCCGACGATAAAGGTGTGCCCGCCCGAAGTGAAGGTCTCGCTGGCGGTGACCCGGATGCCGCCCATTTCGTCGATGGTGGCCTTCAGCCCTTCGGGACTGAGGCGGACCCGGTGGCCGGCCTGAATGCCGAAAAGGTTCGCCATCGCCGAAACCGCGTCATCAAAGCTCAAGCTGTCCAGACGGACCGTACCGCCCGCCCCGGCGACAAGGGCAGAGGCCGGCAGGCTCACCGCCTCGATTTTCTTCGTCTCGGGGTTGACCGCGGCGAAGGCGTACATCGCCCCCTCTCCGGCGTTGGCGTCTGCAGCCAGGGCCAGGGCGAAGGGCTGGCTCACCGCCGCTCCGGCGGCTTTGTCCGAGGTGAAGACTGCATCCCCCGCTTTTTTCGCGATGGTCGCGGTGCGAAAGCCGATCAGGCACAAAGCCGCAATCACCACCGCCGCGATGCAGGGCGCCGTGTAGCGCCGGGTGCGGGTGGAGAACCGGGTGTCTTTGTCCGGGCGGAACACCGCCCAGCCGATTCCCGCGATCAGCCCGGCGGCGACGGCCGCGGATAAGGCCACCGCCCAAGCCGGCACCACACCGAGGCGCGCCCCCTGAACGACGAACAGCACAAGGGACAGGCTCATCAGCGCCCACAGCCCCTTCGCCAGGATTGCCATCATTTTCTGTCGATGCATACGTTTTCCTTTCTCGGTTAAAAAAAGCGGCTTTCGCCGCTTCGCTCACTGATCCACCCGCGTCGGCACGGCGATGACGATGTAGCGGGCATCGTCGTAGTCGTAAGCACAGGTGGACAGGGTGACGATTTTCGACACCGTCAGCCTGTCAATGCCGGCATCGAAGGTCGACTCCGACGCCGTATTCGCCAGCACCGCCTGCACCTTAGCCAAATCGAAGGCCGAATAAATCAGGCTGTCCGCCGGAGCGGTGTAGCCGCGGATGAGATCCAGACGGTAATTGCCCTCGGGCGTCAAATACCATAGGTATGGGTGCGCCTGGTAGTAATCCGCCTTTCTGTAGTGGGCGAGGGTGCCGAACATCGAGCCGTTTTTCATCGCGTGGCCATAGATGATGGTGTTGGGGCCGCTTAAATCCTTGGGGCTGTTGACGTCGACGAAGAGTGTCCCCGAGAAGTTCTTCGTGCCGTTGACGAGCTTGTGCAGGTATTCGCTGTTGTCCTTCCCCTGGACCACCGGGTAATTGATGGGTGTGCCCTTGCAGTAAAGCCAGCCGACAACGTCCGGGTTCTCGGCCCTGAGCTTGTCAAAATCTACCGTAATGGGCACGTGATCCCGGTCCCCATCGCTTTTTTTCGTCGTGACGGCCTTGGCCGCCGTCTGCTTGTAGGTGTCGGTGCCTTTTTTGTACTTGAGGTAGATGCGCACCAGCTGCGCGCCGGAGAAGGCGATCACCCCGATGCAGATCAGCATTAAAAGCCGGTACAAAAACTTCTTCATAGGCAGCCGGGCTTTCTAGAGAATGCCGCGGACCTCGTCGATATTCGCAAGGCCTTGATCCGCGCAGTATTGTTCGAGGCCGTCGACGATGTCCACCGCCGCTGTCGGCGTCACGAAGCTCATGGTGCCCACTTGAACACAGGCCGCGCCGATCATGATGAATTCCAGGGCGTCGCGCCAGGTGGCGATGCCGCCGAGGGCCATGACCGGGATTTTCACCCCGTGGATGACTTGATGGGCCATGCGCAGGGCGATGGGCTTGACCGCCGGGCCCGACAGCCCCGCGTAGACGTTGTCGAAGACGATGCGCCTTTTGTCAATGTCCACGGCCATGCCCTGAATGGTGTTGATCAGGCTTAGGCCCGCTGCACCGGCTTCTTCGCAGGCCCGGGCGACGGCCACGAGGTCTGGGGCGTTGGGGGTCAGCTTGGCCACGACCGGATGGGTGGACGCTTCGACGACTTTCCGGGTGATGGCGTAGGCCTGGTCCGGATCCATGCCAAAGGCCATCCCGCCGCATTGGACGTTGGGGCAGGAAATGTTGAGCTCGATGAGAGCCACGGGCAGATCGTTGAATTTCTCGACGGCGCCGACGTAGCTCGCTTCGTCCGAGCCCCCGACGTTGGGAATGGTCACCGTGTCGATGCCCGACAGGTGAGGCCATTCGTTTTCGATGAAGGCGTCGACCCCCGGGTTTTCCAGCCCGATGGAATTGAGCAGGCCCGCCGGCGTTTCCCAGAGGCGCTCGCCGGTATTGCCCGGCCGGGGCGTCAGGGTCAGCCCTTTGGTGCACAAGCCGCCGAGGCGGCTCAAATCGTAAATCTTTTCAAATTCGCGGCCGAAGCCGAAAGTCCCCGACGCCGTGACGACAGGGTTCTTGAAGGTCACGCCCGCAAATTGGGTTTCAAGACGCGCGCTCATTGGGCACCTCCCCACATCAATGCTTCCCGGGTGAAGACCGGGCCGTCAGAACAGACCTGGCGGCTGCCGTCCGCCGTCGCAATGGAGCAGCCGAGACAGACGCCCATGCCGCAGGCCATGCGCTTTTCGAGGGACAGGTAGACGTCGTGCTTCGGCGGCACCGTGTCGGCCAGGGCCTGCATCATGATGTTGGGCCCGCAGCCGATGACGGATTCGCCGCGTTTGACCTCGACGACATCGGTGATGATGCCGCCGATGTTGACGATAACGTCGTCGGCCACTTCGTTAAAGGCCTCGACGTAATAGGATTCGGTCGAGAAGCCGAGATAGGCCCGGACCTTGCGGCGCTTGTGCTTAGCCTTGAAATCTTTGATCGCGTACAGAAGCGGAGCGATGCCGATCCCGCCGCCGACGGCCACGAGATTGGTCTTGATATCGGGAAAGCCGTTGCCGTGGGGGCCGTCGAGGGTGATGACATCCATGGGCTCAAGCTGGCTCATGAGCCGCGTCCCCTGCCCCTTGACCATGTAGAGAAAGGTCAGGGTGCCGGCCGCCGCGTCGTAGTCGCAGACCGAGATCGGCCGGGACAGCAGCGGGTCGCGCTCCCAGGCCCGGACCATGAAGAACTGCCCGGGTTTCACCTCGCCCTGCCAGGCCACTTCCATGAGATAAATGCCTTCGGCGACGGCGTAATTGGATTTGATTACAGCCATTGCAGGATATCCTCTTTCATCGCCGCCGCCGCATCGCGGATGTAATCGACGAAATCAGGACCCTCCGTCTTGCCCCGATGGGCGCAGATGATCCCACGGGATGAATTGATCACGGCGCAGCGGGAGCGCTTGAAGATGTCTGCGATGTCTTTGCCTGTGCCGCCCTGGGCGCCGTACCCGGGAACGAGGAAGAAGGTGTGGGGGCAGCGGGCCTGGATATCGGCGAAGGCTTCGGGGTAGGTCAGGCCGACCACCGCGCCCACGGCCGAGTAGCCCGATTCGCCGACGAGATCCCCGCCCCATTTTTCGACGAGATCCGCCATTTTTTCAAAAACTTGTTCTCCATCTTCGAGTTTCTGTTCTTGAAGATCTTTCGCTGATGGATTGGAGGTATGGGTCAGGATAAACAGCCCCTTGTCGTGATCTTTCACGTAGGGCAGATACGGGGACACGGCGTCATAGCCCATATAGGCGTTGACGGTCAGGAAATCCACCTCGAAATCCCCTTCGAAATGGCCCCGGGCGTATTGTTCGGCAGTGGAGGCGATGTCCCCGCGTTTGCAGTCGCCGATGACGAGCTTGCCCTGTGCTCTGGCGTATTGCACGGTGCGGGCGTAGGCGCTCATCCCTTCGAGGCCGAGGGCCTCGTAACAAGCTACCTGCACTTTGTAGCACCCCGCCAAATCGGCGGTGGCATCGATGATTTTCTTGTTGAATTCGAAGATCTTTTCGCCGTCGTTGGTGTCCATATTGGCGATACAGGCCGGCAGATAATCGATTTTGGTGTCGAGGCCGACACACACCGGGCTTTCCGCCGCGGCCTTATACAAACGATCCATGATCATAGATGATGCGTCCTCCTTTCACGGTCAATAAGACCTGTCCTTTGAGCCATTTGGCGTCAAAGGGCGTGTTGTGGCTTTTTGAAACGAATTGCGAACTGTCCACCTGCCATTCCAGATCGGGATCCACGAGGACCAGATCGGCCGGGTAGGTTTCGGCGATGAGCCCGTTTTTCAGGCCCAGGCGTTCGGCCGGCTTCTGGCTCATCATCTGAGACAGGCGGACCAAATCCATGCCCGCGGCGGCAAAGGCCGTGTGGTACATGGCGAAGGCCGTTTCGAAATTGTTGATCCCGGGCGACCCCTTGAGCTTGTCTTCGTCCGAGTGGGGCGCGTGGTCGGTGCCGCAGCAGTCGATGGCGCCGGAAAGCGCGCCTTCCAGCAAAGCCTTGCGGTCCGCCCAGGCGCGAAACGGCGGGTGCACCCGGTAGCTCAGGCCCGAGGCGTACACGTGGTGGGGCGTCACCTCGCAGGTGATGTCCAGCCCCTGTTTTTTCCCGGCGACGATGGCGTCGAGAGTGGCCTTTTTCGAGATGTGGCAGATGTGCAGCTTGGCGCCCGGGTAGTCTTTCAAAATTTCGATGTCCCGGACGACGGTTTCGGTTTCGGGCTCGTTGTGGGTAGCGATGACGGCGCCGGTTTCGGCGCTGGCCTTAAAGGCTGCCCGCATGACGTCGGGGTTGTCGACGTTGTGGCCGTCGTTGGAGAAAATCGGCGTCACTTTGGACAAGGCGCCGAAGTCCACGAGGTCGAAGGTGAAATTGGAGAAATCCTTGGTCACCGCCGACACCTGAATCATCTCGGTCAGGCCCAGGGCGTTGCCCCGCTTCATGTTGTCCGCCACCTTTTCGGCTGTGTCCATCACGGGTTTGGTGTTGGCCATAGGGCAGACGGTGGTGAAGCCGCCCTTGGCCGCCGCGTGAAGCCCGGTGGACAAATCTTCTTTGTAGGTCAGGCCCGGATCTCTCAGGTGGCAGTGCATGTCGATGAACCCCGGCATGAGCACCTTGCCTGCGCCGTCGATTTCGCGGTCGTAGTCGGTCTGGACCCGTCCCCTTTCCTTGTAAACTTTGCGGATTTTTCCGTCCTCGGTCATCACCTTGCCGCGGCGCACGCCGGTGCCGTCGACGATGGTGACGTTCTTAAAAAGTAGTCTCATGTCCTGTCCTCAGTTTTCTTCTGGTTTGAATTTGGTGTAGGCGTCGCAGTACTCGCAGCGGTAAATCTTTTCGGATTCGTCGACGAGATAAAAATGGACGTCCTTCACCGGTTCGTGGTTGGTGATGCACCGCGGATTCTTGCACTTCATGATGCCGACGACCTCCCGCGGCAAAGTCAACTTGAGCTTGCTGGTGACCTTGCCCTGCTGGACGAAGTTGATCGTCACATTGGGGTCGATGAGGCCGAGGACGTTCATGTTGATCTTGAAATCCGTTTCGATTTTGATCATGTCCTTGGTGCCGGTTTTGTTGCTCGGGATGTTGGTGAGCAACACCACCGGGTCGGTCAGCTCGTCGAGATGGAGCTGCTTGAAAATGTGAATGCCGTGGCCGGCTTCGATGTGGTCGATCACGATGCCTTTTTTGAGTTCCGATACGTTAATCATTTTGCCACCCCCAGTAATTTGCTGATCAGCGCCATGCGCACGTACATACCGAATTTCGCCTGCTTGAAGTACACGGCCCGGGGGTCGTCGTCCACTTCGGTGGCGATTTCGTTGACCCGGGGCAGCGGGTGCATGACGATCATGTCGTCCTTGGCGCGCTTCATTTTGTGGCGGTCCAGAATGTAGACGTCTTTCAAGCGGATGTACTCTTCTTCGTTGACGAAGCGTTCCCGCTGGACGCGGCTCATGTACAGGATGTCCACGTCGCCGATGACGTCGTCGAGGCTGTCGGTCTCGACGTAGGAGCCTTCCGGCAGCATCGACAGGAAATATTCGGGCATACGCAATTCCTTCGGCGAGATGAAGATGAAGCGGTTGTCCGGGTAGCGGTTGAGGGTCTTCACCAGAGAATGAATGGTGCGCCCGAAGAGCAGGTCCCCGCAGACGCCGACGGTGTGGCCGCTGCAGCTGCCCAGCAGGTGGCGGATGGTGAGCAGGTCCGTCAGCGTCTGGGTCGGGTGTTCGTGGCCGCCGTCGCCGGCGTTGATCACCGGCATCCCGGGCACGGACTGGGCGAAGAGCCGGGCCGTCCCTTCCCGCGGGTGGCGGATCACGGCGAGGTCCGCGTAGCAGGAGATGATTTTCGCCGTGTCCATCAGGGTTTCGCCCTTGGACACCGACGAGGTGTTGGGGTCGTCGAAGCCGAAGACCCGCCCGCCGAGGCGCATCATCGCCGATTCAAAGCTGAACCGCGTCCGGGTCGAGGGTTCGTAAAACAAACTGGCCATCAGTTTCCCTTTGGCTAAGTCCATGGCGGCGCCGGGGTCGGCGATGATCTGGTCGGCCAATTCGAAAATCGACTCCAATTCCGCTACCGTAAAATCTCCAGGTTCGATCAGCTGGCGCCCGGTTAAATCGATGCGCGCGGCCTCTCCTTGTCTGTCTGACATGACAGCCTCCTCACTATATCTTTAAAAACACATTTTGCGTTGGTCCTAAAAATGCTTATACTTTATTTATTTTATTTGATTTGGGCCTTTTCGTCAACAAGAAAGGCGCGGGGGCCGGCAGGGGGCATCCGCAAAATTTTCTGTAAAAATTTCTAGTGAATCGACAATATACTCTACACGCTTTTTAATGAAATCGTGTTATCATGGAAGTAATTCTTTTAAACCAGTACACACACCAGGAATCACCTTGGAGGGAGTAGATATGTCAGACGATTTTAAACAACCCACGGTCGAAGATTTCGAACGGATTTCCGCGCCCCAGGAAAAACGCCTGTGGGCCGATTTCTTAAAGGATAAGGCCGCGGCCCATTTCCAGCGCAGCATCATGGCCGGGATGGACCATTTCCTGTTTTACTGCCCCGACGCCCAATTCGTCGTCGAGCTGGAAAAATTCCATCACTTTTCCGATTCCGCCGGCACAGGCTCGGGCCGCAAGGGCGACGCCCTCAGAAACATGGGGCTTAAGCTCATGTCCTTCACCTACCGAGAAGTGGACGCCGATTTTGACGGCGTGTGCTTCAAGATCAATAAGGCCATCGAACGGGCGAAGAACCAGAAGAGCCTGGTGGACATCCCCCACCGGCGCCGCCTGCCTTTGGACGACGACGAAACCGTCCACGCGAACAGTGGCTACAAAGTCACCGTATCCGGCGATTACAAGCTCGAAGGCCGGGAAGATTTCGCCAAGCGCAAGGCGGATGAAGGCACCTACACCGGCAACGCCGACCTGCTGAAGAACGTCGCCGACGATGTCTCCGGCGGGACTTACGGCGGCAACGCGGCGGTCATGGGCGGCTTCTCCACCGACGTGCCCACCTACGGCGGCAACGCCGGCATCACCGACAGCCTGGGCGGCACCTCCGATGTGCCCACCTACGGCGGCAATTCCGGCATCACCGACAGCCTGGGCAAATCCGCTGAGGTGACGACGTACGGCGGCAACGCCCACATTCTTAAAAATGATGACACTGAGGCCCCGGACGGGTATACTTATAATCAGTACAACAAGCGCCCGGTCGAAGACATTCCCCTCAAGGGGAACTGGCAGCGGGTCAAGGCGGCCAAGGCGGCCGAAAAGGACGATTCGGGGGAGCCTGAAGCTGAAGCCTTTTCCGGGGCTTCAGCGCGCCCCGACGCCCCGGCGAAAGAAACAGCGCCAGCCCCAGAAGCCGCACCAGCCCCCGACCCGGCGCCTGACGGTGGGACCATCACCCACACGCCTGCCGCGGCGGCTGCCCTCAAGGCCGCGGTGGAGCCCGATACCCGGAGGCCTGAAATGAAAACCACATCCAACGACACCCCGGCGAAAAAGCCGGACAAGCACATTTTTATCGCGAAGAACGCCACCGTCGTCGGTGACGTCCGCGTCGGCGAAGATTCGTCGATCTGGTACGCGGCGGTGGTCCGCGGCGACCAGGCGCCCATCACCATCGGCGAGCGCACCAACGTCCAGGACGGCTCCGTCGTCCACGTGGACATCAAGACGCCGACCATCATTGGCGACGGCGTCACCATCGGCCACAATTGCACGATCCACGGCTGCGATATCGGCGACAACGTCCTCATCGGGATGGGGGCGACGGTCATGAACCGCGCCAATATCCCCGACAATTGCATCGTCGGCGCCGGCGCCCTGGTCACCCAGGGGAAGACCTTCCCCGAAGGTTCGCTGATTCTCGGCTCGCCGGCCAAGGCGGTCCGCCAGCTGACTGACGAAGAAATCCAGGGGATCCGCGACAACGCGGCCGAATACGTCCAGCTCATGGATTTAGAGCCGGGCCGGGATTTCGAAGCCATTCCCGGCGGTTTCGTCAAGACCCTTGACTAAGACCCTTTTTGCATCACAGGCGCAGCGTTTTGCTGCGCTTTTTTTCATGCGCCCCTCGGCCCCTTAGGCTATAATAGGGCGTAGACACACAAAGGAGGTGGCAGGATGGATTGGATTCATTCGGTGCGAGCCATTCAGCGGGCTCAGGGGAAAAATCAGCTGGTGATTTTCGTGGGCTCGGGGGTATCGGCCAATTC
The DNA here is from genome assembly GCF_009696145.1 of Pseudoramibacter porci. Lineage (GTDB taxonomy): Bacteria > Bacillota > Clostridia > Eubacteriales > Eubacteriaceae > Pseudoramibacter > Pseudoramibacter porci. The sequence continues at coordinate 96,712 of NZ_VUMO01000003.1, forward strand.
GGGGCTGCCTACGTGGAAGCAGATGATCCGCCAGATCGCCGCGCGCCTGCCGGCGGATTTCAACAGCGACGCGCCCTTTAATCCCGAGGTCTACCTGCGCATCCCCGAATATCTCTACGAGCAGGACGACTCCCCCGGCCACGCCGCCTATTACCGGGCGATCACCGAAATTTTAAAGAGCGAGGCGCCGGCCAACCCCATCGACGAGCTGATTTTCGAGATCCGCCCCCACCACATCGTCACCACCAATGTCGACGATTTGCTGGAGCGCTCCGACTCCCTCAACACCCGGCTTTATGCCGTCGTCTCCCAGGACGCGGACCTGCTCTCGGTGTCTTCGGACCGGTATCTGATCAAAATGCACGGAGACATCAAGGACCCGAAGACCGTCGTCGTCAAGGAGAGCGATTACCTCGACTACGAGCAGAATCACCCACTTGTGGCCACCTTCATCCGCTCTCTGCTGATCAACCACACCTTTCTGTTCATCGGCTACTCCCTCAACGACTACAATCTGAATTTGATTCTCAACTGGATCAATTTCTTCAGGAAGCAGCACCGGGTGGCCCGCCGGCCCCAGAACATCCTCGTCCAGACCAAGACGCCCTCGCCCTACGAGGTGCGCCGCCTGGCCAGCCGCAACCTCTCGGTGGTGGACCTCAACACCCTGCCCGAGGTGATCCTCCGCCGGGCGCCGATCCCGCCGTCGCTGACGGCCCCCTTCGGCCGACGGCTCTACGCCTACCTGCGCTGCGTCACCGACGACAGGCTGTTTCAGCACGTCCTCTCCCTGGCTGACACCTTGGACGAGCGGCTCACGCCCCTGCTCGCTTACGGGCGCATCGCGGCGGACGACTTGCTGGGGGCCTTCGATTTCGGTCCGACGGAGCTGGTGGACACGACCCTCATCCTCAAGGATCCGGAGATGTTCCGCCGGCTGATTCCGGTGTTTAAGGACCGGCGCGGCGTGGCTCCCGCCGCCTTCGCCAGGGCCGGCATCGATGCCCTCGCCTGCGCCGGGGAGCCACCCTTCGCCCTGCCGGACTGCCCGACCCGAACGCCCAAAGCAGCCGCCCTCCTCTGGGATTACCTCGACAACCGCGCCCTCGACCTCCAGGACGATCTCGAGACCGCATCTCCTGCGGCGCAGATCGGCTACGGCCATCTCCTGGGCCACGACCCGGCGCCGGCTGTCGCCAAAGACGCCGAGACCTTCGACCCCGAGGACACCATCGCCTGGCTCCTCCACACCCTGCGGACCCACCTGGCCCAGGGGGAAAGCCGGGCCGCGCTCTCCCGGCTCCTTTCCGCCGAGTGGGTGGCCGCCCAGCCGGGGACGGCCTTTCTGCGCCAGCTCTTCCAGTCCACGGCGACCGACCAGTTCAAAATGATGACCGACCGGGACCGCCTGGAGGACCAGCTGCGGGACGGCCGGGGCGACCCTCGGGTAATCCGCCGCATCGCCGGACGGCTTTCGGCCCGGGCCCGGGGCTATTGGTTTTACATCCGGGACAACCATCTGCCCTTCGAAGGCTCCGCCGACGCCCAGGCTTACCTCAAGTACGCCATTCAGGGGATGCTCTGCCTGGCGGGGGCGCCGAAGCTCGCCCGCCCCTGGGACGCGGTGGACCTGGACATCGTGACTAAATTCGCCAAGCCCCGGGAGCTTAAGCGCTGGCTTGTGCGCTACCGCCCGGCGGTCATTCCCTTCGCCGACCCGAAGCGGCCAGTCGTCATTTTCGAGCACCTCTGCGCCAGCCTTCAAGCCTTCCGGGATCCGCGCTGGCTGGATCCGCTGGCCAACCTGGTGACGCTGATCGCGGTCAACCCCACAGACGAGGGCCTGTGGCGGCAGCTGGCGGCTGCAGGGCTGCCGGCGGTGCTCGCCGTGCTGATCCGCCATTCGGAACGGGCGGCCGGCATCTTCCCGACGGCGGCCCGGCTCATCACCGCCTGCGCCGGGGACGTCCCGGACCGGGGACGGTGGCTGGCCCTCTTGTCCCAGACGGCTTTCGAGAAGCGCCTGGGGCGGTTCCCCGAGTACCAATCGGTGATCGCGGCCCTCAGGGGCTGACATTTCCCGGGAAATAATCGGCAGAACGCATAAACGCCTTAAGTTTAGCTTAAATTTTAGGGCGAATTGGCGCCGAGGTCTTGCGCTTCCGGTGTAAACGGTTTATAATGCCCATATAAGGAAATTTCCTTTTCCAGATAGATACTTAATCGTTGTTGGTTCGGCAGAATTCGTATTCTCAATTAACTTCTTTTCCTAGTAAATGGTTCGATTGGATATCGGCCATGATTTAAAAGACGTTCGGCGGAATTCGTATTCAGGCCGTTATGAAACGGCAGTGACGTATTTGTTTGGCAGAATTCGTATTCTAAAAAGATTTTTCAAATGTGAAAAATCGCGTCCGTCGTCGGTTCGGTTGTATTCGTATTCAATTCGTATTCATAGTTAAGACTTAACTGAATCATGATGTACGTTGTCGGCTCGGCGGTATTCGTGTTCACAGGCGCATCCCTTTACCGCCTCTGGTAAAGGACGAAAACACAGTGCGCCGGATATTCCTTATATGTTAGATTGTAATGTTTAGGCTCCCCTCGGATCGTGTGAGGGGAGCTGTTTTTTTTTGCGTTATTTTATCTTTTTTTGGCGAAAGTCTCGCTTGTCCCCGATGATGAAATCGTGCTACAATAAAGCTGATATATTATCGGCAATAACGTATTGAGGGGGGATTGTATGGATTATCAGGAAATCACAAAGGACACGGCGGCGGCTTACATCCAGAACGAGACGAATTTGTTCCCGAAGGATGCGACGCTTTCCGTCTACGAAATCGGCAGCGACGCGGCCAAGGTCGGCGCCGTCGGCGACGGTTTCGTCAATTACCTGTTCCGGGTGACGGACACCCGCACCGGCGGCTCGGTGATCCTCAAGCAGGCCCGGCCCTACGCCCGCACCTTTGAGAGTGCCACGCCCTACGTCCCCGAACGCAACACCCTCGAAGCGCGCCTCATGCTGATCAAGTCGGCGATCACCCCCGAATACATCCCCGAGATTTACCTGATCGACGCCCCCCACCACCTTTACGTCTGCGAGGACTGCGGGGACTTGAAGATCTGGCGGTTCGAGATGATGGCCGGCAAAATTTACCCGAAGATCCCGGCGATGGTCGGGGAGCTGGTGGCCAAGGATAATTTCTACACCTCGGAGCTCTACCTCGAGCCGGAAACCCACCAGAAGCTGGCGGCGGCCTTCGCCAACCCGGTGATGCGCAACCTCTTTGAGAACATTCTTTTCCTGCCCAAGGCTGAAGGTCCCGACGACGCGACCTACCCGGAACGCCAGGCCCTGGCCCGGGCGGTGTGGGCGGATCACGCCTTTTGCACCGAAATGCTCAAGCTGCGCCACACTTACATGGCCAAGTCCGAGTGCCTGATCCACTCCGACCTGCACACCTCGAATTTGATGGTAAACGCCGACCGCATGAAGACCATCGACATGGAATACGCCTTCATGGGCGCCTGCTCTGCGGATTCCGGGTATTTGATCGGCAATTTGATTTACCAGTACGTCCGCTGGTTTTTCTGCCCCCAAGCGGGGGACCACACCCCGGCGGAAATGCGCGCCTACGCCCTTTACGCGATCCGGATGTTCCTCGAGTCCTACATCGCGGTGTTCAAGGGCTGCTGGCAGGAAGATGTGCGGGAGATGTACCGCGGTTTTGACGATTACTGTGATTTTCTCCTTGACCGGTATTTCCACGAGACCATCGGCTTCGCCGGAGCCCAGCTCATCAGCCGGGTCGGCCGGGGTACACGCACCCCGGACATCGACACCATCCCCGACCCTGCCGACCAGCTCGCGGCCTGCCAGATGCTTTTCGTCCTGGCCAAGACCTTGGTCATGGACCGGGAGGGCATCGCCACCGTCGGCGATTTCGTCGACACCATCGCCAAAGTCAGCGAACAGGCCCGAAAGGCCATCGGGCGATGAGGCGCCCCCAAAAGCAAACAAGACCCAAGCGATAAGCTTGGGTCTTTTTTTGTGGGCTTTAGCCCCAGGCGCCCCGGCACCTAATGCGCGAGGGGAAGCAGCGCCCGCCAGGTGTGCGGTCCGACGATGCCGTCGGCTGCGAGACCGTGAGCGGCCTGAAAGGCCTTCACTGCGGCCTCGGTTGCTGGGCCGAAGATGCCGTCCGCCCGAACCCCGAGCGCCTGCTGCACCAGTCGGGTGATTTGCCCGCGACTGTTGCGGGTCAGCACCGGACAGATCGCGCGCGTTTTCGGGCCGGGGATGCCGTCGACTTGAAGCCCCGCGCCGTACTGGGCGTTGAGCTCCCGCTGAAGGGCTTTGACCCAGGCGGCCCCGGTGGGCTTCGCCTGGGTGTGGGGCGCGGCGATTTTCCCGCCGGAGGCGTAGCGCATCCAGGCGTCCTTGCCGCCGTAAAAGACGTTGCGGTCGATTTTCGTCCCGGAGTACTGCCACATCGCGATGAACGGCCAGCCGACGTGAGCCGGCGGGTGGGTCGAATATTTCGCGTCCCAAAGGCCGTAGTCCCGCCCCGCGAGCTTGGCGTACCGCGCGGTCTGGGAATCGGAGCAGTAAAATAGCGGGCGCACGCCGGTGAGCGCCGTCACCCGGTCGAGCCAGGCGAGGGCCGTGTCCGGCCCGTAGGCCAGCGCCCGGCCTTCCCAGTCCAGGGCGAGGACAGCCCGCCCGAGGTAGGGCCGGACCAGCCGGACGAAGAAATCCGCCTCGTCGGCCATCCGGTTGTGCTCCGGCCTGGCGTAGTGGTAAAAGCCGATGAGCCGGCCGGCGCTAAGCGCCCCTTTGGCGTGGCGCTCCCGCAGCGGGTCGGCGAAAGTGCGCCCTTCCGAGGCCTTGATCATATAAAAAGACTGCAAATAATAATTGACGGCCAGATTGTGGTTGGAAATGTCAATGCCGTACAGGGCCACGGCGACCTCCTTTCTGATAAATTCTCTTCCGTATTCATATGGGGCAATTCGTTTCATAATTTTATTTTTTAAATGCGCTGTGCGCCTTTCTTTTCATTTCTTCTTATTTTCTTTCATTCTACCCGGGCGGATTGTTCAGCTCCGGCAGCCCGACCAAAGCCGTGATCAGCGAAAGGACGGCCGCGAGGGCCGCCGCCGAAAGGGCCGGCCGCCACGGGGCATCGGTGATCCCGGAGGCGGTCATCATCGCCGCCGCAAAGGTCTGGGCGAAGGTCCGCGCCGCCCGCCTGCCCGCCGCCAAAAGCCACGGGCGCGCCTGTTTAAGCGCCGCCTTCATCGCCGTCCCCTTCCTTTCTGCCGAGATCGTGCACCGGCAGAGTCAGCGCCCGGCGGTACAGCGCAGCCGCCGCGGAATTGCCGCCCATTTTGTGGTAGACGTCGAAGAGATGGTGGAGGTTGGTGATCTCTCCGGTGGTCGTCCAGCCCCGGGACAGAGCCGCCGTGCAGGCGTTGAAGAGTCTGTCGTGGAGGAGGGTGACACAGGCCAGCTCTGTCAGGTCCAGGCGTTTATCGATGTGGGACAGCGTCGATGCCGCCCGCCCCGCTCTGATTTTCCGGGTTTTCACCTTGGCGGCGATGAAGCCGCGCACCGGCGGGACCGAAAGAGACAGCGCCGTCAAGACCAGAACCGCCGCCGAGAGGACGGCGGCGGCCCGTTCAAGCCCGGCCAAGGGGTCAGGCCAGGGCGACGTCGGTCTTGTCGGTGGTGATGCGCTGGGCGGAGGCGACGCTCACCACTGCGTCGGCGCCGATCCCGAGGGCCCCGGCGGCCACCATGTTGTCGAGCTGGGTCTTGACCTCGCTGTCTAAGAGGCTGTCCTTGAAGTCGCCGATGGTTAAGCCCATGACGTCGCCCGATGCCAAATTAAATTTTACGTTAAGTTCCTTCGTTACTGCCATTGTGTTTCTCCTTTTCTTCGTGCTTTAAATTATTCTGATTTTCCTTCGGATCGTTTCCGTCCCGCTTCACGCGCTGACCAGCTGTTCTGTGGTCACGATGTAAGCGGATTCCATCGCGATTTCAGTCAGGCCGTCGTAAACGTTGGCCAGATTGAAAATCTGTTCCGGCGTCGCCGCGGTTAAAATTTTGCTGACATCGCGGTTGACGGTTTTGGTACCGCCGTCATCCAAGTCCTTGATGTTGCGCATTCTCAGGGTCTGTCCGGTTAATTTCTTTGTTACTGCCATATTCATTCTCCTTTTGTTTCAAATTCATTTCATTGTTTGCACTTTAGCCTGAGGGTTTTCACCCCGACCTGTGCTTCGGGTGCGCACCGCAATTCATTGAGACACTTATATAATGCGCAAAATCGGCAATTTGGGGGACAAAAATTTTCAAATTTTTTTAAATTTTTTTCGAAGCTTCTGCATCGCACGCTTTTTAGCGGTTTTTACGGTTTCGGGAGCGATGCCCCGCGCCTTGGCAATGGCCTTTCTGCTCATCCCCTTGCCGAAGGCGCAGGTGATAATGGCCCGCTCCAGCTCAGAGAGCTCGGGGATGGCGGCGGCGATCTGGCCGATGACGCGCTTCTGTTCGGCCGCGCGCTCGGCCTGGGCGACGTTGTCGGCTGCGCTGCCGTGGTAGTCCTCAAAGGGGACGGTCTCGGCCGAAAACCGGCGCCACCGCGCCCGGTATCGGCCGGTGAGGCTGCGCTTCAAATACACCGTGAAGCTGACGCCGCGGCCGGGGTCGAAGGCCCGGACCGCCTCGAGGGTCCAGAGGACGCCATCGGCCCGGGCATCCTCGTAATCGGGAAAGGGCGCCGCCAGCTTGACGATCAGCGGCTTAAAGGCCACGATCAGCGCCGCCTCGCAGGCGCGCTCCCCGGCGGCGGCGCGAACCGCCAGGGTCTCAATTTCGCCCCAGGGGCTTGGCCCCGCGGCAGGTTGTACAAAATTTCTCGCGTTCTGGTTCATCTGCATCTCCACTATTCTCCTTTATTTCGTGTGCAGCGGCGCGGCACTGGCTATCGAACGGGAAATAGTCCAGGCCGGTCTTGACGGGTCGTGCCAGGGTGTGGCCGCCTTCGCGTAAATTGTCTCTGCGGTGGACCCGTCTGTAAACATTTTCTAGTTTATGCCTTTTCTTAGTTGAACGTAAGTGTATATTTTTGTTATCGGAGTCTTCGGCGGCACGTGATATTGAAAGCTCTTGATTTTATGCTGTTTTTGTTGGCTCAAAATAAAAAAATCTCCCCGATTTGGAGAGATTTTGTGAAATTCAAAGGTAAATTTTTGTCATTAATTCTGCACGGTGGTTACAGCCGTCTGAGCACCTCCCAAAAGGCGATGAGCACCTCCCGGGGGATCAATTTCGAGAAAAACCGGTGGGCGGTGCAGAAGAGCCCGGGGGTCGAGACGGCCATGCCCAGGCGGTTCGTCCGCAGGGAGCGCCGGGCCACCCGCGCCGCCGGCACGCCCAGGGCGAAGTGCCTGATCGCGGGCTTTTCGCCCTGGGCCTCTGCCGCCTTGGCAACGGGGATGAATTCGGTGTCTGCCATCCAATAGGGGCAGACCGCCGTCACCCGGATGCGCCGCGGGAGCAGCTCCGCCCGCAGGGCCCGGGTGTAGTGGTAGAGAAAGACCTTGGAGGCCCCGTAGACGCCAAAGTGCTGGAGGGGCTGGAAGGCCGCCGTGGAGCAGATTTCGAGGATGCGGCCCCCGGGGCCCATGAAGGGCAGGGCCGTCACCGTCACGTCCACCGCCGCCCGGTCGTTGAGGTCGATCATGTTGTGGGTCTCCGCGAGGGTGAGCTTGGCGTAATTGCCGATCTTGCCGAGACCTGCGCAGTTGATGAGCACCGCCACCTCCGCGCCTTCCTCGGTGAGCGCCGTCTTCAGCGCGGTCAGGCTCTCGGGCTGCGTCAAATCGAGTGGGAACGTCCGTGTCCCGTGTGTAAGGGTCTCGGCCAGGGCCGTAAGCCGGTCCGCCCGGCGGGCCACCAGCCAGATTTCGTCCAGATCCTTCTCCGTCCGGTCCAGGCGCCTGGCGTATTCCCGGCCGAGGCCGCTGGAGGCCCCGGTGATCAGCGCGATGCGCTTCACCCCGCGCTTTTTCTTGCCCTTTGCCCCGGCGGTGACGCCCATTTCGATGAGCACGAGCACGATGGCCGCGAGGCCGAAGATCACCACCACCCGCCCGGTGAAGCCCACACACCAGGCCAAAACACCTTGAAATCCGTGTAATACTGCCATGGAGCACCTTCTTTCTGTTGCGATTGCCATTAGATGGATGCCCTTATCATACCACAACCGCCCGCGCTCACCGCCCTCATTTTGGCAAAAGATGCAGATGCATTCATATGAAACTTTTTTCATTTATTTGCAAATTGATGAAAATCATGATAGGATGACCCTACTAAAAAAATAGATTGAAAGCGGGTGCGCCCGCGCGCATTCGTTTTATTTACTCCTGTAAAAACTTGTATTGTAAATTTAGAAAGGAAAACCATGCTCCACGCATTTCTCGCCGTCCTGAGCGACGCGGCGGTCGATACCGTCAAGCTCATCCCCTTCCTCTTCGTGACCTATTGGCTCATGGAATTTTTCGAAGCCCGGGCGGAGGGCCATTCCACCCGGCTACTGCTTCGGGTCGGCCCCTTCGGGCCGGCGGCCGGCGCGGCGGTGGGCGTCGTCCCCCAATGCGGTTTCTCCGCCGCTGCGGCCAGTCTCTACGCCGGGGGGCTCATCTCCACCGGGACGCTGCTGTCAGTGTTTCTCTCCACCTCCGACGAAATGCTGCCCATCTTCCTGTCGGAGCACGTCCCTGTGGCCACCCTCGGCCGGGTGCTCCTCGCCAAGGCTGTCATCGGCGTGCTCACCGGGATGGCCGTCGACGGGGTGCTCAGGCTCCGCCGCTACGGCGACGACAAGCACATCCACGACCTGTGCGACAACGAGCACTGCGGCTGCGAGGACGAGGCCGAACCCGCGGGGCTGCGCGCCGTGACCCGCTCGGCGCTGGTCCACACGCTGAACATCACCGCCTTCGTCTTCGCGATTTCCCTCGTCCTCGGCGCGCTGATCGACTGGGCCGGCGTCTCCGCCGTCGAACGCGTGCTCACCAACCGCCCCGTGATCGGCGTCTGCCTTTCGGCGCTCATCGGGCTCATCCCCAACTGCGCCGCCTCGGTGGTCATCACCCAGCTTTACCTCTCGCGGATGCTCACCGCCGGACAGATGATGGCCGGGCTGCTCGTCGGCGCCGGCGTCGGCCTGCTCGTGCTCTTCCGCACCAGCCGCCACTGGAAGGAAAACCTCAAATTCACCGCCCTGCTCTACGCCTCGGGCGTCGCCTGGGGGCTGCTGTTTGAATTGTTACATTTGTCATTTTAATAAATGATGCGCGTTCATGCGCAAATCCCCGTTCAAATCTACCCCAAAACCGCGCAAATCCCCGTTCGTTTATAGCTAAATCCTGCGCAAATCCCCGTTTACCGCAAATACAGTTGTAAAGACATCCTTCATCATTTTGGGTGGCGGATGCTGTGCCGGCGCCTGGGCGCCGAACCCCCGGCGAAAGCCGGGATAAGCATGCTCTACATCTGCATCTTCTTTAATATGGTTGTCGTTTGTTATGGTTTGGTATGATGTGGTATGGTGTGCTGTCGTGTGCTTTGATTTGTTATGGTATGGTATGCTTTATTATGTGATTTTTTCGACCGATTATTTTCAAAACCCCATATTTCGATAATGCGCAGGTTTAGCACCCCGGCTAAATCCCATTATGCGCAGGTTCGCCCGCTCACAAAAAAACGCCCGGCTGATTTTCAGTCAGGCGTTATGCGACTTTCCTTCTATCCCTCAAAATACTTTGATAAAACGCGCTCTCCTGATTAATTTCGTGGATTTCAAACACATCGACAGACTTGTCAAACGCCTCCCTCAAATCTTCGGCAAAGGCAAAGACCCGCGTGCGTTTAAACCCCTCGCCCCCGATGACGATGAAATCCAGATCGCTTTCCGAATCCGCTTCCCCTCTGGCGTACGAGCCGAACAGGTACACCGCCGAAATGTGGTACTTTTCAGCCAGCGGACGGACAATTTTTTCGATGTCCGTTATCGTCAAAACCTGATGATTCATTTCACCCCTCCTCGTCGTGTCAGCCGCGCTGCTTTTTTCTTTAATTATACCACGGCAAACACCTTCTTGTACCGTTTTTCGATGATGCGCAGGTTTCCCCTTATCGCATAAAAAAACGCCCGGCTGAAAATCAGTCAGGCGTTATTTGTTTGTTTTTACCGTGAAACTCAGTCGGCGGTTTCAATCAGTTCCAGGCTGTGTTCGCCGATCATCTTCTGGCACATGGCCACGAAATGATCCAGCGGAATGTCGTTGAGCTGTTTGTTGCCGCGGATGTTGATGGAGACAGTGCCGTCGGCCGCTTCCTTGTCGCCGAGGATCAGGATGTAGGGATCCTTGTACTGCTTGAAGTGCTTGATCTTCGTCTTCATGTTGTCGTCGGTGTAATTGGCTTCGACGCGCACCCCGGCGCGCTTGAGCACGTCGGCGACGTGTTTGGCGTAGGCGTTGTGGGATTCGCGGATCGGCACGATGCCCACCTGGTACGGGCAGAGCCAGAACGGGAAATCCCCCTTGAAGTTTTCGGTGATGATCCCGATGAACCGTTCGAAGGAGCCGAGAATCGCGCGGTGAATGAGCACCGGGCGCTTTTCGGTGTCGTCGCCGGCGGCGTACTTCATGCCGAAGTTCATGGGCAGCTGGAAGTCCAGCTGGATCGTCCCCATCTGCCATTCGCGGCCCAAGGCGTCGCGCATTTTAAGGTCGATCTTCGGACCGTAGAAAGCGCCGTCCCCTTCGTTGATTTCGAAATTCCCTTCGCCGTATTTCTTGATCAAAATGGCCTTGAGGTCGGCTTCCGCCTTGTTCCAGACTTCGATGTCGCCCATGTAATCGTCAGGGCGGGTGGAAAGCTCAGCCGTGTAGGTCAGGCCCAGGGGGCTGTAGATTTCGCTGGCCACGTCCATGATGTCGAAAATTTCGTCGGCGATCTGGTCTTCGGTGACGAAAATGTGGGCGTCATCCTGACGGAACATCTGCACCCGGAACAGGCCATTGAGTTCGCCGGATTTTTCTTTGCGGTGGATGGTGTCGACCTGAGCGTAGCGCAGGGGCAGATCTTTGTAGGAGCGTTTCTTCGTCTGATAGACCTTGATGGTGTTCGGGCAGTTCATCGGCTTGAGGGCGTAGGTGTTGGGGTCTTCTTCATCTTTGCCCGGGATGACGAACATGCCGTCCATGTAGTGATCCCAATGGCCCGAGGTTTCCCAGAGCTTCTTCTTCGAGAGCACCGGCCCGGAGATTTCCTGGTAGCCGTGGGCTTCGTGGACGTCGCGCCAGAAATCGAGCAGCGCGTTGAACAGCTTCCAGCCGCGGGGCAGCCAGTAGGGCATGCCCGGCGCGGTTTCGTCGAACATGAAGAGATCCAGCTGGGCGCCAATCTTCTTGTGATCCCGTTCCTTGGCTTCGCGGATCAGGGCCTTGTGGGCCTTGAGGGCCTTCTTGTCCGGGAAGGCGTAGGCGTAGATGCGGGTCAGGTTGTCGCGGTTTTCATCGCCGCGCCAATAGGCGCCCGACGCGCTTCTGAGTTCGAAGGCCGCGCTGAGCAGCTCCTGGGAGTTGTCGACGTGGGGCCCGCGGCAGAGATCGACGTAATCGTCCCCGGTGTAATACACGGTGATGACTTCGTCGTCGGGCAGGTCTTCGATCAATTCGGTCTTGAATTTCTGACCTTTAAAAATATCGAGGGCTTCGGCCTTGGAGACTTCCTTACGGGTCCAGTCTTCCTTGCGCTTGAGAATTTCGCGCATTTTGTCTTCGATGGCCTTGAAATCCCCTTCGGTGACGGTCTTCCCTTCCGGCAAGAGGAAGTCGTAATAAAAGCCGTCGTCGATCTGGGGCCCGATGGCGTACTGGGTTTCGGGGCCGTAGAGCTCGATCACAGCCTTGGCCATCACGTGGGCCAGGGAATGGCGGTAACAACTTAATACTTTTTCATCCATTTTTGTTCTCCTTTGTTTCGGGCATCGCCGGGACCATAAAAAAAATCCCCGACAGATACCAAAGGTATTGTCAGGGACGCTTGTTCGCGCGGTTCCACCCTGCTTGTCCGCTCATGCGGACCGCTTCATCGCGATGGTAACGGCATCACCGGGCCGGATTGGGGCCTCTCGGAGGTGGTCTTCGGACGGCCTCTGCAGCCGGCTCTCACCGCCCCGGCCTCGCTTTCGCTTCCGCGCGTCTTACTCGTCTCGTCATTGAATTGTTTTGATTTTAATCGAAAGGGGGCGCTTTGTAAAGGGGGCGGATGATTTTTTTTGAGATGAAAACTTTTGCCTTAATTTTTCTTCCGGATAATGCGGGCAAATCTACAATCCGCGAATAATGTCCACATAATCCTGCCGTTGATCCACCACCGCATAAATGATCACCGTTTGGGCCGGTTCATCTATTTTGTAAAAAACGAGATCTTTCTTCAAAACGAGCACCCGGTAGCCTTGCCGTCTGAGCGTTGGGTATCGTGGCCTGACCCCGAGATCCGGATGATCCCCCAGCTTCAGAATGCTGCTTTCAATCTCGTCCAACTTCGCAAGGGCCGTACGACGGCCGAAATGCTGCGCCACATGCAAAACAATCCTGCTGATTTGCGCGTCTGCTGTGTCGGTTTTAAGGATTTTGTACTTCAATCGTCATACTCCTGCAGGATTGCCCGCAAACTATCAAAGGTGTCCGAAACCGGTCCGACTCGGCCGTTCCTGACGTCATCTTCCGCCTCTGAGAGAACCTCCAGCAGCTCAATGCGCGCCTTCATATTCTGATACGCTTCGTAAGAGAGCGACACCGTATCGCCCCGGCCGTTCACCGTGATGATGACCGCTTCGTCCTGCTCTTTGCACAATTGAGAAATATCGTGATAATGATTCCTCAAATCCGCCGACGGCCGAATCGTTTCCCGAAGTTTCGCCATATCCGCGCACCTCCTCGCTTATGCTTTAATATAGTCAAATTATATCACGATTTGCCCGTTTCGCAACGTCATTTTCCCGTCCTGCACACAAAACCCCCATCCTATGATAAAATAAAATCAACAAATCTCATTAACAAAGGAAAACCCTATGAAGCACAACCACCCTCGGAAATCCCGTCTTTTCGTCCTGATGATTCTCGCCGCCGCCCTCGCCCTCGCCATCCTCGCGGGCTTCCTCTTCGTCTTCTGCCGGTCCGCCCAGAAGGCGCCGAAGGGCCCCGTCAAAAAAGCCGACCCCATCACCGCTCAGGTGAAGCGCATGACCACCGAGGAAAAAGTCGGCCAGCTCTTTCTCGTCACCCCCGACCAGCTCACCGGCGCCCGCGTCACCACCGCCGGCGAGGCGACCCGCCAGGCCATCGCGAAAACCCAGCCCGGCGGCCTGATCTATTTCGACGACAACCTGAAAAACCCGGCCCAGACCCAGGCCCTGCTGAAAGACACCCGGCAAATTTACAACGACCTCGGCCTGCCGGCGCCCTTTCTCGCCGTCGACGAAGAAGGGGGCGAGGTGGCCCGCGTCGCGCATAACCCCGCCTTCGGCGTCCAAAATGTCGGCGACATGCGGGAGATCGGGCGCACCGGAAATCCGGCTAAGGCCGCGGCCGCCGGCACCACCATCGGGACGTATTTGAGCGGTCTCGGCTTCAATCTGGACTTCGCCCCCGACGCCGACGTCCTCACCAATCCGGCCAACCGCGTCGTCGCCCGCCGTTCCTTCGGCACCGACCCGACCCTTGTGAAAAACATGAGCGCGGCGGAAGCCCGGGCCCTGATGGCCTGCGGCGTCATCCCCTGCCTCAAGCATTTCCCGGGACACGGCGCCACTGCCGGCGACACCCACGCCGGCGCCGCCGCCACGGACAAAACCCTCGACGAACTGATGCAGGCGGAGCTCGTCCCCTTCACAGACGTGAACGCCTACGCGCCGATGATCATGGCCGGCCACATCGCCGCGCCGAAAGTCACCGGAGACAACACCCCCGCCTGCCTGTCGAAAAAAATGGTCACCGACGTCCTGCGGGGCAAGCTGCACTACAAGGGCGTCGTCACCACCGACTCGCTGCAGATGGGCGCCGTCACCCAGACCACCGACTCCGGCCAGGCCGCCGTGGCCGCCCTCCAGGCCGGCTGCGATCTGCTTCTGATGCCCAAGGACTTCCCCGCCGCCCGCTCCGCCGTGCTCACCGCCGTCCAGAACGGCACCATCAGCGAAACGCGCCTGAACGCTTCGGTCACCCGGATTTTGAAATGCAAGGCCAAACTCAACAAAACCGCCAAACTGAAATGAATCAGTCTGGCGGTTTTTGTGTTTGAACTTGGTCGCAGCTTGGTCGCTAACTTGGTCGGTCGTAGCGACTAAGTTGATTATTATTTTTTCGAAATGGGTTTTGAAGGCACTTTTAATGACGCATCCCCGAGTACCTCGTTCATCAAATCGTCAAAAGAACGGTAGCGTTTATAGCGCTCTGGATGCTTTTTCATCGCCGCATATTCGGCCAGCGCCGCGCGCGTTTCAGCGTTTGGTTTATTCATGCGCTTCACTCCTCTATTATTTTTAAAGCATTTTCCTCAACGCGTCAAAGGTCTCAGATACAGGTCTGACGCGGCCATTCTGCACGTCATTTTCCGCTTCTGTCAGGATTTCCAGTAATTCGGTAAGCGCTTCTCTATTTTCTTTATCTAGCTTATCCACCTGCATCACCTGCTTTCCACGCTTTATTTTTTAGGTATTGCTTGTCATTATACCACGAAATCATCATCCTTTGAACTTGATCGCAGCTTGGTCGCTAACTTGGTCGGTCGTAGCGACTAAGCTTAAAAAAACGCCCGGCAATGCCGAGCGTTTGGGAGATGGTCTCTTTTTATCGAACCCTATTTTATTTTTAATATTGATATGTATTCACGATTAGGAATTTAGGCGTCCGCGTCCACCGATTCCAGGCTCGTCCCTTTGCGGAAGGCCTTGCACGACGGCATCTTCTTCATGCAGAAGTAATAAATCAAGCCGGTGGGCACCGTCGCAGTCAAGAAAGAGATGTCCACGTTGAGCAGGCCGATGACCGCGCCCACTGCGGTGGCGATGATTGCCGCCCAGTTGACCCCCTGGCGGGAACTGTCTTCCGCGTAGAGATCGTCGAGCTGTTCTTTGGTGAAGTGGCGTTTGTGGAGGATGTAGTAATCCACAATCAGCACTGCAAAGATCGGGCTGAAGAACGCCGTGTACACCTTGACGAAGACGTCGAGCCCCGCGGCAGAGGCGTCGTTGGTGAGGATCCACGGGCAGCAGCACACCGCGAGGATCCCGACGAAGATGACGGCGGTCTTGTGTTTCATCTTGAACACGTCCATGAAGGCGTAGGCCGGCGGCACCACGTTAGAAGCCAGGTTCGTCGTCATCTGTGCGAACAGAATAAAGGCCAGGACGACAACTTTGATGAACACATTGTCCACCATCGTGCCGAAGGCGTTGATCGGGTTGGCGATGCCGGTGGCCGTAGACGCCATCGCGCCGATCACCCCGAGCATGACCGTGGCCGGCACCATCGCGAGGAAATAAGATGTCCCGCGCTTCGCCGGCGAGTAGCCCCGCTTCAGCTCCCTGGAGTAGTCTCCGGCGTTGAGCATGACCGTCGTGGAATTGCCGAAGAAGGCGATGCACGCCGCGATGAACGGCATGCCCCAAGTCGGCTTCAGACTGCCTAAATTCGTCTGAATGACGCCGCTGTACTTGGACAGGCAGATGTAGAGCAGGTAGAACATCGCCGCGACGATGACCACGCCGCCGATGTTTTCGACCCATTTGATGCCCTGGAAGCCCTTGACGGACAATGCGATCTGAACCGCCTGGAACACGAAGAAGAACAGCCAGACGTTGTTGTAGTGAAACAGCGCGATGGAAATCTGGTTGATCGCCGCGCCCCCGAGCCAGGTCTGGAAGCCGTACCAGACGATGGCGGGCAGGCCTCGAATGAGGACCGGAATGGCGCTGCCCTTGGTGCCGTAGGCACTCTTAAGCTGAATCGCGTAAGGGGCGCCAGTCTTGTAGCTGAAGGTGTCGTTTAAGCAGATGCCGACGATGAGGACGAGGGTTCCGATGGCGACGGCCAGGAAGATCTGCATGAGGTTGAGGCCCTTGCCCAGCTGGGCGGAGCCCATGGTCAGGGTCCCGATGGAGATACAGCCCCCAAGCCAAAGCATGGTGTAGGAGCCCCAGCCCATGCTGCGTTCTTCGTCCTTAAGGGGCTTTAAGGACGCCGCCTCTTTCTTTTCTTCGGCCACAGGGGCCGTATTGTCTTTTGCCATTTGTGAAATACTCCTTTATACTGCTTATTTCAGGGGTTTAATAAATTCGCCGGTGCCTTTGGCGTCTTCGATGTAGCGGCCGTCCTCGGCGACGAGTCTGCCGCGGATGAAGGTCTTCACCGGGGCGCCCTTGCCGCTCAAGCCGTCGAAGCAGGAAACGTGGCCCTTGGTGTAGAGCTTGTCCTGTTCCACTTGCCATTCTTTTTCAGGATCGAGGATGACGATGTCGGCGTCGAAGCCAATTTCGAAGGCGCCCTTGCGGCCCCAGAACCCGAAGATCTTCGCAGGGCTTTCGTCCATGACTTTCGCGATGAGGGTCGGCGAGAGCTTTTTCTGGTGCACCGTCATATCGAACATCATCGGCAGGAAATACTGGATCGAGTTGAGCCCGCCCCAGGCCTGCCAGATGTCCTTGGTGGCGTTGTCCTTTTCTTCGTCCGCGGCCGGCGAGTGGTCGCTGCCGACGCAGGCGAGGGTCCCGTCGAGGACGTAATCCCAAAGGCCGTCCACGGCGTCCTGGGTGCGCAGCGGCGGGGTGCATTTCGCCGGGCCGCCCTTTTCGAAGACGAAATCTTCGGTGAAGCCGAGATAGTGGGGGCAGGTTTCCGCCGTGACCTTCAAGCCTTCGTGCTGGGCGTCCTTGACCACCTGGGCCACCATCGGGTGGGACACGTGGCAGATGTGGACGCGGGCGCCGGTGGCCCGGGCCATGTCGATGACGTTTTTCGTCGCCACGTATTCGGTCCAGACGTCGTGGGCGTCGAGGAAGTCGCGGATTTTCTGTTCCCGGGTCTGGTTCGTCTTGGCCTTGGCTTCTTTTTCACGCTCCAGCACCTGGCCGTATTCTTCGCAGTGGAAGCCGCAGAGGGCGCCGGTGGGCTTTAAGATGTCCAGGGCCTTTCTGATATTGCCGAGGTTGACCGTCGGGAAGAGGGGCCCGTTGGGGCAGGTGAAGCCCTTAAAGGCCGCGACGCCGCAGGCTTCCAGATCGAGCAGGTCTGCCATGTTGTTCTTCACCGAGTCGGGCTTGTCGTCGAAATCGCCGACGAGGCCGCCCCAGAGGCCGTAGTCCACATAAGAATGGCGGGAGATTTTGCTCATCTTCAGATCGAAGATTGCCTTGTTCATCAAGGACGGGTCGTTGTTCAGCGGCATGTCGATCAGCGTCGTGCACCCCGCCGCCACTGCCGCCCGGGAGCCGGTTTCGAAATTTTCGCGGTATTCAAATCCCGGTTCGTTCAAATGGGCGTGGCAGTCAATGATCCCCGGATAGACCAGGTTGCCGCCGGCGTCCACGGTTTTTTTCGCTTCCACCCTTTCGCCCGGAGCGAAGAACCCCGCGAATTTGCCGTCCTTCACTGCGATCTGCGCGTCGAAGATCCGGTCCGGCGTGACGAGTTTGCCGTTTGTGATCAATAAATCGTACATGTTACACTCCTTACTCTCCAAGTGATATTCCGTTAATATTTTATGCCGCTTCTTCAGCCGATGCGTCTGCCGTGTCGAAGATCGTGCCCTTTCTGAAATTGTCGATATTGCCGAAATGGGCGTATTTCATGAGCAGATAGTACACGACGCCGGTGGGGATCAGCGAGATGTACCAGGACAAATCCATCACCAGACAGGACACGGCCGAGCCGACGACAATGGCGATGACTGCCGCCCAGTTGATTCCCTTAAACGGCGTGTGGTCCTTGTCGTATAGGTCGTTGACGTCGAGGGTCTGCTTGCGCAGGATGTAGTAATCCACCACCATGACCGCGAAAATCGGCCCGAGGAAGGCGGAGTAGAACCGGGTGAACAGGGACAGCCCTGCGGCGGACTGGGCGGTGACCAGGCGCCACGGCATGACCACCACCGACAGCGCACCGACAATGATCGTCGCCCACGACCATTTCATGTTGAAGGATTCCACGAGGACGTAGGCCGGCGGGACGATGTTGTTGAGGACGTTGGTTGTGACCTGAGCGAAGGCGATGAAGGCGAGGGTCAGGATGGTTAAGACCTTGGAATTCATCGTCGTCGAGAAGACCACCACCGGGTCGGCGTTGCCCGTCGCCGCTGTAACCAAAAGGCCGATGAGGCCCATGAACAGCGTCACCGGCAGAATCGCCAGGGTGTAGATGCTGCCCGTCGCGGCCGGGCCGGTCTTTTCTTTCAAATTGCGGCTGTAGTCCGACGCGTTGACGATCATCGTCGCGTAAATCCCGAGGAAGGAGGTCGTCGCCGCCCAGAAGGGCATGCCCCAGGTGCCTTTGATGCCGCTGAAGGCGTTGCCGATCTGCCCCGCGAACTTGGTATTCACGACGTAGAGCATGTAAATCAAAATCCCGATGATGAACACACAAGACACGTTTTCGAGCCATTTGATTTCCTTGAAGCCCTTGATAGCCAGGGCGACCTGAAGGATGGTGAACAGCGCGAAAACGATCGGCATGTTGCTGAAGCCAAAGAGGATTTTCAGGCAGGAGTTGATGGCCCCGGCGCCGACCCAGCTCTGGAAGCCGAACCAGACGATGGCCGGAATCCCGCGCATGAATCCCGGAATCTTAAGCCCGGCGAAGCCGAAGCTCGACCGCGCCTGAACCGTAAACGGCACCCCGTATTTGTGGCCGCAGTTGCCGATTAAAACCAGGGCGACGGCGATGACCGCGCAGCCGATGCACATGGCGATGATGGCCTGAGCCACTGTCAGCGCGCCGATGAGGCTCGCCCCCATGGAAAACGTCCCGATGGAGACGCAGCCGCCCATGAAGCTCGCCCCGTAGGACAGCGGGTCCATGATCCGCTCGTCGGTGGGGAGCAAATCGGCGTTGACGTTTTTCGCCAGCTCCGGATTCAGAATCTTGTTTTCTTTCAGCATGATGATCTTCCCTTCTATTGACGCTTATTTGATGCGTTTGATCAATTCGCCGGTGCCCTTTTCGCCGACGACTTTGCCGTCTTCTGCCATGACCGCCCCGCGCACGACGGTGCACACCGGCAGGCCCTTGCCCTTCATGCCCACAAAGGCCGAAATCTTGTTGACGTAGAGCAAATCTTCCGCCTTGACTTCCCATTCCTGATCGGGATCGATGATCACGAAGTCGGCGTCAAATCCCGGACGGATGTCGCCTTTTCTGCCGTAGATGCCGAAGGCCTTGGCCGGGTTCTTCGCCATCGCCGTGGCCAGCACTGACGGGCTGATGCCCCGCTTGACGACCCCTTCGGAGAAAGCCGCCTGGACACAGCTCTGGATGCCGCTGATGCCGCCCCAGACGTCGAACACGTTTTCGATCTTCTGGCCGAGGATTTCTTTGTATTTTTCGTCCGGTGCGCAGGGCGAGTGGTCCGAAGCGATGCCCGAGAACGTCCCGTCGACGACGTAGCCCCAGAGGCGTTCCACCTCTTCCCGGCTTCTCAAAGGCGGCGCGCATTTGAACAGCTCGCCGTGGTCGAGGGTGTCCTGGCCGGTGAAGCTCAAATAATGGGCGCAGGTTTCCGCCGTGATGTCGTAGCCGGCCTGCTGCGCTTCCTTGATCTTCTGGGCGACGTCGGGGCTGGACACGTGGCAGATGTGCGCCTTGCAGCCTGTGGCCTTAGCGATTTCGATAACCGCGTCGGTCGCGACCATTTCCGCGGCGACCGTTCTTGAATCGAGGAAGCCCTGCCAGTCCAGGCGGCCTTCCCGTTTCATCTTCGCTTCCCCTTCTTTAATCATCGAGAAATCCTCGCAGTGGAAGCCGGCGCGGCCGCCGAATTCTTTGATGATGTTCATCGCTTCGTAAACCTGGCCGTAGTTCAGGGGCTTGTAGTCCGGCGACACCGGCCCGATGAAGGATTTGAAGGCGACACAGCCCTTGGCGTCGAGATCGGCCAGATCAGAGAAATTGTCGGGGATCAGTCCGCCCCAGAAGCAATAATCTGAATAAGCTTCTTGTGTAACCTTGGCTTCCTTTATGTCGAAAAGCTCGCCAGTGGTCATGGCCGGTTCGTTCTGCAGCGGCATGTCGATGACCGTCGTGTACCCGCCGAGCACCGCCGCGGCCGTCCCGTGTTCGTAATCCTCGCGCCATTCGTAGCCCGGATCGTTCAGATGGGCGTGGGTGTCGATGGCCCCCGGGAAAACGTATTTGCCGCCAGCGTCGATGACCCGCTTGGCGTCGACTTCGACCCCCGGCGCCAAAATGGCCGCGATCTTGCCGTCCTTGACGGCGATGCCGCCGTCCTGAACCATTTCCGGCGTAACCAATTTGCCGTTTCGAATGAATAAATCGTACATGGTGTTCCTCCTGCTTCTCCGTGACTTCTCCATGTTTGCACACAATCTGATTAACCGCGTTTAACTTTCATTATGCCTTAAATGTATTCCCTTTCATCCCCCGTCTAAAAAAAGGGCGTCAAAAGCTAAAACTTCTGACGCCCTTGCCATTTGAGTATTTTCTTGATTCGCTTTCACTATAACGGACAATGCGTGCGTTGTCAATAACCGCGGGTCAGAATCTTTTATGAATTAAAATATAATTGAAATTTCGATATTGCGTTCAACCATTTTTTAATTTCTCTGTCTTTATTGTAAACGCATACCCATAGAAATGCAAGAATTTTTTGTCAATCTTCACTTTTTGGCATTAAAATCTAAAGAACCGGTTTTTTCAAGGCCTTTCCTGTGATAAGATGTTCTATAATAAAAGCAAAAAGAAACGATGAGGCTGTTATGAAACGCACATTTTTATCGATTACCGACTACACCGCCCCCTGGATCGGCGCCGCCCGTCTGCATCGCGGCACGGTCCACTCGGTCTACAAGGGCGCGGTGAACCTCATGGTGGGCGGCCAGCTCATCGCCCTGCAGCCGGCGGACTCGCCCGTCTCGCCGCTGACACTCCGCTGCGATTTTCCGCTGTCGACTCTCGACGTCGCCCCCGGCAGCGCCTTCACCATCGGCCGCGGTGCCATCCGCACCGAAAACGCCGTCCTCACCCTGACCGACGCCGCCGACGTCATCCCCACCCGGCTCGCTCCGGAGGCCGACACCGACCCGGCCGCCTACCGCAAAAGCGGCGAGGCGGCCTACAAAATTTTAGCCGAGGTCTACCTCAGCCGGGCCAAAGGGACACTGGGCCGCTGCATCAGTCATCCCTACGGATTTCGGCCGCTGTTCGGCGGCACCGGCCAGGTCAGCACGATGTTTTATGCCGCCGTCGAGGACATTTTAAGCCGCGCGGCAGACGCCTTTTCTGATGCCGATTATCCGCGCTTTGCCGCCACCCTCAAGGAGCTCATCGGCCTCGGCACAGGGCTGACCCCCAGCGGCGACGATTTCGTCTGCGGGGTGTTCGCCGCCTTTCGGGGCGCCGGCGCCTGGTATCACCCGGCTATGCCCGACCTCCTCCGCCAGCTGACCCACATCGAAAACCGCACCCATCCCCTCTCCGTCGCCTTTATCAACTGCGCGGCCGAGGGCTATTACTCCCAGGCGATTTTAAATTTTTTCAATCGCGATCAATCTGTTTTTAATTATTTGACGACCGTCAAAGAATTTAGGAAAATCGGGCATTCCTCCGGGATTGATTCCCTGTGCGGCATGGCCTTTACCTTAAAATGTTTGTGCGAAGCACCTTGAAAATATAAAATAAAAGGTCTAAACTTAAAATACAACCTCAAAAAATTAAAATGCGAAAGGAATGAAATTATGAACGATTTACTCAAAGCCATGAGCGCCCGCCGCTCCGTGCGCACCTACGCCGACCGCGACGTCTCGGACGCCGATCTCGACGCGATTCTCAAAGCCGGCCGTCTCGGCCCGTCGGGCAAGGGCATCAAGCCCTACGATTTCATCGTCATCCGCGACCCGCAGACGATTCAAAAACTCGTCGGCTGCCGCAAGGGCGGTGCGAAAATGCTGACCACCGCCAAAGCCGCCATCGCCGTCCTCGGCGACGAAGACCGCTCGGATACCTGGATCGAAGACGACGCCGTCGCCATGACCCAGATGCACCTGATGGCTTCCTACCTGGGCCTGGGCTCCTGCTGGCTGCAGATTCGGCTGCGCCCGTCGGATACCGAAGGCAAGTCCGCTGAAGATTTCGCCCGGGACGTGCTCGGCTTCCCGAAAAACAACCGCCTCGAAGCCATTCTCGCCCTCGGCCCCATCGATGAAGCGCCCGAACCCCACGACCCCGACGCCCTGGACGACGGCGTCATCCACCAGGAAAAATGGTAAAGAAAAAGCATCTGCTTTTTAAGCAGATGCTTATTTTTTTGGCGCGCCGTATTCGCGCGTCATCGCTTCTCTCGAGACCACCCACTGCTTGCCAAATTTGCAGGCGTCGACACCATTGATCAGCTTGCCGTAGGCGATGGCCTTGCGCAGCGTGCTCTCGTTAAGTCCCCAGAGCTGGGTCGCGTCGGTAAAGGCGATCAAATGATCAAAGGGGGTCTCAACCCTTGTGCCGTTTTCATACAGCTCATCGCAAGAGAGATCCAGCGCGTCATTCCAAATCACGCCGTACCCCCCGATATCGACTTTCACTTGGCTGAATAATGCCTTCGATCTCTTAAGGGCCTCAAAGGCTGGCCACTTGTCAAACAGCGGCTTCACATCGTAAATTTTCGTCACGCCTTCGGCAAACTGAACACTCAGCTTATAATCCGACAGCGCATTCACGGCCTTGATTTTGTGGAACATGTTCTCAACCTCACTTTTCAAGCGGTGCAATTTCCTTAAATTCCTGTGTTTCCCAGATGTCGAGCAGTTCACCCTGATGCAGGTGAACCCATTTGCTCACCAGCGCTAATGCCTTTTTCGGTAAATTGCCGTCTAATATTTCTCCGGTTTTGATTTCGATTTCCGCCGACATGTCGCCATACTGCGCATGAACGTGCGGCGGATTGTGTTCCGACTGCTGGTAATACATGCGCATGGTGATGCCGTAAAATCTCGCTAACGTGGGCATGGTCATCTCCTCATTGTTTGCTTGCATTTTATCACGTTTTCGTGATGGATTCAAGTGCCTGCTGTTTCTCATGCTATTTACAGTCGTGCCCCGCGAGCCAAAAAAATGCTGAGCCACACGACTCAGCATTTTTTATTGCCTGATTTTATTTCGCATTCATCGCGACAAGCAGCTCGCCCATATCCGCGCAGATGAACACGTCGGCGAAGCCGCGGATCGGCGCGTTGGGGTCATTGTTGACGGCGATGACCGTCCCGTCGCCCTTGATCCCTTCGGTGAACTGGATCGCCCCGGACACCCCGAAGATGATGCACAGCTTCGGCTGGATGACGGTGCCCGATTCGCCGATCTGGTCGTCAAAGGGGATGAAGCCCTGGTCGGCCACCGGGCGGCTGCCGGCCAGCGCCGCGCCGATTTTGTCGGCGTAAGCCTTGACTGTTTCGAACTGGCCGCTTTCGATGGCGCCCTTGCCGGCGACGACTACCACATCCGCTCCGGTCAGATGATCCGAGGACGGCAGCGCCGTAATTTTCCCGCAGGTGATCTTGGACGCCGCTTCGACGGTGCGCACGTCACAGGGCGCCGCGGCGGTCTTGTCCGCCGGTGCGGTGCTGCCCTTTTTCATCGTGATGATTTCCGGCGCGCCCTTCACTTCGCAGGCGACCATGACCTGGGCGCCGAAGGAGGGCTTGATCTGGCGGATGGCGCCGTCCTGGACTTCCAGCGCCGTGCAGTCCGAGGTCATCCCGGCGCCGACCTTCACCGCCGCCCGGGACATGATATCCCGCCCCGCCGGTTCCGCTTCGAGGAGCACCGTCGTGAGCCCGTCAGCCGTCATCACCTGGGCCGCCGCCTCGGCGAGGCCGTCGCTCTGGCAGAGGGCCAGCCCCGGGGTGTTCACGAGGTGGACCGCGTCAATGCCGTCAAAGGACAAATCCGCGGCGAGACTGTCGTCCAGATCCGCCCCAAAGGCGTAGCACGCGGCCGTTTCGCCGAGGGCCTTCGCCGCCGTGGCCAATTCCGCTACGCTCTCCGGCACCTGTCCCTGTTGAATCCATGTGAAAATCGCGGTCTTAGACATGTTCGCCACCTCCCTGCTGCAATGCCTTCAGCTGGCCGTCAACGCGATCGGCCAATTTTTTCGCCATATCGTCCACCGTCCCGGTGAGGGTGACGGCCTGTTTTTTCTGCACCACCTGCATCGTATCGGTGACCACCGAGAGGGCCCCGGCCTGGCCGACCGTTGCCGGATCGATTCCTAAATCCGCCGCCGTCACTTCGACGATGGGGTGCTGGTTGGCCGCGACCTGATGGCGAAGCGTCGGCAGCTCCGGCGCGTTGGCGCCGAAGGGCACCGTCACCAGAACCGGCAGCGCCGCTTCCAGGGCCAGGAGGGCGTCGCCGGCCTTCTTCGCAACAGACGCCCTGCCTCCTGCAATCTGGCAGTCCACGGCGTCGGTCACGTCGGGCATCCCGAGCATCTCCGCCGTCATCGGGCCGACTTGCCCCGTGGCGCCGTCGTTGGAGGCGCTGCCCATGAGGACCACGTCGTAAGGGCCATAGTGTTCGAGAGCCGCCGCCAGCACCTTCGCCGTGCCGAGGGTGTCGCTTCCGGCAAAGACCTTGTCATTTAATAAATAAGCGTGATCCGCGCCGAGGGCGAGGACGACTTTCAGCGCGCGGGTGGCATCCGCCGGCCCCATGGTGAACACGTCGAGGGTGTCGCCGTCACCTTTGAGGCGCCGGGCCATTTCCACGGCGTAGCGGTCGCTGGGATTGATTTCGCCGGCGCCGCTGCCGCGAACCAGGGCGTGGGTGGCCGGATCGACCTGAACCTTGCTGTCCACCGGCACGTATTTGACACAAATCGCTATTTTCATCTCATTCCCCTTTGTTTTTCAGTAATCTTGAGAACGCCCACTCTTCAAGCAGCAGCGTCGATTCTCCCCGCATGATGTATTTCGCCAAATCGCGGCTCACCGCCGGCGCTTCGATGACGCCGTTGCCGCCGTAGCCCGTCGCCAAGAGGTAATTTTTCACCGGCGTATCCCCGACGATGGGCAGGAAGTCCCGGGTTTCCGCCCGGTAAGACAGCCACGAGGAATTGAGCCCCGCGTCGGTCAGCCCCGGCACGTTCTTTTCGAACTGGTGGAACAGGAAATCGATGAAATAATCGTCGGTGCCTTCCCGCTCCGGCAGCCGGTCCGGATCCCACTGGCCCGCGTGCATCGGGTCGTCGAGGTTCATCGACAGGTGGGATTTGCAGATGAAGATGTTGTTGCCGGCGCGCAGCGCGTAAAACGCCGGGAATTTCAAAATCGGGAAAACGTAGTCCAGGTGTTTTTCCGGCGGCACGACGAAAAAGGCTTCGGCCTTGGTGTGCCAGATCGGCACGTCGAGCCCGGCCATTTCCCCGGTGAAGCGGCTCCACGGACCGGTGCAGTCCACGACGACGTCGAAATCGTAGGTGTCGCCGTCTTCGGTCTTCACGCCCTTGGCGCTGCCGCCTTCGATCACAATTTCGGTGACGTTGGCCCCGCGCAGAATCGTCCCGCCGTTGGCTTCCATTTTCTGGGCGAAGGTGTTGGAAATCATCGTCCCGTCGAAATAGCCGTCGTCAGCGGTGTAGCCCGCCCCGAGAATGGTGTCCGTGTTGAGCATGGGCAGAATCTTTTTGATCTGCGCCTTGTCGGTGAGGTATTCTCCGGTGTAGCCGGCAGATTTCGCGAGGGCGATCCCGGCCTTGATCCGGTCGACTTCCTTTTCAGAGGTCGCGCAGACCAGGGTGCCGGTCTTGTCGAAGCCGGCCGAACCCTTGCGCTCCCGTTCCATTTTGAGGTAGGTCTCGAAACCGTAGAGACGGACGTCCCAATAGCGGTTGTTCAGGGAATCGTCGAACAGGCAGACCGTCCCGGCGGATTTCGCCGTGGTGCCGCAGCCGATGCGTCCCTTTTCAAACAGCGTCACCGCCGCATCGTCGTAAAGGCTCAGGTTGTAGCCCAAGGCCGTCCCCGAAATCCCCCCTCCGATAATGCCAATGCGTTTCTTTTTGCTCATCGCTATACTCCTGGTTTTGTAAATGCTTTATTCGTCCGCGATCTTCGCCAAAGTCTCGGCGAGCACCGCCGTCCCCTTGACCAGATCGTCGTCGTCAATATTTTCCGCGCGGTCGTGGCTGATCCCCTTTTCGCACGGGATGAAAATCATCGCCGCCGGGGCCAAATCCCCGAGCATCAGGCTGTCGTGGTAAGGCCCGCTGATCAAATCCATGTGGGGGATGGCGAGGGCGTCGGCCTGATCGCGCATCACCCCGCTCAAATGTTCGTCGCAGCGCAGGGGCGCGTCGTTGTTCAAGGGCGTCAGCGTCACCTCGACCCCTCGGCGCTCGGCAATCGCCCGCATGCCGGCCCGCAGATTTTCGACGAGCTCGTCCTTGTCTTCGGCGCTGACTGAGCGGATGTCGACAGTGAAAACGGCCTTCCCGGGGATGACGTTGGCCGCCCCCGGCGTCAGGGTCAATTCGCCCACCGTCCCGGTGATGTAGTCGCTGGTCGAGGTCTGGGCCAAATGCTCGAGGAGCAGCGCCATCTCCGCCGCCGCCATGTAGGCGTCCCGGCGGTCGGCCATGCTCGTGCCCCCGGCGTGGGACTGGACGCCCTCGACGGTGCAGATCAGATTGGTCGGCGCGCAGATGCCGGTGACGATGCCCACGGGCACCCCGGCTTTTTCCAGCTTGTCGTTCTGCTCGATGTGCAGCTCGAGGCTCGCGTGAACCGGCGCCCGACGGGGAAAGTCCTGATCGAAATGGTCCGGCCCGTAACCGAAGCTTTTGAGGGCGTCGTAAAGGCTCAGACCCGACGGGTCGGTGTGGGCCTTCAAATCCGCGAGGGACAGGCGCCCCGACAGGCCGCGGCTGCCGATGCAGCACACGCCGAACCGGCTCATTTCCTCGCCGGCGTAGACGTTGACCGAGATCGAGCGCTTCGGGCGCACCCCGGCGCGGCCCATCGCCGCCACCGCCTCAAGGCCGGCGAACACCCCGGCCAGGCCGTCGTACTTGCCGCCCTTCGGCACCGTGTCGATGTGGGAGCCTGTCCACACCGGCGCCGCGTCCGCATCCGTCCCGGGGTAAAGCCCGAAGATATTCCCGAGGCAGTCCTCCCGGACGTGCAGCCCGAGCTTTTCCATCTCGCCGATGACGTAGGCTCTGGCCGCCTGAAATTCGCCGGTGTACACCTCGCGGGTCATCCCTTCACCCGGCGTCCCGTTAAAGGCCGCGATGCCGTCGAGCCAGGCCCTCAGCTCGTTTTTTTTGATCTGTTCCCCAATCATCCGCATTCCTTTCTCGAATAATTTAGAAAAATTAAATTGATATCACGGTATCAGTCTACATTAAATTTTAAATGAAGTCTAGCATAAAATACCATGTACTCCGCAAAATACACGTTTTAGACGTTTTCTTAAAAATAAAATCCGGTCATTTTCTTAAGCCAATAAAAAAAGCAGCGCGGACTCTGCTGCGCTGCAGTTCATGAATATTAAATTTGTATTTTGAATTTAGAGCATCACGCGGATCGGGTTGCCGTCGATCCAGGCTGTAATGTTTTCGAAGACCATGTCCGCGCGTCGGTCGATGGATTCCTTCGTGTCGAAGCCGACGTGGGGCGTGCAGACCAGATTCGGGCAGCCGAGCAGCGGATGATCAGCCGGCAATGGCGGATCCTTTTCGTAGACGTCGATGCCCGCATAAATCTTTTTCGCCTTCAGCGCCTGAGCCAGCGCGTCGGTGTCCACCACCGGCCCTCTGGCGGTGTTGACTAAAATGGCGCCCGGCTTCATTTCGCCGATCTGTTTCGCGCCGATTAAGCCCTTGGTGTCCGGGGTCAGCGGTGTGTGCACCGAAACGATGTCCGCTTCGGCCATGACGTCGTCGAGGGATTTGTAGGTCAGGCCGAGGGCCTTCGCGGCGTCCCGTTCGCTGCGGCTGTAGCCGATCAGCTTGCAGTGGAAGGCCTTGAAGATTTCAGCGGTGCGGATGCCGATGGCGCCGGTGCCGACGATGCCGACGGTGCGGCCCGCCAGTTCAAAGCCCTGCAGACCGGCTTTGCCCTTGCCTGCCTGTACAGCCGCGTCGCACGCCGTGATATTGCGCAGGCAGTCGAGGGTCAGGCCGACGGCCAATTCCGCGACGGCGTCGTTGCAGTAGCCGCCGGTGTTGGCGATGCGGATGCCGCGGCGCTTGCAGGCGTCGACGTCCACGTGGTCGATGCCCACGAAGGCGACGGAAATCATCTTCAAATTCGGGTCGGAATCGATGACTGCGCCCGGCAGCGGGTGGTTGGCGATGATCACCACGTCCGCGCCGTCGATGCGCTTGATCTGTTCGTTTTCATCCTGAGCCAGGGTGTCGTAGCTGACAAATTCGTGGCCCGGTGCCGTCATGGAATCGCCGAGGGCCTTCAGCTTGTCGGCGCTGATGCCCAGGGGTTCTAACAATACAATTTTCATACCAGATTTACCTCCTCGTTCGGAAACAGACTGGCTATTTCCCAATATGTATTTTTTATTATAGCACAATCTCTTCCTCTGTCGTCCCCATGACAAAAATCTCGCCGCGTTTTTTCCAATCGCCGCCTTTTAATGGGCCATCGCCGACATGGACACCGAGCCGGGATCCCAGAGCACGACCGCACCGGCCGCCCGGGTCTCGTTCAAATCGATGAGCCGCTGGTTCGATGAGCCCCGGTACAATAAGGTGATGTCTTTTTTGTCCTGCTCAAATTCTCCGTCGACCAGGACGTCGAGGGCGGCCAGCATCTCGGCCGCCGGCCCCAATAATTCCTCGTAGGTGTAGCCCGAGTAGCACCAAATCGTAAGCTTCGGGTAGCGCGCGCGAATCGCCTTCACAAAGGGCAGAAGCGCCGCCCGGTTGGCCGGCTCCATGGGCTCCCCGCCGAGGAGGGTCACCCCCGAGTAATAGGGCGCGGCGAGCCGATCCAGCAGCGCCTCCTGCACCGCCTCAGAAAACACCTCGCCGTAGGCGAAATCCTGGGCGGCCGCGTTGAAGCAGCCCGGGCAGTGATGGGTGCAGCCCGAGACGAAAAGCGAAAGGCGGATCCCCGGCCCGTTGGCGATGTCGTGGGCGTGAATATCGGCGTAATGCATGGCCATTATAGGTGGAGCACCCGTTCGGCGATTTCCTGGGTTCGGCCCTGATTAAAGCCCGTGGCGCCGCCGAGGTAGCCGCAGACCCGGCGCACCACCGACATCTTGTTCAAATCCCGGTTGCCGCAGTGGGGGCATTCCCAGACGAGCTTGCCGGCGTCGTCCTCAACCGCCTTGATTTCGCCGTCGTAGCCGCAGACCTCGCAGTAGTCGCTCTTGGTGTTCAGCTCCGCGTACATGATGTGGTCGTAAATGTGGCGCATCACGGCCAGCACCGCCGGAATGTTGTCCTGCATGTTGGGCACTTCCACGTAAGAGATCGCGCCGCCCGGCGAAAGCTTCTGAAAATCCGACTCGAAGGTGAGCTTCGTGAAGGCGTCGATGGGCTCGGTGACGTGGACGTGGTAGGAATTGGTGATGTAATTCTTGTCCGTCACGCCGGGGATGATCCCGAAGCGTTTCTGCAGGCATTTGGAAAATTTGTACGTCGTGGATTCCATCGGCGTCCCGTAAACCGAGTAGGCGATGTTTTCCGCCGCCCGCCACTCGGCGCATTTGTCGTTGAGCCGCTGCATCACCGCCAGGGCGAAGGGCTTAGCTTCCGGATCGGTGTGGGATTTGCCCGTCATGTACTGGCACATTTCGTACAGCCCCGCGTAGCCGAGGGAAATGGTGCTGTAGCCTCCGAAAAGCAGCTTGTCGATGGGCTCGCCGGGGGCAAGTCTGGCCAATGCCCCGTGCTGCCAGAGAATCGGCGCGACGTCCGAGGGTGTGCCGAGAAGGCGTTCGTGGCGGCAGCGCAGCGCCCGGTGGCAGAGCTCGAGGCGCTCGTCGAGGATCTGCCAGAATTTGTCTTCGTCCCGCCCGGAGGAGCAGGCCACATCGACCAGGTTGATCGTCACGACGCCCTGATTGAACCGGCCGTAAAACTTGTGGCTGCCGTCGGGGTTGGTGATCGTCGGCTCGTCGGTCAAAAATGAGCGGCACCCCATGCAGGTGTAGACGTTGCCGGCCTTCAGCTGCTTCATCACCTTAGCCGAAATGTAGTCGGGCACCATGCGCTTGGCCGTGCACCGCGCCGACAAATCCGTTAAATAATAGTAGGGCGTGCCCGGTTCGATGTTGTCTTCGTCGAGGACGTAGATCAGTTTGGGGAAGGTGGTCGTCACCCAGATGCCCTGGGCGTTTTTCGTGCCCTGGATGCGCTGGTTGAGCACCTCCTCGATACACAGCGCCAAATCGCGCCGCGGCTGGCCTTCCGGCGCTTCGTCCAAATACATGAACATCGTCACAAAGGGCGCCTGGCCGTTGCACGTCATCAGGGTGATGAGCTGGTACTGAATGGTCTGGATCCCGCTTTTGATTTCTTTCCTCAGGCGCCGTTCGGCGATCTGGTTGACCTGGTCGTCGCTCGCATCGATGCCCGCCGACGCCAGATCGGCCCGGGTGCGGGCCCTCAGGCTCTGGCGGCTGACGTCGACAAATTTCGACACGTGGTAGAGCGAGAAGCTCTGGCCGCCGTATTGGTTCGAGGCGACCTGGGCAACGATCTGGGTCGTGATGTTGCAGGCCGTGTAGAAGCTGTGGGGCTTGTCGATCTTCGTGCCGGAGATCACCGTCCCGTTCTGGAGCATGTCGTCCAGGTTGATCAAATCGCAGTTGTGCTCGCGCATCGCGAAATAATCGGCGTCGTGGAAATGGATCAACCCGTCCTCGTGGGCCTTCACAATGTCCTCCGGCAAAAAGAGGCGGCGCGTCAGGTCGCGGCTGACTTCCCCGGCGATGTAGTCCCGCTGGGTCGAGTTGATCGTCGGATTTTTGTTGGCGTTCTCCTGCTTGACCAGCTCGTTGTTGCGGTTGATCAGCGAGAGAATCCTTCGGTCCGTCGTGTTGGCGCGGCGCAGCGCCGTGCGTTTGTCGCGGTAGTGCATGTAGGCCTGCGCCACTTCGTAGCCGCGCATTTCCATGATGCCCGTTTCGACAAGATCCTGAATATCTTCGACGTTGGCGGCGTGGGTGTAGCGGCGCAGCTGCTTTTCCACGTTGTCGGCCACGGCCTCGATCTGGCTGTCGTTGAGCCGGCGAATCGGGTCCACCTCGACGTTGGCCTTCGACACCGCGTTGACGATCTTGCTCCTGTCGTAGCGCACCTCCTCACCGCTGCGCTTGATGATATTCATCACCTGCATCTCTGCTCCCATAATCTCCTCCTGTTTCTCATCCTTTTAAATTTTGTATCGTCTCAATGCATTTGAAATGCAATTTAAATTTTACTTCAGCGTTTAAAACGCCAGAGCTATTATAATGCCCCCGCCCGTTAAAATCAAGTTATTGTTGTGTGTAAATTTAAACACCACAATATCTGGTTGTTCTGTAAACGAGTAACGGCGCGCCGCCAAGGCCCTTCCGCGTTTTTGATTTTTCTCCATTGAAAAGGCAAGTAAGATTTTGCCAAAAAATGTCTAAAAATTATACCATTCTAGCGAACTATGTTATAATAAAGAGGAGATCGCATTGATAACGCATACACAAGATACCGATCGAAAACGAAACGAAACTAGAAATAAATTTGAGGATTGTAGCCATGCTGAAATCATTCAATTTAAACTCAGAACTATCGAATGACATCACCGAAAACGATCAATCGCTCAAGCGATTGAAAAATATGAACCGCAGCGATACGGCCGACAAGCCCACCGAGCTTCAGGACGTCTTCGACATGGAGCTGCTCCAGCGCATTCAGGACGCCTTTTCCGATGCGACCGGCGTCGCGGCGATCTTTGTCGACCGCTTCGGCAATCCCGCGCTGAAGTACAGCAATTTCACGCCGTTCTGTTCCGCGATCCGCACGATTCCGGAATTTTACAAACACTGTACCAATTCCGACGACATGGGCGGGCGCTACGCCAACCGCGTGCAGCGCCCCAAGATCTACACCTGCCACGGCGGCCTCGTCGATATGGCCGTGCCGATTCAGGTGCGCGGCGAATACATCGGCGCCATTCTCGCCGGCCAGGTGCGCATCCCCGCCGAAGAAGCGGCCCAGCTGCCCACCGGTGCGCCGGGCTGTCTGACGGATTTCTCCGACTATCCGGAATTTCTCGAGCTGAGAAAAACTGTGCCCCACTCGACCCTCAAGCGCGTCAAGGCCGCGGCGGAGCTGATGTTCACCATCGCCAATTACCTCGCCGAGCTGTCCGCCTCCCGGAACACCCAGGAAAAGCTGCGGCTGACCAACGAACAGCTCATGCTGGAAATTCACCGGAGAAGTGAAGCGGAATCCGCCCTCAGAGACGCTGACCTTCGCGCCTTGAAGGCCCAGATCAACCCCCACTTCTTCTTCAACGTCCTCAACACCATCGGCCGCCTGGCCATGCTCGAGGGCGCGACCCAAACCCAGGAAATGGTCTACCATTTCTCCGACCTTCTGCGCTACACGCTGCAGACCGGAGAGAACGACTTCGTCCGCCTCGAGGACGAGCTCAACAACGCGCGCAACTTCCTGCACATCCAGAAGGTGCGCCAGGGGGATCACCTGCATTACGCGTTCGACTGCGACGAATCCTTAAACGCGGCCTTCTGCCCGTTCATGATCGTCCAGCCCTTCATCGAAAACAGCATCAAATACGTGGTCGAGGCGCGCCGCGTGCCGTCGACCATCACCGTCAAAACCGAAGCCGACGGCAACGACCTGCTGATTCACATCGTCGACGACGGCGACGGCATCCCCGACGAAAAAATCGACGCCCTGCTCAACGAAAGCTTCCGCACCGACGAAAGCAAAAAAGGCATGGGCATCGGCGTGCAGAACGTCAACAAGCGCCTGCGCTACTATTACGGCAGCGGGTACGGTGTCACCTACGTCAAGGGCCTCGACCGGGGCACCCACGTGATCATCCGGATTCCCAACAAGACCCTGCCGGGTTCGAATTAAACCATGGAAAAAGAGAAAGAGGAAAAAATGTATAAAGTTTATATTGTAGAAGACGAACATTTGGAAAGAAAAGCCCTGCAGATGATCATCAACGGCCAGGCGCCCAACGTGAAAATCGTCGGCACCGCCGCCTCGGGCAAAGACGCCCTGAAAGGCATCGCGGAGACCAACCCCCAGATCATTCTGATGGACATCAACATCCCGGAAATCAACGGGATCGAGGTGCTGCGCCGGGTCAAGAAATCCGATCCGGAAAAGAAAGTCATCCTGATCACCGCCTTCAACGAATTTGACTTCGCCCACCAGGCTATCAAGGCCAAGGTCGACGACTTGCTGCTCAAGCCGATCCGCCCGGAACAGCTGATCGCCTCCCTCAATCAGGCGATCGAAGGGCTGCAGGCCAACACCCGCAGCAACATCGACGAAAAGATGAGCGAAATCATCTACGCTGTGGTGCACAAGAAATACACCCAGTGCCGCGAAGCGGTGCAGACTTATTTAAACCTGCTCTACGATCACTACGGCTTCGATCTGATCTCGATTCAGAAAGAAGTCCAGACCCTGATGAGAGAACTACAGACCGTCGCCGACGACAACGGCGGCTACGAAATCGTCTCACCGCTGAAATCCACCAGCGGCCACAAGCATTTCGCCCGCCAATTCCAGAACCGCTACAACCTGCGGGTCGAGATCATGAAAGTCATCGGCAAAATCTTCGACCACATGAAGACCAACCCGGACCGCAAGAGCTCCATCGAGGACATCCTCAACTTCATCGACCGCAACGCCGCCAACGACATTTCTCTGGAACAAGTCGGCGAGTACGCGAACATGAGCTCCTACTACCTCTCAAAAATCTTCAAGAAGGAAACAGGCATGAATTTCGTGACCTATTTGACCAAGCAGAAGATTCAGATCGCCAAGGACATGCTGATCAACACCGACACGCCGATCATCAACATCGCCCTCGACCTGTCTTACCACGAACCCAATTATTTCAGCAAGGTCTTCAAGAAAAACGTCGGCATCACGCCGACCGCCTACCGCCGCAAATACCGCAACACCGGCGCTCAAACGGAAGCGGCAGAATAAACCCACCCGCAGAAAAAGCCGGCGGACTCAGAGTCCGCCGGCTTTTTTGATGCCCTAAGCGTGATGCTTTTGCGCCTGACGCACGGTGATTTCGCCGTTTTCGCAGCGGTTGCCCCAGCTGTCGATGAGCTGGCCGTCGCGGTAGACGCAGATGATTTCGCAGCGGTTCGGGCAGCGCCCGCAGACGACCTCCCGGGTCACAAAGGCGATGTCTTCGATGTCGAAGTTGAAATCCGCCCGGGCTTCGCCGCCCCGCGCGAGAATCGCCGCACCGATGGCCCCCATGAGGTGGCCGTTGTCGTCGACGATGACCGGCTCCCCGAGGGCTTTTTCAAAGGCCTTGACGACGCCGATGTTCTTCGACACCCCGCCCTGGAAGACGATGGGCTCGCGGATGCGCTTGCCCTTGCCCACATTGTTGAGATAATTGCCGACGACCGCCTGGCAGAGCCCGGCGACGATGTCTTCTTTCGTGTGGCCCACCTGAATCTTGTGCACAAGGTCCGACTCGGCGAAAACCGTGCACCGCGCCGCGATGTGGGTCGGGTGGGCCGACTTCAGCGCCACCGCGCCCATGTCCTCCACCGGAATGCCCAGGCGCCGGGACTGGGACGACAGAAAGGCGCCGGTCCCCGCCGCGCACAGGGTGTTCATCGCGTAATCGATGGCGATGCCGTTTTCCAGCAGGATGATTTTCGAATCCTGGCCGCCGATCTCGAGGATCGTGCGCACGTCCGGGTGGAAAGTCGTCGTGCCGACGGCGTGGGCCGTGATTTCGTTCTTGACGACCGTCGCCCCGAGCACCGCGCCGACGAGCTTCCGGGCGGAGCCGGTGGTGCCGGTCGCCCGAATGGCCCAGCGGTCGTGATCAAACTGGCCGTCCAGATCTGCGATCAGCCGCTTGACCGCCCCGATGGGGTCGCCCTCTGTCCAAATGTAGGCTGAGGCGAGGATGTGGTTGTCCCCGTCGATGACGACCCCCTTGGTGGAGATGGAGCCGACATCGACGCCGAGATACGCTTCTTCTCTCATTGTATCACCTTCTTTCGCATGGCTATCATATCGTAAAAGGCCTCGAGCCGGGTCATGAGCCCGGCCGTGGCCGTCTGGGTATCGTAAGTGAGAAACAGCACCGGGATTTTGTAATCCTCGGAGATGTTGCGGATCACGGGCATGATCTCGATCTCCGGCGTGCAGCCGGCGGATTTGACGTGGATGATCCCGTCAAAGCCGTCCTCGGCGTATTTTTTCGCCTTCCAGATGTTCGCCGTCGAGGTCGGCCCCATTTCGTACCGGCAGTATGCCTTAATGCGCACGTGGAGGTTCTTCTCGCCCGGGTAATCGAGGTTGCGGTGGGAGACGTTCATCCACCGGTGCACCTCGACGCCCATGTCCGCGAGGGCCTGCTCGAGATCGAGATTGGAGAAGGCGTCCATCACCGTGAAATACTCGCCGATCAGGCCGACCTTCAGCGCGTTTTGATCCTTCGCGATGGGCAGTTTTTCAAAAGCCTGGCGGCAGTTTTCGTAGCCCGCCTCGATGTCTTTCCGGGTTTTGGCGGTGCGCATATCGCGGTAGAAGCGGGTCAGCGCCGCCTTGAAGCTGCCGGGTTCAGTCTCGAAGCCGCAGTTCATATAATACTGGCACTCGATGTCGTCGATCATCTTGACCATGTCGAGGGCCTCGCGCAGAGCCTTCATCGCCTTGGCCGGGCGGACATGGGGGCAGATCGCCTTGACCGCCTTCAGATAATCCTTGGGATGGCCTGTCGTGTACTCGGCGAAATTGACGTAATCGAAATCGTAGCCCTGCTCCCTGAGAATCGACTCCGCCAGCTCTCCGTAATAGCCGAGGCGGCAATAGCCCATGGTCATGATCAGCACCTCGGCGCCGGCCTCTAAGGCCTCGATCATCGACCCGAGAATCGTCTTGAAGGGTGTGCAGACCATATCCGGCGAGAGCTTCTCGCCCAGGGCCATGGTCCGCCTTGTCATCGCCGGCTGCATGATGTAAGTCTGGCCGAGCCCCCGCTCGATGAAATAGCGCACGGCGTCGTTGTAATGGGCGATCATCGGAAAGGCGATCTTGCGCTTGACCTGTTTATCCCTTTTCATGCTTTCACCGCCTTTCCGGTCCGCCGCATCGACAGAATATCGATGAAGGATTCGAGCCGGGTCTCGAGCCCGGCCGTGCCGCTCTGGGCGTCCATCGTCAGATGCATCATCGGCACGCCGCTGTCTCTGAATTTGCGCACGAGCATGTCATTGACCATCGAATCCAGCGCACAGGGGTAGACACTCATCAGGATGATCCCGTCGACGTCGTCTAGGTGCATCGCCAGCGACCCGGCGATTTCTCGGGACACCTCCCATTTCATCGTCGGGCTCAGACGCTTGGTCACCTTCCGCGCCTCCCGGCGGTCCACCGCGTAGGCCGGAATGGCCGTCACGCCCATTTCGCTCAAATAATCGAGCACGGGCCTGCCGTAATAGTCGTCGTCCATGACGTAGGCGTGGGCGCCGACGGCGATCTTGAGCCCGCGGCTCTGGTACAAATGTTCTGCCGCAGCCGCCGCGGCTTCGTCGGCCGCGCGCTGCGCCACGAGGGCCCGCTTGTAAGCCCGCTTCGCTTCCTTTTTCGAATACCCCAGTTCCCGGCCCATCTGCACCATGCCGGCCTTTTCGTCGATCCCGCCCTGAACGGAAATATTGCAGGACAAAATGTCGATGTGCCGGTCTCTGAAAATATTGGCCGCAATATCGGGCAGCCCCTCGAAGGTGGTGCACATGACCCGGCGGATGCCGAAATCGACAATCCGCGGGATGAAAATCCGGTCGCATTTTCCGATCAGCGCCGCGACGTGTCCGAGGTACACCTTCAGCGACAGGCACATCTCGTCCGTGGCGGCCGCGATGCCCCCTTCGGCGATTTCGCGGTTGGTCTCTTCTGAAACAACCGTCGCGATGCCCAGGGCGTCGAAATAAGTCTGCCACAGCACCGCGTACCGGTGATACAGCAGCGCCCGGGGCATGCCGACGGTCAGCGTTTGAGGACGCGCCATCCCTTCACTTCCTTTCTCGATTAAAGATCTCATTCGTTTAGCTAACTAACCTGCGATGATTCTGCCACAACGGCGGCAATAAAAAAAGATACGGTCAGGCCGTATCTTTGTTCCCCCTCTGCGGCACACCGATAAATCGCGGTGCGCGCGCCTGTCCGCTGCTCAATCCTCTCCAATTGATTTACGCCGGCGGACGACAATCTATCTCCAAATTGTGTTTATATTATAACATACTGCTTGTCATGAGACTACACTTTTTCGCGATTTTAATCAATTTTTGTATTTTTTTAATCTCCCCTTGCCATCGCCGGGCGCGACCGATATAATAAAGAAAATTGATGAAGCAGAGTAGGATCGGACGCGTCAAGTGCCGGCTGAACGGGGAGTTGTCAGCCAGACGAAAAGCGCAAGGCTTACGGTGTCCCTTCCGCATCCCGTTGCTACTTCCGAGATTGTCTCTCTCCTTTGTAGCGAAGGACCTGCTGCAAAGGAGGTTTTTTTATGTCATCAATGCACACGAGGCGGATCGTCACGTCGGCGCTTTTTGTCGCCCTCGCCACCATCCTGTCCTTCTTTTCCATCACGGTCACCAACACCTTAGAGATCCGGTTTAACGGCTTGGCCATCGCCGCCGCCGGCATTCTGCTCGGGCCGGGGCTCGGGTGCGCGGTGGGCGGCCTGTCCGATATCCTCGGCTACATGGTGCACCCGTCCGGGGCGTTCTTCCCGGGATTCACGATCAGCTACGCGCTGACCGGGCTGATTTTCGGACTGATCGTCCACAAAAAGCCGTCGGTCTCCCGGGTGCTCATCGCCCAGGCGGTCGTCACGATCGGCGTCGATATGCTGCTCAACACCTTCTGGCTGTCCTTAATGTACGGCAACGCCTTCATGGCGCTTTTCGCCGCCCGGATCGTCAAAAACGTCGTGCTCTATCCCCTCTACGCCGTCTTGCTCTGTGTCGTCGCCGGCCCCATCCGCCAGCGCTCGGCCCAGTTTTTGACCAAATTGAATTGACACGTCGATTTGCCGGCTGATTGAAACCGGCGGCCTTCAACAGGCGGTCCACGTCATGGCGTGGCTGCTCGCCGAACGACAAGCTTAATCGCCGCAAAAAAATCCCTGAGTGGTTAACCACCCAGGGATTTTTTATTGCGTTGAGTTGATCTTAAACTCGTGCGACAGAAAGCTTCACGGCGTGGCCGTTGAGATCCTGTTCTTCTTCGGCACTGCCGGCCTGGAGGGTTTCGGCCAGGGTTTCTTTCTTGATGAATTCGGCGTTGGCTTCGATGGCCTGGGCCGCTTCATCGTCGGCTTCGTAGGTGATGGCGATGTGATCGGTCACTTCGAAATCGTGATTCTTGCGCATCTGCTGGACTTTTGAGATACATTCCCGGGCGATGCCTTCGGCGATGAGGGCGTCGGTTAAGGTCATGTCGAGGATGACGAAATGTTCGCCGTCGGTCTGGACGTCGAAGCCGTCCTTCGCGGCGATGCGCACGTCGACCATTTCCGGCGTCACGTCGATGGTTTCCCCTTCCACTTCGACCGGGTAAGCTTTGCCGGCGGAAGTGGCGGCGACGAGGGCTGCCGCGTCCACGGTGGCCATGGCCTTGCCGAGAAGCTTGACCTTCGAGCCGAGGATCGGTCCGGCGACCTTGAAGTTCGGCTTGACAGTGAAGTTCAGGAAGGACTGAAGGTCGTCTTCAAAATCGACCGCCTTGACGTTGAGCTCTTCTTTGAGCAGTTCCGTTAAATCGCCGAGAACTCCCTTGTATTCGCCGTCGATGATGACTTTGGTCAGCGGCTGGCGGACCTTGATCTTTGCGTCTTCTCTGGCGGAGCGGCCGAGGGAGACGAGATCGCGCACCAGGTCCATCGGTTTTTCGACGTCGTCTGAGATCAGGCTTTCGTCCGCCACCGGATAAGCGGCCAGGTGGACGGAATCAGCGCCGGTCAGATCGCCGTACATTTCTTCGCTGATGAACGGCGCGAAGGGTGCACACAGGCGGCACAGCCCTTCGAGGACTTCGTAAGTCGTGCGGTAGACGGCCTTCTTATCGTCGTCCATGCCCGATTTCCAGAAGCGGCGGCGGTTGCGGCGGATGTACCAGTTGGACAGATCGTCATTGACGAAATTCTGAATCAGATGGACCACCGCGTTGTGGTTGTACTGATCCATGGCTTCGGTGACGTTCTTGACCAGGCGGTTGTATTTGCTCAAGATCCAGCGGTCGATGACCGGGCGGTCCGCCGGGGCGATGTCAAATTCGTCCGTGGCGATGGCGTCGGCGTCGATGCCGTCGGTGTTGGCGTAAAGGGCGAAGAAGGCGTAGGTGTTCTTCAAGGTGTTGAAGAATTTGCTGCGCACTTCCTGCAGGCCCGATTCGTCGAAACGGGTCGGCGTCCAGGCCGGGCTGACATACATCAGGTACCAGCGCAGGGCGTCAGCGCCGTATTGGTCGAACAATTCAAAGGGGTTGACGGTGTTGCCGCGGCTCTTGGACATTTTCTGTCCGTTGGCGTCGAGGACCAAATCGTTGACCAGCACGTTCTTGTAAGGCGACTTGCCGGTGAGGAAGGTCGAAATCGCGAGGAGCGAGTAGAACCAGCCGCGGGTCTGGTCGATCCCTTCACAGATGAAGTCGGCCGGGAACTGGTCTTCCCATTTTTCTTTGTTTTCGAAGGGATAATGCTGCTGGGCGAAAGGCATGGAGCCGGAATCGAACCAGACGTCGATGACGTCGGGCACGCGGGACATGCGGCCGCCGCAGTGGGGGCAGGTCAGGTGGACGTCGTCGACGTAGGGGCGGTGCAGCTCGATGCTGTCGTCGATGTCTTCGATGGCCCGTTCCGCCAATTCCTTCCGGCTGCCGACGGAGGTGGTGCAGCCGCAGTCCGGGTCGTCACAGCGCCAGATATTCAGCGGGGTGCCCCAGTAGCGGCTTCTCGACAGCGCCCAGTCGTTTAAGTTTTCGAGCCAGTTGCCGAAGCGCTTTTCGCCGACAAAAGGCGGGAACCATTTGACGCCGTTGTTGTTGTTGATAAGCTGATCCTTCAGCTTGGTGATTTCGATGTACCAGCTCGGCTTGGCGTAATAGACCAGCGGGGTCTTGCAGCGCCAGCAGTGGGGGTAGTTGTGGGTGACCTTTTCTTTTTTGAACAGGAC
Source organism: Pseudoramibacter porci (assembly GCF_009696145.1). Taxonomy (GTDB): domain Bacteria; phylum Bacillota; class Clostridia; order Eubacteriales; family Eubacteriaceae; genus Pseudoramibacter; species Pseudoramibacter porci. The sequence goes on from NZ_VUMO01000003.1 coordinate 137,449, forward strand.
GTCCTGATCTTTGAGCCATTTGATGATTTCGACGTCGAGGCCTTCTTCCATGACGAAGTGCCCCTTCCATGGCGTCGCCGTGTATTTGCCGTCGAGGCCGACCGGCTGGAGCACCGGCAGATCGTAGCGGCGGCCGACCTGGTAGTCGTCTTCCCCGAAGGCCGGAGCGATGTGGACGATCCCCGTCCCGTCGTCGGTGGTGACGTAATCGGCGCAGGTGACGAAATAGCCCTTGCCCCGGGCCGGACGGACGAAAGGCATGATCGGTTCGTATTCGACGTATTCCAGATCCTTGCCCTTCATGCGTTCGACAACTTCGTAATCGTCGCCGAGGAGTTTGTCGGCGAGGACTTCCGCACAGATGAAGACCGTGCCGCGGCTCTTGGCTTTGATGTAATCCGCTTCCGGATTGACACAGAGGGCGATGTTGGCGGCGAGGGTCCACGGCGTCGTCGTCCAGACGAGGAAGTATTCGTCAGCGTCCTTGCGTTTGAAGGCGACGGTGACCGTGTTGGTCTTGATTTCCTGATAGCCCTGGGCGACTTCGTGGGACGCCAGGCCGGTGCCGCAGCGCGGGCAGTAGGGCAAAATCTTGTGGCCTTCGTAAATCAGGCCCTTTTTGTAGAACTGGTCAAGAATCCACCACTCGGTTTCGATATAATTGTTGTCCAGGGTGATGTACGGGTGATCGAGATCGATGAAATAGCCCATGCGCTTGGTCAGCTCGCGCCACTGCGCTTCGTAGGTAAAGACGGATTCGCGGCATTTCTTGTTGAATTTGGCGATGCCGTAGTCTTCAATTTCGGGCTTGTTGTGGATGCCCAGCTGTTTTTCCACTTCGATTTCGACGGGCAGGCCGTGGGTGTCCCAGCCGGCCTTGCGCAGCACGCGGTGTCCCTTCATCGTCTGGTATTTGCAGACCGAATCCTTCAGGGTTCTCGCGAGGACGTGGTGAATCCCCGGCTTGCCGTTGGCCGTCGGCGGCCCTTCAAAAAATACAAAATTGCTGTCGTCAGCGTGTGCTTCAATCGTTTTGTTCAAGATGTCTTCTTTTTCCCATTTGGAAGCGATTTGGGTTTCGACTTCCTTCACAGGAGCTTTGGACAATTCAGAAAACTTTCGCGCCATATTTCCTCCTCTATGACAATTCAAATATAAAAAAAGCCCCTCTTTGATTTTTCAAAAAGGGACGATAATCCATGATTACCGCGGAACCACCCGCATTGGCCGCGCTGCGGCCCGCTTCATTTTAAGGTTAACGGCTTCCCGGGCCGCCCTACTCCGTTCAGGCTGCCGGCTCCGAAGTGATCCGCGTTCTGCTGCGCCGGCGGCTTTTCAGCTAAGGGCCGCCTCTCTGGTTGACACAGGGGTCAAAACACCGTCTTCATCAACGCCTTTGACTATGATTCTGTATTGTATCATTTTTTTATAAAATTGCAAGGGCGAATTTACAGGGTTTTCCCGGATTCGGCCGCCATCTGATCCAGTTCTCTGAAATTCTTTCGCATCAGCACCACCGAAAGGGCAAAGGCCAGCGCGTCGGCGGCAGGCCCGGCAAACAGCACGCCGTCGATGCCCAAAAGCCGCGGCAGAAAGACGAGCAGCGGAATTAAGAAGAAGCCCTGGCGGGCGACCGAGAGCGTGATGCCCTTGGCAACGCAGCCGATATTGGCGAGGTAATTCACCGTCATGGGCTGCACCCCGTAGACGAAAATCATGAACATGTAAATGCGCAGGTATTTTTCGGCGAAGTCGAAATAGGCGGCGCTGCCTGTGCTGAACAGGCCCGCGATCTGCCGCGGGAAGATCTGGAAAACCGCGAAGGCGATGATGCTCACGATCACCGCGGCGCGCACTGCCGTCAGATACGCCCCCTTGACCCGCGGGTAATTCTGCGCCCCCATATTGAAACTGACCACCGGCTGACAGCCCTGGGCCAGCCCGACGGCGAAGGCCGCGAGAATGACGTTGAGTTTGGCGACCACTCCGGCCACCGCCAGCGGGATGTCGCTGCCGTAGGGCGACAGCGCCCCGTATCGGGTCAGCTGGTTGTTGAGCACGATGTTGACCAGCGCCATGATGATGTGGTTGATGAAATTCGCGGTGCCGAGCTTGGCGATCTGCGCCGCGGTCTCCGGCCGGTAGGCCACCGACGAAAGTTTGAAGCGGATGCATTTGAACCGCGGGTAATAAAACAGGCAGCATAAAAACGACACGCCCTGACCGATCACCGTGGCCAGCGCCGCCCCGCGGATGCCCAGGTGGAGCCCAAACATGAAAACCGCGTCGAGGACCACGTTGAGAACCGCCCCGCTCACCGAAGCGGCCATGGCCGCGTTGGGGCTGCCGTCGGCGCGCATGAGGCTGGCGCCGGCGTTGGCAAAGAGCAGCATCGGCAGGCCGAAGGCCGTGTATTTGAGGTAAAGGCTGGCGGTGGGCATGACGGTTTTCGTCGCACCGCAGAGAATCAAAATCGGCTGCTTGAGCCCGACGATGGTCGTGAAGACGAGCACCCCGGCCAGAGCCAGCATGAAGGTCCCCGTCCCGACGATGTGCGCTGCCTCGCCGCGCTTGCCGGCGCCGATGGCCATGGTGTAGGCGGCGGCCATGCCGTTGCCGATGAGCAGGGCGAAGGCCGTCGTCAGCGTCACCACCGGAAAGGCGGCGCTCGTCGCGGCGTTGCCCACGAGGCCGACGACGTGGCCGATGAAGGCCTGGTCCGTGATGTTGTAGGCCGCCGACACGAGCATGCTGACAATCGACGGCACGGCGTACTTCGCGATCAGCGGCATCAGCGGCGCGCTATACAGCGGGTTGCGCGTAATCTGTGAATCGTGAGCGGCTTTCATCCCATCCCCCTTGCTCAAAATCCCATCTTCCATTAAAATACATTCGAATCAAAATCAATTCATATAAAAAGGAGAGGCCTTATGCACATCCGACCCCGTCCGTGGGCGCGGCCCGAGCTGGAAGCCAGCCCGTTTTTCGCCGCGGAACCCTGGACTTTGAAAAATCACTGGCGCGAACGCTTCCCTGCGCCCGCGCACCCGCTTTACTTGGAACTGGGCTGCGGCAAAGGGCATTTCATCGCGAAAATGTCCGCCGCTCACCCTGAAAATAATTATCTCGCCGTCGACATGATCGACACCATGCTCGGCATCACCCGGCGCAACGTCGTCGCCGAACGCGGCGGCGCCGACCCGGAAAATTTAACACTCACCGCCTGGGACATCGAGCGCATCGAGAAAATCCTCGGCCCTGACGACCGCATCGACGGCCTGTTCATCAATTTCTGCAACCCCTGGCCCAAGCGCAAAAAGCACAAGAAGCGGCTGACCCACACCCGCCAGCTGGAAAAGTACAAGGCCTTTCTCGCGCCCGGGGCCTGGCTGCGCTTCAAAACCGACGACGACGATTTGTTCGAAGCGACCCTCGGCTATCTCGAGGAAGCCGGCTTCGAAGTCCTCGCCCTCAGCCGGGACCTTCACAGCGACGCGCGCTACGCTGCTCTCGAGGATTTTCCCACCGAGCACGAGGCGATGTTCTCAGAACGGGGCATCCCGATCAAATACCTGCGCGCCCGGCTCAAAGCGCCGGCTGCACCTGCCCCCGGCGCCGATTAAAACGCGCCGTAAAAGCCGTCATTTAAGATTTCGACCTCGAGGTGTTCGTCTCCCAAGAATTTGTAGAGCCGCGGCACCCGTTTGTTGACCATGCAGACCAGTTCGTAATTGATGGTCCCGAGTTTTTCGGCCAGTTCTTCCACCGGAATGTGGGGCCCGAAGAGTTCGACCTCGTCGCCGACCTTGACCCCCGGCACGTCGGTCACATCGACCGTGCACTGGTCCATGCAGATGTTGCCGACCACCGGCGCGCGGTGGCCGTCGAGGTAAACCTCCGTTCCCTTGCCCGAGAGCATCCGGGTGTAGCCGTCGGCGTAGCCCACGGCCAGCGTCGCAATTTTCCGATCGCCGTCGGCGATGAATTTCCGGCCGTAGCCGCAGGAATCCCCGGCGTGGATCGTCTTCAGATGCATGACCGTGGATTTAAAGGTCATCACCGGGCGCAGCTTCAGATTTTCTTTCTTGACTTCGTCCGACGGGTAAAGCCCGTAAAGAATGATCCCCGGGCGCACGGCGTTGAACACCGATTTACTGAAATCGACAATTGCCGCAGAATTTTCCACGTGCTTCAGCGGAATTTCGACCCCCTTGGCCTTGAGCCCCCGGACGACGTCGAGGTAGCGCTTCATCTGAAGCTCTGTGAAGGATTTTTCCGATTCGTCCGCCGTCGCGAAATGGGTGAATAAGCCGTAAAGCTCGATGCCCGGCATGCCGGCGATTTCGGCAATGGCGTCCACCGCTTCATCCCAGCGGAAGCCGATGCGGCCCATACCGGTGTCCACCTTCGCGTGGATGCGGGTCACCGTGCCGTTTTTCACGTTGTATTCCGAAAGTGCCCGCGCGAATTCCAGGGAATCCACCGCCGGCTGAATGTCCCATTCCACCAGATCGGGAATCTGGTTCGGGCGGGTCAGCCCGAGGAGCATGATGTCGCACCGGTCGATGCCCTTCTGGCGCAGGGCGATGGCTTCGTCCAAAAAGGCGACGGCCATCATGTCCACGCCTTCGTCCTGAATCGTCTGGGTGAATTCAATGCCGTGGCCGTAGGCGTCGGCCTTAACCACCGCGATGATTTTCGGGCCCGGGCCCACCCGTTTTTTAATTGCCTGCAAATTGAGCACGGCGTTGTCCAGACTGATTTCCGCCCAGGTCGGCCGATGGGCCGGCACCGGCACTTTAATACCCAATTCGTCAAATTCCCGTTCGTCGCCGCCGATCTGCGCCGCACCCAGCGCCGACATATCTTTTTCGCTGTTTTCGTTCATATTTGCCTCTAACTTTCTTTATGTTTTAGTTGTTTTTATTAAGCTTGACAGCCCTTGGACGTATTCTGAACCAGACACACCGCCACCGCGGCGCCAGCCGCCGCTTCGATGGCCTTGGTGTAGTGTTGGTCGTAAGTGCCCTGCATGTTTTCATCCGCCAAATCGGAGATCCCGCGGAGGATGAGCCAGGCCACGCCGTTGGCCTGGGCCGTCTGCGCGACCGCAGCGCCTTCCATTTCGACGCATTCGGCTTTAAAATGCTGCCGCAGCGCCGCCTTGAGCCTGGAGTCGGCCACCACCCGGTCGTCTGTGAGCACCCGGCCCTTGCGGTATTTGAGCTTGAGTTTCTGAGCCCCGCGGACCGCGTCCGCGATCAGCTCCCCATCCGCCGGGTAAACCGTCCCGTTCATAAAGGGTACGTCCACAGGCTTGAGCCCGCCTTTGTCCGGTTCAAACCCGTAGGCCGCCGCGTCGGTGCTGATGACGAGCTCGCCAAAGGCAAGCCCCTCGCCGATGCCGCCGGCGACGCCAAAACTGATAACCGGGTCGGCGCCATAGCAGTCAATGAGCATCTGGGTGCCCATGGCGGCGTTGACCTTGCCGAGCCCGACGGCCGCAAGGGTCACGTCGCTGCTGCCGACTTTCCCGGTGACAAAATCGATGCCGCCCTTCGCAAAGGTGCTGGTGTCTGTCATCCACCGCGCAAAGGCGGCCGCTTCTTCTTCCATCGCTGCCACAAAGCCAATCATTTTTTAATCAGGCACGCGACAGCTTTGGCCGCGATGCCTTCCTCCCTTCCGGTAAATCCCAAATGCTCTTCCGTCGTCGCCTTGACGCTGATCTGCGAGACGTCCGCCCGGAGGCACGCCGCGATGTTGGCCCGCATCGCCGAAATGTGGGGCGCCATTTTCGGCGCCTGGGCCACAATAATGGCATCGACGTTGCCGATTTTGTAGCCGGCTTCGTCGATGAGCCGCCAGACGTGATCGGTCAGCGCCATGCTGTCCGCCCCGGCGTATTTTGCGTCAGTATCTGGAAAATGGGCGCCGATATCGCCGAGGGCCAATGCCCCGAGGAGGCTGTCCATCACCGCGTGCAGGAGCACGTCGGCGTCGGAGTGCCCCCGGAGGCCGGCGTGCCCTTCGATGCGGACCCCGCCGAGAATCAGCGGGCGGCCTGCTTCAAAGGCGTGCACGTCGTAGCCGAGGCCGACGCGAATCGGCTGCGCCATTGCCTGATTGGTTGTCTTATCCATTTTAACCCTTCTATTCCTCTGAACTGCGCCGATTGACGCAGCCTGATGACCAATATTGATTGCATTTATTATACGCTTATTCCCTTCTCCCCTTCAACCTGATTTTTGGCCCATTCCTCAGGGAGATTTGACATAGCCTATACGAGGGGAAAATTTTGTTAAAGTGTGCCACTAATCAGTAATTTTTTGCATTAAATTTGCATTAATTTGCCATTAAAACCCTTTACGCACGCCTTATCTTTATGTTACAATATTCACAAATTATTAGGACGCTTTTTCGTCCAGATGATACACATTGATTTTTTAAGGAGGCAACGTAATATCATGAATTTTCTCGTGTGTGTTAAACAAGTGCCTGACACAACCGAAATCCGTATTGATCCGGAAACGAATACGCTGATTCGTAAAGGTGTGCCGAGCATTGTCAATCCTTTCGATGGGTACGCGCTGGAAATGGCCGCACGCATTAAGGATGCAAGAGACGACGTCAAAATCGTCGTCGTATCAATGGGACCAGATCAGGCTAAAGAAGCGCTGAAGAACTGCCTGGCAGTCGGCGGCGACGAAGCTTATTTGGTTTCCGGCCGTAAATTCGGCGGATCCGATACTCTCGCAACCAGCTACGTTCTGGCCTGCGCCATCAAGAAGATCGAAGAAATCGAAGGCAAATTCCATGTCATCTTCTGCGGCAAACAGGCAATCGACGGCGACACCGCTCAGGTTGGTCCGGAACTGGCTGAACACCTCGGCATCCCGCAAATCACTTACGGCTTAACCGCTGAAATGACGGACGATGAAATTCAGGTCACCCGCGAAACAGAAGACGGCCAGGAAATCCTCGGCGCCAGCTTCCCGTGCCTGGTCACCGCAACCAAACCGTCATTTGATCCGCGTCTGCCGAAGATCAAAGACAAACTGGCTGCTCGCAAAAAAGAAATCCACGTCCTCGGCGAAGAAGATTTCGACATCGATTTCGCAAAATGCGGCCTGAAGGGCTCACCGACTAACGTTAAGAAGACTTTCGTCCCGCCAGTCAAGACCGGCGGCGAAATGATCACCGGCGAATCGCCAGAAGAACTCGCTGCAAATCTGGCAGCTGCCCTCGACAAAGAAGGCTTACTATAATATAAGAGAGGAGATCAGAAATGGAACCGAAAACAAAGGATCTTTGGGTATTTATTGAAACTTATCCTGATGGCTCCGCTCAGAATGTGGGCCTGGAATTGTTAAACCCTGGCCGCGAACTGGCTGAAAAACAGGGCGGCAAACTGGTTGGTCTGGTACTCGGCCACAACACCGACGCAGCTGTGAAAGCTGTTCAGGAACACGGCGCAGATCAGGTCATCGTCATCGACGGCGAAGAATACGAACACTTCACCACCGACGCTTATGTCAACGCGCTGTACGAAGTTGTCACCAAATACGCACCGACCACCATGCTCATCGGCGCAACCAACAACGGCCGCGATGTCGGACCGCGTCTGTCATCCCGTCTGCAGACTGGCTTGACCGCTGACTGTACAAAACTCGGCTACGACGAAGAAACCGGCAATATCGCTTGGACCCGTCCGGCATTCGGCGGCAACCTGATGGCCACCATCCTCTGCCCGAACCACCGTCCACAGCTCGGTACTGTCCGTCCTGGTGTCTTCAAGGCAGCGGAACCTGAAGAAGGCCGCACCTGCGAAGTCATCAAAGAAGACATCCACGTTGCTCCTGAAGATATTAGAACCCGCTTAATCAAAGAAATCAAAGAAGACGCTTCCGAAATGGTCGACCTGGTCGGCGCGGACGTCATCGTTTCCGGCGGCCGCGGTGTCGGCGGACCGGAAGGCTACGAACCGTTACAGGAATTAGCCGACGCTTTGGGCGGCGTTGTCGGTGCATCCCGTGCAGCCGTTGACGCTGGCTGGATCGCACACTCCCATCAGGTTGGCCAGACTGGTAAAACAGTTGGCCCGAAACTGTACATCGCCTGCGGGATTTCCGGCGCCATTCAGCACGTTGCTGGGATGAGCAGCTCTGACTGCATCGTCGCCATCAACAAAGACGAAGAAGCACCAATCTTCGACATCGCTGATTACGGTGTTGTCGGCGACCTCTTTGCTGTCGTCCCGGCACTGACCGCAGAAGTCAAGAAAATCAAGGGGATTGCATAAGTCCTTCCCTACATCAAAGCCTGTCTGAAAATTTTCAGACAGGTTTTTTTATTGGCGCCGATTGATTTGACGATAAATATTGTAAATCAATGAAAAAAGACAAAAAAAGAAGGGCTTCGAACCAAATAGGGGGAGGAGTTCGAAGTCCTTTGGAGAGAGGGGGGTAATATTATGATTCCTTGCTGAATTCTCGCATATTCAGCAAGTTCTGAACATCAAATACATCCAACCGGGTGTGTGCTTCAATCGAATGTATTTCCTTGATGTGACTATAGTATAGCGCGTTATGAAAAAAACGTCAAGCGTTGTAAGAATGTAAATTGGAATATCCCTAATGTAAACTGTTACATTTAGATTTTCTTAAGATTTAATTAAGATTCATTATGTTTAAACTGATTTTCAATGGCCAAAGTCCTGTTTTTACGGTCGATTTCCATCGTTACGCGCTTTTTGCGGACTGAAAACATCAAATCTTCCAAGCCATTTTCATCAGAATTTTCAATCATCCCCCTAAGAGTTTTCATACTATTTTCAAAATCATCGATCTGGGACAGCAGTGCCTCGCGGTTGCTCACGAAGAGCTCCGCCCACATCGGCGCGTTGATCATCGCAATCCGCGTCAAGTCCATGAAGCTGCCCCCTTCAAAATCCGAAAGGTGGCGCTCTTCCTTACAGTCGATAAGAGCGCAGGCGATGACGTGGCAGAGCTGAGAGGTGAAGCCGATCTTTTTGTCGTGGCCTTCCGGGGTCGTCTCGACGATGTTTGTGAAGCCCATGTTGTAAATCACGCGCTCGAGCCACTCAATGTGGTCGGGATCGTTCTGGGACATAGGCACGAGGATGTAGTTGTGTCCGAGGAAAATCCGCTCGTCCGCGCCGCCGAAGCCTTCCTTTTCGCTGCCGGCCATGGGGTGGCCCATGATGAAATCGACGTCGTCTCTAAGAATCGGCAGCACCTCGTCGACGAGGATCTGCTTAACCCCGGTGATATCGGTGATCACGGCGCCGGGCTTGAAATCTCCCATGTGGGTCTTGAAGAAATTCACCGCCGTGCGCGGGTACAGGCAGAAGTAGACGAAATCCGCCTGCGCGAGGATGCGCGCCGCGCCTTCCGCGTCGTTTTCCCCCTGATCGATGACGCCGCGGTCGAGGGCCGCCTCGAGAACTTCGCTGTCGGTGTCGATGGCGCCGATCCAATCCGGCCTTTCTTTTCTGAGAGCCATGGCGAGGGCCCCGCCCATGAGCCCGAGTCCGATGATGACGACGCTTTTATTTTGAAGTACTGGTTCGATTTCCATTGTATTGCCTCTGTTTTCTATTTCACTTTCTCAATTATTTTCATTTATTTACAGCGACACGTAAGGTGTGCGCTGGCTTTTGAACACCACCTGCTCCCGATAGAGCAGCTCGATGAACCGGTCTGTCATGCCGGAGATGTAGTCCACCGCGGCGCGCTTCATCTCTGACACGCCGGCCTCCCCTTTCCGGTAGGTGTAAACCCAATGGCAGGCCAACGTGTCGGCCCGCTTCTCGTCGTGGAAGCCCTGCATGTAGTCGACGAGCCATTTTTCAAATCCGGCGGTCAGCGACGGAAACTGCTCCCGGAAATAATCCCGGCGGCCTGGCTCCTCGGCGTAGCGGCAGAGGGCCCCGTAAATGGTCTCGATCACCTGGCGGCCGTAATCCTTGTAGGCCTTGAGCCGGTCGTTGTAATAAATCAGTTCGCGGTTAAGCCGGGTGACTTCACTGATCGCCTTCATCGCCGGCGCTGAAAAGCCCATGCCCCGTTCCGGCGTCGAATGCAGACACAAATCGGTCACCATCAGGTGGATGACGTTGGCGTTGTTCACGTCGATGGACGAAATCCCCGCCGCCCGGGCGTACCGATCGACCACCTCGGCGTAAACCCGGCGGTCTTCTGGCTTCATGAGCCCAAGGAGCACGGCGTCGTCGATGTCCCGCCCCAGATAGGAGATGTTGTCTGCGATTTTGATGATGCACCCCTCCCAGGTGAAGGGGTTGAACTGACCCGGCCGGGTGAAATCCTTCAGATCGATCGCCGCCTCCCGCGGGAACAGCGGCGCGTTCACCGGACCGCTGTGGCCGACGATGCCGTCCCGCACCGCGTAAGTCAGGTCCAAATTGTACTGCCTGCCGTCCGGGCCGGAGAGCAGTTCAAATTCGTCGACAAAACGCAGGCCGTTGGCCGCGTGCCAAAAAGACGGCGCCAGACCGTCCCGCCGGACAATCGCCGCAAGGGCCGCCTCGCCGTCGTGGCCGAAGGGCGTGTGGCCGAGGTCGTGGCCGATGGCGATGGCCGCCGTGAGCTCGCCGTTGAGCCCGAGGAAATCGGCGATGAGCCGGCCGATGGAGGCGACGTAGTGCACGTGGTCGATCCGGGTGGAGACGTGGTCATTGCGCGGCCGGAAGAACACCTGCGTCTTGTACTTGAGCCTGCGGTAGGCCGACGAGTGCAGAATCCGGGTGTAATCCCGGCCGAAGGGCGTGCGGATGTCTTCGTCGCGCTGGTAGAGCGCGTCCCTCCTCGCCGCGGCCGCCGCCCATTTCTCTGAGCCCGGAGATACCGCCTGAGCCTTAAAGCAGCTCCGCTGGAACCGGTACGGATCTTTTTTCATCACAGCCTCCCATCACATCCATTGATCATTTCATTATAACACAGTCTGCCGGTCGTTCTCATTTTTGATAAATATTGATTAATTTTGAATGTTTTCGCTGATTTTTACATAATTTTGGGGTTATTCTATTGTTATTGGCGCCCCTGTCCGCTATAATAAGGATAACACATTAACTTGATATGGAGGTATCACATGTTAGTTTCAGCAAAGGATATGTTAGTCAAGGCGAGAGCCGGGCATTACGGCGTTGGCGCTTTCAATATCAACAACCTCGAATGGACGAAGGCCATTCTCGAAACCGCACAGGAAAACAACTCCCCAGTCATCCTGGCTGTTTCCGAAGGCGCCGGCAAATACATGACCGGTTTTAAAACCGTCGCAGCCATGGTCAAGGCGATGATCGAATCCTTAAACATCACCGTTCCCGTTGCGCTGCATCTGGATCACGGCTCATACGAAGGGGCAAAGGCCTGCATCAACGCCGGCTTCTCCTCAATCATGTTCGACGGCTCTCATCTGCCTTTTGAAGAAAACGTCGAAAAGACGAAGGAACTCGTCGCTGCGGCTCACGTTCTCGGCCTGTCCATCGAAGCGGAAGTCGGCACCATCGGCGGTGAAGAAGACGGCGTCATCGGCGCTGGCGAATTCGCAGATCCGAAGGAATGCAAGCAGATCGCAGACCTCGGCATCGACTTCCTCGCAGCCGGCATCGGCAACATCCACGGCGTTTATCCGGAAAACTGGCCGGGACTGAACTTCGACGTGCTCGCCAACATCCAGAAGGAAATCGGCGACCTGCCAATGGTGCTCCACGGCGGCACAGGCATCCCAGACGAAATGGTTCAGCACGCGATTAAGCTCGGCGTCTCCAAGATCAACGTCAACACCGAATGCCAGCTCGTCTTCGCAGAAGCGACCCGCGGATACATCGAAGCCGGCAAAGACAAGGTCGGCAAAGGCTTCGACCCGAGAAAACTGCTCCTGCCAGGAACGGAAGCCATCAAGGCCAAGGTCAAAGAAAAAATGGAAGTCTTCGGATCCATCGACAAAGCGTGAAACTAATCATCATTTGATAAATGCATACAGAGCTGCCCCAGGGCGGCTCTTTTTTTGTTGACAAACTGCGTTTCACGATGTATTATTACCTTAATACAATCAAAGGAGGATCCCATGAAAAATCCCTTTAAACGAAATTTCCAGCCGGACGACGCGAACCGTCCGGTTTTTGAAGATGGTGAAGCCCTGACACCTGATCCGATGGTGGCCGACGAAGGCCGCAAAAAACGCCGGAAGCGGATCATCGCCATCATCTTGATCGCCGCCGCTGCCTGCATCGCCGCCGCTGCGCTCTATCAAAAGAGCAAGCCCAATCTCAAACACATCACAACGGCACGCATCACCTACGGCAATTTGACCAAAACCATCTCCGCGGACGGCACCGTCCAAAGCAAAAACGTCAGCGTCGTGGCAGACAGCAGCGGCAGCCTCATCCAAAGCGTCGACGTCGGGCTGAACAACACGGTCAACAAGGGCGCAAGACTCTGCACCCTCGTCGACAGCCAGACCGGCCAGGCCCGCGCCGTCACCGCGCCCATTGCCGGCACGATCACCCACGTCGGCGCGGTCAAGGGCAATCCCACCTCCGGGGAGCTCTTCACCATTCAGAACACCGGCAATCTCCAGATCGTCATGCAGATCGACCAGAACGACATCAGCGCCGTCTCCACCAGCCAGGCCGTGACCATTACCGCCGACGGCACCGGCGGGCGCCGCTACACCGGCGTGATCGCCAGCGTCGCCCCGACGAGCACCGATGCCGCGGTCGGAAACGCTGACGCGGGCTCGTCTGCCATGAGTTCAGACACGACCTCGGCGCTGTCCGCTTCCGGCACCACCTCGGTGAGTTCCGGCTCCGCCGCAACTTTCCAGGCGACTGTCGATATCGCGCGGCCGACCGACGGCTTAAAAATCGGCATGAAGACCAATCAGGACATCACCGTCGAAAACCGCCAGAATGTTTTCACCGTGCCCATCGACGCGGTGACGAAGGACGCAAACGGCCGTTACGAAATCTTCGTCGTGAAGTCCCACAAAGACGCGCCGAAGACGGTCGAGGCGGTGGTGGTCGAAACGGGCCTGCAAAACGACACCCACATCCAGATTACCGCCGAGGGCCTCAAAGCCGGCGCCAAAGTCGCCCTCAATCCGGCGTCCCTCGAAGACGGCCAGCAGGTTCAGGAATAAGGAGGGGCCATGGCACTCATCCATTTGGAACACATCACCAAGCGCTATTTCATCGGCACGGCCAACGAGCTGACTGTCCTCGACGACTTGAACCTGTCCATTGACGACGGCGAATTCGCCGCCATCGTCGGGCCCTCGGGTTCGGGCAAATCGACGCTGATGAACATCATCGGCGTGCTGGACCGGCCCACCGAGGGGCAATACGTCCTCGACGGTCTGCCCATCGACCAAGTGCCGGACCAGCGCCTGTCGATGATCCGCAACCAGAAAATCGGCTTTGTCTTCCAGTCCTTCAACCTAATCCCTCGGACCTCCGCACTGTCCAACGTCGAGCTGCCGATGCTCTACGCCCGGGTCAGCCAGAAAGCGCGGCAAAGCCGCGCCTACGCCTTGCTTCAAACTGTCAAAATGGGCGCCTGGGCCTCCCACATGCCCAACGAGCTCTCCGGCGGGCAGTGCCAGCGGGTCGCCATCGCCCGGGCCATGGCCAACGATCCGCCGATCATCCTCGCTGACGAACCCACCGGCGCCCTGGACTCCCACACCGGGCGGATGGTCATGGACATCTTCCACCACCTCCACGAAAACCAGCACAAAACCATCGTGCTCATCACCCACAACGACGAGCTGGCTGAGGAGGCCGAGCGCATCATCACCATCGAGGACGGCCGGATCACCGGGGAGCGCGCCGGAAAGGCCGCGCGCAGAATCCCCGACGCGGCAAAAGTGATGGAGGCGGCGCGATGAATTTACGAGAAAACATCCGCCTCGCCATCACCAGCCTGAAGAGCAACAAAATGCGCGCCCTGCTGACGATGCTCGGCATCATCATCGGCATCGGCTCGGTCATCGCCATTTCCTCCATCGGCTCGGCCGTGAGCCGCTCTGTCAGCGACGCCCTCAGCGCAATGGCGTCGAAAAGCGTCGACGTCTACGTCACGCCGCGGAGCAGCGACAACGGCACCATCGACACCAAGGATATGATCAGTCAGGAGATGATCGACGCCTTCCAGCATCACTTCTCCGGGAAGATCGACGACGTGGCTTATTCCACCTCGACCGGCCTGTCGGGCACCGTCGACGACCTCAAACAGACCAAGGTCTCGCTGACCGGCGCCAACGGCGGCTACCTCAGCTACCTGCAGCTGCGCCTCGTCTCAGGCCACCGCTTTACCGAAACGGAATCCCGCGGGTCGCGCCCTCTGGCTGTCATTTCAAAGGAGCTGGCTCTGAAGGTCTTCGGCCATCAGGACCCCGTCGGCCAAATCATGACGGTGCGCACCGACAATGGCAGCGTCCGCTGCACCGTCGTCGGCGTGTACAAAACCGGCAGCAAGGATATCGTGTCCGCGATGAACGGGGTCTCCGACGAGACAGTCTACCTCTCGGCGGCCGCTGCCAACGCGCTGATGCGCGCGGACGACGGCAACTCGGAAATCATCGTCACCCTCAGCCAGGATGCCAACACCGAGTCCCTGAGCCGCCAAATCAAAACCTGGTTTAACCGGCATTATTACGCGAACAACCCCGACGCAAAAATCACAACGATGAACATTGAAAAGCAAGCCAATGAAGTCAATAATCAGATGGCGAAGCTCTCGCTGGGCATCGCGCTGATCGCCGGCATCTCCCTGCTCGTCGGCGGCATCGGCGTCATGAACATCATGCTCGTCTCCGTCACCGAACGCACCCGGGAAATCGGTATCCGCAAAGCCCTGGGCGCCAGCAACCGGGACATCCGTTTCCAGTTTTTCGTCGAATCCGTCATCATCTGTCTGATCGGCGGGCTGCTCGGGATCGGCGTCGGCGCTGCCATTGGCGCGGTCGGCGGCCATTTCGTCCATATAGCCGTTTATCCGACGCCATCGTCCATTTGCGTGGCTGTCCTCTTCTCGATGGCCATCGGGCTGTTTTTCGGGGCCTACCCGGCCAACAAAGCCGCCAAGCTCAACCCCATCGACGCCCTGCGCTACGAATAATCATTCGGGCAGAAAAAAAGCACTGATCTGATTTTCAGACCAGTGCTTATTTTTTGCTTGGTGCTTATGGATACAGTTTAGCGGTTCCGGCGGAACAAGCCGCGTTTGCGTTTCTTGTCGGCGTGGCTGTCATCGTCATCGCTAAAGGGATCCGGATCCCCTTCGTCGAAGAGATCGTCGAAATCGTCGTGATAAGGCTTCGGGCTGCCGTCGTCGCCTGCGTCGAGCTTTTCTTCGATTTCAGACGGTTTGACGATTTGGGTGACATCGTCGCCTTCTTCGATGGTGGTTTCATCCTCGAAGAGATCGTCGCTGCCGTCGTCAGCCGGCGGATTGTCAAAGAGCGACGGGACTTTATCGTCCTTTTCTGCCATTTCAAAGAAATCGTTGATCGCGCCGGTGTCGAGCACCTGGGTGTCGCCGAGTTTGGCGATATCTTTGTCGATTTCGGCATTCTTCGCCGCGATTCGCGCCTTTTCTTCCTTTTCGTCTGCCGTCAGTTCCGGTTTTTCTTCCGGTTCTGCTTCAGGCTGCGTTTCCGGGGCGGCTTCTGCCGGCGCTGCTTCAGCGGGTTCTTCTTCAAAACTGGCATCTTCGACCGCTTTGTCTTCTTCCTCGAACCAATCGTCCGACGACTGGCCGGCAAAGAGGCTGTCGAAATCTTCGAGCTGCGCTTCCGCAGAGGCGGGTTCAACCGGCGCTTCGGCTTCCGGCGCTTCGCTTTCAAAGAGGTCCTCGTCGAGATCGTCTTCCTCAAACAAATCGTCGGCGGCGTCAGCTGCTGGCGCTTCCGGCGTTTCGTCGTGGGTCATTTCGCTCCAGCCCTTGGAGTTTTCGAAAATATCGCCCTGATCGTCGTCGTCCAAATTCGTCACGTCGTCGAAAATGCTGTCTTGGCTTTCAGCCTGTTCGGGTTGTGCCGCCCCTTCGGTCTGATCGTAGGTTTCGACTTCTTCGAACAGACCGCCTTCGTCGTCGTTGATCGGCTCTTCAACTTCAAAGAGGTCGGCTTCGTCAGTTTCTGCCGCCGTTTCCCGGCCGACCTGTTCGAAGAACTGGGCTTCATCTTCGGTCAGGGTGCCGATGTCGATGCTTTCAGTCGCGGCTTCTTCTTGAACCGGCTGCACGTCGTCGATATTTTCTGCTTCCGGCGCTTCGGGCGCGGCGCCCGCGTTGCGCAGCACGTCGAGCACGTCGTGTTCTTCTTCAGCCTGGCGGCTGCCGACCGGCTTGGCCTTGGCTTCCGCGTTGCGGGCCGCTTCGGCCGCCTGCGCTTCGCGAGCTGCGGCCTGCTGCATGAGCTCGGCTCTCGCCTGGCGCCGCTTCTTCATTTCTTCCGCGGTATTTGGCGAAACCCACGGAATGTCTTCGCTCAATTCGACGTCTTCCTTCGGCTTCGTGCGGTACGCTTCGTGGCTGACCACAAAACTTTCGGCGTCTTCGTCTGCTTCGTCTTCGTCGACCGGTTCTTCGGATTCGAACAGGGCGTCGTTTTCAGCTTCTTCCGCTTCGAAGAGATCGTCTGCGTCCCCTTCGTCCCAGATCGACGCCGCTTGCGGCTGGCTGTCTTCTGTATTATCGTCGTCCATCGCAAAGAATGCCTTGACGTCGTCGTCTGCCGGAGTTGTATCGATTTCGTTTTCTGTCAGGGTCGTTTCGGTTTCCGGCTGCATGGCAATGCCGGCATCCGTGGTGGAATCCGATGCCGGTTCGGCCTGCGCCGCTTCAATCTGGTTCTGGTAATCGGCCAGCTGCTGTTTGGCGCCGTCGGCCGCTCTCAGGGCGTCGTCACGTTCGGCGCTGATATCCGCCATTTTGGCGTCGCGTTCGACGAGGGCCTGTCTGAGCTGGGCAAGCTCGTCGTCGTAGTCCGCAGCGTGCTGGCGAGCGGCTTCGATCTGGCTGCGCAGCGCTTCTTTTTCGGTTTTCTGGGTTTCAACCTGCGCTGCAATTTCCGCTTTTTCGCGCTGGGCGTCGGCGATAAGATCGTCCTTTTGGGCGAGCTGCGCCTTGAAATCTTCGATGTCGGCTGCGGCCTGCGCCTGCTGATCCTTCAGAGCTGCTTCCGCGTCGGCCTGTTTGCGCTTCGTGTCGGCGACTTGAGCGTCAGCTTCAGCGCGGACCTTGGCTTCAAAGGACTGTTTTTCGTCTGCCAATGCCTGGCGTTCCGCCTGGATCTTCGCTGCGACCGCTTCGTCGATCAGCTGACCGACAGATTTTTGACTGTTGGCAACGGCATTGTCAAAGGCCGCATCAATGGCAGTCCGCTTTTCCGCCATCGTGCGCGTGTGCGCAAAGGGCATGTGCGCCGCCTTGAGATCGGGGTCGCCGGCCGGCTGAACCGCGCCTTCCGGTTCTGGGCTGGCTGGCGGGGCCATTTCGCCGCTTTTCTGCTTGGCGAACATCGTCTTGAGGTTCTCGGCTTTTTCTACGATTTTCGACATTTCATTGTCGCGATTATTTTGATCATCCATGGTTCCACCCACTTTCTTTTCCGGTTATTTCATGACAGAAAACGATAAATAGCTTATAAACCGTGCTATTTGCATTATATCAGAAAGCGCTTATTTTAAAAAGGAAAATGGCGAAAAAAGTTGCATTCTCGGCCTTTTAATGTGATAACATGATAAAAAATGCCGGAATTTCACTTTGCTGTGGAAAAGTCTGTTTACGGCTGCGCCTTTTTGTGGATAAACTTGTCGGTTGTCCCCAGCGGGCCGGAATCTTATCCACAAGCTGTCGAAAGATTGTCAACAACTTGCCGCCGTTTTTTTGGTGATACACAGCCAATCCCCAGATTTATCCACCGAATTGTGGACAAGTTCCGAATATCCGCCAACATTCCGCAACAGGTTATCAACAGGTTAAACATTTGCAAATACACAAGGAGAATCCTATGACCACAGATTTTGCCGCCCCATTTCAAAGGCCGGGCGAGCGTCTCGAAGACCTCGGCCTGGACGGCCTTTACATCCTTCAGGACCCGGACGCTTTCCGATTCAATATCGATTCGGTGCTGCTCGCCTGGTACGCCGCGCCGGCTGTGCACCGCAAAACCCGCACCCTCGACATCGGCACCGGCACCGGCGTGCTGCCCCTTTTGCTCTACGGCCGCACCCACACCCGCTCGATCGACGCCATCGAAATTCAGGCGGCCATGGCCGACATGGCGTCGCGCTCCGTCGCGATGAATCACCTCGAGGACGTGATCCGCATCCAGGAGGGGGACATCCGGGAAGAACCGGGCCGTGCCCTTGACCGTGGGGCCTACGACGTGATCGTCACCAACCCGCCCTACATGCCCAAAGGCCAAGGCGAGGTGAATCCCGAGCCCGCGCTGGCCCTCGCCCGCCACGAAATCGCCTGCACCCTGGACGATGTGGCCGCGGCGGCGCAGGCCCTGCTCAAAGACCGGGGCAAGCTCTTCATGGTGCACCGGGCCGAGCGTGTGGTCGATCTCTGCGCGGTGCTTCGGGCGCACCAGCTCGAGGTCAAGCGCATCCGCGCGGTCCAGCCTTTTCCGGATAAACCGGCCAACCAGATCCTGCTGCAGGCGGCGAAGCGCGGCAAAGCCGGCACCATCGTCGAGCCGCCCCTGTCGATCTATCAGGCTCCCGGCGTCTATTCTGACGAAATTAACGCGATTTACGGCACTGACGGCCCAAAGCCCAAGGCCTTCGCTTAATGGGCCAAATGGGCCTTTCCGGCGCGATAACAGGCTTCACAGACCGTGTAGGGGTCATTCCACGGCAGCTTCTCGCCGCAGACGCGGCACCGGCGGTACACCCGCTTGGCTTTTTTAAGCCGGCGGATGATCGCGTCGGCCACTTCAGCCTTGCAGCCCAAGATGTCGCGCTTTTCCTCGTCGGCGTAGGTTTCGTTTTCCCCGAGGCTGCGCTGGAGGTAATACATCAAATCGAGAGTCCGGTACTTTTTCTCGAGGCGGTCGAGGCCGTCGCCGGGCTGATAGGCGACGCGCTCAAATCCGTCTAAAATCGGGCACCCTTTGTCGAAATTTTTCATCGCGCGGCGCCACAGCGCCCACATGCCCAGGTCGTTTTCGTCGAAGGGAATGGTCACGGCGCGCAGCATGTCGGTCTTCGTGAGCTCGCAGTTCACCTCGAGCCACACACACAGGTGAAAGGCCCGGGTCATGTCGGTCTTGAGGTAGAGCCCGTCGTCCGGCAGGCCCTGCCAATCCTGAATCGTCTGGGAGAGCCGGCTGTCCATGTTTACGAGAAACCGCGGCATCGATACCCGGGCTTTCTGAAGGGGCTCGACCTCAGCGTCAAGGCCCTCCGCGATCAGGCCGCGGTTATAGCTTGAGGTCACCCAGCCTTTTTCAGCGAAGCCCCGGCGCCCGGCGCGTCCGGCGATCTGCTTGATTTCCGCCGGCGCCAGATCCCGGTGGCGCATGCCGTCGAATTTGTCGGTCTCGAGAAAAACAATGCGCTGAATGGGCAGATTCATGCCCATGCCGATGGCGTCGGTGGCGACGACGACGTCGGTCTCGCCCGAAAGGAATTTCATCGTCTCGGCCCGGCGCGCGTCGTAAGGGAGGGCGCCGTAAATCACTGAAACCCGCCGCCCGGCATCCTCTAGAATCGAGGCAGCCTGCAGCACCGATTTTCTCGAAAAGACCACCAAGGCGTCTCCGGCACGCACGTCCCGCGGGAAGACGAAGCCGCCCCCTTCCATTTCAAGGGGCGTCGCCCGGTGATGGGTCACCACTTCCCAGGTATCGCCGCATTCCGCGATGAGTGCGGTGACCAGCTGCTCGGCTTCCGGCGCCATGCAGACGTGGACGGTCTTCGCCGCGATTCCGAGAATGGCCTGCGTCCAGGCCCAGCCCCGGTCCCGATCGGCGATCATCTGGCACTCGTCGATGACGGCGACGTCGTAAAGCCGCTCTTCGGACATCATCTCGATGGTCGAGGCCATGTGCATGGCCCCTGGGATCAGCCGTTCTTCTTCTCCAGTGACCATACTGCAGGGGACGCCGTCGCGGTTCATGCGCTCGGCCTCCTCCATGGCGAGCAGGCGCAGGGGCGCGAGATAGACCCCGGTTTCGGCCCGTTCGCAGTCGGTGATGGCCTCGTGGGTCTTGCCGGAATTAGTCGGCCCGACGTGAAGCACGAAGTGCCGGTCGACGCTGCGCGCCACCGGAAAGAGCTCGGCGATATGTTCGGGGATCTGCTCCTTGATCAGCTCCCGCTCCCGGGAACGGTTTTTAATGAAGGGGTAATGGCCGTTGTGCTCGAGCAGATCGATGGTTGCGCTCAGCTGAATCTGCGAGGCCGCGAGGCGCTCGCCCCGTTCGAGGGTTTTGTGCAACCGCTTCTCGACGTGCTCGGGAATATTGACCCAATGCCCCCGCGGGGAGACGTATCGGGTCAGCCCGTCGAGCTCCGGATTGGCCTCGGCGAAGCGGCGGCGCAGCTTCTTCATCGGCAGGGTGTTGTGCTTAAAATGAAAATAATCGTAAGGCGCTTTTCCGCTTTCGACCCAGGCGCGCAGATCAAATTCGATCTGCGGCGTGATTTCCTGATCGCGGTGGCGCTTTCTCGTGTAGAGCCGCTGGCTCACAAGCTTCTTCTCAAACACGTCCGCGACGATTTTGGCCGCCTCTTCGTCCGTCGGCCAGACTGCGCCCGCCATCAGCTGCTGCCGCCTTAAATTCTCTTCTGATTTTGCAAATTTCTTCCGTTGTGCTTTGCGCTGATCTGATCGGCTGCGGCGCTTTTTCCTGCGGTTTTGCACAGTGGACCTCCTTTTTTAAAATTGTGCTTGTAAGCAAAAAAGCCGCACTGCCAAAACAGTGCGGCTTTTGATTTCGCTTAAATTATGCCGTTTCCTGGTCTTCTGCCAATTCTTTCTGGCGTTTTTCAGAAGCCTTCTGCAGACGATCGCGTTTGGCGATGTAGCGGGCTTCTTCCGGGCTGCCGTCCCACATGTCGTGAGCGACAGGGGCCCAATTCTTTGCGTAGTCTTTAGTCTTGGCGACGAGATCGTCAACCGGTTCCGGACATTCCAAGTCAGTGGAGTGTGCGCCGGTCTTCTTGACCATTTCCGGCAGAATTTCCGGATTTTCCAGCATCGGGCACGGTCTGAGCATGTTGTCGTTAAACGGCTGACCGTCGTGATAAGCCATGAACAACGGTGAGCGCAGCGCATCCAGCAATGATTTTTCGCGGATGTTGGAGTCCGAATAGTGGACGAAGACGCACGGGTCGATGTCGCCGTTAGCGTTGATGTGCAGGTAGCGGCGGCCGCCGGCAATACATCCGCCGACGTATTCGGCGTCGTTCTGGAAGTCCATCGCGAACAGGGCCTTGCGGTTTCTGTAGTCGCGGATTCTTCTATGCATTTCCACACGCTGTTCCGGTGTGACCATCAGTTCCGGTACGGCGTTGACGCCGGTCGGCATGAAGTGGAAATACCATACGAAAAGGGCGCCGAGATCGATCATCTGATCGTAATACGCTTCAGAGGTGATGGATTCGAAGTTCTGTCTCGTGTAGCAGCAGGAGAAGCCGAAAGGCAGGTTGCGTTCCTTCAAAAGCTTGGTTGCGGCGATAACTCTGTCGTAAACGCCGTTCCCGCGGCGGGCGTCTGTCGCTTCTTCAAACCCTTCGAGGGAAATCGCCGGGATAAAGTTGCCGACGCGTTTGATTTCGTCTGCGAAAGCTGCGTCGAGCAGGGTGCCGTTGGTGAAGGACAGGAACATGCAGTCGTTGTGTTTTTCGCAAAGTTTGATCAAGTCATCCTTGCGAACCAGCGGTTCGCCGCCGGTGTAGATGTACATGTAAACGCCGATTTCCTTCCCCTGTCTGATGATATCGTCGATTTCGTCGAAAGACAGGTTCAGCTTGTTGCCGTATTCAGCCGCCCAGCAGCCGGTACAGTGCAGGTTGCAGGCTGAAGTCGGGTCGAGCAGAATGGCCCACGGCGCGTTGCAGCCGTATTTGTTGCGGACCTGTTCCTGTTTGTCCCAACCGACGAGGTTGGCGTTCATGAAGAAGTTGACGAAAGCTTTCTTCAAAACGTTCGGGTCCATGTGAACGACTCTCTGAACAACCGGGTGATACGGGTGGTTTTCGTCGTTGATGGCTGCGCGGATCGCATTTCTCTGACCGACGAATTCACCGTGTGCAAATTTATCGACCCAATTCATAACACGGGGCAGGTTCTTTTCCGGGTTTTTCGTCAACCAGCCCACAACACGTTCGATACCGAATTTTTCAAGATTGTATTTAAATGATGCCATTTGTTTACTCACTTCTTTCAAATATTATAGATTCTAAAATAAGTCCATACGATTGATCCGATATTGATCCTTGATCCATCCCTGCGTTTCCGACGCGAACCTCCTTTCTCTCTGACTTGGGAGATCAATGTTACTTCTATATTAAATGTAGATGATTTTCTAATTCATATTTTCACAACTTGATGTAGTTGCTAGACCTGAGATGAAATCCCTTATCTTGTGGAATTAGGTTAGAAAACTTCAGTCTCAAAGTCATTTTCACATTCTATCACGAAGATTGGCCCTTTTCAAGGTCAATTTGTAAATAATACTGTTATTTTCAATCGAATTATAGGTTATATCGTTTGAAAACGGTCATATCTTGACTTTTACCTGTAATTTTTTTATAATGAAACCACACAAATCAACAAACAGGAGGTGTCGTCATGCGCGAGATTAATATTGAAGGTCGAAAGATGATTACGAAGGAACGCGCCCAGCTTCACATTCAACACAGAATGGACTGGCCTGACACGTACGGGAAAAACTTGGACGCGCTGTGGGATGGACTCATCGGTATTCGCAAAACCACCGCCATCCATTTCTTCGATCCCGATGTGCTTGCCGACAACCTGGGCCAGTACGGTGAAGCCATCGTCAAAACCTTCGAGGATGCCGCGAAAGCCAACTCGAAAATTGTGCTCGACATGGACGCGTAAGCGCTGTTTTCCGCGCGGCGTTCAATCTGGACCTCATAACTCTATATTAAATATAAAAAAGGGATTCGTGTCAAGCGAATCCCCCTTTTTTTGCTTAATTTTCGTCAAATTATTTTATCTAAATTTCAATACCGTCCTGGGACAGCCGCATTATTTCATCAAGCGGCAGACGCGGTTGGAAAAATCGACCGGATCGTCAATGGGCATGCCTTCAATGAGCATGGCCTGATCGTAAAGCAGCTCCGCGTAATCCTTGAGAGTTGCCTTGTCATCGGCTTCATAAACCCGGCGCATCGCGGCAAATACCGGGTGATCCCCGTTGATTTCCAGCACCTTTTTCGCCTTCATGTCGTCAGTTGGCGTCTGACCGACCGCCTTGGACTGTTCCGCCAGGACTTTTTCCATTTCGATGGAGATGCCTTCGCCTGCTGAGAAGCAGACCGGGTGGCTCTTCAGGCGGGTGGACAGCTTGACATCGGCCACTTTTCCGTCCAGGGCGTCCTTGATGCTGTTGAGCAGCCCTTCAGAAGCCTTGCTCTGTTTTTCGCGGATCGCCTTTTCTTCGTCGGACAATTCGATGCCGAGGTCGTCTTCCGCTGTGGATTTAAAGGGTTTGTCGTTGTACGCATTCAGCACCTTCAGCGCGAATTCGTCGACTTCTTCGGTGCAGAACAAAACTTCGTAGCCTTTGTCCATGAGCATTTCGTTCTGCGGCATCTTTTTGATCTTGTCGATGGAATCCCCTGTCGCGTAATAGATGTATTTCTGGTCTTCCTTCATGCGGTCGACGTATTCCTGGAAGGTGACCGGTTTTTCTTCGGTGGAGCTGTAGAACATGACCAGATCCTTCAGCTTGTCTTTGTTAGCGCCGAAATTGTCGTAAATGCCGAATTTCAGGCGCAGGCCAAAGTTGTTGAAGAATTTTTCGTAGCCTTCGCGGTCTTTGGCCATCATGTCCTTGAGTTCAGAGATAATTTTCTTTTCGAGGCGGCTGGCAATGGCCTTCAGCTGACGGTCCTGCTGGAGCATTTCCCGGGAAATATTCAGCGAAATGTCCTGAGAATCCACGAGGCCGCGCACAAAACCGAAATAATCCGGCAGCAGATCTTCGCATTTGTCCATGATCAAAACGCCGGAAGAGTACAGCTGCAGGCCGCGCTTGTAATCCTTGGAGTAGAAATTGTAAGGCACCCGCGACGGGATGAACAGCAGCGCATTGTAGGAGAGCAGCCCTTCGACATTGGTCGAAATGATTTTCTGCGGGTCTTCCCAATCCACGAACTTGTCTTTGTAGAAGGCGTTGTATTCTTCGGTGGTCACGTCGGATTTGCTGCGCTTCCAAATCGGCACCATCGAGTTGATGGTTTCATCTTCGTGGACGGTTTTGAATTCCGGCTTCTTGCCGTCTTCGTCAGCTTCAGCCGCTTCTTTTTCTTCCTTAGACAGCGGTTCCTGCTTGGTGACGTTCATGATGATCGGGTAGCGGATGTAATCCGAATATTTCTTGATCAGATCGCGGAGTTTCCATTCCTTCAGGTAATCGCTGTATTGGTCGTCGTCGGTATCGTCGCGCAGATACAAGGTGATCGTCGTCCCGACGTCGTCCCGTTCCGCCGGTTCGATGGTGTAGCCGTCGGCGCCTTCTGATTCCCAGACGTAGGCTTGATCGCTGCCTTCAGCCTTAGAGACGACGCGGATCTTCTTCGCGACCATGAACGCCGAGTAAAAGCCAACCCCAAACTGCCCGATGATGTCGAGGGCGTCTGTGCCGTCTTCTTTTGCGTTTTCAGTTTTAAAGTCGAAACTGCCGGACTGGGCAATGATCCCCAGGTTATTTTCCATTTCGGAGTCGGTCATACCGATCCCGCAGTCCGTGATCGTCAGTGTGCGGGCGTCTTCGTCGCGGTCGACGCGAATCGGATAATCGCTTCGGGAAAGTCCGGTCTGTCCTTCCTGACTGGCCTTGAAATAACGCTTGTCAATGGCGTCACTGGCGTTGGAAATCAGCTCTCTTAAAAAGATTTCCTTATTCGTGTAAATCGAGTTGACCATCAGGTCCAACAGCCGTTTGGATTCAGCTTTAAATTCTTTTTTTGCCAATTCTAACCCCTCACTTTCTGAAAAATGGTTGTGTGTGGTTTGTATTTCAAAATTATTAGCAATCTTCTTGATTGAGTGCTAAATGTATTCTAAAATACTTTTCCACAAATTGCAACGCTTTTTCAAAAATTTTCATATCTTTATTAATGATTTAAGCTTTATAACCATAAAAAAAGACCGAAGAGAGCGAAAGCTCTCTCCGGCGGGAAAAATTGCGTGTTGATCTTACTGGTAATTGTAGCGCACGAGGGAATTTTTGAGATGACGGTACATCGCTTTGCCTGCTTCGTCGGGATCCTTGGACATGATCGCGCCAAAAATCTCCTTGTGTTCGTTGTAAATTGACGTCATCTGCTCGTCTGTGACCATTCCCGTCTGGCTCACCCGCTTGAGCAGGTTGCGGATCGTCTCGATCATCGAGAAAATCACTGCGTTGCCCGAACACGCCGCGACGCTCGTGTGGAAGGCCACGTCGGCCTCGAGGAAACGCTTGTGGTCACCCGCATCGTAGGCGTTGAAGATCTCGTAGGAGTGCGCGTAAAGCTTCGAGAGCGCCTCCTCGTCGTGGGACATCGCGGCCAGACGCGCAGCCCCCACTTCGATGAGGTTGCGCACCTGAAGAATGTCCTCCACCTGGGGCCGGCTCAAAAACAGCGACCAGCTCAAAGGCACTGTGAAGAAATTTGACTCCTTCTGTGAGATAAACGTCCCCTGGCCCGGGCGGATATCGATCATCCCGAGAACGCTCAAAACTTTCAGGGCCTCGCGCACGGCCGAACGGCCGACGCCCATCTTCCGGGCGAGCTCCCGGTCCGATTCGATGCGGCTGCCCTTCTTGAGTCTTCCGGAAATGATGTCGTCGGCAAAATACACGGTCAGCCGGTTGACCAGCTCCGTAATGTCGCCGGCGCCGCTTTCAGCCCCCACCTGCTTTTCCGGCGCAGACGCGATCATGTGTTCGACCTGCTCGCTGAACTGTCCCGGATCGATGGTAAAGACCATCGGGTCGAGATTAAGCTGCCTACTGACTTTCGAAATCACTTCGTTAATTCGCTTACCGCCCTTGCGCTCCATATTAGAGTAAGTCGCAATGCTCATCGTCGGCTCCCCGGACGGTCCGGACAGAAACTGCTCCAGGAATTGCTGCTGTGTCATGCGCAGCGCGCGTCTAAGCAGTCTCAGATTTTTCGACTTCGCGTCTGGGTTCATATCCGATATGACCAAATTGTGCTCCTCCTCTATCTATCTCTGCGGATGAAAAATAATATGATTATTTTAACACAATCCGCCGGATTTTTGGCGGATTATTCGTCTAAAAGCTTGGAAATTAATGTCGTCATCAGTGCCGAAGCCTTGGCGAAATCGCTGTAGCGGCTGAATTCGACCGGGCAGTGGCTGCGGCCGTCTTTACTCGGCACGAAGAGCATGACCGTCGGCAAAACCTGGCCGATTTCCAGGGAATCGTGGCCAGCGCCGCTGGGCAGGCGTTTGTAAGAATAGCCCCGGGCTTTGCAGTCGTCTTCGAGAACGTTCAGCATGTCTTCGTCGAGGGCCACCGGTTCGATGACCAGCTTCGTGTCCATGTCGTAGGTCGCGCCGATGGCCTTGGTTTCGCGGTCGAGGGCCGCACGGATCCGGCGGGTAATGTCGTTGATGTTGTCGTTGTTCATCGAGCGGATATCGACGGAGAATTCGCAGCTTTCCGGCACGATGTTCATGCCGCAGGGTTCGACGTGGACGACGCCGCAGGTCGCGACGGTGCCGTCGGCCTTTTCGCGGGCCCAATCGGGGATCTTGGAAATGACTTTCGAAGCCGCTTCCACGGCGTCAATGCGCATGTCCATTGGCGTGGTGCCGGCGTGGTCGGCGCGGCCGTGAACGGTGATGACGTAGCGCTGGATGCCGACGATCCCGGTGACCAGACCGATTTCGATGTTCTCAGCGTCGAGAACCGGCCCCTGCTCGATGTGGGCTTCGATCATGTGACCGATGCTGCCTTCCGGCCAAGCCGCCGCACCGATTTTTTCAGGGTCGAGGCCGTAACCGCGCATCGCTTCGGCAATGGAGATGCCTTCCGCATCCTTGAAGTTGTCGCAATAGGCCGGGTTGCGGTGGCCGAGCATGGCGCCGGAGCCGAAATAGCCCGTGCCGAAGCGCATGCCTTCTTCGTCACAGAAGCCCGCGACGACGTAGTCGTGTTTGAAGGTTTTGCCGCTTTCCTTGAGCAGGCGCGCGACTTCAATCGAGGTGATGACACCGCCGATGCCGTCGTAATCGCCACCGTTGACCACCGAATCGTAGTGGGAGCCGCTCATCACACACGGAAGCGATGCATCCGAGCCGGCCAGACGCCCGAAGACATTGCCCGCGGCGTCTTCCCAGACTTCAAGTCCTGCGTCTTCCATGACGCCTTTCAAATAATTGACGGCGTCTCTGGCTTCCTTCGTGAAAGGCAGACGGGTGCAGCCGCTGCCCGGCGTCGCCGTAAAGGTTTTGAGGGTTTCAAGATTTTCCGCAATGCGGCCCGTGGATTTTTCGATTTGATTGTTTTCCATGATTTACTCCTTATTGTTTTTGGAATGGGAATTGGATCCAGCGGATTGCTTGTCGGCAATCGGCTTAATGACAAACGTTCTGAACGGCACCGCGCACAATGCGACGACCACCGCCGCGACGCCGACGTCGAGGAGCGGCTTTGCGCCCGACGCCAAACCGGCGCGGATGAGACAGGCGCCGATGACGATGACGATAAAGGCCAGGGTCAGATGCCCGGCCTGGGTTTTAAAAAATGATTGCATAACGACCTCTTTCTAAATGAGCACGACAATAAGAGAGATGACGCCGACGACCACCGCCGCCGTTATGGCGACCCCCATCACCTTCTTGAGGACTTCCCCTTCTTTGCCGAGGATGCCCGCTGTCGTCGTCCCGAGGATGATTTTCGACGGGCTGATCGCCGCGCCGATGGATGCGCCGGCGGTCTGCGCCGCGAGGACAATGGCCGGGCTGACGTGGAGCAGCTTGGCCGAGGCCATTTGGAAATTGCCGAACAGAATATTCGAGCTCATGTTCGAAGCCGTCATAAACGTGCCGAGGAGCCCAACGAAGGGCGCCAATGCCACGTACGCTTTGCCAAGCACGCCGGAGATCCCTTCCGCGAGGACGATTGTCTGGCCCGTACCGCCCATGATTTTCGACATGATGACCAGTCCGACCACCGCAATGCCCGAGGGCATCGTCATCGCGATACTCCCCGAGAAGACCCGGCCGGTGCCGCCGGATTTGATCCAGCCCCTGCGCTTATAATACACCAGGCCGACCACCGCCGACAGGAACAGGAAAAAGCTCGCGTGGGACAGCGGTGCAAAGGCCGAATAAGACGGCACCGCCGCCGTGGTGTAGCCGTAGCCGGTGACTTCCTTCGGGAAGGACAGCCCGATCGTGAAGGCTGAAGCAGCCTTGTGAATCGGCGGCACCAGCAGCACGATCAGCGTCACGGCCGAAAGAAACACGTAGGGAATAAAGGCGTGCACCAATGTCATCCCTTCCGGCAGGGCCGCGTTTTCGGTTTTCGCGGCCTTCCGATTCATAATCGGCGAGTCGTCAATGCGCCACGGTTCCCGGTAATCCTTCATCCGGCCGAGCAGGAAAATGACCACCAGCGCGATAAGTGACGGGAAGAAACAGCACAGCGTCGTGTTCACCTGAGACAGGAGAAATTCGCCGCCGCCCTGAATCGTCGAGAGAATCATCACAGCCTTGAAGCCCTTGCGCACCGCTTTGCCCTTGCCGTAAAACCAGCAGATGATAAATCCGGTTGCGATATCCCAGAGCCAGAGGAAGAGCGACGCCCAGGAAGCCGCCTTCCAGTACATCGCGGAACCGACGGTCAGCCCGCCGAAATTGGCCAGCGCGTCCCAGGCCGCCGCCAATGTCCCGAAGGTGTTGCCCCAGGCCTGGCAGATCAGCGGCATGATGACCGCCCAAACCGGGCCGACGCCGATGCCGATGAGCAGCGGCGCGCCGACCGCCACCGGCACGCCAAAACCAGTGATCCCCTGAAGGAAGCTTTCGAAGACCCAGCCCATCGCTAAAATCTGAAGCAGTTCGTTGGGTAAAAGCCGCTGCATCCCGTCGCGGATCACGCCGTAGGCGCCGGCCTCATCGCCGACGTGGTAGAGCAGAATGGCGGCCCAGATGATCAGCAGAATGATCACTGCGTCCCACACGCCCTTGGCCATCTCCGAGGCCACCAGACTGATATTCGCCCGATAAAAGACGAACCCGGTGATGACCGTGATCACCACGCCCACCGCCGAGGCCTCTGCGGCGCCCCAATGGCATTTGACCATCAGGAAAATCAGCACGACGATTGGCAGAAAGGCCATCGCCCACGTCAGAAAATTCACTGGAATATGCATGCTCGCTCCTTTACGCTTCCTATTATACTATATTGTCACTTTTGTGTCTTAAAGTTTTATCCATTTAATTGGATGTGTCGGTGATGACCGTGCCGGTCTTGCCGGCCAGGCCGTCTTCTGCCTTGTCGAGAAGGGTAATTAAAGATTTGCGCCCCGGACCGCTTTCGGCGAAGCGCACCGCCGCTTCAACCTTCGGCAGCATGGAACCGGGGGCAAATTCCCCGGCCGCCATATATTTTTTCGCTTCATCGGTGCTCAGGGTGCTGAGCCATTTTTGGTCTGGCTTGCCAAAATGCACGGCCACTTTTTCAACCGCTGTGAGAATGACGAGTTCGTCGGCGTCGAGTTTTTCAGCCAGCAATGCGCTGACGCCGTCCTTGTCGATCACGGCGTTGACGCCTTCGAGCCGTCCGTCTTTGCAGATCACCGGGATGCCGCCACCGCCGCAGGTGATGACGATGTGCCCGGCCGAAAGCAGGGTCTTGATCGTCAAAAGCTCGCGAATGCGTTTGGGCTTCGGCGAGGCGACCACCTCGCGCCAGCCGCGCCCGGCGTCTTCAATCACGTCGATGCCCTGAGCGGCTTTCGCCTTGGCTTGTTCTTCGCCCATGAATTTGCCAATGGGCTTGGAGGGATGATCAAAGGCGGGATCCTTCGGATCGACTTCCACCTGGGATAAAATCGTCGAGACTTTTTTATCCATCCCTCTGCGCGCCAATTCGTCCTTGATCGCGTTCTGCAGATCGATGCCGATGTAGCCTTGACTCATAGCCACGCTGTAGGGCAGCGGGATCGGACCGTCCCCTTTGGCCGCCGCGGCGTCCATCGCGTCCTGAATCATGCCCACCTGCGGGCCGTTGCCGTGGGTGATGACGAGGGCATATCCGTCTGCCGCGAGATCGACAATGACGCGGGCGGTCCCTGCCACGGCCGCCTTTTGCTCGGCAACATTATTGCCAAGCGCGTTGCCGCCGAGGGCGATGACGACTGTTCGTTGTTCCATTTCCTCTCTCCTTCGATACCGTTTTGTAAATGCCAAAATATTAAAGGGGGCGGCTCACGCCGCCGCACCTTTAGTCTTCATATCCTAATTTCTTTGCGTACGCTAAAATTGCTTTTTTAAAGCATTCAATCGGCGGATGGACCGTACCGGCGCCGATCTGGCCGTAACCCGGAATCTTGTGGGCAATCCCGGTGTTAATCACCGGTGTGATGTCCTTTTCGACGACGAGTCTGGCGTCGAGGCCGAGGCAGGTGCCCTTGAAGTTCCAAGTCGGAATGATGTAGTTCGGGTTGTGTGCGATGGTGATTTCGGTCATGGTGTTGCTCGTGCGCAGGGCGTCTTCGTAACCGCCTGCACCGACAAACCGCGTCACCGCCGGCGCGGCAATCATCGCCATTCCGCCGACGCCGACGGTTTCAGTAATGGCCGAGTCGCCGATATCCGGGCAGGCGTCTTCGCCGTCGTAGCCGGTGAAGTACAGCCCCTGCGGCGTGTTGACCGGTCCGGTGAACCAGGTATCGCCCATGCCGGCGATGCGGATGCCGAAGTCCACACCGTTGCGGCACATCGCGGTGACAACCGTACCTTCAGTGACCTTGCGGGCGCCATCCATGATGGCCTTGCCTGTCGCCATCATGATGTTCAGGAAGAACTGATCGGTATCCGCGAGGAATTGGATCACGTCGATTTTATCCTGTTCGTCCATGTCGAGGGCGGTAATTGCCGGCGCCACTTCCTTGAGGAAGACCAGAGACGCTGCAATGTTGCGCTGATGGAATTCGTCGCCCATGGCGATGGCTTTGGCGATCATCGGATTCACAGCCAGGCCGTTTTCCTTCGTCTTCAATGCCCGGCTCAAAGTCGGCCCGAGGACGTCGCGCATCCAGCGCAGACGGTCGACGACTTCTTGCGAGTAGGCGCCGAAGCGCAGGACTTTGCCGATGCCTTCGTTCATCGTGCAGTACGCGCGGTTGCCGTCGGTTTCATTTTCGACGACCCACACCGGCATGTGCGCCGTGGTGATCCCGCCCATGGGGCCGACCGCGTTAACGTGATGGCACGGGATAAAGCGGATTTCGCCGGATTCGAGGAGACGCTTGGCGTCTTCTTCGTTATCGGCCCATTCTTCGAAAAGTACACCCCCGATGCAGGAGCCCTGCACGGTCGGCGGCATTTTATCGTAAGTGATAGGCGGTCCAGCGTGGAGGATCGTCTTGTGATCGGTGTTCAGTTCCGGAATGACCGACATCGCCGGTACATTGTCTTTCAACACCGGCTGCGCGGCGACGACTTTCGCGATGACTTTCTGATTCATGTCGTCGACGGTTTCTCCGCCTTCAGTATAGCTTCTCAGGAAGTTGAGCACGGAGATCATTTCCAAATCGCCGCCGGCCGGCGGGGCCCAGTCGAATTGAACGGTTTCGCATCCGAAATCCGCGCAGACATCCGCAAAGCTCTTCAGACCGATATTGATGACCTTCGGCTTGCTCTTGAGCATGGCGACCAATTTGTCAGACGGGGTGCCCGGTTTGACGTCCGACTGGCGTCTCGGGACGGTCGGTTTTTCAGGTTCGTCAAAGTCGAGGCCGATGGCGTGGATGGCCGCCTGGCAGGCCAGCTTGTTGGTTTCACAGACGACGACGCCAGCGTCTTTGAGTTTCTTGACCGTTTCGTCGTAATCCTGGAAATCCCGGCGGGTGCCGCATACGGTCGAGACAAACACGATCTTGCGCCCTTCCGCTTCGGCCTTAGCCTGTAAGTTTTTAATCGTCGGAATCAATGCGCCGGCCATGTCGGCGTGGGAGCCGTAGCCCAGCATGACGTCAAACAAAATGACACCGGTGGCCGGATCGTCAAGGGCTTCTTCCATGCATTCGATACGCTTGGCTGGATCGATCATCGGGTGCGGGTGGCCCTGGGTGTAGACGTCGTCGCCGAGGTCAACCACCACGTGGCCGTCGTGCTGGAGCATAAAGCCTTCTGCCTTTTCCGGCGGAATCTTCAAGTCTAATGCGTCTTTAATGAGCATGGCCGCTTCGTTGGCCAGGGTGCCGCCGGAATAATACGCCTTGATCGCCTTGTGATCCGCTGCGTCAAATACATCGCCGACTGCGATTGGCACTTGGCCGTCCGCAACCCTTTCCCCGCGCACGAGAGCGACCGCCAGACGCGCCGCTTCGTCCAAGGTGTAGCAGTGGTAGAAGTTATCTTCGTTTTCTTCAGGCTTTTCGCCGAGGAATAAGGTGATCACCGGCTTTTTGCAGACGCTCAGACGGTTTTCGATCTTGTCGCGGACCGCTTTTGCCGGCGGTTTGGAGAGCACGATCATAACTTTGACCGCGTCGTCCTGTTCCATCGCGTCGATCATGTCCATGACGGTGATCCCGCCAACGGCTTCGGATAAATCGCGCCCGCCGGTGCCGATGGCGTTGGTGACCCCTTCGCCGAGACGGTCGATGATGCAGGTCAGTTCCTGAATCCCGGTGCCCGACGCGCCGATGATCCCGATGGAACCCTTGCCGACGCTGTTGGTGAAGGCGATGGGCACGCCGTCGATGATGCCGGTACCGCAGTCCGGCCCCATGACACACAGGCCTTTTTCGTGAGCTTTTTGTTTGAGCGCCGTTTCCTGTTCGATGGTAACGTTGTCTGAGAACATGAAGACGTTGAGCCCTTCATCCAGTGCGCGGTCCCCTTCGAGGGCGGCGTAAGCGCCTGGGATCGAGATCACCGCGAGGTTCGCGTCCGGCAATTCGCTCATAGCGCCTTCCCAGGATTTTACACTCTGGTCTTCGGCTTTGGCGCTGTCCGTCGACTGATCTTCAAAGAAAGCTTCGGCCATGGTTTTCATCTGGTCCAGCAGGCCGTCGTCTTCGATATCCGCGACGATGACCATGTCGTTGGCCGTCGCGTCGTCGAGTTCAGCGGTCTGAAGGCCGGCCCGGGCAAAGATATCTTTGTTGGCCGGTGTGGCCATCATGACCTGAACCTTTTTGACGCCGTCCAATTTCGACAATTCGTTGGTCAAGAGCATTAACATCACGGAATCATGATAGCTGCCCTTTTCCACAAGTGTTTTTAACATTGATTTCTCCTTCTCTCTGACGCAGAACCGATGGCTTATTCGGCAAACCGGTTTTTATGATCGTAGCGGTTGTAGTGAATGTCGTCGCTCTTGAGATATTTGACAATATCGTCGACGATTTCGATGCCGCCCTGCGCGTAGGCCTTATCTTTGCGGATGTTAGCCCGTTCGCCCGGGTAGTACACCTGATCGTAGCCCGGTGCCGTCGGGATGTCGTGGAGTTCGTCGAGAGACTGGCTCACCGCCTTGAGGAAAGCGTCCTTGCCGCAGAAGCGGTCCGGATCGACGACGATGTGCAACTGGCCGAGGTCGCGCCCTTTCGACAGATCATGGTACATGGAGCTGACGTGGCCGCCGAAGGGCACACCAGTCAGAATGCCGGAGAAAATATCGACCATCATCATCAGGCCGTAGCCCTTGGCGCCGGCAATCGGCAGCAGCGCGTTGACTTTGTTCGGATCCGTCACCGGAACCCCTTTTTCATCCACGGCCCAAGTGTCTGGAATGGATTCGCCGCGGGAGCGCTTATCGAGAATTTTGCCCCAGGCCTGAACTGTCGTCGCCATATCGAAAACGACGGTGCGGCCATCCGCTGACGGCGCTGCAAAGGAAATGGGGTTCGTGCCGTAATAGGGTTCGGTCCCGCCAACCGGCACGGCCATTGGGTCGGACTGGCACATTGAAATGGCAGCCAGGCCTTCTTCTGCAGCCATTTCGGTGTAATAACCGATGGAGCCGCTGTGGGAGAGGCGGCGCATCCCGACGATGGCGACGCCGTTTTCCTTCGCCAATTCGATGGCGTGTTCCATACCGCGTTTTGCGACGACGTAGCCGATGCCGTTGTCCCCGTCCAGCATGCCGCTGCAGGGGCCGGTCTGTTTCCACGTCATTTTCGGATCAACGGTGATGCCGCCCTTGGCGATGCGTTCGCTGTAATATTCAACGCGGACTGAACCGTGGGAGTGATAGCCCCGTTCGTCCGACCAGGTTAAAATTTCAGCAGTGGTGTCCGCGTCGTCTTCGTGCAGGCCTGCCGCCATCAA
This sequence comes from Pseudoramibacter porci, assembly GCF_009696145.1. GTDB lineage: Bacteria > Bacillota > Clostridia > Eubacteriales > Eubacteriaceae > Pseudoramibacter > Pseudoramibacter porci. Next base: position 172,227 of record NZ_VUMO01000003.1, read on the forward strand.
TTTGTTTTTCATCAATGATTTGAGTTCGTCTCTCGATAATCGCATTTGATCCTCCCTAGAATTTTCGAAGTTTGTGTTAATCGTTTAAATTTTAATCTAATTTAAAGCTCCGAAATTTTGTATTTCGGAGCTTCGTCAAAAGTCCGTTTTAATTAAAGCTGGACGTCGCGGTTGCAGTCTTTAGAGTAAATGTAGATGTAGTCTTCTGTGCCGACACCGTAGCAGCCCTGCGGAACGAAGGAATCCATGAAGACGTAATCGCCAGCCTGCAGCGGCATCCAGTCGCCGTCGAGGTTGTACATGCCCTTGCCCTGAAGGAAGTACATCGAGTGCTGCTGGATGTGCGTTTCCAGATAGCCGTGGGATGCGCCCGGTTCAAATTTTAAGAAGTGCATGTTGATGTCGAAGCCCAGATCTTCGCCGGCCGGCAGTAAATCTTTGCTTTGTGCATTTGTCATGCCTTCGTAATCCATGTAGGCGATGTCGTTGGCGTTGCCGACGACCGTGTGTGCGCTGTGGCCTTCCAGCGGAATGTAGCGTCTGCGGTAAACGTAAAGTTTAGCGTCTTCGCCGCTCTTATTTTCAAAAGTCATCGGCTTGTCTGCCGGGCTGTACATGTAACCGCCTTCAGTCAGATCTGCGGATTCATCTGCGTTTTTCACGCTCACTGCGCCGGAGATCACGTACAGGAAAGATTCGATGCCGTCGCCGCCGATGCCTGCTGCGTTTTTGCCGTCTGCGTGTGCAGTGACCAGATAATCCGCGAAGGTCGCGCCCATTTCAGGACAGCCGAGGATGGTAGTATCACAGTTTTCATAACCTGGGATCACGTTCTTGACCAATCCGTCCGGTTCGAGTACAACGTAGTTGTTTTTCTTGACAATAGAACGATTGTCCAAAAGCGATTCACGGTAACCTGTCTGATTGTTTAAATAACCCATAAAAGATTCCTCACTTTCTTGAGATCGAATACGGTCTCTTTCAACCTATTTTAAATTTTGATTTTATTCCGTAACCACAATTCTTTTGATAGGTCTATCATGCCACGTTTGCGAAAAAAATGCAAGCGTATTTTAATAATTTTTTTAATTTTTTTGTTGTTTTTCAACCAGATTTTAATTCTTGGTTCAGAACAGTTGCATTTTAACTGAATCGGATATAAGATGGCAGGTAGAGGCTTAAGCCCACTGTGCTGCGGCCTGCACGACTTGTAAAAACATCGTCAAGAAAGGAGCGCGCACTATGCAACGCGTAATTGATCTCAATCATCCCGACTATACTAAAAAAGCTACAGTGTATTTCAATCCCGAAAAACCCGTCCAGGCGGCTGTCTTGTATTTTCACGGCGGCGGCCTGCTCTACGGGCAGCGCGAGGACCTGCCCGAAGCCCATATCGACGCCTTTACCGGTGCGGGTCTTGCCATCATCGCCTTCGACTACCCCCTGGCGCCGGCGGCCGATCTCGACATGATCCTCGCTGACGTTCGGGATTCGGCAAACACCTACATTCAGCATCCAGAAATGTTCGGGCTTAAAAAAAATCTCCCCTATTTTCTCTGGGGGCGCTCTGCCGGCGCTTACCTCGCTTTGATGACTGCCGCTTCCGCCGATCTCGCCGCGCCGCCGGCCGGCATCCTTTCTTATTACGGCTACGGCTTTTTAACCGACCGGTGGGATACCGATCCGTCGCCTTATTACCTCAGCCTGCCCCAAGTTTCAAAAGACGCCTTCGATGCCGTTCCTCAGGGCATCCACGCCGACGGCCCCATGGCCACCCACTACAGCCTCTACGTCTACGCCAGACAGACCGGTGCCTGGCGCAGGCTCATCTACAAAGGGCGGGATAAATTCTTCTATTTGAACGACTCGCTGCGCCAGACCGACCAACTGCCGGCGCCGCTTTTCGCCGCCCACGCCATCGCCGATCCCGACGTGCCCTTTGCCGAATTCACCGCTTTGTGCAGCCAATATCATCCCGAACGCTTTGTCGCCGCCGGCAATGTCCACGATTTCGACCGCGAAACCGGCACCCCTGCCGCAAAGGATGTGCTCAAAAAGAGCCTGGCCTTTATCGAAAACTGTCTCAAAGCTTAATCAACTAAAAAACGATGCCGGATATCCCATTTTGACATCCAGCATCGTTTTTTTAATGCCCGCGCAGGCGTTTGTAAATGTCCGCACTGATTTTCGCCATGATTTCAGGCGTCTCCGCCATCCCCCGCGCAAACCAGCTGCGAATGATGATGGCCAGCATGGTGTTGGCCGCCACCTGCGCGTAATAAGTCTCCGGATCGGTGTCGTCCGCAGTTTTGCCCAATCCGAAATTCGGACGGATCGGCAGCCTTTGGTGAATGTTCATCAGCAGCTTGAATTCATCTTCGTCCGATTGCAGCCATTCAAAGAGTTTTTTAAAAACCGGTTCCGGTTCGGCACCGTCCTGCACCGCTTTCAGCGCATCGATCACCGCACTGGCATGGGTGTTGTGGATATCCTGAATCACGTCGAGCTTTGAACGGTAGTTGCGGTAAAAGCCCGCCCGGGACACGCCGGACTTGTCGATGATTTCGGTGGTCGTAATGTCCTCGTAGCGTTTTTCCCCCAGCAGCATCAGAAGCGCCGTCCGGATACATTCCCGTGTCAATGCTTTGGATTCAGCGTTGGACAGGCGCAGCGCCTCCTTTTTCTTGAGCGAGGATTGGGGCGTCCTTTTGTTTTCATTTTCTTTCATGTTGATTTTTCCTATTTTTTCATTGTGATGAGACATTTCATTCATTTCTGTTCACGCGGTTCAAAACCATCTTGACGTTTCACAGTTTTGATGATACATTTGTCACACCTAAACACTTGTCTTCACTATATCAAAAGGCAAGGGACCTGTCAATTCAAGGAGGAATAAGATGATAAAAATTTTTCGAAATATACGGCGCCGGGACTGGGCGCTTTTCGCCGGTGCTGTCGCGCTGATCGTCTTCCAGGTTTTTCTCGACCTCAGACTGCCGGACTACATGACCGACATCACCAAACTCATCGAAACGCCGGGCAGCGAACTCCACGAGGTTTTGAAAGCCGGCGGAAAAATGCTGGCCTGCGCCCTGGGGAGCTTGCTCTCCGCCGGCGTCACCGCTGTCATCGCGGCCAAAATCGCTGCGGACTTCTCCGCGGCCACCCGCAAAAAACTCTACGACGCCGTTCAAAGCTTTTCGATGGCGGAAATTCACCATTTCTCGACATCGAGCTTGATCACCCGCATGACCAACGATGTCAACCAGGTGCAGCTGCTGATCACCATGGGCATGGTCGCCATCGTCAAGGCGCCGATCATGGCCGTTTGGGCGATTACGAAAATCGCCGGCAAAAACGCAGAATGGACCATGGCCACGGGGGTGGCCGTTGTGCTGCTCTTTGTGATCATCGGCATCGTCCTGTGGCTTTGTGTGCCGCGGTTCAGACGCATTCAGAGCCTGACCGATGACGTCAACCGGGTGACGCGCGAAGATTTAACGGGCCTGAAAGTCATCCGCGCATACAACAACACGGATTATCAGACCGATAAATTTGAAAGGGTCAACGACAATCTGACCAACAACAACCTTTACACCGGGCACCGAATGGCGCTGATGATGCCGGGGATTCAGGCCGTGCTCAACGGGCTGACCCTCGCGATCTACGCCCTCGGCGCCGTGATGATCAACAACGCCGCCATGACCGACAAGATCACTTTGTTTTCCAACATGGTCGTCTTTTCGTCCTACGCGATGCAAGTCATCATGGCCTTCATGCTCCTCGTCATGATTTACATGATTTACCCGAGAGCCTCCGTCGCAGCCCAGCGTATTCTCGAAGTCACCGATACACAGCCCTCTGTCGTCTCCGGCATCCGCACCGAAGGGGCGCCGGGGCAGCGCGGGGAAATCGCCTTCCGGCACGTGAACTTCCGCTACCCTGACGAAAGCCGCGACGTGATCCACGACATCGACTTCACGGCTCACCGCGGCGAAACCATCGCCCTCATCGGCGCGACCGGCTGCGGCAAAAGCACGATCGTCAATTTAATCCCGCGGTTTTACGACACCACAGGCGGGCAAGTCCTCGTCGACGGCGTCGACGTCCGCGATTACGCGGAATCGGCCCTCAACGACAAGATCGGCTACGTCGCCCAAAGCCCCGAACTTTTCCAGGGCACCATCGGCACCAACATTGCCTTCGGCGAAACCAAAGCCGGCACGCCGAACGACGCTGCCGTGCGCCAGGCGGCTCAGACCGCCGAAGCGGCATCCTTCATCGCCGAAAACGAAAAGGGCTACGAACGCTACGTCGCCCAGAGCGGCGCGAACCTGTCCGGCGGCCAGCGCCAGCGCGTGTCCATCGCCCGCGCTGTCGCCCGAGACCCTGAAATTCTGATCTTCGACGACGCGTTTTCAGCCCTGGATTACAAAACCGACCGCCAGGTTCGGGAAAACCTCAGGACCGCCTGCGCCGACGCGACCAAAATCATCGTCGCGCAGCGCATCGGCACAATCCGCGACGCCGACCGAATTCTCGTCATCAAAGACGGCGCCATCGCCGGCAGCGGCACCCACCAAGAACTCATGGCAAACTGCGAAGAATACCAGCAGATCGCCCTGTCACAGCTTTCAAAGGAGGAACTCGCATGAGCACGCAACCACAACCCCGTCACCGCGGCCCCCACGGCCCGGGCCCTCGCCTCGGCGTCCCGACCGAAAAGGTCGATCTGCGCGCCAGCTGGGGACGCATTCTCGGCTTCAATAAAAAATTTATTCCCATGATCGTCGTCGCCGTCATCGCGGCCGCTTTCGGCTCGGTGCTGATGATTCTCGGGCCGGATCGGCTCAAAGAAATCACCAACCTGATCGCCGAAGGCTTCATGACCGGCATCGACATGAACCGCATCTGGGATATCGTTCGGGCGCTAATTATCATGTACGCGGGCTCCTTCGTGCTGTCTTTCCTGCAGCACTGGCTGCTCGCAACCGTCAACCAGCGGATCTCCCAATCACTGCGCTCGGCGATTCAGGCAAAAATCCACCGCCTTCCGATGGCGTATTTCAACGGGGTCAGCACCGGGGATGTCCTCTCCCGGATGACCAACGACATCGACACCATCGGCCAGTCCTTCAATCAGGCCATCGGCATGCTCTTCACCTCAGTGGCCATGTTTGTCGGCGCCCTGGTCATGATGCTGAAAACCAACCTGACCATGACCGCCGCCGCGGCGATTGCCTCACTGGTCGGCTTTCTGCTCATGCAATTCATTATGAAGCATTCCCAGCATTATTTCACCGATCAGCAGCGCGATCTCGGCGACATCAACGGCCACGTCGAAGAAATCTTCACCAACCACACCACCGTCAAAGTTTACAACGAAGCGGCGAACGAAGCGAAGGCCTTCGACAAAATGAACGAACATCTCCGCCAAAGCGCCTTCCGCGCCCAGGGCATGTCCGGCCTGATGATGCCGCTGATGCAATTCATCGGCAATTTCGGCTACGTTGCGGTGTGTGTCACCGGCGCGTGGCTGGCCATCGACGGGCAGATCAAAGTCGGCGTCATCGTCGCCTTCATGCTCTACGTCCGGTATTTCACCCAGCCGCTGTCTCAAATCGCCCAAGCCTTCCAGTCGCTGCAGCTCGCCGGCGCCGCCGGCAACCGGGTCTTCGATTTTCTCGGTGCGGACGACATGCCGGACGAAGCAGACAAACAAAAATCCCTGCCGAAAATTGAAGGTGCCGTCGCCTTCGACCATGTCCAATTTGGCTACAGCCCCGACAAAATCATCATTCACGATTTCTCCGCTTCGGCCAAGCCCGGTCAGAAAATCGCCATCGTCGGCCCAACCGGCGCCGGCAAGACGACCCTCATCAATTTGTTGATGCGCTTCTACGAAGTCGACAGCGGCCGCATCACCATCGACGGCATCGACACCCGCGACATGACCCGGGAACAAGTACACGATCAATTCTGCATGGTGCTCCAGGAAACCTGGCTTTTTGAAGGCACCCTCCGCGAAAACTTAACCTTCGGCACCGACGGCATATCCGACGGACAGCTCGATCAGGTCTGCCGCGCCGTCGGCCTCGATCATTTCGTCGCCACCCTCCCCAAAGGCTACGACACCATGCTCGACGACAAGACCGAGCTCAGCCAGGGCCAGCGCCAGCAGCTGACCATCGCCCGGGCCATGCTCGAAAATAAACCGATGCTGATTCTCGACGAAGCGACCTCGTCGGTGGACACCCGCACCGAGCAGCAGATTCAGCGCGCCATGGACGAACTCATGACCGGGCGGACTGCCTTCGTCATCGCCCACCGGCTCTCGACAATCCGCGACGCCGATTTGATTCTCGTCCTCCGGGACGGCGACGTCGTCGAAAGCGGCACCCACGAGGAACTGCTCGCACAAAACGGCTTCTACGCCGACCTCTACATGAGCCAGTTCGACACCGCCGCGTAAAGTATTTTTCTAAAAAAATAAGCGCGTATGAAATCATACTTCACACGCGCTTTTATTGTGCCACATATTAATTCACTCTGGTTCTCTATCTTCTACGCCTTATTTTTGCTTGATCTTCTCCCGGATCAGCCCGATCACATCGACTTCCGGCTCGGTGCCCTTGCGCATTTTCACCAAGCTTTTCCAATTGGACACCACCGCGAGCGCCGTCATCGTGGCGGCAATCCACCCTGCCGCAGGACCTGCGGTAAGCGCCGCCGGGGCGATGAACACGGCCGGGATGACAACGGCCCCAACACAAAGATAACGGGTCAAGATTACAGCCGCCGCACCAGCGATCAGCGCTGCAAAGCCCCATCCCGGCAGCATCAGCACCACACCGGAGCAAGTCACTGCGACACCTTTGCCGCCTTTGAACCGGTGCCAAAACGGAAAATTGTGCCCGAGGACCGCTCCGATGGCGGTGACCCCGGCGACAGCCGCCGTGCGCCCGAAGAGCAGTGCCGTCACCAGCCACGCCGCGACCGTCTTCAGAATATCCCCGGCCAGGACTGCCATGCCTGTGCCAAACCCGAAGCAGCGCATGGCGTTGGCCATTCCCGGATTGCCTGAGCCCATTTGAAAAATCGAGACCCCTCGGCGGCGTCCCGCAAAAGCCGCGCTCAAAAAGCAGCCGCAGCTGTAGCCCACAGCCAGGCAGATCAGCGCGCGCTTCATGACTGTTTCAGGGTTTCGTTCATGCTCCCGACCCGGTAGCCCTGAAGGTCCATCGTCACGTAGCGAAAGCCCATCGCCTTGAAGGCCAGGACAATTTTATCGCGCTGGGTGATCAATTCCTCGAAACGTTCCGGCGCCACCTCGATGCGCGCGATGGGATCGTCGTCGCCGTGGACGCGCACCCGCATGGATTGAAAGCCGAGATCGATGAGAAACTTCTCGGCCCGATCCACCCGGTCAAGGCCCGCCGCTGTAATCGCGTGGCCGTAGGGAAAGCGGGAAGCCAGACAGGCGTAGGACGGCTTGTCCCAGGTCGGCAGGTCCATGGCCTTCGAGATCTCGCGGATTTCCGCCTTGGTCAGCCCGGCAGCCCGGAGGGGGCTTTCAATCTTAAGCTCGGCCACAGCCTTGAGTCCCGGCCGGTAATCGCCGAGGTCGTCCACATTAGAACCCTCCGCAACAGCTGCCAGCCCCAACTCCTCAGCCACCTCCTGAATCTTGGAGAAATTGGTGTGCTTGCACCAATAACACCGGTCCGGCGGATTGACGCGCACCTGCTCCACCTCCAGCGCATCCACCGGGCAGAGGATGTGCCGGATGCCGCGGCTTTCGCAGAAGGCCTTGGCTTCGTCCAGTTCCCTCGGCGGCACCAGATTGGACGCGATCGTCACGCCGACGGCCTGGTCCCCGAGCACCTCGTGGGCCACCGTCAGAAGCAATGTCGAATCCACGCCGCCTGAAAAGGCCACGGCCACCGATCCAATGGCCTTCAGCTCGTCCTTGAGCTTGTCGTATTTCCGCTGTGTCGTCTCGTTCAACGCCTGCATGTTGTCCTCCCTTTCTGTTTTCCATTCTCATTCTAAATCACAGATTGTCAATAACATACTATATTGATTTGTAATTGATATTATACCATGATTTCCCCGCTGTGCTATACTAAAACCACCCAAATTCACTGACAAGGAGTGTCTCATGAGCAAGATTCAATGGCGCGATACGGCGCCGCTGATTCCCTATCTCGGAAATCCAGCCGTTTTAGACCGCGTCCGCTGGGCGGAGGTCCTCGGCTCCACCAACGACGTGCTGAAGGCGGCCCCAGACCTGCCCCACGGCGCCATCGTCGCGGCCGACGCCCAAAGCTCCGGGCGGGGCCGAATGGGCCGCGCCTTTTTCTCCCCGAAGGATTCCGGCCTCTACCTTTCAGTCCGCTACCGGACCGCCGACAACCCCGCCCTGGCCGATTTCGTGACCATGGGGGCCTGCGCCGTCTCGGTCCAGGCTGTCGAAAAGGCCGCTGACATCACACCGAAAATCAAATGGGTCAACGATTTGATGATCGGACCGAAAAAAATCGCCGGCATCCTCACCGAAGGCCGAGCTGATCCCGATCCCCAAAAGCGGTGGATCGTCGTCGGCATCGGGTTCAACCTCTTCGACCCAGAAGGCGGCTTTCCCGACGAGATCGCCGAGCGGGCCGGCAGCATCGCCGGCACCACCGCGCGGGCCTACGCCGAAAAGGGCGGCGATCCCGACGACCTGCGCGCCCGTCTGCTCGCCGCGATGATCGACGGCCTGACCGCCCTCGGGCAGGCCAAGGACCCGGCGCCCTACGCCGAGCGCTACCGCCGCCGCTCCAACTTAATCGGCCGGGCCGTCACCCTCACCGGCGCCGGTGAACCCCTGGTCGGCACGGTGATCGGCTTCGACGATTTCGGCCACCTCAGGCTTCAAATGGCCGACGGCACCGAAAAACTGATCCGCTCGGGCGAGCTGACCCTGCGCCCCCTTTAGGGACCTTTACGCTGTCACGGCCTCGCTGAGCCGCCTGACGGCTTCGGGAATCACCGATTCGGGAATCGACGAGTAGTTGATCAGAAAGCGGTGGGCGCCGGCGTCCTCGAGGGGTGCCACCCGAATGCCACGCTTGGCCGCGTCGCGGACGATGTCGGCGTCCCGCTTTTTCGTTCTCAAGGTCAAAACAAAATGCAGTCCGGCGTTTTCCTCGCCGATGGACGCGACCGCCGCCATCTCGCTTGCGCCGATCGCCTTCAAAATCGCATCCCGGCGTCTGCGGTAAGCCTGGCGCATGCGGTTGATGTGCTTTTCGTAATGCCCTTCAGAAATAAATCGGCTCAGAGCCGCCTGTTCAAAGGTCGACACGGTGCAGGCGTAAAACCTCAGCTTCCGGTAAAAGGCCGCCGTGAGCGCCGGCGGCAGCACCATGTAGGACACGCGGATCGTCGAGGCCAGGCTCTTGGTGAAGGTGTTCATATAAATGACCCGGCCGGTCATGTCGATGGCAGCCAGCGGCGGCAGCGGCCGCCCGGTCATCCGGAATTCGCTGTCGTAATCGTCCTCGATGATGATCCGGTCTGCCGAGCGGTTTGCCCAGCCGAGCATCTCGTAGCGCCTCGCGATGGGCATCGTGATCCCGGTTGGGAAATGGTGGCTCGGCGTGATGTGCACGACCGACGCCCCGGAATCCTCGAGCAGATCGGGTCTGAGCCCCTGGTGGTCCAGCGCGATCTTCGCCGTTCTGAGTCGGTGGGCCTGATACACCTGGAGGATTTTCCGGTACCCCGGCGATTCCACCGCGTAGATCCGGTCGAAACCGAGCAGCTGAATCAGCAGCGTGTAGAGGTATTCGGTGCCGGCGCCGACGATGATCTGTTCCGGCGCGACGACGAGGCCGCGGAAATCGCGGAGGTGGTCGGCGATGGCGGTGCGCAGCGCCATCGTGCCCCCTGCCGGCGGGTTCGTCATCAGCGCCACCTGGTCGTCGTTGAGCACCTCCCGGGTCAGCTTCGCCCATAGGGTAAACGGGAAGGACGCCGGGTCGGTCTGGTTGCTCTGAAAATCGGCGAACCAGTGCCGCTGGCTCAGCACCGTGTGCAGTGAGGCCAGCACCGGGTCAGGCTCGTGCCGGGCCGGCACCGCCTCGGGCGTCTGGGGCAGGGTCTTGACCTCGGCGACGTAGAACCCCCGCCGGGGCATGGACGTGATGTACCCCTCAGCCATCAGCTGGCCGTAGGCGTTTTCGACGGTGGACACCGAGACGCCGAGCTGTTTGGCAAAGGGGCGTTTGCCCGGCAGCGCCTCTCCCGGTGCGAGAGTGCCCGAGAGAATGTCGCTCTTAATGGCTTGATAAAGCTGAATGTACAACGGGTCGCCCCCGCTTTTAAAATGATAGGTAAGCATGGCACCTGACCTTTCTGAATATTCGCAAACTGACTCTTTTATTCGGTTCAATATGGATTATAATAAAATCCATCGGGTGTGACAAGCCACCCGTTTCTCAATTCAGACATTCAGGAGGCAAACCATGAAACGTGTCCTTTCGATTCAAGATATTTCCTGCTTCGGCAAATGCTCGACGACCATCGCCCTGCCCGTCATCTCGGCCATGGGTGTGGAAACGGCGATTCTGCCGACGGCGGTACTTTCCACCCACACCATGTTCAAAAATTTCACCGTCAAGGATTTGAGCGACCAAATCGCGCCAATCACCAAGCACTGGCGGGACGAAGGCATCACCTTCGACAGCATCTACACCGGCTACCTCGGCTCCTTCGAACAAATCGAAATGGTCGAGAAAATCTTCGACGATTTCGCCCCGGACGACACAACCTTGAAATTCGTCGACCCGGTCATGGCCGACAACGGCGCCCTTTACCCGGCCTTCGATCTCGACTACGCAAAACGCAACGCTGAATTCTGCAGCCACGCCGACATCATCGTCCCGAACATCACCGAAGCCTGCTTCATGACGAACACCCCGTATAAAGAAGATATGTCTGAAAGCGAAGTCAAGGCCCTCCTCGAAAAACTCGGCAAGCTCGGCCCGACCATCGCCGTCCTCACCGGGGTTTCCCTCAAAGACGGCATGACCGGCTTCATGGGCCTCGACACCCGCACCGGGGAATTCCTCTCCCACCAGAACATTCGGATCGACGCGGCCTATCACGGCACCGGGGACCTCTTCGCCAGCGCCTGCGTCGGCGGCATCATGAACGGCCTGTCCTGGGACGACGCCATGGCCATCGCTTCGGACTACACCGCCGAAACCATCGCCGTCACTTTAAAAGACCCGAAAAAGCCGTGGTACGGCGTGAACTTCGAAACGACATTGCCGAGCCTCATCGCCAAGGTCGAAGTCGCCAAAAACATCTAAATCTTTTATCACACCAAAAAAGCCGGACGCTTTCGCGTTCGGCTTTTTTTCGCTTAATTTTTCGCCTTTTTAGTTTTCGGCAATGCGATGAGTAGAATCACCATCGTGACGGCCATGTCCGGCAAAGTGCTGCCCACAGGCAGATCGACCTTCATCAAGAGCCGATACAAGATAAAGCCGATGACCCAGACGATCAGGTTGCGCACGTCCCAATCGCGGTCCGCGCTGTCCGCCTTTTTCAGGATGAAATAATCGGCGATCTGCACCGCAATCATCGGCGCGAAGACCGACCCGATCAGGTAGAGGAAGTCGGTGATGTCGTCCATCGGGAAGAGGATCGCCAGCACGATGCCGATCACGGTCGCGATCATCGCGACGTTTTTGCCCGACAGCTTTGACCACAGCGATTCCGTCGAAATCCCGGCCGACCACGCGTCGAGGAAGGTCGTCGTGACCGTCGACAGAATCAGAATGATCAGCGCCGCAATACCGAGGCCCGCCTTGACCATGATCACCGCGATGTTGCCGCCGCCGGTGAGCAGCGCCGCGCCCATGCCGATAATGTACATCCAGGTGGAGACGCCGCCGTAGACGAGGGTCGACGCCATCGTCGCCGCGAAGGGCTTTTCCGCCTCACGGGTGTAGTCCGAGATCAGCGGCAACCAGGACAGCGGCATCGCCACCGCCAGTTCAATTGCCGCCCCAAAGCTCAGGCCCGAGGTCGGCGCCACCGACCACACCGAGCCCTTCGCGAAAATGACCCGGCACATGACGATCGTCAGGATGAACAGCGCCGCCATCGCGATTTGGTTGACCGGCCCCAGATTTGTAATGCCGATGGCGATCCACAGCAGAATCAGTGCGCCGATGACCAGGCACCAGACCCAGGCGTGTCCCGGGAAGATACCGTCGATGGCCGCGGCCCCGTCGTAAATCATGATCGCCGTCCAGCCCACGAGCTGGAGGACGTTGAGAGCCGCAAAAATCAATCCGCCCTTGCCGCCGAAGGAGAGCTTGACGCTTTCCATCGCGCTCTTCCGGGTCCGCCCGCCGATGAGCCCCGAGAAGAAGAACATCGCACAGCCGATAACGTGGCCGATCAGAATCGCGGCCAGGCCCTTCGCGAAGCCCAGCGGTGCGAAATACGTCCCGGTCAGGATTTCCGCAATAGACACCCCGGCGCCGAACCAGATGAGCCCGTTCTGAAAGCTCGTCGTCTTTTTTTGTTCTCTCATGACCGCACCGCCTTGTAGCTGTCCTTGATGTCAAAGGCGTGGTTCATCGGCCCGGCCCCTTTGCCGAGATCGAGGCCGTCGGCCAAAGCGCCGGACAAAAAGGCCTTCGCCGTGCGCACCGCGTCCTCGAGGATGTAGCCTTTGGCGAGGTTCGCGGCGATGGCGGACGACAGGGTGCAGCCGGTGCCGTGGGTGTTGGGGTTGTCGATGCGCTTGCCTTTAAACCACTGGCCGCCGCCGGGCTGCCAGAGATAATCGTTGGCGTCGTTGACCTGGTGGCCCCCCTTGACGAGGACGGCGCAGCCGAGCTGTTTGCCGATGGCTTGGGCCGCCTTTTCCATGTCGGCTTCCGTTTCAATGGCAAACCCCGCGAGAATTTCCGCCTCAGGAATATTCGGCGTGATCACTTCCGCCAGCGGGATCAGTTTGTTTTTCAGCGCGTCCACTGCGTCGTCCCGCAGAAGCTTCGCGCCGGACGTGGCGACCATCACCGGATCGAGGACGATGTGCCCCGCCTGATACTGGGCGAGCCGCTCGGCGATGACGGCAATCAGATCGGCCGAGCTGACCATGCCGATTTTCACCGCGTCGGGGAAAATATCGGTGAAGACCGCGTCCATCTCTTCCCCGAGAAATGTCGGGGTAACTTCCATAATGTCCGTGACGCCGGTGGTGTTCTGAGCCGTCAGGGCCGTGACCGCGCTCATGGCGAAAACGCCGTTTACGGTCATGGTTTTCAGATCGGCCTGAATGCCGGCGCCTCCGCTGGTATCGCTGCCAGCGATCGTCAATGCTGTTCTCATTGGTTTCTCCTTTTTTAACTTCGCATTTCCGTTTTCTTAGGCGATTCAAGGTGGTGCCCCCGGTGAACCGCGCACAAAAAAAGCAGGCGGACCCGCCTGCAAAGTTCATCGATATCGGTGCTCCCTGCGTTGGCATGATCCAAATCAGGTGTAAGGGTCTAGACCTTTTGGTCTACTCTCAGCCTGCGCACAGACTCCCCTGCTTTTAACTAACGCCTTCAGTATAGCGCACCGCCTTGCATTTTGCAAGGGCCGTGGTACAATGGACGCAAACTTTAAAACCACGAGAACATCAAAAAAAGGAGCCCAACGTGATTCAACTCATCCGAAAAGATCCCAACCATCCGGTTTTGAACGACCGCACCGAAAATATCGGCGGCCTGCCGCTGCGCACGCTGACCTTCCCCGCCCTCGAGGCCGCCGGCTGTGTCGACCACGTCTTCACGACGCGGGAGGGCGGCGTCAGCTCAGGCGACTGCACCGCCATGAATTTCAACTACGACCGGGAGGACAACCCGATGGTGGTCGACGCCAATTATCAGCGCATCGCCGACGCCTTCGGCGGCGGCCGCAGCCTGCGCCACTTCGTCTGCGCTCACCAGGGCCACACCGGAAACGTCCGGGTCGTCGATGAAAATGACGGCGGCGAGGGCACGCTGTTTCGCCGCTGGGGCAAAGACGTCGACGGCATGGTCACCGACACGCCGGGGCTGATCCTCGGCGTGTTCACCGCCGACTGCACACCGGTCTACCTCGTCGATCCGGTGCACCGGGCCATCGGCCTCGTCCACTCCGGCTGGCGGGGCACCGCGGCGGGCATCTCAGCGGGCGCCATCGCCTTGATGCGCACCCATTACGGCACCGACCCGTCCGATTTAATCTGCGCCGTCGGGCCGTCCATCTGCCGGGACTGCTACGAAATCTCAGAAGACGTCGCAGCCGTGTTCAGAGACCGCTTCGGCGCCCAGGCCGATCAAATCCTTGGGGACCCCCACCGGAAAAACGGCACCCTTCACTGCCAGCTCGATCTCTGGCAGGCGAACCGCCTCGTCCTCGAAAGCGCTGGGGTCCTGCCTGAGCACATCCAGACCACCGACGTCTGCACCCGCTGCAACGCGACGCTGTTGTTCTCCCACCGGGCCGCCGGAGAACGCCGGGGCAATTGCGCCGCCTTCTTAAGTCTCAAGCTTAAATGATTGCCGCGCCTCTGCGGCAAAGCGATGCAAAAAACCACCCCCTTGGATATCGATTCCGACTCAATCCAAGGGGGTGGTGTCATTTACTGCTTTTTTCCTTTTGCATATCATTCCGCAGCCAGTCGAGCACTTCGCCAAAATCCCGATGCTGCATCGACGGGAAGGCCCGCATCAGCCGGCGTCCGCCGAAAACCTTCGGCGCCATCACCCGCTGTCTGATGTGTTTTGCCTTCGCCTTCAGGGCATTTCTGCGCTGCCAGAGCGCATTTTCGGCCGTTTCCCTGCGGGCCGCAGCCCGTTCGCCCATTTCTGCGCGGGCCAGTGCCGCCTGCACCTCGCCTTCCTGAACGCGCTGCGTGGCTTCCATCGCGCCGCCGCCGATGTCTTCGGTCAATTTGTCGCTGACGGTGCGCAGGGACAGCCGGATGGCGTCCAATTCAGCGAGCCGCTTATTGAATCCGGTGATGATCAAAACCGTGACGATCAGATCCGCCAGATAAGCGCAGTAAAACACCGCCAAAACGATCCAGCCGTAATCCGCCGGGATCTGATCCGCCGCCGTGCGGCGCACCAGCGGCTGAACGTCCCGGACGACGAGCGTAATCGCCAGCCCCCAGATCAGCGAATACTCCGGGCAGATGTAGCCGCCGAGATTCAAGGGTTT
This sequence comes from Pseudoramibacter porci, assembly GCF_009696145.1. GTDB lineage: Bacteria > Bacillota > Clostridia > Eubacteriales > Eubacteriaceae > Pseudoramibacter > Pseudoramibacter porci. Next base: position 187,485 of record NZ_VUMO01000003.1, read on the forward strand.
ATCGCTGTAGTCCCACCACCGGGTGTGAAACAGCTTGTCCAGCGTCCAGCCGGCGATCAGCTCCACCAGCGTCGCGAAAACCATGCCGACGAGAAAGAGCTGCCACAGGGGCAGACCCTCGGGAGCCGAGCGGCCGATGGCCCAGGCGACGGCGAATACCGCCAGCACGCCGAAGCCGTAAACCGGGCAGACCGGGCCGTTTAAAAAGCCGCGGTTGACGATCCGCCCTTGGTGCACCGCGTGGAACACCACCTCGACGACCCAGCCGAGAAAAGAGTAAATCAGAAAATACCAGGCGATCTGATAAATCGTCATCCCTGCAATCATGTCCGGTCCTCAGGCGTTGAACACGTAGCGGTCCATCCGGCGGAAGGCTTCTTCGATCCGGTGGGTTGGCGAAGCCAGGTTGAGCCGGATCGACGTCGGCGCTTCAAAGAGGCCGCCGTCCTGCCAGCCGACACCGACGTCCCAGCCTTTTTGAAGCAGGGCCTTCTGCGTCATGCCGTGTTTGTCAAGCCACGCGGTGCAGTCCAGCAGCAGCATGTACGTCCCCTCCGAGCGGAAGGCTGTGACGCCGTCAAAATGCGCGTCCACAAAATCGCAGGCGAAATTCACGTTGCGGGACAAGACCGGCAGCAGCTGGCCGAGCCAGTCGGCGCCTTCGTCGCTGTAAGCGCCGATCAGAGCATGCTCGGACAAGACGTTCATCGCGTTGTAGACCGTCTTCTGGCCGATGGCCCGGACCCGCTGGCGCACCGTCTCGTTGTAGATGACGCTGTAGGAGCCGATCAGGCCGGCCAGATTGAAGGTCTTGCTCGGCGCGTAGAAGGCCGCCGTGTGGGTCTTCGCCCAGGTATTGACCGACTGCACCGGCGTGTAGGTGTGGCCGTTCATCAATAAATCGGACCAGATTTCGTCGGCGATGACGAAAACGTTGTTGGCCTCGCACACGGCCAAAGCTTCCGCCAGCTCCGCCTTCGTCCAGACCCGGCCACAGGGGTTGAACGGATTGCAAAAGATCGCCACGTGAATGTGATGGGCTCTAATTTTTTTCTCCATATCTTCGGGGTCCATCCGCCACACGCCGTTCCCGTCCCGTTTCAGTGGGCTGTGGACGATGCGGTAGCCGTTTTGCCGCACACAATTGGTAAAGCCCATGTAGGTCGGGCTGTGGAGCAGCACCGCGTCCCCCGGCGCCGCGAACACCTTCAGCGTCGAGACGATGCCGCCGAGGACCCCGTTTTCGTAAGTGATGACGTCTTTCGTCAAATCGTCGACACCTTTGCGTTTGTGCCAGTCGATAATGGCCTGATAATAGGCGTCGCTCGGCGCGAAATAGCCAAAGGCCGGGTGTTTTGCCCGGGCGATGATCGCGTCCTGAATCGAACGAGCCGTCGGGAAATTCATGTCCGCCACCCACATCGGGATCACATCAAATCCCGGCTTCGGCGCGCTGGGGCTGAAGCCTTTGAGCGCCTCGGACCCGACTGCGTCCACTGCCATCGCGTCTTGGCCGCGGCGGTCCAACACCGTTTCAAAATCGTATTGCATGTCGTTCTCCTTTTGTATAATTGTGTATCCGTTGACCGTATCATACCACGTTTGACCGGCTGATGCCGATCAAAAACGCCAATTCAAAAAAAACCGCCCCATCTTTTTAAGATGAAGCGGCTGAATCTGCCGAATTACTTCTTAAATCCGAAGGCATCTTTTCCGAGATACACCGCGCCGGCGCCCAGGTCTTCCTCAATGCGTAGCAGCTGGTTGTATTTGGCGACCCGTTCTGTCCGGGACGGCGCGCCGGTTTTGATCTGTCCGGCGTTGACCGCGACCGCCAAATCGGCGATAGTCGTGTCTTCGGTTTCGCCCGAACGGTGGGAAATCACCGCGCGGTACCCGGCCCGGTTCGCCATGCGGATGGCGGATAAGGTTTCGGAGACCGTGCCGATTTGATTGAGCTTGATCAAAATCGCGTTGCCGGCGCCCAGGTCAATGCCCTTGGCGAGGCGTTCGGTGTTGGTCACGAACAAATCGTCGCCGACCAGCTGGACCTTGTGGCCGAGGGCTTCGGTCATGCGCTGCCAGCCCGCCCAGTCTTCTTCGTCGAGGCCGTCTTCAATGGAGATGATCGGGTATTTAGCGATCAAATCTTCCCAATGGGCGATCAATTCGTCGGAGGTGAAATCTCTCCCCGATTTGGGCTGATGGTAAAAGCCCTGGCCTTTGTCGCTCTTCCATTCCGAAGAGGCGGCGTCCATCGCGAGGACAAAGTCTTCGCCCGGGACGTAGCCCGCGTTTTCCACAGCCTGAAGAATGTGCTGAATGGCGTCTTCATCGGAATCTAGATTCGGTGCGAAGCCGCCTTCATCGCCGACAGCCGTCGTCTGGCCTTCGCTTTTGAGCAGTTGCTGCAGCGCGTGGAACACTTCCGTGCTCTGGCGCAGCCCTTCGCCGAAGCTTCCCGCGCCCACCGGCATGATCATGAATTCCTGGGTGTCCACGGAATTGGAAGCGTGGGCCCCGCCGTTTAAAATATTCATCATCGGCACTGGCAGCACAGTTCCGTTGGCACCGCCGAGGTAGCGGTACAGCGGAACCCCTTCCGCTTTTGCCGCAGCCTGGGCCGCCGCGATGGAAACGGCCAGCATGGCGTTGGCCCCGAGGCCTGATTTATCCCGGGTGCCGTCCAGATCCAGCATGGCCTGATCGATACTGGCCTGATCCGAGGCGTCCATCCCCGAAAGGGCCGGCGCAATTTTGTCGTTCACGTTGGCGACGGCCTTCGAGACGCCTTTGCCGCCGAACTGGGACGGGTCCTGATCTCTGAGTTCCAGGGCTTCAAATTCGCCGGTTGAGGCCCCTGACGGCGATGCGCCGCGGCCGACACTGCCGCCCGCCAGGCGGACTTCCGCTTCGACCGTCGGGTTCCCTCTGGAATCGATGATGGTGCGCCCTCTAATGGCTTCGATGGTTAATGGATTCATTTTCGTGACTCCTCTCTTTTTTGTTTGCTTTATCTAATTTATGAAGCTATCATAATCGGTCAACCTTATGTTTTCCTTTATTTTAATCGCGAAATGCCATTAATACCCGTAACGGGTGCGGTTTTTTCTAAGGAAGGTGCCCGTCACCGCGATGGCCATCACCTCTGCGGCGACGATCGCGAACCAAATCCCCGTCAGTCCGAAAAACGCCGGCAGGATCCACACACAGCCGGTTTCAAAAACGAGGGTGCGCAGGAAAGCAATCGCCGCGGAGACGAACCCGTTGTTCAGCGCCGTAAAAAAGGACGACCCGTAGATGTTAAAGCCCGAAAGCAGGTAGGACAGACTGTAAATCCGAAAACCGCGGACCGTCATCGAAAGCAATGCCGGATCGTAGCTGACGAAAATCATTGCCAGCGGTCTCGCGAAAATTTCGGCTGCCGCTGTCAGCGCCAATCCGGTGAAGGCGATCCATTTCAGGCTTCGATTCAAAAGGCCGTGAAGCTCGTCCTTGTTGCCCGCGCCGAAATGGAAGCCGACGATCGGCGCCGTCCCCGTCGCATAACCGATGAACACCGAGAGGAAGATGAAATTGACGTACATGATCACGCCGTAGGCCGCGACGCCGTTTTGACCGGCAAAGCGGATCAGCTGCATGTTGTAGCAAATACTGACGATGGACAGGGAAACCGTCGTCATGAATTCCGACGCACCGTTTGTGGCCGCTTTCTTGATTTTTTCAAAATGAAAACGGGGCCGGCCGAGGTGAATCGCCGCCGTTTTGGACCGCGCGAAATACAAAATGGGCACTGCGCCGCCGATTCCCTGTGCGAGCACCGTTGCGATGGCCGCGCCGCGGATCCCCCAGCGAAAGACCGCCATGAACAGCCAATCCAAAACCATATTGGTCAATCCCGCGGCAACCGTAATGGCAAAGCCCAGTTTCGGCTTTTCGGCCGTGATGAAAAAGGCCTGAAACATGTATTGGAGCATGAAGACGATCATCGCCGGCATGAGGATGTGGCCGTAGGCCAGGGCTTCTTTTAACATCCCCTTGTCCGCGCCGATCCCGATCAAAATCGGACGCAGCAGCGGCGTGCCCACCGCCGCGACAAGAATACCCATCGCAATCGTCGTGCCCACCATCAGCGAGAAAGTTTCGCTCGCTTCTCGTTTTTTGCCTTCGCCGAGCTCCTTCGAGACCAGAGCGCTGCCGCCGGTGCCGAAAACGTAGCCGAGAGCGCCGAGCATCTCGAGCACGGGCAGAATCAAATTGACCGCCGCAAACGCAGTCTTGCCGACCATGTTCGAGACGAAAAAACCGTCGACGACGCTGTAGATCGACGTAAAAATCATCATCCCGATGGACGGCAGCGCGTAGCGCAAAAGCCGGCCCATCGTGAAATGATCCGACAGGTGAATCACCCTTTGATTTTTGGACATACCGCCTCCTTACAATTTTTTGATCGCTTCTTTAAAATGGGTTTCGAAATGCCGGTTCAGGCGGATGAGCGTCTGCTGCTCTTCCTCTGAAAAATCGCTGAAGATCTGTTTCTCGATGTCGACAATCCGCCCGACGGTTTGCGCAATCGCTGCCTCGCCCGCTGCCGTCAGCATCACCCGGGTATTGCGCCCCGTTCCGGGGACGAGATAAATCCACTCTTTGCCCTCCATTTTGCGTATGGCCGAATTCACCGTCGAGCGGGCCACGCCGGATTTCTTGTAGAGCACGCTCTGATTGGTGCCGCTGCCTTCGATGTAAAGCGTGTAAAGAATATTAAACTCGCTGTCTGACAGGCCGAGCTGCACCGCCGCATTGTGATAATCCACACCCATTTCGCAAATAATCTGATTGTAGGTTTCGAATAAATTGGCCATCACACTTTCCTCATCTTTCATCATTTTGTACGTATTCGGACATTTTGAATCATTATACTCCGATTTCGTACATAAGTCAAATAAAAACCTGCTAACAAAAGTCAAGCGTAAAATAAAAATAATTTAATGCTGATTTCCTGCATCACAAAAAGACCGGACGTGAACCCGATCTGAAAAGAAATATTTGTTTGAACCGCGATCAGCAG
>NZ_VUMO01000030.1 GCF_009696145.1 Pseudoramibacter porci
AACTTAGCTTTTTGATGTCCGCGATTGCGATAAGCAGCAATGAGTTGTAAAACGCCAATTTGACGACGCTCATGTTCAGTACTGACAGTACTTTGTACAACAGGTTGAACACGATTAGCATTACGTCCTAGTAATAGGAATTGCTCACGCACAGCGCTGTGTGGTTGGTCACCCTTTGGATATTTATCGAAATATTGGCGCCAGTCCTCAGCGACGGAGGTTGGGGAAGTCAGGTACTGCTCGTAAAGTTCTTCAATATACGCTGCACTATCAGCGGAAAGTTCAGTGTCAAGACGCAATGCGTCAGCAACTTCTTGCATTTGTGGACCCATTTCCTATTGCAAAAAATATTACAGGCTGCCTTTTAAGCATACCCATGATGCATAATGTCAAATTGGTAAAAATGACACTACTTACCCAACAGGTCTTCAAGACCATGGGGCGTCATACTACCTAGAGAGAAAACTCCATAGGTAATTAATGAATCACAACGCCCTCAATGGCATCATCACTCACCTTATACTCGATAAAAAACCGAGCAATTTTTTGCAAATCTTTTTAGAAAAATTAACTTTAAAATTAACTTTTCTAAAATGACTTTAACCATAAAAATTAAGCACAGATCTAAGATCGTGCCACTTAATTTAATTTCACTAGTATACGCTTTTTTCACCTATAACTTTGTGGCAAATCGTATCATGTTCTTAACGAACGATTGATTTTTTTGACACATACCATCTATAAATTGGCGAAATACATATCCAATTTTATCTATTAATATATGGTGCTTTATATAAAAACCCCTCTTTTACCGACTAAAGTATAAGACACGTATTATAAAATTAAAAAAAAACGCACATCAAGGATGTGCGTTCTCTATTTGCGCAGAATTAACCCGCTTGATCTAACAACATATTACGGATATGACCGATTGCTTTTGTTGGATTCAAACCTTTAGGACATACTGACACACAGTTCATAATACCTTTACAACGGAACAAACTGAACGGATCGTCAAGACGAGCCAAACGTTCTGCAGTTGCAGTATCACGAGAGTCGATAATAAAACGATATGCATTCAACAACGCTGAAGGACCCAAGAATTTATCAGGGTTCCACCAGAATGATGGGCATGAAGTTGAACAACATGCACAAAGAATACACTCATACAAACCATTTAAGTGTTCACGCTCTTCAGGAGATTGCAAACGCTCTTTAGGTGGAGCAGGTTGGTTATTAATCAAGAATGGCTGAATTTTGTCATACTGATCATAGAATTGGTTCATATCAACAACCAAATCTTTAACAACCGGCAAACCAGGTAATGGACGAATTACGATT
>NZ_VUMO01000032.1 GCF_009696145.1 Pseudoramibacter porci
GGCTCGGCGTCATCACTACCGGGTCCTCAGTGCTTGCGTGTACCTCCCTGGCCCCGCCGCTGCCGCTGCAGGTCTCGATGTCGATATTGAAAACACGCTTGAGCCGTTGCGCCCATGTCATCGACGCTCGCCGTTGTGCTGGTGTTGCCGGTTCATCAGCCACCCTGACCTTGTTGCCCCTGCCCCGTTTTGCCGGCGTGACCAACGCCCGGTGCCGACTGTTGGGTGCGAACACCCCGTGGAAGCGGGTTAGGTTGACTCTGGGCTTCGGTACCAGGGCGGCCAGCCTTGCAATGAAATCCAATGGTTCGAAAATGACGTGCGTGGTGCCGTCCCGGTACGGCGTCTTGAGCTGGTAGCGCACGTTGCCGCCTCGTGTTAACGACAGCCGCTTCTCGGATACCGCCGGGCGGCTGATGTACCGGCACAGCCGTTCGAGCTTCTTGCGTTCATCGGCCCTGGCCGCCACGCCGGCGTGCAGGCTGGACCCGGCTACCTTGCCAATCCCGTCACCGAACGGATCACCACTGGTCGGCAGAGTTTGCAAAGTGAACACCTTTCGCCCCGCCTGTGAACCGACAGCGATACGGTAAGTGATCGAGTGCCCCAGCAGGGGTGTCATCGGGTCGTCATCCACCGCATCCGAGGCCAGATAGCTGTTTTCGACATCCCGTTCCAGCAGGCCTTGCCGTTCCAGATAGCGACCCACCCGGTGGGCGATGGTGTGCGTCAGCTGGGTGAGCTCTGGGCTGGTCGGCGCCTTGACCCAGCGGAAACGCGCTGAGCCGTGGGATTGCTCGACATACACACCGTCGAGAAACAGCATGTGGAAGTGAACATTCAGATTGAGCGCCGATCCAAAACGCTGGATCAGGGTGACCGCGCCCGCCTTGGCCACTTGGTGGGTATGGCCCGCTTTCTTGACCAGGTGCGTGGCAATGACGCGGTAAACGATGCCCAGCACCCACCCCATGATCTCGGGCCGGCTGGCAAACAGGAAACGCAGCTGAAACGGGAAGCTCAACACCCACTGACGCATGGGTTGTTCAGGCAGTACTTCATCAACCAGCAAGGCGGCACTTTCGGCCATCCGCCGCGCCCCACAGCTCGGGCAGAAACCGCGACGCTTACAGCTGAAAGCGACCAGGTGCTCGGCGTGGCAAGACTCGCAGCGAACCCGTAGAAAGCCATGCTCCAGCCG
>NZ_VUMO01000033.1 GCF_009696145.1 Pseudoramibacter porci
TAATTTTTAGCTATTACGCAATCCATAGATGAAATGTCAACAGACCCTGCTTAAATTTATAATTTTTTTTGGGTAGTTGCAATGCAAACAAGTGTACATTGGCTAGAGAATGTTGCTTTTGAAGCGAAATCAGAGAGCGGTCATAGTGTAGTGATGGATGGCTCACCTGAGTACGGTGGTGAAAACCGTGGACCACGTCCTATGGAGTTGATATTAATGGGACTTGGTGGGTGTGCTTCGTTTGATATTGTGACTATTTTAAAGAAATCCCGTCAAGATGTGACGAATGTCGTATGTCAGCTTAAAGCTGAGAGAGCAGATGCAATTCCGGCAGTTTTCACTAAGATCCATTTACACTTTGTAGTGACAGGTAAAGCTGTAAAAGAAAAACAGGTTACAAAAGCAGTAGAGCTATCAGCTGAGAAATATTGTTCAGCAAGTAAAATGCTTTCAGATGGTGGCGTAGAAATTACTCACGATTTTGAAATAATTGAAGCAGCGTAATTTTATTTGTGAATGCCTAAAAAATAAAAAGCTAACAGTCATGTTGGCTTTTTTTATGATAAGAATAATTAAAAAATAAAAGGAGAGTTATGTGAATATCCGTTTAGCACAATCGGAAGATACCGAGACCATATGTTATTTACTTAAACAAATGGGATATTCACAGCCTTTAAAAGTAGTTCAAGAACAATTTCAAATACTAAGTAAAGATCCTAATGCGATTACGTTGGTCGCAGCTGACGATTTAAAAGTGTATGGAATTTTATCGCTTTATTTTATTCCACAAATTGCCTTACAAGGTGAGTTTGCCAAAATATGTTATCTGTGTGTTGACGAGAAGATGCGTAGTAAAGGAGTAGGGCATTTGCTTGTACAAGAAGCCGAACGGTTAGCAAAGCAACGTGGTTGTGACCGAATGGAACTTCATTCGGGGATACAAAGACCTTTGGCATATCAATTTTACCTAAGAGAAGGCTATGTCGAAGCGCCAAAGTACTTTCGTAAAGCTTTAAATTAATGAGTCGTAGTTAGAAAAAGTTGAGGGTCTACCCGTGCATTGTTAAGGCTCATTCCCCAATGTAAATGAGGGCCTGTGACACGTCCTGTTTTACCGACTAGACCTAAAGTTTCCCCTTGACGAATATGCTGGCCTTTTTCTACTTTTATCTCGCTTAAA
>NZ_VUMO01000034.1 GCF_009696145.1 Pseudoramibacter porci
GGGTTGAAGGGTAGATTAGCCAGAAATATAATTGCTGTTTCGCCAATATGTTCATATGGCTTTCTGATTTTAATTTTATATTCAACATTATCATTCTCAACTTCTGTTGTATAAGATTCTAAAAAACGATTAATGATGGATTGACTCGAAGTTCCTAATAAAAGTCCCCTAATATCCTTCCGATTGACGAATAAGCTATGCAATACATGAATTGATGATGTGATGACTTGAGTTCCATCATTGGAATGCATTAGGCAATGATTCACTTTGCGATATGAATCATTGGTATATTTGGTAAATGGATAGCCTTGAAGAACATAATCAACTTTATTTGGGAGGAAATAGTTTTTTAAAGGAATGTAGTAGTCAGAAGTATTGGGGATTCTGTCCGTAAGTTTTATATTCTTAGGTTTATTATTGGTGAAGTCGAAAGAAAATCGTTTTGTGATGAGTTTTCCTGAAAATCTATAAGTGTAATTGGTCAGAACATTCCCGTCCCAAATACTGCCATGTTGAACAGCATCAAGATCAAGTACGGGAACAAGGAATGTTGAGCACTTATCTAAAAATAACCATTGATCACTTTTTCTAATCTCAATTAATAACACTTCAACAAAAGGATTAGTTGAATCGTTATCTTCGTTTCTAACAAGTCCACCATATCTATAAACCACTCGACTAATATTATCGTTTGGGAAGCAATCAATAGTCGTTATTTTGTCATTATTAACAGGCATATATTTTTACAAAATGAAAAATTAAAGCTTATAGATAATATACTTTTTATTCTTGCTCTAGTTTATTTGTGTAAACTCTGATTTATTTGTGGAACTGACAATAGTTCTAGCTTTTTGGCGTGTCTCGGTATTGTTAGGTTCATAATCTATAACTTTTTAAATAGTATTTTTATTAAAATTCTTTTGGATCCTACTGAATATATCTATACATGTAAATGCTGCAATGGCATCGTTAATAAAACTAAAGATTAGAAAAAAGGCTCATCATAATGAGCCTTTTCTTATATTATTTCTTTCTTTTATTATCAAGGTGCTTACCGAATGCAACCATTGCTTCGTTGTTTAATTTATTAAACTTATATTTATAAATCAAATAATTAATAGTAAAAAATATTAAACAAGCCAGCATAATAATAAATAAGGGTTTATGAATCAGTAT
>NZ_VUMO01000035.1 GCF_009696145.1 Pseudoramibacter porci
TTTCCCGTTGAATATGGCTCATAACACCCCTTGTATTACTGTTTATGTAAGCAGACAGTTTTATTGTTCATGATGATATATTTTTATCGGCACTGTTGCAAATAGTCGGTGGTGATAAACTTATCATCCCCTTTTGCTGATGGAGCTGCACATGAACCCATTCAAAGGCCGGCATTTTCAGCGTGACATCATTCTGTGGGCCGTACGCTGGTACTGCAAATACGGCATCAGTTACCGTGAGCTGCAGGAGATGCTGGCTGAACGCGGAGTGAATGTCGATCACTCCACGATTTACCGCTGGGTTCAGCGTTATGCGCCTGAAATGGAAAAACGGCTGCGCTGGTACTGGCGTAACCCTTCCGATCTTTGCCCGTGGCACATGGATGAAACCTACGTGAAGGTCAATGGCCGCTGGGCGTATCTGTACCGGGCCGTCGACAGCCGGGGCCGCACTGTCGATTTTTATCTCTCCTCCCGTCGTAACAGCAAAGCTGCATACCGGTTTCTGGGTAAAATCCTCAACAACGTGAAGAAGTGGCAGATCCCGCGATTCATCAACACGGATAAAGCGCCCGCCTATGGTCGCGCGCTTGCTCTGCTCAAACGCGAAGGCCGGTGCCCGTCTGACGTTGAACACCGACAGATTAAGTACCGGAACAACGTGATTGAATGCGATCATGGCAAACTGAAACGGATAATCGGCGCCACGCTGGGATTTAAATCCATGAAGACGGCTTACGCCACCATCAAAGGTATTGAGGTGATGCGTGCACTACGCAAAGGCCAGGCCTCAGCATTTTATTATGGTGATCCCCTGGGCGAAATGCGCCTGGTAAGCAGAGTTTTTGAAATGTAAGGCCTTTGAATAAGACAAAAGGCTGCCTCATCGCTAACTTTGCAACAGTGCCAGAAAATATGTCTACGCGAAAACCCCGTCAGGCACGAGCCAAAGTCACTGTCGATACCATTATTGAAGCAGGTTTTATTGCTGTAGCATTGCATGGACCAAGTGGTACCACTACACGTCATATTGCAGAAATTGCAGGGGTGAGTGTGGGGTCACTCTATGAGTATTTTAAAAACAAAGAAGAAATTTATGATGCGATGAATCACTACTTT
>NZ_VUMO01000004.1 GCF_009696145.1 Pseudoramibacter porci
CCAAGTCCGGAAGGGATAAGTGCTGAAAGCATCTAAGCACGAAGCCCCCCTTAAGATAAGATATCTCATCCCTTTAAGGGAGTAAGGCCACTGATAGACGATCAGGTGATAGGCTGGAGGTGAAAGCACAGCAATGTGTTCAGCTGACCAGTACTAATCGGCCGAGGTCTTGATCCAAAAGACGTGTTAAACGCTAGTCTCTATGTTGTTTTGAGTGACCTAGACATTCAATTTAATAAGCAAATTAATCCTTGCAAATTATTTTGAACTATGTTACCATATAAAAAGTTAATAATGATTTCGTGATTATAGCAGAGAGGACACACCTGTTCCCATCCCGAACACAGAAGTTAAGCTCTCTCACGTCGAAAGTACTTGGCGGGCAGCTGCCTGGGAGGATAGATCGTTGCGAAATCTTATTGTTCCTCAGTAGCTCAATGGTGGAGCACTCGGCTGTTAACCGATAGGCTGTAGGTTCGAGTCCTACCTGGGGAGCCATTGAAAATTAGCGGATATGGAGTTCATTCAATTCCATATCCGTTTTTTAAGTCATTTTAAGGCCCCTTGGTCAAGCGGTTAAGACACCGCCCTTTCACGGCGGCTACGGGAGTTCGAATCTCCCAGGGGTCACCAATTTTTTAGCGGCCAGGTAGTTCAGTTGGTTAGAATGCCAGCCTGTCACGCTGGAGGTCGTGAGTTCGAACCTCATCCTGGTCGCCATTTTAATATGCTGACGTGGCTCAATTGGCAGAGCAGCTGATTTGTAATCAGCAGGTTGGCGGTTCAAGTCCGCCCGTCAGCTCCATTCTAATGTTCGGGGAAATGCCCGAGTGGCTAAAGGGGGCGGACTGTAAATCCGTTGACTTAGTCTACGATGGTTCGAATCCATCTTTCCCCACCATTATGATCCATTAGCTCAGTTGGTAGAGCATCTGACTTTTAATCAGGGTGTCCGGGGTTCAAATCCCCGATGGATCACCATTTCCTTGCAGGGGTATAGCTCAGTTGGTAGAGCAGTGGTCTCCAAAACCACGTGCCGAGGGTTCAAATCCTTCTGCCCCTGCCATTTTTTTAGACTTAATTTATTAGGTCTTTTTTTTATGCTTAAATTTAAAAACTCTACAAATGCTTATTTCATGATGATAGAAAATATTGTATAATAATAAATAAAATGATTGCCTAGAAAAGGGAGGATCAATGAGTTTATTGACAAAAGGTCTTGTGAGACTTGGCACCGCTGCTGTATTAACAGCTGGCACAGCGATCGCTGCAAGCCGCTTCGCAAAGGACCTAAAACAGAATTTACAGGATTATATTAAAGTCAATCAAAATGCGCCTTCCCCTGATCGAAATTATCATTGTGTGGATACGCATTACACGATTATGGATGAATGAGCGAAAGATCGGCTAAAATATTGTAAATATCCGTAGAATGTGTTTATTCGGCAATGAAACCGATTATTTTGCTTGACAGTCCAAATTATATGGAATAAAATAAATTAAGAGTAGTATGTTTGGAAACATATGATACAGGAGGCAGATACATGAGACAGGCACTTACAGCCAAAGGTCAATTAGATGCCTGGATGCGTTCGTCCGAAGCAGCGCTGGCCAATATGGGCGTTGAAGATATTATGGTCGACGAAAGCAGCCTGCATATTGAAGGCAAGCACCCAGAACACGGGCCGATTGGCATTGATTATATGATCCCTGAAATGGGAAAAACGCGGATGGTCATTCAAGTTGATGATCCAAAGATGATTACAGCTTTTAAGCGGGCTGTAACCCCTGTTTTTAAAAATGTCATGAAAGAGTTGGAAAAACTCGAAGAAGAACAAATGCAGCAGGCGGAAGCGAAAATCAACGCTGATCAGCCTGATGAATCAGCCGATCACAGTCAGGAACAAGAAGCCCCTGAAGCCGAAATGCCGGGAGAAGAGCAATCCATCGGCAAACCAGAACCATCTGAAACAGCAGAAGTGCCAGATGAAGCGGAACAAGAAGCGATAGACGATCAGCCGGCAGCAGTTGAACCGGCTGATAAACCTGTAAAGAAAAAGAAAAAAGGACCTTTAATCGCAGTTATCGTGATCGCGATTGTGGTGATCGCAGCGGCGGCTTCCTATTTCCTGTATTTCAGGGATCACGGCCTGCCGTTTACAAAGAGCGCCAGCACAACGTCGTCCAGTTCGAAAAGTTCGAACAAGAGCAGCACATCCGGCAGTTCATCTTCTTCCAGCTCGGACAGCCAGTCCACGACAACAAACAATAACAACGGAACCAACGCCTCGGCCGATGCGAATACGAATACCAACACAGCAGCAGCCGGCACCATTTCTAAAGCGCAGTACGACCAGATCAACAACGGCATGACCTACGATCAGGTTAAGCAGATTATCGGCAGTGATGGCTCGAAGCTTTCCGAATCGACGTACAAAGATGCGCAGGGCAACACCATTAACGTGCAAATCTATTACTGGAAAGGGAACGGCAGCTCAGATTCAAATGCCAACATTACCTTCCAAGGCAACACGGTTGCCTCAAAAAGCAGTTATGGTTTGAAATAGATTTTGTTTTCCGAATGTGTTAACCCACATTCGGTTTTTTTGTATCAGGAGGAAAATATGTTAGGAAAATACGTCGACTTGACGAGAGAAAAGCAGCCCCTCATTCACAACATCACCAATTATGTGACGGTGAATGATGTGGCCAATATCATTTTAGCCTGCGGCGCCAGTCCCATCATGGCGGACGAAGTGGACGAAGTCAAAGCCATTACGGCCATTTGCAATGGGCTCAATATCAATATCGGCACCCTCAATCATAGAACTATCGAAAGCATGATGATCGCCGGGAATGAGGCCAGGCGATTAAATCATGTGGTGCTGTTGGATCCGGTCGGTGCAGGCGCCAGCTCCCTGCGCACGCGAACGGCGAAGCACATATTAGAGGAAATTGAACCGGATGTGGTCCGCGGCAATATCTCGGAAATTAAAGCACTGGCCAACCAATCCGGCAAGGCGCGGGGCGTCGACGCGGATGTTGGCGATGCGGTGAGCGCGTCGAATCTGGATCAGTCCATCGCGTTTTTAAAAGCCTTCTCCGCCGAAACAGGCAGCATTGTCGTGGCGACAGGGGCCATCGATTTGGTCTGCAGCGCCGACGAAGCCTTTGTCATATATAACGGGCGTGCCGAAATGAGTCGGATTACGGGAACCGGCTGTCAGCTTTCCGGAATGATGACGGCTTTTGTATCCGCTGCGCCAAAAGCAGAACGGCTTTACGCCGCAGCGGCTGCTGTGTGCACGATGGGGGCGGCGGGCGAAATTGCCTACGCGCATTTGGCGCCCTACGAAGGGAATGCGACCTATTGCAGGCGCATCATCGACGCAGTGGACCATATGGACAGTAAAACATTGGATCAGGAGGCGAAATATGAAAGGCAATAAGATCAAGACGACTGATCTTCGCCTTTACGCGATCACCGACAGAAGATGGCTTGGCGATAAAAAGCTTGCAGAGGATGTTGAGGCGGTGCTGAGAGGCGGCGCCACGTTAATTCAGCTGCGCGAAAAGCATCTCGATACTGACGCCTTCAGGGACGAAGCGAAGGTCATTCAAAAAATTTGCGCGGCGTATGGTGTGCCGTTGATTATCAACGATAACGTCGAAGTGGCCAAGGCGATCGGCGCGGACGGGGTGCATGTGGGGCAGAGTGATATGGCGGCCGGCGACGTGCGCAAACGTCTGGGTGATGACAAAATCATCGGGGTGTCGGCGTCGACCGTCGAGGAAGCCCTCGAGGCGGAAGGCCACGGCGCAGATTATCTCGGCGTCGGCGCGGTGTTTCCAACCGGGTCTAAAGATGACGCAGAAGCGGTTGATGCGGCGACTTTGAAAGCGATCTGCGCGGCAGTGAAGATTCCGGTTGTCGCGATCGGCGGCATTACAGCGGACAATATGAAGGCTCTGGCCGGCAGCGGTGTATGCGGCATTTCCGTGATCTCAGCTCTATTTGCCCAGCCGGATCCTTATCGGGCGGCCTGTATCCTTCGGGAAGAAGCCGATCAGTATTTTGCGTGATCTTGAACTTTCAAATCAAATTTGCTAAACTGGGATGAGTTTAAAGAAAATATCAGGGAATTGGAGGATAATTTATGCATGACAATTTGGCTGATGCTCAGATTCTCGTGATAAAAATCGGCACGACTTCGTTAACCCATGAGAATGGCACCGTCGATCTGCACAAAATGGATCAGATGGCCCGCATCCTTACCGATCTTGAAAACGGGGGCCGCCGTGTGATTTTGGTCTCATCCGGTGCTATTGGATGCGGCATGCACCGTCTGAGGATGAGCAGCCGCCCCTCGACGCTTGAAGAAAAACAAATGGCCGCATCGGTTGGACAAGGACTCTTGATGGAATTGTATCACCGTTCTTTCGACAGCTATTATCAGAATATTGCCCAGATACTGCTCACAAAAGACGTGTTTTACAATAAGATTAAGCGCCACAACGCGATGCACACCTTCGCGGCCCTCTTAAGAGAAGGCATTATTCCGATTGTCAACGAAAATGACGCAGTCTCGACCGATGAAATCGAAGAAGAACGGTTTGGCGATAATGACCGCCTTTCGGCGATGACGGCAAATTTGATCGGGGCGGACGGCCTTGTGATTTTATCCGATGTCGATGGTTTGTACGATAAAGACCCTTATAAGTATGAAGATGCAGAGCGCATTTCGGTGGTAGAGAAAATCACACCGCAGCTGATGGCCCTCGGCGACAGTTCTGCGTCGAAATTGGGCACTGGCGGCATGATTACGAAATTGGAAGCGGCACGCTACGCGACAGGACACGGTATTCCGACGCTGATTACGTCAGGCGAGGATTTGAATGTGCTGTACGAAATCGTAAACGGCAAAAACGCGGGGACGTTGTTTTTAGCGGATGCCCCATCTGTGAAGTAAAAGAAGATTGATATTTAGAGGAGGACGAACAATGAAAAAATTTTTTGCAGCCTTTGGCGCTGTTGTGGCAGGGTTAACCTTGGGGATTGGCGTGATCTACGGGCTGGAAAAGCATCGCGAAAAGAAAGTGGGCGGCAAGCTGATGCGCGTGAATTACAGATTTTCAAAGGATTTTGACGATTAATTTTTAATTTATGAAGGATCAACCCATTGTTTTAATTTTTTCCGCGTCGACGGGCGGCGGCCATAATTCGGCCGCCCAGACCATTCAAAAGGGTCTTGAAGACCGCGGCTATGATGCGCGGATTATTGACACCTTTGAAAAGTCGTCCAAGACGTTAAACAAGATGATCACGGGGGGCTATCGGCGGATGGTAGAAAATACGCCGAAGTTTTACGATTTGCTCTATCGGCAATTCGATAAAATGACCCCATTTCAACGAGCAGTTTTTCATATCGGCACATCGATCATCTCCCCGGAGATTTTGTCGATGATCCTGAACGATTCGCCAGTGCTTTTGATTTCAACCCATCCCTTTGTTACCAACGTTTTAGGGCGGCTTAAAGGGATGGGTGCTTTTCACATACCGGTTTTGTCTTTTGTTACGGATTACAAATTTCACGGTGTGTATCGGAGCGAAAATGTCGACGCTTACGTCGTCGGCAGCGATTACACAAAACAAGATATGATTGAGCGGGGCATCGCGGCGGATATCATTTACCCCTATGGGATTCCGGTTCGGTCTGCCTTTAAGGAAAAGGACAGTAACGAAACACGCAAAGACAAAATGTTCAAGGGAACGGTGCTGCTCATGGGGGGGAGCTTAGGCACCGGTCGAATTGAGCCAGCTTTTAGAAATCTGCTTCTAACCAAAGAGCCGATTCACCTCATTGCGGTTTGCGGCCACAACGAGGAAATGCGAAAGAAATTGGCTCAGATTCCTTACGAAACGCTAAGGCAGCATCCGAGGACACAGGTGGAGCTTTTTGGTTACACCGATGAAATTTCAGATTTAATGGCGTCGTCAGACATCATCGTCTCAAAACCAGGAGGGCTCACAACGACGGAAGCAATGCTCAAAGGGACACCGATGATCATTCCTTACACCTATCCAGGCCAGGAAGAGGACAACGCTAAGTTCTTAGAATCGACCGGTATGGGACTGCTCATTAATGATATTGCAGAACTCCCCAAACTCGTCGATCTCTTACTGGAGCATCAGAACATTGCCGAAGAAATTTCAGAAAATATGAATACCGCTGCGAAAAAATATTCGTCGGAAAAAACGCTGGATCTCTGCGAAAAATTAATTGATGCTTACGTCCGCGGCACATCCGAAAATTCCGATAAATAAAGGCTTTACAAACCATAACTGAAATGATAGAATACACACATTCAAGCCTGTCCTTGGTTTGGCGAATCACTCCGACGACATACTAGGAACAGGGAATACAACAAAAAGGAGTAGTGAATATGATCTCAAAAGAACAGAAAGAACAAATTATCAAAGAATACGGCACACATGAAGGCGACACCGGTTCCCCGGAAGTTCAGGTCGCACTGCTGACTTACCGCATCAACGATTTAAATCAGCATTTTGCCGTTCACAAAAAAGACTTTCATTCGAGAAGAGGCCTGCTCAAAATGGTCGGCCAGCGCCGCAACCTGTTAGGCTATTTGAAAAAGAAAGACATCAATCGTTATCGTGAACTGATCGCAAGATTGGGATTAAGAAAATAATTATTTTATTGGGCGGAGTGTTCCGCCCTTTTTGTTATTTCAGAGAAAAAATTGAAATAGCAGATGTATCATTTGAGGAGGTACAATGAAAGTTTCTGAGACAAAGGTATTTGAAACACAGATTGCAGGCCGCCCGTTCCGTGTGGAAATCGGCGAAGTGGCCCGTCTGGCCAAAGCAGCGGCGATGGTGCGCTATGGGGACACGAGCCTGTTATGCAATGTGGCTGTCTCAAAAGAACCTCGGGAAGGGACGGACTTTTTCCCACTTTCGGTCGATTATGTCGAAAAACAGTATGCGGTTGGGAAAATCCCAGGCGGCTTTTTAAAGCGCGAAGGCCGTCCGACGAATCAGGCCATTCTTTTCTCTCGCCTGATCGACCGACCCATCCGCCCGTTATTCCCGAAAACATTCCGCAACGATGTGCACGTCGTCACGATGGTCATGTCCGACGACACGGACTGTGCGTCAGAACTCGTGGGCATGATCGGCTCATCGATTGTGCTGTCCATTTCGGATCTGCCTTTCGACGGTCCGACAGCCGCCGTTCAGATCGGTTTAATTGACGGCGAATTTATTTTGAACCCGACCTGGGAACAGAAGCAGGTTTCCGAATTGAACTTGACAGTTGCCGGAACGCGCAATGCTGTCATGATGGTTGAAGCCGGCGCCAACGAGCTCGACGAAGAAACCATGCTCGATGCAATTCTCTACGCCCACGAAGAAATCAAGAAAATCATCGATTTTATCGACGAAATTGTCGCAGAAGTCGGCGTGCCGAAAGCAGATTATCCGCTGCAGGAACCCACAGACGAGCTGAAGGCCAATATCAGAGATTATATGGGCGCACGGATGCACGACGCAGTGCACATTGAAGACGCAGACGAACGCATCGACGCCATGAACGATTTGATTGACGAAACGTCGAAACATTTTGGCGAATTGGATCCAGATCACAAAGCCGAAATCGACATGGTGATCAACGGCATCAAACGCGAAGAAGTTCGCGGCCTGATTCTCAACGACCATATCCGTCCGGATAATCGAAAGATGACGGAAGTCCGCCCGGTCAGCGCAAAGATTGATTATCTGCCGCGTGTTCACGGCTCCGGTTTATTCACCCGCGGCGAAACGCAGGTCTGCTCGATTGCGACCCTTGGCCTCTTGAAGGAAGCGCAGGTGCTCGACGGGCTCGAACCGGAAACGGAAAAACGCTACATGCATCAGTACAATTTCCCGAGCTATTCGGTTGGCGAAACGAAGCCGAGCCGCGGCCCGGGACGCCGGGAAATCGGACACGGCGCCCTCGCAGAACGGGCCCTGCTGCCGGTGCTGCCTTCCAAGGAAGAATTCCCGTACGCGATTCGCGTGGTCTCTGAAGTTTTGAGCTCCAACGGCTCGACTTCGCAGGCATCGGTCTGCGGTTCATCCCTCGCACTGATGGCTGCCGGCGTGCCGATTAAAAAAGCTGTTGCCGGCTGCGCGATGGGGTTGATTAAAGAAGACGACCAGGTTGCCATCTTGACCGACATTCAGGGGATGGAAGACTTCCTGGGCGATATGGACTTCAAGGTGGCCGGTACGAAAGACGGGATTACTGCCATTCAAATGGACATCAAGGTTCACGGCATCGACCGCAAAATTCTAACTCAAGCGTTAAAACAGGCGAAAGACGGCCGGATGCACATTCTCGGCATCATGAACGAAGCGATTTCTGAACCGAGAGCTGAAATCTCGCCGTACGCACCGCACATCACGACGATTCACATCGATCCTGAAAAAATCCGCGATCTCATCGGCAAGGGCGGTGAAACGATCATCGGCATTCAGGATGAATCCGGTGCGAAGATCGAAGTGGAAGAAGACGGCACCGTATATATCGCGGCAGTCGATCAAGCTTCTTCTGACAAGGCGCTCAAAATGGTTGACGACGTGGTTCACGAGGTCCAAGTGGGTGAAGTGGTGACCGGCAAGGTCGTTCGGATCATGAAATTCGGCGCCTTTGTCGATATTCCAGGCAGCAAGGACGGCCTGATCCACATTTCTAAGTTAGCCAATCATCGGGTCAACCGCGTGGAAGATGAGGTGCAAATTGGTGACGAAGTGACAGTCAAAGTCATTGAAATTGACGATCAAGGCCGCATTAATCTGTCCCGCAAGGCATGTCTGCCAAAGGATGCGGACTAATTATTGAAATCAGGCTGTTTGTCAGCGAGCCGGCAGGAGAGCTCTCTTGCCGGCTCAATGTCATGAGATTGATTCAGATAGGATGGTAAAGTACGATGGCAAGGAAGAAGCAAACGAAAAGTCGGAGAAAAACAAAACCGGCCGCTCAGAATGCAGCAAGACGTACAAAAAAAGAAGAAAACCAGGAAATGACACCGGGCCGGGCACGGCTGATCGGTATTTTGGTGATCGCAATTGCGTTGTACAGCGCTTATTCTTATTCAACAGCAACTCCGACCTTATTTGATCAGATTTGGGGGAAGAACGTCATCCGTTACATTTTCGGCAATGTTTCCGTCATTTACTGTATGTACTTTGTGGTTGCCGGTGTGATGATATTTGTTCAAAACTGGAAGAAAAACGGCAGTTTGATGGGATACATCGCCCTGCTGCTCTCGAATCTGCTCATCATGTTCAGTATGAGCGTCCCGCATATGATGCAGTACACGCTGCTGGATATGTTCACCCTGCCGCTTAAAGGCGCCAATGCGTACGGCGGTATATTTGGACTGCTGCTGGCCTATATTTTCATGACGATTATTAAGCGCCCGGGCACGATCATTCTCTTGTTGGCTTTGTTCTCTTTTGAAGTCTATAAAATCATCACGATTGTCTCGCCAGATTTCTTCGGCCGTCTGAAGGCGCAGAGCCAGGAAGCCGTTGAAGAACGCGTCAAGACCATGAAAGAAGAGCGTGAACTGGCGAAGATGCGAAAAGAAGCCGAACTGAAACGCCAGCAGGAAGAATTAGAGGATCAGGATTACGACAATCTGTTTAATCCCAGTGACATCGGCAAGGTTTCGGTCAACACCCAGTACGTCAATATTGACGACGTCATCGACCAGCTTGACGATGAAGATTTAAAACGGGAAGCCAGGGCTGAACGCGAGGAACGCCTCCGCGAAGCGGAACAGGCCGCAGCAGAACCGGAAGAAATGGACGAACAGGATACGGCCGACGACAGCGTTCCCTTTGACGATGTGTCAGAGGAAGGCGGTGACGACTCGGGGGAGATACCGAGCCCTTCGATGACCGCTCCGACGGCGGCGTACCACAAGCCTGACGTCGCGCTGCTTAATCCCGGCGTTCACAACAAGGGCAACAAAAAAGAAGATGTCGTCAAAAAAGTCCATCAAATTGAATCGACCCTCAAGGATTTTAAAGTTGACGCGAAAATTGTTGGCGTTGACGTCGGGCCGTCGATTACGCGATTTGAAGTTGAACCGGCATCGGGCGTCAAGGTTGGTAAAATTGTCGCATTGTCTGATGATTTAGCACTCAGATTGGCGACGAGCGATATCCGTATGGAAGCGCCGATCCCTGGAAAATCAGCCGTCGGGATTGAAGTGCCCAATGCGGTCAGTGAAGTCGTCGCGCTGGGCGATATCATCAACACGTCTATTTTTCAAAAATCACAGGCTAAGCTGCCCTTTGCTCTTGGGAAGACCCTTTCGGGGCAGAACGTGATCGGCGATATTTCAAAAATGCCCCACCTCTTAATTGCAGGGGCCACGGGTTCGGGGAAATCCGTTTGTATCAACACGATGATCATTTCTCTGATTTACAAGCTCAGCCCAGATGAGCTGCGCTTTATCATGATCGACCCGAAAATGGTGGAACTCAATGTTTACAACGCGCTGCCGCACATGCTGATTCCGGTTGTAACGGATACGAAAAAAGCGGCCTACGCCTTGAATTGGGGCATTAAAGAAATGACAGACCGCTATCAGCTGTTCAGAGATGCCGGCGTCAGAGACATTAAAGGCTACAACCAGAAGGCGGAAAGCGAAGGACAGAAGAAGCTGCCGAGAATTGTCATTATCATCGACGAATTGGCCGATTTGATGATGACCTCTCCGAAGGAAGTTGAAAGCGCAATCTGCCGAATCGCGCAGCTCGCCAGAGCCTGCGGCATTCATCTGGTCATTGCGACGCAGCGGCCTTCAGTGGACGTCATCACCGGGCTGATCAAGGCAAATATTCCGTCTAGAATCGCCTTCTCTGTCGCTTCCAACACGGACAGCCGCACCATCCTCGATCAGGTTGGCGCTGAAAAACTGTTAGGCAAAGGTGACATGCTTTATTTCCCGGTGGGCAAATCGAAGCCGCTGCGCGTCCAGGGAACTTTCGTCTCGGACGCTGAAATTAATCGGGTGGTCGGCGCTGTCTCTCAAGGCGCGAAGCCGACATTCGATGCCCATATCGAAGAAGAAATCAAGGCGGCGGAAACGGCGACCGAAGAAGCAAAGACCGAAGAATCTGTGGACGAGTTATTCCCAAAAGCTGCTGAGCTGGCCTTTACCAACGGACAGATTTCCACGTCGATGGTCCAGCGCAAGCTGAGAGTCGGCTACGCCAGAGCCGGCCGTATTATCGACGAGCTGGAAGACCGCGGCATCATTTCCGGACCGAACGGCAGCAAGCCGCGCAAACTTTTAATGTCAAGGGAGAATTATCATGGCTGATCAAACTGTATACGTTCAAACCATGGGCTGTGATAAAAATACAGTCGACAGCGAAAATATGGTGGGCGGCCTGCTGCAGCAGGGGTACACTTTGACAGATGAGCCTTCGGAAGCGTCGCTCATCATTGTCAACACCTGCTGTTTTATCGAGGCGGCAAAAAAACAGTCCATTGAGGTGATTTTCGATTTGTTGCCTTACCGGACTCAGCCGGAAGAAAACTGCCAGACCTTTGTCGTGGCGGGATGCATGGCACAGCGATACGCGGAAGAGCTCAAGGCAGAGCTGCCCGAGGTGGATTACTTCATTGGCGTTAATCAAATTGATGATTTACCTGACATCATTCAAAATCAAGCTGATGCCAAAATTTATACCAGCGCTGAGATTCGCACGGAAAGTGAAAAGCGCTACGTCAGAAAAGGACAGATCACCGAGTATTTAAAGATCAGCGAGGGCTGTGACAATCACTGCACCTACTGCGCGATTCCCAATATTCGGGGACGCCACCGCAGCCGATCGCCGGAGGTGATCATCAAAGAAGCACAGACGCTTTACGACAGCGGGGTGCGGGAGTTGATTCTCGTGGCCCAGAATCTGACGCAGTACGGCTCGGATTTAGACGGCGATATGGATTTGGCGGATCTGCTCGACGAGCTGGCCGGACGTATTCCCTTTACGTGGATCAGGCTTCTGTACATGTATCCCGAGGGGATCGACGCAAAGCTTCTCGATGTGATCAATGCCCACGATAACATCTGCCATTATTTCGATATGCCGATTCAGCACACCGAGGATGAGGTGCTGCACAGAATGGGGCGCCGCATTGACAAAAAAGAAATTTATGGTAAAGTAAATTTAATTAGGGAAAAATGTCCTGATGCGGTTTTAAGAACGACTGTCATCGCGGGCTTCCCCGGTGAAAGCGAAGCGCAGTTTAATGCGATGCTTGAAACCTTGAACGATTTGAAGTTTGAGCGTTTGGGCGCTTTCGCGTATTCCCAGGAGGAAGGGACACCAGTTGCAGAGATGCCGGATCAAATTGACGACGCCGTCAAAGAAGAGCGCGTTCGGCAGATTTACGAGCGGCAGGAAGCCATTTCGACAAATTGGAATACCCGGTGGATCGACCAGGAAATGACAGTATTGATCGACGAGATCGACGAAAACGGCATTGCGATTGGCAGAACGCGGGGAGACGCTCCTGAAATCGACGGTGACGTCATCATTGAGACCTCACAACCCGAACCAGGTCATTTTTATCGGGTGAAAATCGTAGACGCGATTGGATTTGATTTAATAGGGGAGGTAATAAATGAATCTACCAAATAAAATCACGATTTTCAGAATGATCTGCATTCCTTTTTTTGTTGCGGCAATGGAAATTAGTTTCCCGCAGCATCAATTGATTGCGTTGATCATCTTCTGTGTTGCATCTTATTCCGACCATCTTGACGGCCATATTGCGAGAAGCCGCCATTTGATCACGGACTTCGGAAAATTCATGGATCCGCTGGCGGACAAGCTTTTAACCGCTTCGGCGTTCATTTGCTTAGTGGAATCTCATCAGATGATGGCGTGGATTGTCATTGTCATCATTGCGCGCGAATTTGCCATAACCGGTTTGAGAACCTTGGCGGCATCGTCGGGGATTGTCATCGCAGCCGGGAAATTGGGCAAGGCGAAGACCGTTTCTCAGATGATCACGATTATTCTGTTAATTTTGAGTGCCTGGATGCCGAACATTTATCTGTTGTGGCTCCTTGGCAATATCATGGTGTATGTGGCTTTGGCCCTGACCATTATTTCCGGAATTGAATATTTTGTGAATAATCAAAACGTTATTCAGTCCAAATAAGTATTTTATAAAACGTCTGGTTTACTCAGGCGTTTTTTTGACTATATAATTGACGAAAGAAGGAACGAATCAATGGATTGCGAAATCATCTGCGTCGGAACAGAGTTGCTGACAGGGGAAACTTTGAACACCAACGCGCAATATATTTCGGGGAAGCTCTCGCGAATCGGTGCAGCGGTGCACTATCAGACGACAATCGGCGATAATCCTGAACGATTAAAAGCCTGTTTTGATATTGCGGCACATCGGAGTGATGTGATCATTGTAACGGGTGGGCTTGGACCGACCCAGGATGATTTAACCAAAAAAACCATCTCGGATTATTTTGGCATGCCCCTTGTGCGGGATCAGCGCCAGGTTGAGAATTTAAAAGCGCATTTCGATCGTTACAATTATACGATGACCGAGAACAATTTCAGGCAATGCGACATCCCGGAAGGGGCTAAGGCCATTGACAACACGCGGGGCACCGCACCGGGAATCTACATTAAAAAGGATGATCTACAGGTGTTCATGCTGCCGGGACCGCCGGAAGAAATGAAGACCATGCTCGATTTATCGGTGATTCCGGTTTTGAAAAAGCAGACCCGTCAGCTGGTCTTATCCCGCTTTTTCAATATCTGTGATCTCGGGGAGTCCATGGTTGAAGAATCCATCCTCGATCTGGTTGACGGGCAGACCAATCCGACCATCGCAACTTACGCGAAGCCCGGGGAAGTCTTGATTCGTGTAACGGCAAACGGCACCGATCCGGATGAAATCAACCGCCTCCTTGACCCATACACAGAAGAAATCGAAAAACGGTTTGGCCGGCACATTTTCGCTCACTCCAGCGAACCGCTTTCTCAGACAGCGGCGGCGCTTCTGATTAAAAAAGGTATGACGCTGGCTATTGCCGATTCGGGAACCGGCGGTATCGCCGGATCGGTCTTGTCAGCCATTGACGACATTGCGAAGGTGTACAAGCTGGGTCTGACGGTTGAAGACGATCAGATGAAGGTGAAGTTCTTGGATGTCGATCCGGCACTGATCGAAGACAAAGGGGCGGACAGTGCAGAGACCGCCGCGGCGATGGCTGAAAATTTGGCGAGAATTTCCGATTGCGATATCAATATAGCGGTCTCCGATATCCGCGAAGAAAAAGAGGATGGCCAGCCGGCCGGCACAGTCAACATCTCCGTGTGCGCTGGCGGAAAGACGAAAACCCTCACCAGTAAATTCAAGGGCAGCCGCCGGATGGTTCAAACCCGGGCTGCGGTCAAAGTCTTTGGATTGATCCGGGAAATTTTGTTATGACGTTAAATCAATAAGGAGGAATGGTTATGGCGAAAAAAGAGAAACCTTTGGAACCAGTCGTTCCAATTCTAGATCAGAAAGAACGAAGAAAAGCGCTGGACACTGCGCTGAAAAATATTGAAAAGACTTACGGCAAAGGCGCGGTGATGCGCCTTGGCGACAGCGCTCAGAGAAATATCGATGTGATTTCGACCTCGTCGCTGAGTATCGATTTGGCTCTTGGTATCGGCGGCATTCCAAAGGGAAGAATCACAGAAATATACGGACCGGAATCTTCTGGGAAAACGACACTGGCGCTGCACATCATCGCGGAATGTCAGAAAGCCGGCGGCAACGCGGCGTTTATCGACGCGGAACACGCGCTGGATCCGGTTTACGCGGCAAATCTCGGCGTTGATATCGACAACTTGATTATTTCCCAGCCGGACACCGGCGAACAGGCCCTTGAAATTTTAGAGGCCCTGCTTAGAAGTGGCGCCATTGACGTCGCCGTTGTCGACTCGGTTGCAGCCTTGGTACCCCGGGCAGAAATCGACGGCACCATGGGTGATTCTCACGTTGGGCTTCACGCGAGACTGATGTCTCAGGCCCTTCGGAAGCTCACCGGGGTCATTAAAAATGCGAATACGGCGACGATTTTCATCAATCAGCTCAGAGAAAAGGTCGGCGTCGTCTACGGGAACCCGGAAGTCACAACGGGCGGTCGCGCGTTGAAATTTTATTCTTCCGTTAGAATTGACGTGCGCCGCGTCGAACAGATCAAAAAAGACGGCGAATCCATTGGAAATCGGACCCGTGTTAAAGTGGTCAAAAACAAAATGGCGCCGCCGTTTAAAACTGCAGAATTTGATATTATCTACGGCAAAGGAATTTCCCACGAAGGGGATGTGCTCGACCGCGCCGTGGATCTCGACATCGTGAAAAAATCCGGTTCCTGGTTCTCATACGACGGCGAGCGCCTCGGACAAGGGCGCGATAAGGTCCGGCAGCTGTTTGAGGAAAAACCGGATCTGTGCGATGCCATCGAACAAAAAGTCAGAAATACCATGCTCAATCCTGACGGCGATGGGGAAGAAGCCGATGAGCCCGACACGGTTGCGGACGCTGATGACGGTCAGGAAGCCTTTGAAATGGGAACCTTCAAAGAATAAAAAGCTTGAAATTCAAAGCGGGGCTGCTTATAATAGAATGCGACTAGATCAGATGATCGCGGAGGAAACTCTGAGGAAAGTCCGAGCTCCACAGGGCAGGATGCCGGATAACGTCCGGTGAAGGTGACTTTAAGGCAAGTGCAACAGAAAGGAAACCGCCGCGTTTGCGGTAAGGGTGAAAGGGTGAGGTAAGAGCTCACCAGTGGTTGAAGTAATTCGCCAGCTGGGTAAACCCCATTCGGAGCAAGACCAAGAACGAGCGTCAAAAGGCGGTGGCCCGCCGCCGCTCTCAGGTAGGTCGCTGGAGTTTGCTGGTAACAGCAAGACAAGATAGATGATCATTTAAACAGAACTCGGCTTACAGATCTAATCAAAAAAGCTTGGCTATTGAGCCAAGCTTTTTTTATGCATTAAAATAAGTTTCTTCCCGATGCAGACAGTAGACCACTCGTCCGATAAACTGGACGTGATTTTTATTGATCTGATAACAGGCGGCGTCAGCAGAAGGATTGAGCGGCTGGGCGATAATTTGCCCCCCTTGGACGATGACCTTTCGAATCATCATATTTTCACGGTTGACGTGAAAGGCGACAGCATCCCCCGATTTGATATCCGTGCTCAGGCGGATGACGACCAGATCGCCTGACTTGAGAACAGGCGCCATGGTGTCGTCTGGAATGCGGTAGCCAAAAACCGGCCCCCATTCGCTTAAACGGTTGAGGGGCAGATGCAGCGTCTCCTTGAGCCGATGGTTGGAGAAAATCGGCAGATCGTAGCGGATTTCGTCGTAGACGGAAATTTCGATCAAGCTGTGGTTGGCGTCGATGTCGCTGTCGTCGAGAATGTCAGACTGATACATGGAGACAGACTGTCCCATCAGCCATTGGGGATTGACGTCAAAATAATCGGCCAATGCGTAAATGGTCGTCATTTTCGGCGCCATCTCAGCCCGGGTATAACGGGAGATGCTCGGCGGCGAGAGATTGAAGCGCTCACCTAGCGAATAGGTGGTCTCGCCGTAGGATTTCATCAATTGTTTGAGGCGGCCGCCAAAGATTTCTTTTTTTATTTGATCACTCATCGTTTTTTCCTGTTTTTTCTTCATTAATAATTTATTATGACAATAAAAGTATAATCAATAAACGTTTATTTTTCATTAAATAATATAAAGCGCCATTTTTTAGGGCAGGCTATCCCCAAATAAGTGGACAAAGATCATCGAGATTTAATTGCATTCTAAAGTTGTTTGCGATATAATACAGCGATAATTTGATAGATCCCGATTTATTTTAAATAAATCTGCCAATAGAAATCTACAGAAAGAAGAGAAATGCATGAGTGAAACTTACAGAATGGGCCTCGATGTAGGCTCAACGACGATCAAAATCGTCATCCTCGATGAAAAGGATCAGATCATATTCAGCGATTACCGCAGACACCGCTCCAATATTCAGCAGAGCATGAGCAATCTGCTGAAGGATGTGACAGAAGAACTGGGCGACTTCAAGGCCCACGTTTCAGTTACAGGTTCCGGCGGGATGCTGGCGGCGAATTGGCTGGAGATTCCATTTATTCAGGAAGTGGTGGCCGGCACTCGCGCAGTGGAAGAAAAAATTCCGCAAACCGATTGTGCCATTGAATTAGGCGGCGAAGACGCCAAAATCACCTTCTTTGGCGCGAGCGTCGAACAGCGGATGAACGGCACCTGCGCCGGCGGCACCGGCGCCTTTATCGATCAGATGGCGGCCTTGCTTAAAACAGATGCCGCAGGTCTCAACGAACTGGCAAAATCACACACGACGATTTATCCAATCGCATCGCGCTGCGGCGTTTTCGCGAAAACGGATATTCAGCCGCTGATCAACGACGGTGCAGAACGGGCAGACATCGCGGCGTCCGTATTGCAGGCGGTGGTGAATCAGACCATATCGGGTCTGGCCTGCGGCCACACGATCGAAGGACACGTGGCTTTTTTGGGCGGCCCGCTGTACTTCCTCTCCGAACTGCGCCAGCGTTTTATCGAAACCTTAAAACTCAAACCGGAAGAAGTCGAATTCCCGGAAAATTCCAACCTGTTCGTGGCATTGGGAACGGCTTACGCCAGCGCAAAACAGCCGGTGATTACATTTTCCGAGCTGCTTGAACGAATGGATCAACCCTTTAAGGACGAAATCGGCCTCGGTCATTTGGACCCGCTGTTTAAAGATCAGGAAGAACTGGACGCTTTCCTCGACCGCCACAGCCGCGACAAGGTCAAACGCGGCAACCTGACGGCTTACAAGGGACCGGTTTATCTCGGGATCGACGCCGGCTCCACCACGACAAAAGCGGCGGTCATCGGGAAGGACTGCGAGCTGCTGTACAGTTATTATTCGAGCAATGAAGGCAGCCCGCTGAAAAAGGCCATTGATATTTTAAAGGACATTTACCGCAAACTGCCAGACGGCGCTTATATCGCAAACGCAGCCTCCACCGGATATGGCGAAGGCTTGATTCAGTCTGCGCTGAAAGTCGATATCGGTGAAGTTGAAACGATGGCACATTTCAAAGGCGCGAGCTATTTTAAACCAGACGTCGATTTTATTTTGGATATCGGCGGCCAGGATATGAAAGCCATGCGCATCCGCTCCGGCGCGATCGACAGCATTATATTAAACGAAGCCTGCTCCTCCGGGTGCGGGTCGTTCCTCGAAACCTTTGCCAAGTCGCTGAACCTTGAGATGAACGAATTTGTCGAATCGGCGCTGGAATCGAAGACGCCCTCCAATTTGGGGACGCGCTGCACGGTTTTCATGAACTCGAAGGTCAAACAGGCGCAAAAAGAAGGAGCGTCCGTCGGCGATATCTCCGCCGGGCTGTCCTACTCCGTCATCAAAAACGCCCTGCAGAAGGTCATCAAGGTTCACAATCCGAAGGAATTAGGCAAAAACATCGTCGTTCAGGGCGGCACCTTTAACAACAACGCCGTTTTGCGCGCCTTCGAAAAGATCACGGGCCGCGACGTCATCCGTCCGGATGTGGCCGGCCTCATGGGGGCCTTTGGCGCGGCGCTGATTGCAAAAGAAAGATGGCAGGAAGGGACGAAGAGCGCGGTGCTCAAGGCGGACGAGTTGGATTCCTTCAGCACGACAGTGAAACACAGACGCTGCGGCGGCTGCAGCAACAACTGCCAGCTGACCATCAATATCTTTGCCGACGGCAGCCGTCACGTCACGGGCAACCGCTGCGAAATCGGCGCAGGCGGTGTGCGCAACAAGGACAACGTCCCCAACCTGTATCAATACAAATATAAACGTTTGTTCGACTACGAACCCTTATCCGAAGAAGCGGCGACGCGGGGCACCATCGGCATTCCGCGGGCGTTGAACCAATACGAAAATTTCCCGTTCTGGTTTACATTCCTGACAAATTTGGGCTACCGCGTCGTGCTGTCGTCCAAATCCACCCGAAAAATATATGAAAAGGGCATGAGCAGCATTCCGTCGGAATCGGTCTGCTATCCGGCGAAACTGACCCACGGCCACATTCAGGATTTAATCGACCAAGGCGTCAAGAAGATCTGGTATCCGTGCATTGCCTATGAAGAAAAGGAATTCGAATCAGCGGACAATTGTTACAACTGCCCGATCGTCATGTCTTATCCGGAAACGATCAAATACAACATGGACACCCTCAAGGATGAAAACGTCCAGTTCATGAATCCATTTTTGGCACTGGACAACCACAGACGCGTCGAAGAACGGCTGACGGAAATCTTCGCCGAAGAAGGGGTCAGCAAGCAAGAGGTAACCGAGGCTTTGAAAAAAGCCTACACGGAAAAATATAAAGTCATGGGCGATTTGCTCGAAAAGGGCAAGGAAACCCTCCAGTGGCTGAGAAAACACAATCGCAAGGGCATTGTGCTGGCCGGACGCCCGTACCACGTCGATCCGGAAATCAATCACGGTCTGGACAATGTCATTACCTCATTGGGGATGGCCGTTTTGACAGAGGATTCTGTTGCGGCGCTGGCCACAGAGAAGAGCGCACAGCCGCTGCGCGTTCTGGACCAGTGGAAATACCACAGCCGGCTGTACCGCGCGGCGGAATTTGTCACGGAACACAACGAACTGGCACTGGTCCAGCTGACATCTTTCGGCTGCGGCCTGGACGCCGTCACCTCCGAACAGACGCAGGAAATCCTCGAACACAAGGGTAAAATCTACACACTGATTAAAATCGACGAAGTCAGCAATCTCGGCGCGATCCGGATCCGTCTGCGCTCGCTGAAGGCCGCTCTTCTCGAACGCGACGCACACCACATCAAGGTGCCGGGCAAAGCGTTGACCAAGCGTGTGCCTTTCACGAAAGAAATGCGCAAGAAACACACGGTGCTCTGCCCGCAGATGTCGCCGATCCACTTCGATTTATTCTCGACGGCGATGAACGCCAGCGGCTACAATTTCGAAGTGCTGCCGGCTGTCGATCAGAAGGCGGTTGACGCGGGCTTAAGCTACGTTAACAACGACGCCTGCTACCCCAGCATTCTGACGGTCGGGCAGATCATGGCCGCGCTTCAGTCGGGCAAATACGATTTAAACAACGTGTCGGTTATCATGTCCCAGACGGGGGGGCCGTGCCGTGCCTCCAATTACGTCGGCTTTATCCGCAAGGCCCTGAAAGAAGCAGGCATGGAACAGATTCCGGTCGTTTCGATCAATACGGTCGGGCTCGAAGACAATCCCGGGTTCAGCATTACGCCGGCCATGGCCTACCGCATTGTGATCGCTGCAGTGTACGGCGATTTGTTCCAGCGCGTGCTCTACGCGACAAGACCCTACGAAAAAGTCAAAGGATCGGCCAATGCCCTTTACGAAAAATGGCGGCAGAAGGTGAGACCGAACATCGTCCATCCGCGGGGACGGACCTTTAAGAAAAATGTTCAGGACATCGTCCGCGAATTTGATCAGCTGCCCCGCGTCAACAAGACCATTCCGAAAGTTGGCATCGTCGGAGAAATCCTCGTCAAATACCATCCGACGGCGAACAATAATCTGGTTCAGGTTCTTGAAAATGAGGGCTGCCAGGTTGTCTCACCGGATATCATTGACTTTTTTCTGTATTGTTCGTACAATGCTGTATATAAGCACGATGTGCTCTCCGGAACGGCGAAAGCCAAACGCAACAATGAGCTGGTCATCAAGGTGGTTGAACATTACCGCAAGAACATGAAACAGGCATTGAACGCAAGCCGTCACTTCAGCGCACCGTCCACCATCGAAAAGAAAGCGGAAAAAGCGGACGAGCTCATCTCCCTTGGCAATCAGGGCGGTGAAGGCTGGTTCCTCACTGCAGAAATGATGGAATTGATCGAATCGGGCGTTGAAAATATTGTCTGCGTCCAGCCGTTTGCCTGCCTGCCGAACCACGTGATGGGCAAGGGCATGATCAAACCGATCCGCAGACGCTACCCTTACGCCAACATCGCGCCGATCGACTACGACCCGGGCGCATCGGAAGTCAACCAGATCAACCGCATCAAGCTGATGGTTGAAACCGCGTGGAAAAACCTGGAAAAGAAAGAAAAGAGAAATAAGGCGGAAGCCTGATCATTTGGAGTGAACATGGAAATAGACGGTTACAATATCGATGAATCGCGGCTGCCTAAGCACGTCGCGATCATTATGGACGGCAACGGCAGATGGGCCACCAAGCGGAAAATGCCCCGGGTCTTCGGACACCGCTCAGCCATGAAGGCTGTCCGCAAGGCGATCACTACGGCGTCAGATCTGGGCATAAAAGTACTGACGCTTTACGCCTTTTCGACGGAAAACTGGAAACGCAGCGCCGAGGAAGTTTCGGGCCTGATGAATTTAGCCATTCGCTATTTTTTAAATGAAATCAGATCGATGAACGACCGTGACATTCGCGTCAAAGTCATCGGCGATGTATCCGGCCTGCCGGAAGGCGTTCAAAAGGCCGCTCAAAAAATGCTGGACGACACCGCAGAAAACCAGGGGATGGTCCTCAATTTAGCCCTCAACTACGGTGGACGGGAAGAATTGGTCCATGCGGTGAAGGGCATTGCGGCCGACGGAATTTCGCCGGACCGTATTGATGCAGCCCTTATCGACCGGTATTTATATACAGCGGATCAGCCTGATCCGGACCTTGTCGTGCGCACCAGCGGGGAAAAACGTCTTAGCAATTTCCTGCTCTGGCAGATTGCTTACGCTGAGTTTATCTTTGACGATATTTTGTGGCCGGATTTTGACGAAAAATGTTTTTACAAATGGATCGTCGAATATCAGCATCGAAACAGACGATATGGAGGGGTTAAGTAAATGGCAAAACGAATTATTACAGCGGTTATCTTTGTGCCCATTTTGGCGATTCTGCTCGTCCTGGGCGGGTATTTCGTCTTTGGCCTGACGCTGTTTTTAGCATTGGTCGGGATGTATGAGTACGTCCACGCGGTCAATAAGAAGCTGGAATTGCCGATTCACTACGCATTGCCGCTGATTCTCGCAGCGTTTTTGATCATTGTGATGAAATTTAACTATCAGTACACCATTCCAGCGCTGCTGATTGCTTTTATCGCCGTGTTCATGACAGAAATTCTTTCGAAAACACACAGCGTTTACCGCGCCGTTGCGACGGTCTTCGGTCTGGTTTACGTCCCGCTGATGCTGGGCCATCTGCAATTGTTCGATGCCATTCCTCAAGGGCTGTATTATCTCTGGCTCGTCTTTATTATCGCCTTTGTGACGGATACCGGCGCATATTTTATCGGCCGGTTTTTCGGCAAGACGCCGCTGATCCCGGAAATCAGTCCGAAGAAAACCGTGGCAGGATCGGTCGGCGGCACTGTGGCCGCTGCGGTCTTGACAGTGGCTTACGGCATTTTGATGCGGGCGAAGTTTTCTTTTGACCTGCCGATTCCCGCCTACGCAGTCTTAGGCGTGGTCGGGAGCGTCGTGTCTCAGTTTGGCGATCTCACCGCGTCGATGATCAAACGCAAGACCGGCATTAAAGATTACGGCAAGCTTCTGCCGGGTCACGGCGGCGTCCTTGACCGGTTCGACAGCGTGATCTTCGTTCTGCCGATTGTGTACCTTTTTGCGATGCTGACTTTTACAACACTTTAAACGATGAATATTGCATTAATGATTATCCTGACCCTGGTGATGCTGACGGTGCTCGTCGTGGTTCACGAATTTGGGCATTTTATTGCGGCGCGCAGGGCCGGTGTGTACGTTTTGGAATTTTCCATTGGTATGGGGCCGCTCCTCTTTTCCCATAAAGGGAAGGAGACGGTCTTTTCCGTGCGCGCGCTGCCTATCGGCGGGTTTTGCCAAATGTGGGGCGAAGACGACGCGGACGGCGAATTGGCTGAGGAATACGGTGTGCCGGCAGATCTTCCGCCGGAGCGCTCTTTTCTAAATATTTCCAAGGTCAAAAAGCTGTTGATTTTATTTGCAGGGCCGGCGATGAATTTGATTCTCGCCTTTTTAATCTTGTTCGCCATTTATTTGGCAGGCGGCCAGGGATTTTTCGCTTCAATAGTCAGCGGCTTCAAGCTTTGCGTGTCCTTCAGCGGCACGATTTATCAGAGCCTGCATCAGCTCATCGTCGGCAAGCTTTCACTTAACGATTTTGCAGGGCCGGTTGGTATGGTCGGCATGGTCGGCAATTTTGCAAGCCACGGCGTGCTGTCCTTTTTGCTGTTCTGCGCGTTGATTTCAGTGAACCTCGGGATCATCAATCTGCTGCCTTTCCCGGCTTTGGACGGCGGTCAGATTTTGGTGACGATAGCGGAAATGATCGTCCGGCGGGATTTGTCGCCGAAGGCCGCTATGATTTTAAACGGCATTGGCTTTGCGTGCCTGATGGTTTTCTCTGTTGTGGTGGCGGTCAACGATGTGCTGAGGTATATACATTAGAGGGATAAAATGGAAATAAACAGGCGAAAAACAAGAACCGTTCAAATTGGAAATGTGGCCATCGGCGGAGAACAGCCCATTGCGATTCAGTCGATGTGCAACACCGATACGCGCAACGTCGACCAGACCGTGAATCAAATTGCGGCGCTGACAGAAGCGGGCTGCGATATTATCCGCGTCGCAGTGCCGGACGAAGCGGCGGCGCAGGCCCTTCCAAAAATCAAGGCGCGGATTTCAATCCCGCTGGTAGCCGACATTCATTTCGATTACCGACTGGCCCTTAAAGCGATTGAAGGCGGCGTCGATAAGCTGCGCATCAATCCGGGGAATATCGGCGGACGGGACAAGGTCCACGAGGTGGTTTGTGCGGCGAAAGCACACGGCATTCCCATCCGTATCGGCGTCAACGGCGGCTCTTTGGAAAAGGCGCTGCTCGAAAAATACGGCGGCCCGACAGCAGCGGGGATGGTCGAAAGTGCCGAGCGGCACATGGCTTATCTGCTGGACGATAATTTTTCGGATATCGTCGTTTCCCTTAAATCCTCCGATCCGTTGATGACGATCGATGCGTACCGGATGTTTTCAGAAAAATACGATTTTCCGGTGCATCTCGGGGTCACTGAAGCCGGGGTACTCAGCAGTGCGGCGGTTAAGTCGTCGGTCGCGATGGGGTATTTACTCTTAAACGGCATCGGCGATACGATCCGCGTTTCGGTCACGGGCGACCCGATCACAGAAGTCGAAACCGCCAGAGAGATTCTTAAATCTGCCGGTCGCTTTGATAAAAAAGAACAGGGCATTACCGTCGTGTCCTGCCCCACCTGCGGTAGAACGCAGATTAATTTAATCGGCATCGCAGAAGAAATGAACCGGCGCCTGAAAAATGTGCACAAAAATCTCAAGGTGGCGGTGATGGGCTGTGTGGTCAACGGTCCAGGCGAGGGCCGCGCGGCGGATATCGGCGTCGCAGGCGGCAATGGAAAGGGCGTCTTGTTCAAAAAGGGGCAGATTTTCAGGACCGTCAGAGAAGATGAGATCGTCGACGCGATGATGGAAGAAATAGAAAAGATGTAAACATGGATGAACTGACTCAGAAACAGCAGGCCTATCAGGCCTTGTGCAAAAAACATCATATCCTTTCAAAACGAGTGGAAATTTCCGAAAGTCAATGTGAATTGGCCTTTGTCTTTGAGACAGAGTCTGAATCCCAGCCCGACGCGGCCGGGATTCAGATGGAACTTTCCACTATTTTTGATTTTTCAAAATCGGTGACGGTGGTCCTCGATTCGAAAAAGCGGCGGGCAGATCAGGCCATTCCAGATTTGCCGCCGGTCGATTTCGACGCGCTGGCGCAAGAAATGCCGCCGGAGATGCCGGACCTGCCGCCAGAAGATTTTGATTTAGCGGATGCCCCGCACCCCGAAGCAGACAGCGCGCACTTAACACCGGTAGAAGATAAAAAAGAAGCGAAAGAGAAGTCGCCGGCGGAGCAAAAAGTTGATGTGGCACAGCACAGCGCACCGTTTTCGGCACTCGACGCGCGCCTTCAGCAGGCACTGGCAGACAATCGGGAGATGGCCAGAAGGGCGCCGGCTGCCGCAAACGGCGCTTCGAAGGAGGGGAAGAAAACCGTCATCACAGGGCCGATGATCCTGGGCAAAAAATTCACCGTCCCGGTTGAAAAGATGGACGGTATCGATTTTGAAGACACACTGACCCACGACAAAAACCGCCACGGCTATGAAGGGGAGATCTTTTCCTTTGAAAGCCGGGAGCTGAGAAACGAAAAGCAGCTGCTCGAGTTTGCCGTCAGCGACCACACCAGCTCCATTGCCTGCAAAATATTCGCCGGGAAAAACGCTGAGGCCCTTAAGGATCGGCTGAAGAACGGCACATGGGTGCACCTTGAAGGCACCATTGCTTACGACGAGTACGCCCATGAAAAATTGCTTTCGCCGAAGGTCATCGAAGAAATTGATCGGCCGAAGCGCACCGACGACGCAGACGAAAAGCGTGTTGAGCTGCACATGCACAGCCAGTATTCCGCGATGGACGCGGTGAGCAAAGTCAAAAAGATTGTCGCTCAGGCGAAGGATTTTGGGCACGACATCATCGGGATCACAGACCATGGGGTTGTTCAGGCTTATCCTGAAATTATGAAGGAAACCAAGGGCACAGACGTCAAAGTTTTATACGGTTTAGAGGGCTATCTGGTCGACGACGGGGTCAAAATCACGACGGGCGAACAGGATGAGCCCTTTGACGGGGAATTTGTCTTTTTCGATTTGGAGACAACCGGATTTTATCCGGGACGCGACGCCATCATTGAAATTGCGGCGGCGCGGATCAAAAACAAACACATTCTCGACACCTTCCAGACCTTTGTCAATCCTCACCGCAAGATTCCGGCGAAGATTACCGAGCTGACCAGCATTACGGATCAAATGGTGGCCGGCGGTCTCGAGGAAGCAGATGCGCTGCGCAAATTTCTGGAATACGCGGACGGCTGCATTCTCGTGGCGCACAATGCCAATTTCGATATGGGCTTTTTAAGCCTTGCAATGGCCAAATACCAGATGCCCAACCATATCACCTACATGGACACCCTGGCGATGGCACGGACGTTGATTCCGTCTATCGCGCGCCACAATCTTAAAAAACTGGCCAGCTATTTTAAAATCGACATGGGCCATCACCATCGGGCGATTGACGACGCGGTGTGCTCCGCCAAAATTTTTGTGCGTCTGATGGGGTTGGCGGAGGAACGGGATGTCCACACGTCGACAGCGCTCAACAGCTTGATCGATCTGCAGCAGGTGATTAAAACCGAGCGGCCCTATCACGTGATCATTTACGCGAAAGACCAGGAAGGGCTCATCGATCTGTACCGTCTGGTGTCCGCCAGCCACGTGAAGTATTTCTACAAAAAGCCGAGGATCCCGAAATCTCTGCTCGACGCGCACAGGGCCCACCTCTTGATCGGCTCAGCCTGCGAGGCGGGCGAGCTTTACACGGCGATTAAAGAAAACGTGCCGAAGCACAAGCTCGACCAAATCGCGGACTTTTACGATTATTTTGAAGTTCAGCCTTTGGGCAACAACGATTTTATGGTGCGAAACGGCGATTTGACGCGGGACGATTTAATTCAGATCAACAAGGCTATCATTGACCTCGGGCGGGAAAAGCACAAGCTGGTCGTCGCCACCGGCGATGTTCACTACGTTTCGCCCGAGGATGCCCCTTTCAGAGCCATTCTCCAGGCCGGCCAGGGATATAAGGACGCCGATCAGCAGCCGCCGCTGTATTACCGTTCCACGGCAGAGATGCTCAAAGAATTCGATTATCTGGATCCGGAAGCGGCTTACGAATTGGTGGTCACCAATACGCGAAAAGTCGCGGACATGATCGGCGACGTCAAGCCGGTGCCTGACGGAACGTTCCCGCCAGTTATCGAGGGGTCGGACGACGAAATCCGCGATTCGGTCCATCAGCGCGCTAAGGAAATTTACGGCGATCCGCTGCCGGATATTGTGGCCGACCGGATTCACAGAGAACTGAAGTCCATCATCGGCAACGGTTATTCCGTGTTGTACCTCATTGCGAAAAAATTGGTTCAGCATTCCAGAGAATGCGGCTACCTCGTCGGCTCCAGAGGGTCCGTCGGGTCCTCGCTCGTCGCCATGCTCTGCGGCATCACTGAGGTCAACTCGCTGCCGCCCCATTACGTCTGTCCGAAATGCAAGCACACCGAGTGGTTTGACAGCACAAAAGTCGGCGTCGGCCCCGACCTGCCGGATAAAAACTGTCCGGAATGCGGCACATTGATGATCAAAGACGGGTTCGATATTCCATTCGAAACGTTCTTGGGCTTTAAAGGTGATAAAGAACCGGATATTGACTTGAATTTTTCCGGTGACAACCAGGGCGAAGCGCACAAATACACCGAAGTTATTTTCGGAAAGGGCAAGGTCTACCGAGCCGGCACCATTGCAACATTGGCGGATAAGACCGCCTTTGGTTACGTCAAGAATTACCTTGAGGAACGGGGCAAAGTCGTCAGCCGGGCGGAAATGGACCGGCTCATCGGCGGCGTCGCTGGCGTCACGCGGACGACCGGTCAGCATCCCGGCGGGGTCATGGTTGTGCCGAGGGACAGGGAAATCTATCAGTTCACGCCGATTCAATACCCGGCCAATGAAAAGGAAAGTGGCACGCTGACCACCCATTTCGATTACCATTCCATCGAAGGTCGGCTGCTCAAGCTCGACATTCTCGGCCACGATGACCCGACGATTTTGAAAATGCTAAAGGATATGACCGGTGTGGATCCGACGACGATTCCGCTGGATGACGAAAACATCATCAGTTTGTTCAAGGGGACAGAGGTGCTCAAACTTGTGGACGACAGCTTCGATATTCCCCTGGGCACCTGCGGGGTGCCGGAATTCGGGACCAATTTCGTCCGCAAGATGGTGCTCGACGCAAAACCGACCTCGTACGCCGATTTGATTCGGATTTCCGGACTGTCCCACGGGACCGACGTGTGGATTGGCAACGCGCAGACCTTGATCGAAAGCGGACAGGCGACCATCAAAGACGTCATCTGCTGCCGTGACGATATCATGCTCGGGCTGATTTCGATGGGGTTGGCGCCGGAACGCTCCTTCTGGATCATGGAACACGTTCGGAAAGGGAAGGGGCTGCTTGACGACGAAGAACCTTACATGCGGGAGAACAATGTGCCGGATTGGTACATCGATTCGTGCAAGAAAATCAAGTACATGTTCCCGAAGGCTCACGCCGTGGCCTACGTTATGATGGCCTTCCGCATCGCGTACTACAAGGTGTACTACCCGCTGGCCTATTACGCGGCGTATTTCAGTATCCGCGCCAAGGAGTTTGACCTCCGCGTCATGTCTTCGGGTAAGGAAGCGGTACACCGCAAATTAGAGGAAATCCGTGCGCAGGGTAACCAAGCCAGCAACAAAGACCAGCAGCTTCTGGTCTCATTGGAACTGGCTTGGGAAATGTACTGCCGCGGGTATCGGTTCGGCAACGTCGATTTGTACAAATCGCACTACAAAAATTTCAGAGTCGAGGGCGACGCGCTGATCCCGCCGCTGATTTCAGTGGACGG
The DNA here is from genome assembly GCF_009696145.1 of Pseudoramibacter porci. Lineage (GTDB taxonomy): Bacteria > Bacillota > Clostridia > Eubacteriales > Eubacteriaceae > Pseudoramibacter > Pseudoramibacter porci. The sequence goes on from NZ_VUMO01000004.1 coordinate 28,760, forward strand.
TCTCGGCGAGGTCGTGGCGAAAAACATTTACGATGAAGCGCAGAAGAAGCCGTTCATGTCGATGGAGGACATGCAGAACCGCGCCCATGTCAATAAGGCCAACATGGAAAAATTGCAGAGCTTCGGCTGTCTGACCAATCTGCCAGAGTCTAATCAAATGTCATTTTTGTCGATGATTGGATAAAATCGGCGGTTGTGTTACAATAATTAAAAGATTACACAGAATGAGACAGACCATATGAGAACAAAACAGCAAAATGCAATCATCCTTAAGCGGCGTCAATGGCTGCTCATTGGGCTTTTGATGCTGATTGTTTTTCTCAGCACGGCAAGCTTGCATTTCATCAAGGAACAATCATCGCGTCACCAGACTCAGAATAAAAAAAAGACCGTCCCCGTCGTCACGTTGAATGACAAGACGGCAGAAAGCGGATCGATCGAACAGCTGGTCAACAAAGAACACCCGCTTCCATCGAACTACGTGCCTTCGGATTTGGTCGATCTGTCGCTAAAAAGCGTGCGGCCTGTTCGCATGCGAAAAGAAGCGGCAGCAGCACTGACTAAAATGTTCGATGCGGCCAGCCGTGATGGCATTACGTTGTCGGCCAACTCGGGTTACCGGTCATATGCTGACCAGAAGACGATTTTTGACCGGCACGTTCAGAATATGGGAGAGGCGAAAGCCAACGCCATTTCTTCTAAACCGGGGGAAAGCGAGCATCAGACCGGCTTGGCTGTGGATTTGACCTGCGCCGAACTGAACGGCGATCTGCAGGAAACCTTTGCGAATACCAGTGCGGGCAAATGGGTAGCTGCCCACGCTCAGGATTACGGCTATATCATTCGATTCCCAAAAGGGTCGGAAAGAATTACCGGTTACACGTACGAACCGTGGCACCTGCGCTACATCGGTGTGGATTTGGCGAAAAAGGTTAAAAAAAGCGGACTCTGTTACGAAGCCTACCTCAATAAATACGGAAAACAGGCGAAATAATAACGGTCAGTGCATTGCACTGACCGTTATTTGTCGGTTAAAATTACGAAATCATTATTTATTTTCAATGAGACTCTGCATCACCGATGCGTAAATTTCCTGGGTATGCCGCTTCCAGTGTTCGCACAGCGCCAGCGCCTGAGCCTTATCCGGACAGGAGACGGTCAGCCGCATCAAATTGATGTTGTTTTCGACCAAACTCAGCGTAACTTGGTAGTCGTCCGGGCTGGCTTCCTCGTATGTGGCGTCGGTACGCGTTTCTTTAAAAATTTTAGATTTGTTGTTTTTAATGAAAGCCGAGAGCATCTCCCGGGTGAATTCCGGCACCCGGTCGCCCAGCTGCTTGACCATTTGGCTGCCCTCCGGCGTGATTAAAAGCTTGGCGTCGGCGCTTTCATCGTGAATGAGATTTTCGCCGATGAGCTCATCGATGTCGACTTGAATGTCGATGTAGCGCATCTGAAGATTCTGGACAATGATGTAGGCGAGCTGCTCGCGGCTTAATCCGGTTTTGATTTTATTGAGCACATATAATATAATAAGTTTATCTTCTGTTTTGTGTTGGAAATTTGCCATCTGGCGCACTCCTCTTTATGGACTTGCTGTTCCAGCGCTCCTATTATACCATATCAAGGGGGCACTGACATGAAACATTAATTAAGAAAACTGTTCAGAAGGAGAACAAGCATGAAATATCAAATACCCGGGATTTTGCCTGGTTCTGTTCTCGAAGAAATGGGCGTCGAACCCGGGGATTTTTTGGTGTCCATCGATGGCAGCCCCGTCATCGATGCGCTCGACGTCGAATTTTTCCAAGCTGATACTGAGCTGACCGTAACCATTGAAAAACAGAATGGCGAAATCTGGGAATTGGACATCGAAAAAGACACCGACGAGCCCTTGGGCGTGGTCGAGCGAAATGCTGGGCAGATCAGGCGGTGCACCAACCAATGTGTCTTCTGTTTTATCGATCAGATGCCGCCCGGTATGCGCGACACGCTCTACGTCAAGGACGACGACGAGCGCATGTCCTTTCTCTACGGCAATTACATCACGCTCACGAATTTGAGCCCGGAGGAAAAGGAACGTATCGTCCGCTATCACATCATGCCGATTAATATTTCCGTCCACACCACGGAGCCTGAGCTGCGCTGCGACATGCTGCACAACCGCTTCGCCGGCAATATTCTCGAGGAGCTTCAATTTTTTAAAGATCACGAGATCGCGATGAACGCGCAGATCGTGCTCTGCCCCGGCTGGAACGACGGGGACCATCTCAAAAAAACCCTGACCGATCTCGCGGGCTTTTATCCGCAGCTCAAGACGGTATCGGTCGTGCCCATCGGGCTGACAAAATTTAGGCAGGGCCTTCCGGAAATGCCTGAGGTCAATCGCTCCAAGGCGATGGAGACCCTTGCAATCATAGAAGACATTCAAAATAAAATGCTTGAGCGGCATCAGACACATTTTGTGTATCCGGCCGATGAATTTTTCCTGAAGGCCGATGTACCCATTCCGGACGCGACGTATTACGAGAGCTTTAACCAATTGGATAATGGGGTTGGTATGTTGGCGGCCTTCAAACAAGAGGCAGCGGACACGATTGAAAAGCTGGCTGCCGAGCAGTCAAAGGCAGCGCCCGCACACATCGGCATTGTCACGGCACATTTGGCGGCGTCGATGATGCGTGACATCAGCGCGGCCATCACAAAGAGGTGGCCCAACGTGACGTTTTCGGTATTTGATATTGAAAACCGCTTTTTCGGCGAGGCCATTACGGTTTCCGGCCTGATGACCGGTCAGGATATTCGCGAACAGATGCCAGAGGCGGTTTTGTGTGACCGGTATTTTGTTCCAGAAAATGCGGTCAAGTATCAAACCCATTTGTTTCTCGACGACATCACCATCGAGGATTTGGAAGAAAAATGGCACCGCCCAGTGGAAATCGTGCCGACTGACGGCCGAATTTTTGTGAAACGCGCGCTGAATTTGCCCGCGGCGGATTCCGACAGTGGGCCAGGCTATGAACCAGAAAAATAATAGAGGTCAATTATGAAACCAATAGTAGCGATTGTCGGCAAGCCAAATGTAGGCAAGTCGACCTTATTTAACCGTCTCGTCGGCGACCGCGTCGCGATCGTCGAGGACACACCGGGCGTCACCCGAGACCGCATCATTGCGGATGCAGAGTGGCAGAATCATCACTTCACGCTGGTAGACACCGGCGGGATTGAGCTTAAAACCAATAACACGATCAAACGACAGATGCGTGCCCAGGCTGAGGTGGCCATCGATATGGCTGATCTGATTTTGATGATCGTTGACGGCCGCGAGGGCATGACGGCGGCGGACGAAGACGTTGCCGGTATGCTGAGACGAAACAGTAAAAAAGTAGTCCTGGCGGTCAATAAATTAGATTCAGTGAAATTGGAGAGCAGTCTGTACGAGTTCTACAATTTGGGTCTTGGTGATCCGATTCCAATTTCTGCAGAACAAGGCCTTGGTCTTGGCGATTTGCTCGACGTGGTCATCGAATGGACCGAATCGATTTACAACGAAGATCAAGAAGAAGACGATAGCCTGAAAATCGCCGTGGTCGGCAAACCCAATGCAGGCAAATCGACGCTGGTCAATCGCTTGATCGGTGAGGAACGCATGATCGTCAGCGACATTCCCGGTACGACCCGCGACGCCATTGATACCAAGGTCGAGCACGACGGCGTCGAATACACCTTTATTGACACGGCGGGGCTTCGAAAGAAAAAGAAAATTTACGACGATGTCGAGCGCTACAGCATCATCCGCGCTATTGCCGCGATCGATCGGGCGGACGTGGTGCTGATGCTGGTGGATGCCAGTGCCGGAATCACTGAGCAGGATGCAAAAATTGCCGGCATTGCACACAATCGATTCATCCCGACGATTTTTCTTGTGAATAAATGGGACGCCATTGAAAAAGACGAAAAGACCGTTCAGAAAATGACCAAGGATGTTCGAAATACCCTGAGCTTCATGACTTACGCGCCGATGCTTTTTATCTCGGCCAAAACAGGGCGGCGGGTTGACCAGATTTATAAAACCATTGCGTACGTGGTCGCCCAGAGCGAAAAACGTATTCCGACGTCGAAATTCAACGAAGCTCTCGTCGATTTTGTAGCGATGAAGGAACCGCCGTCACAAAATGGGCGCCGCTTGAAAATTTATTACGGCTCCCAAACCGGGATCAAGCCGCCAACTTTTGTGATCTTTGTTAACGACGGCGCGCTGATGCATTTCTCGTACAAGCGTTATCTGGAAAATAAAATCAATGAAACCTTTGATTTTGACGGAACGCCCTTTAGATTGTTTATTCGGGACCGCAAACAAGAGGACGAATAAATAGGTATCCCTTTGAGAAGAGATAGATTGTTTATCTCTTCTCTTTTTTTATGGGAAGGTGAGGAAAAAGTTTGGCGAAAATCAACCCCGTGAGCAGGCCGATGGGAACAGCGGCGAGCACGAGAAAGGGCAGGTAGGACAAAATCAGATGGATGTTTTGAATGACGATAAAAGCCACTGTCAGCTGCCCGAGATTGTGAGCGATGGCGCCGAACACCGAAATGCCGTAAGCTGAAAACAAAGGCTTTTCCCGTTTGCGGTTGACCGCGGCGAGCAGCCCCATGATGAGGCAGCTGATCCACCCACCGGCGAGGGAATAGAGGATCGTGGAGAGATTAGCGAACATGAAACCTGTCAAGAGCACCCGAGCGGTGACGATGCCGAAGGCCACGGGCAAATTAAAAATGGCGAGGGCCAGCATCGTGACGATATTGGCCAGGCCAAGTTTGATGCCAGGGATGGGGATAAAGGCCGGAATGAGAGATTCGACGTAGCCGAGGATCGCGGCGGCCGCGGTCAGCAGGGCGATGATAACCATTTGGTGAGTGCTACTTTTCATCCGCTACCTGTCCCTTTGGCACGACGGTCAAAATCAGTTTGTGGGGCAGACAGACGATAGTCTCGCCGTTTTTTGAAATTTTGCGGCTGTTGACACAGACTTGATTTTTGCAGTCGGCTTTTGTGACGTCAGCCTTGCCGTTTTTGATGACAATGGTGTTGGTGCCGTATTTACTGTGAATGGTCTCGCGGTGGTTTTGGGACAGGGGCAGCACGCAGATGACTTTTCGATCTTGTTCAACGCGGAGCACCAGCCGTCTGTTGTCGACGGTGCGGTAAATGCCGATGGCAATGAAGATCAGCATCCCGGCGATGACGATCCAGCGAATAATGTTTTTTTCAAACGTGGTCATAAAATCTCCTGTTTTTTAAAAAATGTCTTGACAAATTTTAGAATTAAGATTATTATAATGAAGTCGTCGATGCGAGAGTGTTGGAATAGGCAGACAAGCACGTTTCAGAGGCGTGTGTACTTCGTACGTACGGGTTCGACTCCCGTCTCTCGCACCATTTGCGAATCAACAACAGACTGTCAAGTCTGTTTTTTTTATGCGCATTTATCATGCGCGAATCACAGAAGTCGGCACGCCGAGACATTTGACTTGATCTTTCGGGTAACTGACGGATTTGGGATCGAGCTCATTGCGATCGATCAGTTTGACCTTTTTCGCACCGAATTTGATTTGCTTCAGGCAAACCGTATCGTCTGGCAGCAGCACCAGCGCGTCGCCGACGACAGAAGTCTCCGGATTTTCGCCCAGCTTGACAATCACGAGATCACCTTTGGTGTAGCGGTCGTACATGGTGTTGTCTTTGACCGAAACGTAGACGTAATCCTGTCCGTTTTTGTGAATTTTCGGGATTTCTTCCCAAGTAGTTTCTTCTAAATCAGCAAGGTAAGGGTTGGAAGGCGCAAAAGCGGCCACGTTGTGAACCCATTTCATGGTATGCATCTCCTTTTGTCTTTGAAATTGTATCCAAGTCATTATAACATAAAGATTTTTTAAGGAATGGCGTTTATACTAAAAAAATTGAGATTATGGTACATAAGTCATTTGCGCAAATCAGGAGATCGAAATGGAGCCAACATCGGATCAGCATACAGCGTTATCTATAAAGAAGAAACTCAAAAGTCATTGGAAAGCGATTCTAATTGTGGCGGTTGCAGTTGTGATTTCGGTGACGATCGCCATTGTAGTTACAACGATTCAAAATGACAAAGAAATGGTTCGCGGCATTGACGTCTCAGCCTATCAAGGTGAGATCGACTGGGAGAAAATCGCCAATCAAGGTTATAAATTTGCATATATCAAAGCGACAGAGGGTACAACTCATATCGATAAGCAATTTAAAACAAATTGGGATGGCGCCAAAGACGCAGGTCTTTACCGCGGCGCGTATTTCTTCTTAACTTTAAACAAAAGCGGTGCGGCCCAGGCCGCACATTTCTTAAAAACGGTGCCGTCAGATGAGAAAGCGCTGCCGGCCGTCATTGACTTCGAACTTTACGGTGATTATCTTAAAAAGCTGCCGAGTCAGGAGAAAATCAACAGTATTTTAAAACCGGCCATTCGAAAAATCAAGGCTAAAACGGGGAAAAACCCGATCATTTACACCAATTACAACACATATAATCAATACATGAAAAGTAGTTACCAGGGGATTGCAATTTGGATTTGCGATTTGTCCAACACATCGCCGAAGCTTTCCGGCGGCCATCAATGGGTATTCTGGCAGCATACACAAAGAGGCTTTATTGATGGGATTCATAATGGCGATCAGCAATTCGTCGATCTCGACATTTACAACGGCAATTACAAACAATTTAAAAAATTTGTGAAACAATAAAAGAGAAAAAGGAGAATAAAGTGGATTATCAGCAAGAAGCTTTAAAAGTACACAAGGCACATCATGGAAAGATTTCAGTCGAATCAAAGCTCTCGGTAACTAATCAGGATGAACTCAGCATCGCTTACACGCCAGGCGTCGCGGAACCTTGCCGCAAGATCGCGCAGAATCCCGACGATGTTTATACATACACGGCTAAAAGCAATTTGGTTGCTGTTTTGTCCGATGGTTCAGCTGTGCTTGGTCTGGGCAATATTGGCGGCGAAGCGGCGATGCCGGTCATGGAAGGCAAGGCCGTTTTGTTCAAAGAATTCGGCGGCGTTGACGCGTTCCCAATCTGCCTATCGACTCAGGATCCTGACGAAATTGTTGAAACGGGCATTCGCATTGCACCGACTTTCGGTGGGATCAACCTAGAGGATATTTGTGCGCCAAAATGCTTCGAAGTTGAAGAAAAGCTGCAGGCAGCGCTGGACATTCCGGTGTTCCACGACGATCAGCACGGCACCGCCATTGTCGTCGCCTCGGGTATGATCAACGCGATGCGCGTCGTTGGTAAACGCCTCGAAGACGTCACTATTGTCATTAATGGATCGGGCTCTGCCGGTACGGCCATTGCGAAAATGCTCATCAATATGGGGGTTGGCGATTTGATTATGTCAGACATTAATGGGATTTTGACCCGGGACAATCCAGATTTGAACCCCTACATGCGTTGGTTGGCGGAACACTCGAACAAAAACGACCGTCACGGCAATCTGGCCGACGCAATGAAAGGCGCCGATGCGTTTATCGGCGTGTCAGCGCCGAATATCGTCACCGAAGAAATGGTCGCGTCCATGAACGACGATGCAGTGGTCTTTGCTATGGCGAACCCGGTGCCGGAAATCATGCCAGACCTTGCGAAAAAGGCAGGCGCCCGTGTCGTGGGGACTGGCCGTTCGGATTATCCCAATCAGATTAACAATGTTTTGGCGTTCCCGGGTATTTTCAGAGGCGCGCTCGACGTTCGGGCGAAACGGATCACCGAATCAATGAAGCAGGCGGCGGCTTACGCCATCGCAGGCATTGTCACAGACGAAGAACGGGACGAAGAACATGTGATCCCCAACCCGTTTAATCCGGAAGTGGCGAAAGCCGTGGCTAAGGCTGTCAGCGAAACCTGGCTGAAGGAACATCCGGTCAACGATTGAGGTGTGTCATGCGGACATTGGTTATTGTAGAATCGCCGGCTAAGGCGAAGACGATAAAAAAACAACTGCCCAAGGGCTATCAAGTCGAAGCGACCATGGGACACGTCATCGATTTGCCGAAGAGCCGCTTGGGTATCGACGTCGACAATGATTTCCAACCGGATTACATCACCATTCGCGGTAAAGGAAAACTTTTGGCGCAGCTCAAGAAAGATGCAAAGAAAAGCGACCGTGTGCTCCTGGCCACTGACCCGGACCGCGAAGGCGAAGCAATTTCATGGCATGTGGCTAACACCTTGGGAATTGACCCGAACAGTCCGTGCCGAATCGAGTTTCACGAAATCACCAAGCGGGCGATTAACGAAGCGATCGATCACGTCCGCGCGGTGGATATGGATCTTGTCAACGCCCAGCAGGCGAGACGGGAATTGGATCGCCTGGTCGGGTATTCGATCAGCCCCTTCCTTTGGAAAAAAGTACGTAGAGGGTTAAGCGCTGGCCGCGTGCAGTCGGTGGTAACCCGGATCATTGTCGATCGGGAAAAGGAAATCGAATCTTTTGTCCCGGAAGAATATTGGAATCTCGATTTGGACGTCACCAAAGGGGGAGATGATCGTGAGTTTCTGGCGGTTTTCTATTCGGAAGACGGCCAAACGAAGAAAATTCCGGACGCAAAAGAGGCGGACCGACTGGAAGCCATCGTCAAAGCCCACCAGGATATGACAGTCGTCGCTGTACAGAAGAAAAAAAATCAGCAGCGTCCGCCCCTGCCTTTTACAACCAGCACCTTGCAGCAGACGGCGTACAAGGCCCTAGGGTTTACGAGCCGCCGAACCATGAGCATCGCGCAGCGCTTGTACGAAAGTGGCCGCGTGACTTACATTCGTACGGACTCGACCCGTCTGGCGCCGGAGGCTGTGGACGAAGCGAAGCAGTACATCACAGAAAATTACGGCGAAAAGTATTTAAACAAGCAGCACCGCGCGGCAAAAAAAAATAAAAACATCCAAGACGCCCACGAAGCCATTCGTCCGGCGTCATTGTTTAACACGCCGGAGCAGCTGCGCGCCCAGCTGGAGCCGGAGGATTATAAATTGTATCGACTCATTTGGCAGCGGATGGTCGCCAGTCAGATGGCGCCTGCCGTCTATGACGTGACACGGGCTGACATTGCCTGTGGTCCTTTGATTTTCAGGGTCAAGGGCGACACCATGCAATTTGATGGGTTTACGAAAGCCATGCCTTCTGCAGCGAGAAAAGATAATCCTCTGCCAGTTCTTGAAGAAGGGGATAGGGTCCATCTGGAAAAGATTCACAAAGAGCAAAAATTCACTAATCCGCCGGCGCGCTACAACGAAGCGTCATTAATCAAGCTCCTCGAAGAACGGGGGATTGGCCGGCCGAGTACCTACGCGCCGACCATTGCGACGATCAAGAGCCGCAATTACGTTGAAACAGAGAACAAACGGTTTAAACCGACGGAACTCGGCATCACAGTGACCCAAATGATGGAAGATTATTTCCCAGATATCGTCGATCAGCAGTTTACGGCGAAAATGGAAACTGAGCTCGATAACGTGGCTAACGGCACAGAAAACTGGGTGAAGGTCATGAGAGAATTTTACGGCCCATTCAAAGCTGAATTGGATCACGCTCAGGTGCACGCGGATAAAATCGAAATTAAAGAAGAAGTCACGGATGTAATCTGCGATAAATGCGGGGCGCACATGGTGGTTAAAGAGGGCCGATACGGCAAATTCCTTGCCTGTCCCAATTACCCGGAATGTAAAAACACGAAGCCTTATTTTGAAAAAACCGGTGGCATCTGTCCCAAATGCGGCGGCGATCTGGTTAAGCGTAAATCGAAAAAGGGTCGGACCTTTTACGGGTGCAGCAATTATCCGACTTGCGATTTTGTGACGTGGGACAAGCCGGTGGCGGAAAAATGTCCGACTTGCGGCAATACCATGTTCCAAAAAGGATTGGGAAAACGCAAACGTGTGTACTGTCTCCAATGTGAAGGAGAGCCGGACAAACATCGGAAGGGCAGCAAATCAAGTGAAGAGACAGAAAAAAGGAGAAAAATATGTTAAGAGCAACAACAATCGTCGGCATTCGGCATAACGGGAAAGTGGCCATTGCCGGAGACGGACAAGTCACTATGGGCGAAAGCGTGATCATGAAAGCGACAGCCCAAAAGGTCAGAAAGCTTTACAACGGCAAGGTGCTGGCTGGCTTTGCCGGCTCTGTCGCGGACGCTTTCACGCTGTGTGAAATGTTTGAACACAAATTGGAAGAGTACAATGGCAATTTAAAAAGGGCAGCCGTCGAATTGGCCAAAGACTGGCGCCAGGACAAGGTCATGCGCAAACTGGAAGCACTGTTAATCGTCATGAACGAAGAAACGCTTTTGATTCTTTCGGGCAACGGCGAAGTTGTCGAACCCGATGACGAAATCGCTGCCATTGGCTCCGGTGGCAATTACGCATTGGCGGCAGCCAGAGCACTCAAAGCCCATTCCGATTTGGATGCACCTCAGATTGCGGAAGAAGCCCTGAAAATCGCATCGGGCATCTGCGTGTACACCAATGACCACATTAAGGTATTGACACTGGACGATCAGGGAGACACAGACGATGAGTAAAACAAGAACGAAGGCGGAGCTGACGCCGAGGGTGATCGTTCAGGAGCTGAACCGCTACATCATCGGACAGGACAAGGCCAAAAAAGCGGTCGCCATCGCCATCCGCAACCGTTACCGCCGTTCATTGCTGCCCGAAGAGATTCGCGACGAAATCACGCCGAAAAACATCATTCTCATGGGGCCGACCGGTGTCGGGAAGACCGAAATAGCCAGACGGCTGGCGAAGCTGGTCTCTGCCCCTTTTATCAAAGTCGAAGCGACGAAGTTCACGGAAGTGGGCTATGTCGGTCGGGACGTGGAATCGATGGTCCGCGATCTCGTGACGACCTCGATTCGCATGGTTAAGCAGCAGAAAATGGACGAAGTTCGGGAAAGAGCAGAAGAACGCGCCAACGACATGATTCTGGATATTCTCGTGCCACAGCATAAGAAACAGAAAAAAGAAGAAAAGCTGGTCAATCCCTTTGAACTCCTTTCTGGAAATGGAACGTTCAATCAGTCAGATGATGCCAGCAGCCCGGCGTCTGAAGCGGAATCCGCTGAAATCGCAACGCGCCGCGGCGATATCCGCAGAGATCTCTTAGCTGGGAAACTCGAGGACGAACGGATTGAAGTGGAACTCGACGACGACGCGACCAAATCCATCGGTGTGATGGCTGGCATGAGCGAAGACATGAGTATCGAAATCGGCAATATTTTTGACGGGCTGATGCCGGGCGGCAAGAAAAAGAAAAAACGGACCATGAAAATTTCAGAAGCCCGCAAGGCCTTTGCCAACCAGGAAGCTCAAAAGATGATCGACATGGACGAAGTCAACGAAGTCGGCATCCGCGAAGCTGAACAAAACGGCATCATCTTTATTGACGAAATCGACAAAATCATCGACAACGGTGCGAGCCACGGCGGCCCAGACGTCTCGAGAGAAGGGGTCCAGCGGGATATCCTGCCGATTGTTGAAGGCAGCACGGTCAATACAAAATACGGACCGGTTAAAACGGACTTCATGCTGTTCATCGGGGCCGGCGCCTTCAATGTCGCGAACGTCGAGGATATGATTCCTGAACTTCAGGGGCGCTTCCCGGTCTCGGTCCACTTGGACAGCTTGACAGAAGACGATTTCGTCAAGATTTTGACGCAGCCGGAAAACGCCATCGTGAAGCAGTACACCTATTTGATGCGCACCGAAGGCATTGAAATGAAATTCGAAGAAGATGCGCTGAGAGAAGTGGCGGCCATCGCGTTCCAGCAGAATGAAGAAGATGAAAACATTGGGGCCCGCCGGCTGCACACGGTTTTCGAAGAGCTTCTCGAAGAAATCTCCTTCTATGCCAGCGATTACGACGAAGACACTTTCACGGTCACGAAAGGCTACGTCGACTCGGTGTTTAAACCGAAGGATAGCGAAAAAAGCTACGAAAAATATTTGATTTAACTTGCAAAGCCTACGGGATTAGGATATACTGTACAAGTTGTGAATATACACATTTCCTGAGGAATGCGCTGGTGCTCTACAAGTCGCGCGCTCCGTTGAAGGACATGGAAGAAAAACCAGGAGGTACAAAAATGGCTATTGTCACAATGAAACAATTATTGGAAGCTGGTGTCCACTTCGGTCATCAGACACGCAGATGGAACCCGAAGATGAAACCTTACATCTTCACAGAAAGAAACGGGATTTACATCATCGACTTACAGCAGACGGTCACCATGGTTGGCGACGCCTACAATTTCGTCCGCGATTTAGCTGCTGACGGCAAACACATTTTATTCGTCGGAACGAAGAAACAGGCGCAGAACAGCATTGAAGCTGAAGCAAAACGCTGCGGCGAATATTACGTCAATCACCGCTGGCTCGGCGGCACACTGACCAACTGGGAAACCATCAATAAACGAATCAACCGTCTCAAAGATCTGAAACGGATGGAAGAAGACGGCACCTTTGATCTGCTGCCGAAGAAAGAAGTTATCGGTCTTGTCCGTGAACGCGAAAAACTGCAGAAATTCCTCGGCGGGATCGAAGACATGGACGGCATGCCGGGTGCAATTGTCGTGATCGACTGCAAGAAAGAAGCGATCGCAATCCGCGAAGCTCAGAAACTCGGTATTCCAATCGTCAGTATTGTCGATACCAACTGCGATCCGGACGATGTCGACTACATCATCCCGGGGAATGACGACGCGATTCGCGCCATTGCATTGATCCTGCGCATTCTGGCCGATGCGGTCATCGAAGGCAAACAGGGACAGACACCGGCTGAAGAACAGGAAGAAGACGTTCCGGTTTCAGCAGCAGAAGCAGAAGCTGAAGAAGCTGACGCTGAATAAGCTTTTTACTTGATCTTGGAGGAAATATTTCAATGAAAATTACAGCACAGATGGTTAAGGAACTCCGTGAAAAAACGGGTTCCGGCATGATGGACTGCAAGAAGGCCTTGGCTGAAGCTGACGGCGATATGGAACAAGCGATCGTCATCCTGCGCGAAAAGGGCATGGCAAAGACTGCTAAAAAAGCGGATAGAATCGCAGCTGAAGGGGTTGTCGCTTCTTACATTCACATGGGCGGCCGCATTGGCGCGATGGTTGAAATCAACTGCGAAACTGACTTTGTTGCACAGACTGACAAGTTTCAGCGCTTTGCTAAGGATGTTGCGATGCACATTGCAGCGGCAAATCCGAAATACTTAAACGAAGACGAAGTGCCGGAAGCGGAAGTTGCGAAAGAACGCGAAATCCTGAAGGTTCAGGCACTGAACGAAGGGAAGCCGGAAAAAATCGTTGAAAAAATGGTAGACGGCCGAATGAAGAAATTCTACAAGGAAATCTGTCTGCTGGATCAGCCTTACATCAAGGATCCGGACATGACGATCGGCGATCTGGTTAAAGAAATGATCATGGACATTGGCGAAAACGTCAAGATTCGTCGTTTTGCCCGTTTTGAAATGGGTGAAGGTCTCGAAAAGAAACAGGAAAACTTTGCAGAAGAAGTTGCCAAGCAGATGGGCGAATAATTGACAGTCAAACTCCGAGGCTTACGCTTCGGAGTTTTTTTGTCATAAAAAAGTTTAGGGAGACGAAAAGAAATGGGAAAATATTTTGGGACGGACGGCTTCCGAGGTGAAGCGAACGTGACGTTGAGAGCGGAACATGCGTACCAAATCGGCCGTTTTTTGGGCTGGTATTACGGCGAATTGCGCAGACAAAAAGGCGATACAACAACGCCGCAGATTGTCATTGGTAAAGACACGAGACGATCGAGCTACATGTTTGAATCAATGCTCGTCGGCGGGATCGTCGCTTCCGGGGCGGATGCGTATATTCTGCACGTCACAACGACGCCGTCGGTCGCTTATGTAGCCCGGGTGGATCAGTTTGACTGCGGCATCATGATTTCCGCCAGCCACAATCCGTATTACGACAACGGGATCAAACTTATCAATCATAACGGTGAAAAAATGGATCCGGAAGTGATCGATTTAATCGAATCCTATATCGATGGCAGGCTAACCGTGTTCGGCAAATCCTGGGGTGCTGAGATTCCCAGGGCTAAACGGGACAAAATTGGGCGCTCCATTGATTACGCCTCCGGGCGCAACCGCTACATCGGTTATCTGATTTCTCTTGGCGTGTACTCTTTCAAGGGGTTAAAAGTAGCGCTGGATTGTGCCAATGGCTCATCCTGGAACATCGCGCCGTCCGTTTTCAACGCGTTGGGCGCGACCGTTTCGGTGATCAACGCCGATCCTGATGGGTTGAACATTAATGCCAATGCCGGTTCCACCCATATCGAAGGCCTTCAAAAATATGTGGTCGAACACGGGATGGACGTGGGCTTTGCTTACGACGGCGACGCTGATCGCTGCTTGGCAGTAGACGAAAAGGGAAACGTCGTGACTGGCGATCATATTTTGTATTTATACGGCCGTTATATGAAAGAACGGGATAAACTTGTCAACAATACGGTCGTGACGACAGTCATGTCTAATTTCGGTCTTTACAAAGCCTTTGATGAGCTTGGCATTGACTACGCCAAGACAAAGGTTGGCGACAAGTACGTCTACGAATACATGTCGGAACACGGCTGCCACATAGGCGGCGAACAGTCGGGCCACATCATCTTTTCGAAATACGCCTCAACGGGCGACGGCATTTTGACCAGCCTTAAAATTATGCAGGCCATGATTGGACAAAAGAAAAAGCTGTCGGAAATTGTTGAACCGCTGTACATTTATCCGCAAGTTCTCAAAAATGTTCGCGTTGCCGATAAAGAAGCTGCGCAGAATGACCCGGATGTAAAATTAGCGGTGCAGCGCGTTGCTGAGACTTTGGGCGATACAGGTCGGATTCTCGTCAGACCGTCGGGGACAGAACCGCTCATCCGTGTCATGGTGGAAGCTGAAACCAAGGCACAGTGCGAAGAACTGGTGGATTCGGTCATCAAGGTCATCCGCGACAAGGGCTTAGCTGCCGAATAAGGCTTAACAACAGATTAATTTGGTTTTTTGATTTTAACGCGAGCCGTGATATAATACACGCATACGATTAAAGAAGACAATTATTAGATCGGAGTATCCATGTATAAAAGAAAAACAAGCAGTTGGGTCAAGCATCTGGATTTTTTGCTTTGGGACCTGCTGTTTTTTGAACTCTCCTTTTTTATTGTTTATGCGTATCGAATTGGGGTATTTATCCCGTTTCCGCCGCTATACAAGCGGATGGCCATCGCGATTGTCCCAGCGCATATTCTTGCGGCTTTTTTCTCATCGACTTACAGCAATATTGTGTACCGTGATCGGTACGCGGAGTTTAAATCCGTCTGCATCCATACCTTTGTGACGATCATGCTGCTGATTTTCTGGATGTTTTTGATGCAGAATTCTTATTATTATTCGCGCGTGATCATGGTTTCGATGATCCCGGTCTCCATCGTGCTCAATTACACGGAACGCGTCTTGTGGAAGCGCTTAGTGCGCCGGAGAATCCGCGCGTCGAAAAAAGAACGCCAGATGCTCGTGATTACCACCGGGGAAAATGCGGAGTCGGCGGTCAACAATCTTCAGCAAAATTTCTATCGACCGTATAATTTGTGCGGCATGGTTTTTTACGACGTAAAAGGGCAAGTTGGCGAAACCTATCATGACGTGCCCATTGTCTGCGAAATGCATTCAGTTTTTGAGTACGTCCGCAAAAATATCGTGGATGAGGTTTTTCTTGATTTAAGCGGGAAAAATGAAACAACCGAGCATCTCATCCAATTATTTGTAAATGCAGGGTTGACGGTTCACGTGGCCATGCCGCAGTTCAGCGGGGCGATCCTGAATCAAACCTTGCACAAACTCGGCGGACTCAGTGTCATGACGTCGAGTATGAACACTGTTCCACAGTGGAAATTGGTCGTTAAGCGCTTGACGGATATCGTCGGCGCGCTGGTCGGTTTGATTTTTACCGGCATTGCGATGATCATCTTCGGACCGATTATCAAGCATCAATCCCCGGGGCCGATTTTCTTTGCCCAGGAACGGGTTGGCCGCAACGGCAGAACCTTTAAAATTTACAAATTCAGAACGATGTATCCAGACGCCGAAGCGCGCAAAAAGGAACTCATGGCCCAGAACAAGATGTCCGGGCTCATGTTCAAGATGGACAATGATCCGCGGATCATTCCAATAGGCCATTTCTTAAGAAAGGCCAGCATCGACGAATTGCCACAGTTTTTTAACGTGCTCAAGGGGGATATGTCTCTGGTGGGGACCCGCCCGCCGACAGTGGAAGAGTACAAGCAATACGACATGCACCATTTAAAACGGCTCGCAGCGAAACCGGGATTAACCGGTATGTGGCAGGCGAGCGGCCGTTCGGAAATTACCGATTTTGAAGAAGTGGTGAAGCTCGACGCTTATTACATCGAAAACTGGAGTCTGGGATTGGACTTTAAATTGATACTTAAGACGATAAAAGTGGTTTTTACGGCCAGAGGTGCGGAGTAAAACAGGAGAAAAAAGTATGGCAAGTATTCAAGGTCGTATACAGATTATTATTGCAACACATAAAAAATATCGAATGCCGGATGATCCGATGTATCTTCCATTACATGTCGGAGCTGAGGGAAAAGTAGATAAACAGAGTAACCCCCTTGATCTCGGCTATATGAAGGATAATATTGGTGAAAATATTTCAAAAAAAAATAGCGGATATTGTGAGTTGACCGGCTTGTATTGGGCTTGGAAAAATTTAAAATCGGATTATATTGGTCTGGTTCATTATAGGCGTCACTTTACCGATGGTACAAAACCAAAGAATCGTTTTGATTCAATCTTAACTTACCAACAAATTGCTCCTGATTTGAATAAATACCGTATTTTTGTACCTCAGAAAAGACATTATTATATCGAAACTTTGGCATCTCATTATGCACATACACATTATATCGAACAGCTAGACAAAACCCGCGAGATAATTTCTGAAAAATATCCGGATTATTTAGAAACGTTCGATCAGGTGATTCAGCAAAGATCCGGATATATGTTTAACATGATGATTATGTGCAAAGAAGATTTAGATCGATATTGTACATGGCTATTTGATATCTTATTTGAACTTGAAAAGCAAATCGACAGTTCTCAATTATCAGTTTTTCAACAACGTTATCCGGGGCGGATTAGTGAAATAATTTTTAATGTTTGGCTGCAGTATCAGGTCAAAACAAAACAAATCGACCAAGCTGAAATAAAGGAACTGCCTTATGCTAATATGGAAAAAACCAATTGGTTTAAAAAAGGCGGCGCTTTTTTGAAGGCAAAATTTTTCCATAAAAGATATGAGGGCAGCTTCTGATGTCAGCTCCATTAATTTCATTTATTATTCCGTGCCACAATAATGAAAAAACGTTAGATAAAGCGGTGAAGAGTGTACTTAATCAAGATTTCGCCGATAAATTTGAAATCATTATAGTTGAAAATGCATCTGTCGACCACACTTACCGTTGCGCAAGGGCATTAAAAGAAAAATATAAAAATAAATACAGCATAACATTATTACAATCAAATTCTGGTGTTTCTAATGCACGAAATTGCGGCATAAAACATGCAAAGGGACGATATGTTACTTTTGTCGATGCTGATGATTTAATTAATCAAAAGGATTTCTCTATTTTATTTCAAGATGCTGAGACGAATCAATATGATTTGTATTGCTACGGTCATATTGCTGGAGATGAGAAGAGGCCTGTGATAGAGCAGCGTCAGTACTATTCTGACATTCAAGCCGAAAATGTTAAAGCGCGAATGATTGCGGATCCAACGAAGTATATGCAGGCGTGGGGAAAATTGTTTAGAACGGATCTTATAAAAAAACATAATGTAAGATTTAATAATACCTTGTCTTTTGCTGAAGACAGCGACTTCACTTTGAACTTCTTGCGCTTTTCTCATTCGATTTGCCTTTGCTCGGAATTGGCATACCATTATACACTTAACCCAAATTCAGCCATGCGTGTTTTCTCTGGAGAAAAAACAAAACAATATCTTAGTGCTTTGTACGCATCAAAAAAATTAATCGATCAAGAATCAGACCAGATCAAAAAGGCATTTAATCGATATGTCCTGATGCACTTTAATATCATAATGGTGCGAGAAGTTTTTTCATTGAATAACCCAGATACGTACGATCATAAAATAAGCGCCATGAAAAGTATTTTGGCAGATCCGATTATTCATGAGGCCATGCAGAAAGTGAAACTTGCAGAATGTTTTTCGCCTAAAATGCTGCCTTTTTTATTAATGAAAATGAAACAATATCGCTTGGCTTCTCAAATTTATTCATTGCGGGCTCGACAAAATTGGAAAAAAGAGAATCGGGAGCTTTAGGAGAAAACTATGACAAAAAAAGTACTTGTTTTTGGCATGACTGAAAATCCTGGCGGTGTCGAAAGTGTCATTATGAATTACTATCGAAATATCGATATAAAGAGAGTACATTTTGATTTCCTATGCAATTCATATGAGCCAATCGCATATGAAGATGAATTAACGAGCAATGGGTCAAAATGTTTTCATTTTGTAGCTCGGAGTAAAAATCCAATAAAATACCATAAAGAATTAAAGACTTTTTTTAAAAAACATGCAGATGAGTATTCAGCGATTTGGGTGAATGTTTGCAGTTTAGCTAATATTGATTATTTGAAATTAGCGAAAAAATACGGTATTTCTAAACGAATCATTCATAGTCATAATTCCGAAAATATGGATTCAAAACTCAGAGGTAAATTACATGAATACAATAAAAAAAGATTGTGGAAATACGCCACAGATTTTTGGGCATGTTCAGAGGAAGCTGCAAAATGGTTCTATGATGAAAAGTTATTAAAAAAAGTTGTTATCATTAAAAATGCCATAGATATTAATCGCGTCTCATTTGACGAAAAAAAGAGGCAACATTATAGGGAAAAAATAAATGCAAAAGATCGATTTGTTATCGGTAATGTTGGCCGCCTTCATTTTCAAAAGAATCAAAGTTTTTTGATCGATATTTTTAATGATTACTTAAAAGAAGACCCTACTGCAATTTGTATTTTGATCGGCGACGGTGAAGATAAGCATAAGTTAATTAATAAAGTAAAGCAATATGGAATTGAAGATAGAGTTCTCTTTTTGGGTGTACAAAACGATATACAAGGCTGGTTAAGTGCCATGGATTTATTTCTTTTTCCATCTGTTTTTGAAGGCTTTGGCCTTGCAGCGTTGGAAGCACAAGGGAACGGCGTTCCTGTATTAGCTTCTAAAGATGTTATGCCATATGAGTTGAAAATAAATGATAATTTTCATTTTTTCGGTTTAGGTTATTCCGCAAATAGTTGGGCGCAAAAAATTTCTGAGATCAAAAAAAATGTAGATCGAATTGCCTCAGATCAAATTAAGCATAATTTTACTAATAGTGGTTATGAGATTAAGGTTGAAGCTCAGAAATTGGAGGATTTTTTTATTAATTAATAATTTTTTTAGTAATGAGAAAACATAAATCGATCAAAAAAAATTTCGTTATGAACGCCATCCTGACGATGTCGCAGTTTATCTTTCCTCTGATCACCTTTCCATATGTTTCAAGAGTCTTACTACCAGTTGGTACGGGAAAGGTATCTTTTGCAACGTCGATCATTAGTTATTTTACGATGTTCGCACAGTTGGGTATTCCAACCTACGGCATTCGTCGCTGTGCGCAGGTGAGGGATGATAAAATAGAACTCACTCGCGTGACACATGAGCTCTTTTTTTTCAATTTGGTGATGAGCGGCATTGCGTATGGGGTTTTGTTCTTAGCTTTAGCCTTTGTTCCGAGACTTCAAGGTGACCGAACACTTTATCTAGTCGTTTCACTTAATATAATTTTTACATGTGTGGGAATTGACTGGATGTATCAAGGATTGGAAGAGTATACCTACATTACAGTTAGGTCTATTATCTTCAAGCTTATTGCCTTAGTTGCGATGTTTGTATTTATCCATCATAAAAGCGACTATTTAATTTATGGCGGCATCTCAATTTTTGCAGCATCGGCGTCCAACATTTTGAACTTTATTAATGCGCGTAAACACATTTATATGCATCCTGTAGGAGGGTATCAATTAAAACGGCATTTGAAACCAGTGCTGATTTTTTTCGCTATGTCTATTGCGACGACCGTTTATACTAATTTGGATACAATTATGCTTGGGTTTATGAAGACCGATACGGATGTGGGTTATTATAATGCAGCAGTTAAAATTAAAAGTATATTAGTCAGTATTGTGACTTCGTTGGGTGCTGTCCTTTTACCGCGCGCCTCATATTATGTGGAAAAGGGAGATTTAACAGACCTACATCGACTTTCATCGAAGGCATTAAATTTCGTACTCGTTATTGCATGTCCCTTGGCTTTGTATTTTATTTTATTTGCAAGAGAAGGTATCCGGTTTTTGTCGGGTCCCGCTTATGGCGGTGCTGTGCTTCCAATGCAGTGGATTCAGCCGACAATTATATTTATTGGTTTAACGAATATATTGGGAATGCAGATTCTTGTTCCGCTTGGAAAAGAAAAATATGTATTATATTCAGAAATAGCTGGAGCTATTACGGACTTTGGAATAAACATGATCTTAATTCCAAAATTTGCTTCAACGGGGGCTTCGATCGGAACGTTGGCAGCTGAGTTCGTTGTTTTTGTTGTTCAATACCATGTTTTGAGAAAAGAAGTTAATCCTATATTTAAAAAGTTGCCTTACGGGAAAATAGTAGGAGCATTGGGAGTAGCATTACTGGCATCTTTTTGGATTAAACGCTTTAATTTACATGTGTTTGTTGTATTAATTGTTTCGGTTATTCTGTTTATGGGTAGTTATCTTATGTTTTTAGTGTTAGCAAAGGAATCCCTAACTCTTGAAGTGATTGATACCATTAGAATTAAATTTAACAAAAGAAAACAATCAATTGAGAAAAGTGATGAAAAGTAGAAAAAATGATTATAGGAAAAATAAATAAATATCAGATAGTTCAAATCGAAAAAGAAAATAATAACGCTGGGACAAAAGCTGTCGTTGATATTGCACATTTTGCAGACGAGATGGATTACAATAGATGTACAATAATGATTCCGGCGAGTAAGAATGTTATTGATAAAATTAGAAAACATCTTGATTTTATTAAAACTTGGAATTCTATTTCAAAAAAAATTGAGGAAAACTCAATTGTTTTATTACAACATCCTTTTCATTTCAAACAACTAAATAGATATCGCAATTTATGTAAAATGAAAAAAAAGAATATCCATTTTATCTGTGTGGTTCATGATGTTGAAAGTCTTCGAGGTTATCGGGATAGTCAATATTATGAAGAAGAGTTTCAGCAAATGATGAATATTGCTGATGTTATCATCGTCCACAATCAGGTGATGAAACATTATTTTGTTGAAAAAGGTTTTCCTGAAAATAAAATAATATCATTAGAAATATTTGATTATCTCACTGATTATCACGATCATTCTGAAGAAATACCAGAGTACTATCAATACATTATTATCGCAGGTAATTTGGACAGCAACAAATCTAAGTATATTGGAGAACTTGATCAGATAAATGATATTGGCATTGAACTTTATGGCCCAAATTGTGATAAAAGATTATTAAATAAATCTAATATTCATTACAATGGCGTTAAACCAGCTGATCAATTACCTCAAATCATTGATGCTGGGTTTGGTTTGGTCTGGGATGGTGATAGTATTGATACCTGTTCAGGGGCGTCTGGAAATTATTTAAGATATAATAATCCCCATAAACTATCTTTGTATATTGCCTCAGGCATTCCAGTAATAATCTGGAAAGATGCTGCGGAAGCCTCGTTCGTTAGAGAAAACAAATTAGGGATTTGTGTAGGATCATTAAAGGAAGCTGCAGAAAGAATTAATAATTGTACGCGTGACGATTATGAAAATTATAAGAAGGCAGTTGTACAAATTCAGCGGAAGATATGCAATGGGTATTTTACGAAAAAAACTCTGAAAACTGCAGAAGAACTTTTAATATGAAAATAATTTAAAGGTAGTTATGAAAGAGAAAAAATCCTGAAATTTTTTGTAATGATAATTTGTTGATAAAAAAATTGAAGAAACATGAATGGAAAGTCTAATCAAAAAGGAGCTTTGCAACGTTTAATGTTAAACATAGATGAGAAAAAAGCAACGGCCGACAATTATTAAGAATTAGAAAGAAGAGAAAGAGTTAATGAAGATAAAGCCTCAAAAATATAAAATTCGTACAAAACAAATTGAATATAATGAGTTTATTTTTTTTCTTGCATATGGTTTATATCTTTTTGCCTTGATTTGGAATAGTTCTTTTTTTTCGATTCAGTATGGAGAGAATTTATATAAATGGGTTTTATTCTTTTCGCTTTTGTTACTTGTGATCAATGAGTGTAATAATTTAAAAGCGATTTTGAGAGGTTTTGTAATTGCTTTTTTTATCGTATTAATGTCAGGAATAACATATTTTACTCATGATAATGAAATTATTTTGAATCACCTCTTTTGGTTATTAATTTTGTGTTTTTCTGCTAGAAATATTGATTTTAAGAAAATCGCAGAATTTACGCTTAAAGCAGAAGAAATTCTTTTATTATTAGTTATTCTTAGTAGTGTTTTAGGAATAATTAATAATTATGTTGAAAAAAGTGATCGAATTCGATTTTATCTTGGGTTTAAGTATTCTTTATTTCCTGCAACTTTGTTGTTTAATGTTTCGGCGTTGCTAATTTGGCTTCAAAGGGAGAACATGAAATGGCGAACAGTGATCTTTCTTTCTTTGATTAACTCTTTAATGTTTTATTTTACTCAGTCAAGATTAGCTTTTGGATTATTTATCTTAATGATGATTTGTGTGATAGGATTTAAAATTCGTGCATCAATAATAAAAAAGAAACCATGCCGAAAAAAAAGAAAGAGAGTCCATTTCGCAAAAATTCTTATATTTTCATATGTTTTATGTCTGTTTATCAGTTTAGGAATAACACTATCTTATTCAGATAGTTCCGCTTTACAAAAAAAAGTTAACATCGCATTAGGTGATCGTCTAGAATTGGGACAAAATTCATTAAAAGAAAATGGCGTAAAGCCCTTTGGTGAATTAATTAAAATGTCTGGAAATGGATTAAATAATAAAGGACAACGCGACCTTTCCAAAACAGATGGACTTTACAATTATGTCGATTGCATGTATATTCAAATTCTTCAGGATTTTGGATGGATCTTTACAGTATTGATTCTCGTCTTAATGACTATCGCAATGTATCAAACTTACAAAAAAAGAGATTGGTATCTGTTAATGATCTGTTCAATTTTAGCGGTTCATGGAATTATAGATGATTTGATAATTAATGTTTACTATAATACTTTTTGGCTAATTATTGCTCCGTATGTATTTAGGCCTTTTATATATCGAATTAAATATAGAAATGAGAATCTATTATTTTATACTGAAACAAAAATCGATTAAGAAATCTTCGTCTTTAATGCTATCTTGACGATGTCGTAATTTATCTTTCCTTTACTACTATGGGATTCAGATTATTGAGCTCAAACTATGTGAGTAGTCTCGACTGTCGTTGAGGGGTATCTGCGGTGGCATCTTTGTGGATTAAGTATTTTGTTTGCTTTTTGTACGTTTGATGAATTAGTTATTTCAGTAGTTCTTTTTATGGGGCTGTGTGTATTAGCTCTTGTTATGATGAAAGAATCATTAATGATTGAAATAGTTAAAATTGTTAAAAATAAAATTCATATAAAATATGAGAGATGAGGAAGAAAATGGATAATTTGAACAGACAATATATTGATGAAGTATCAATTAATGCGCGAACTATTTGGAAAATTATTTTTCGTAATTGGCTTCCAATTCTAGCCTGCATTCTTATTTTTGCTGCAGTAGGATATGGGGTTAGTCGGTCGAGAAGAGCGATTTCTTATTCTGGAACAGTTAATGTTGTTATCAACATGCCTTACGGTCCTGACCAACCAGATATTACTAAACGGTCAATGGCTAGTAGCCTTGAAGCTTTACTTCAAACACCGGAGTATTATAAAGAAGAAAATATTAATTTAAAGTCAATTAAAAAATCTGATTTGAAAGATATTAGTATTAATGTTAAGGATGAAGATAACGATAGATCATTAACACACGTTTTAACGATTAAATATGATAATGAAAATCGAAGAAAAACAAATCGGATGGTAAAACTTATTGAAAAAGCAGCACCGACAATTGCAAAGAACAATCTTCATATGATTGAGTCTATAGATGTGGCAGGCCACACTATAAAAACATCTGTTCATTCGTCAACAAAGAAATACACTGTTGCGGGTGCTGCCTTGGGATTTGTTTTGAGTGTAGGCTATATACTAATCCAGATTTTTACAAACCGTTGTTATCGTAATAGTCAGCAAATAGAAGAAAATCTTGAAATTCCGGTTTTGGGTAACATTCCGACAATCGATTCAAAGAGGAGATAAAATGAGCTTTTTTAAATTAGGGAAGGACAAGGCAAAAACTGCTGAAGAAACACTTTTAATTAATACACATAATATTCGATATCGCGAATCATATCGAAAATTATGCACAGGCTTACTTAATAATAATTGCTTTGATTCAAAAAGAAGAAATAGCGTTATTATGTTAAGCGCTTCAAAACGCAAACAAGGGATGACAACAACAGCTATTAATATGGCTTTGACATTGAGCGAGATGGGACAGAAAGTATTGTTAGTAGAAGCTAATTTGCATCATCCAGCTTTTGAACTGATTCTAAAATTTCAGGTAAAAAATAAAATAAATGATTATTTTTTGGATCCTCAAGTTGCCATTGATCAATGTATTTATACATATAAAAATCATTTTGATGTTATTCAATCATCAAAAGAAAACAGTTCAAAAACTATTAATTTTGAATTTCTCAAGAAGGATATGCAGGAATTAGATTACGATTGGATTATTATCGATACACCTTCAACAGATGAATACGCTGATGCCTTTCAAATCGCGGAAAGCGCAGACGGCATTTTGCTAGTTGTTCGAAAACTCGATGTAGAACGACAAGCAACAAAAAAGCTGCTATACACATATAAACAAAATAATAGTCCAGTCATTGGGAGTATATTAACATTTGATAATAATCTATAAAGAGATAAACGATAGTTTAAAAACAAGAGTAGTTTGGACCGATTAATTATATAATCTTTAGTAGATGAATTCTGTTGGCACACCCCATTTTGGATTTTGCTAATCTCGTATTGTAATGCTTTGGCAAAGGATTCGACGAGAGAAATGAGGAGAATCAAAGAACCACCGGCTCAGCCGGTGGTTTTGACTAATTTTTTAGTTTCAAAAATTTAATCAAGGAAAACTGATTATTTCAATGTATTTGACTTAATTAGGGGAGAATTCTCTGTATTACAGAAATTTTCCTGATTATTTCCGTAATCATAATTGTAATGCCAAGTTCAATGAATGGAGCAGTCATTCGGTAGACAATAGAAGTTTCATTAATTAAAAATTCTTTTAGTAATATTTGTAAAATATACCAGTGCAACAAATAGAGACTAAAAGTATAATTTTTGATTTTGTTTATAATTTTATTGATGATTCGGTTTTGTATGAATTTTCATCTATTAAGATCTAAAAAATCATGTTAGAATATCTTTAATGAGGAATGTTTGTATATCTTTTTAGTGTAGTATATATAGTAGAGAAGAATTCTTTATAAAAAATCAATTCTAATATTTTTAGATTAGCGTTGAATAAAAAGGAATTAATTTGTGAAAAAAAATATTAAAAAATATTTACAAGACAATAAAAATACATTTTTTGTTTTATTTTTTTGCCTAATAATAGTAGTGCAGATTATTGCTGTTGTACATTTTGCAATACAGAAAGATGGGTTCTTTGGAGATGAAAATTACTCATTTAATTTAGCAAATAGTTATTATTCGCCTTTCGTAGGGCATGTTTCGAAATCGAATATCAACAAGGTACTAAATTCAAAGTTTTGGATTACAAGAGTTAATGTAACTAATAACCATAGATTTATATATCGATCAGTTTTTTATAATCAATCAAAAGATGTCCATCCTCCATTTTATTACGTTGTACTTCATACTATTTGTTCAATTTTTGTAAGTCCGAGTTTAAATAAATGGCAAGGAATAATTCTAAATATTATTTTTTTTGTTATTACTCAAATTTTTCTTGCTAAAACATCAAATAAGGTTTTTTCAAATAGATGGATGACCGCAGCAGTTTTGATCTTTTTCGGATTTTCCTGGGGTAATATCAATAACGTATTGTTTATACGTATGTATGCAATGTTAACCATGTGGGGAATTATTTCTTTTTATCTCCATTTAGTATTGTTAGAAAAGAAAACAATAAAAAATCTTATTTTGATATTGTTAGTGGGATATTGTGGAATATTAACTCAATATTATTTTATTTTTTTTCAGTTTTTTCTTTCTTTATGTACAGTGGTTTATTTAATAATAGATAGTAAATCAACAAAGCTATGTCTAGAATATATTTTAGGATATATTCTTGTATTAGGTTTGTCTGTTATAACTTTTCCGGCAATGATACCACAAATGCTTGGAAAAACAGGAACACAAGGTATTTCAAATTTTCAAAAAGCAACGCGACTAGAATACTGGTTAAAAATTAAGGATTATATTAATATCATTAAGTTTGATCTGTTTGGAAATAGACTAAAAGTTACTTTTTTGATTATACTTGGACTGTTGCTGATTAATTTGTTAATAATAGTTAGAGAAAAACACAAAAAATCTAAGCTATTTATTAATAAGAAAAATAACATTCAAAATCTAGATTTGACAATTGGTTATTTTGCAATTATTGCGTCTATAATAATTATCATTGGGGTTTTTGCAATTGTAATTAAATCGTCTTTATATATTGCAACTCGATATTTAGTGATACTTTATCCAATCGCGTCTCTTGTCTTTGTGTATATATTTATGTCTCTATGGAATAAAATAATATATACTCCCAAAATTTCATTTGTTATATTGTTCTTGATTGTACTACTATTTTGTAAAAATACTTATAATATTGAGAATACGTTTTTATATAATAGAAATTATCCAAGAGTAAATGAATTAATTCAAAAAAATAAACAGAATATGACATTAGTAATATATGAAGGAAATAGTGGTTCAGCAGATTGGTGGTGTAGTGTCAATCATTTGCAATATCTTACTCAAGCTAAATATTCTTGTATATATAGTGGAAACACTAAAGGATTAGATACCGTAATATCAGGAGATAGAACTCAGAAGCTATTGATCTGTTTCCACAATGGAGAAGATGAAGAGTCCATATCCAATATAATAAAAGAAGTAAAAAGGCAAAATGGTTATAATCATGATTCATTAATTGATGATTATTGCGGACAAAAATTATATTATTTAGAAAAATAATATTAAGGATATTTCTTAGATAGTTATTTATAAAAAGAGATGAATTGAATTAATATACCCAATAAAATTATAAAAGTATTGAGAAAAATAGATTATTTATATAAGTAAATTTAGGTACTTTGTATTTTAAGTGATATCAAAATGTATACAAACGGGGGAAGAGCAAAAATGTCTGTTAAAATATCGGTAATAGTACCCTGCTATAATGAGGAGGCAGCATTACCAATTTTCTATGAAGAAATTACAAAAGTATTTAATAAAATAGAATGCTCCTATGAACTGATCCTTGTGAATGATGGATCAAAAGATAGTACTTTAGCAAGTATCAAAAAGTTTGCTTCTTGTGACGATCATGTTAAATATATTTCATTTTCCAGAAATTTTGGGAAAGAATCTGCAATGTATGCAGGTTTCTGCAATTCAAAAGGTGATTATGTTGCAGTGATGGACGCAGATATGCAGGATCCGCCATTTTTATTACCACAGATGCTTGAAATTTTAGAAAATAGTGAATATGACAGTGTGGCGACGAGACGGGAAGATCGAAAAGGCGAGCCTCCAATTCGAAGCCATTTTGCTAGAAAATTCTATAGAATTATTAATCGTGTTTCTGACGCAGATGTGGTGGACGGCGCAAGAGATTTTCGATTAATGAAGCGGGAAATGGTTGAAGCCATTATTTCAATGTCAGAATACAATCGATTTTCCAAGGGCATATTTGGTTGGGTTGGCTTTAAAACATATTGGATGCCTTATGAAAATGTAGAACGTGTTGCTGGAGAAACAAAATGGAATTTCTGGAAACTATTTAAATATGCTATTTCTGGAATTATCAATTTTTTTCAGGCACCGTTAGACATGGTATCTTATATTGGCGGCTTTTCAACTATTGGTTCGTTGATTGCATTAATTGTCATTATCGTTAAAAAGCTGGCCCTAGGAGATCCCGTTCAAGGCTGGGCATCTATGGTTTGTATTGTCATTTTCATGAGTGGCTTGATCCTTTTTTGTTTGGGGATTATTGGACAATATATCGCAAAAATTTATATGGAGACGAAAAATAGGCCTCATTATATTGCTTCGGAAAGTAATATTGAAAATGTGAAAAGAATAAAGTAGGTATAATGAAGTAATAAAGATAAAAGAGACAATCTATTTGGTATCTATATTCAGTTTATGTCGATACACTAATTTAGATTGAAAATGTTTTTCTGTAAATAATGGTTTGATATAAAAAAGTGGTATTTTTGTGAAAAGGATTATCATCAATAAATATTTTTCTAATATTATAAATTTGTTGTTTGGTTTTGCGAGCTTGCTGTTTATCAATAGTACACTAAAAAGCGATCACTCACTATTTGAGTTTTCAAATAGCATCTATTCGTTGGTCGTATTTATAGGCGTATTATTTTTAATAAATAAAGCGACAAAGAAAATAAAAAGAGAAAAAGACATCAGATTATTAATTGTCTCTATTGTTTTGGGATTAATATTTTCAATTTTTATGGTTTTGGGGAAAAATATATTACTTCTCGATACAGTAGAAATAGGAAAGATCAAAACCTGGATTAAATTTTTATGCGGCATTCCATTTTGGAGTCCCATTATTATTTTATTATTGACTTTTCGTCCAGTAATCTGCTCAGAAAATAGCCGATTTGACAAAATAAATCTAAAGAAATATTTTATCGTATGTTGGGGAATTATTTTTGGCGTCTGGTTTATTGGTTTAATAGCATCATATCCAGGCGTATATGGTTATGATTGCATTTATCAAATATATTTTTATATAATTCATAAGATTATATCTCAACATCCATATATTCACACTTACCTGCTAGGCTTTTGTACATGGACACTAGGAAACTTGTTGGGAAGTTATGAGAAGGGCTTTTTTATTTATTCGATTATACAAATGCTCATTTTATCATCATCCTTTGCGTATATCTGTTTATATTTACGGAAAAGAAATATCAATCGAATTTTCAGGATTGTGACAATTGTGTTAATGGCAATTTTACCATGCAACATGATCATGTCTTTTTCAGGTACAAAGGATATCGTATATGCAGCTATGGTAGTATACCTAACCGTAATGCTGTTATATACAATTGAAGATCCTCAAAAATTGAAGAGTATTAAATGGATCATTGCATTAATTATTGTATTTTTCTTTCAAAGTATATTTAGAAGCCAGGGAATTTATATTACGGTATTGGTTTCGATACTCTTGATTGTATTTTCGAAAAAGTATAAAAAAGTTTGGGGTGTCATATTTGTCAGTATTTTAGTATTATTTGCAATTTATCAAGGACCTTTAGCAAAGGCTTGTCATGTGAAGAAGATAGATTCGATCCATGAAATGATGAGCGTCCCTTGTGTCCAGCTATCAAGAGTATATATACATACTGGAACTAAATTATCAGCAAGTGAAAAGAGAGAAATAAAAAAATATGTTCCAAATTGCACGCAATATTCTATTACATCACAGGGAATTGCAGATTCTGTAAAAAATACATTTAATTCAAAGGCGTTTAAAGAAAATCCCAAGGAATTTATTCAATTGTACATAAAGATGGGAGAGAAGTATCCTGGCTATTATTTAGATGCTTGGGCCAGACTTTCAGTGGGTAACTGGTATCCGGATATGAATTATCGAGACCCAGCAGCTTTCCATCCGTATTGGGAATATGATTTAAGCAGTACTCAGACGTCTTGGGCGTTTCCAGGTAAACCTCTTCTGCTTCAGCGTAGCACATTTCATTTTTTGGAAAAAGTAACTAAGGGATTGCGTGTGATTTCAATATATAATGTATATCAAAAAATACCGATAATTTCACAACTCTTTAGTGGTGCATTAAGCGTGTGGATTATGTTATTTTTTATTAGTTGGTGTATTTATAATAAGCGGTATAAATATATTTTACCTGCACTAGTCGTGTTTTTGGTTTGGTTGACTCTATTATTGGGGCCAGTAGTATTGTTTAGGTATTTATACCCAGTTTATGCTTGTACACCAATCTGGATTGGGATAATGTTGTCGCCAGGAGTGGTCGAAAAAGATACAAAAAATAATGAGTTTTAATAACAGATATTTATTTTCTTGAAAAATAACAATATAATTAATAAATTGAATATTAGAAATAAATAGATTGGAGAAAAATGGACCAAATAGCAATACTCATTCCGTGTTATAATGAATCAAAAACGATTCAAAAAGTAGTAGAAGACTCCAAAAGAGCTCTTCCAGAAGCTAAAATTTATGTTTATGATAACAATTCATCTGATGAAACAGCTCAGATCGCAGAAAGTGCAGGTGCGATTGTCCGTCATGAATATCAGCAGGGAAAGGGAAATGTCATTCGCAGGATGTTTCGGGAAATTGATGCAGAATGTTACGTCATGATCGACGGTGATGATACCTATCCGATGGAATCAGCACCTGCGATGGTGGACAAAGTCTTGCACTACAATGCGGATATGGTTGTCGGCGATCGACTTTCTTCTACATACTTTACAGAAAACAAGCGTCCTTTCCATAACTTTGGAAATACGGTTGTGAGAAGCAGCATCAACAATTTATTTAAATGTGATGTTAAAGATATCATGACGGGGATGCGTGCCTTCAGTTACAACTTCGTTAAATCTTTCCCCGTTTTGTCAGAAGGCTTTGAAATTGAAACAGAGATGACGATTCATGCGGTAGATCACAACATGCAGATTGAAAATGAAATCATTGAATACCGTGATCGCCCAGAAGGATCAGTATCAAAACTCAGTACATATTCAGACGGCATAAAAGTGTTGGGAACGATCGGAAGACTATACAAAAATTATAAACCTTTCGGATTTTTTGGAATTATCGCATTGGCACTTGTGGCAATTGCTGCGATTTTGTTTTTCCCTATTTTTGGAGCTTATTTACAAACTGGTGAGGTTTTAAGATTTCCAACATTAATCGTTTCTGGATTTGTTGCGATGGCCTCCATGATTTCATTCTTCACAGGCCTTATGTTGTCTAACAGTGCGAAGGACAGCCGCAGACAATTCGAAATCACTCTAAATCAATTAGAATATCAAAAGAAAAACGAAAAAAATCTTTAAAACTATAAGTTATTCTGATTGTCCCTTTTTAAAAACAAACAATTTACTAAAAACGTAGTTGCCGATGGTCACGACGACTTGAGAGATAAGTTTGACAATTTTGTCGTTCCCGCCAATGGTGGTAACGCCTATAAACATTACCCCCATATCCATCAATAGTGTTCCGACTCTTGATAAGAAAAAAGCCGAAGCTTCTTTAAGGATATTGGGGTTTTTGCTTTCAAAAACGTATTTACGATTGGTAAAATAAGCGAAAATAACAGCACAGATCCATGAAATGATGTTAGCTACTTGTAATTGAAAAGCGTTTTTGGGATTTAGAAAGGTAACAGTGCAAATATAATAAACACCGAGGCTGACAACTGTTGTCAATACGCCGACAATTAAATAGTTGATAATTTCTTTGTATTTAAAATAGAGGGACTTAATACTTCTCATTTAATTTCTCCTTTTTAAACAATGATCTTATTTTATTGGTATTTTCTTTTATTTTCAAGCATAATATAAAAATTAAGAATAGAGAAGATTCTTTACTTAAAAAAATTTTTAAAGTATAATAAAACTGTATTTTTATATAGTGAATTTTGAAAGGGTGGTTGTATGGGTGTTTCAAAACGAATAGCGAGAAATATTGTCTTTATTTTGGGCTTTCTTTTTATTTCATTATTTTTATTTATTCCGCAGTCTGTTAATGCAGCGGAAAGTTTGCCGGAAGACAGCTTCACAGCTCAAATATTAGTCGGCGATAAAGCAGTATCACGGGATAGTGATAATGTCATTGTTTTAGAAACCAATCAGTACAGCCAGGATCAGTATTGGGAATTCATTCCAATAGGCGGCGGACAATACAAAATAATCAATAAAGGAACGCAAAAAGCCTTAGATGTTAGCGGTGCATCGGATAAAAATGGTGCAAACATTCAGATCTATAGTGATAATGGATCAGACGCTCAAAAGTGGACTTTAAATCTTGAATCAGATGGCAGTTATACGCTCCAGCCAGCTTGCTCTGGTGACAAAGTGATGGATGTCACAGGCGGGAAAATTAATACCAATGGTACAAACGTTCAGCTTTACCAGGAAAATAATACCGTAGCGCAAAAGTTTAAAATTGTGATTGGAAATCCCGTTAATGGTTCCACAGATTTGGGAACAAACTTTTACGCGCGTTTGACTTCGTCAGGACGTTCACTATCAGTCACCGGTTCTAATGTTGTGATTGATAATACACAAATTTCTAAAAATCAAGTATGGAAATTTGAATTAAATAAATCGTCAAACACATATACAATTACATATTGTGCAAATAGAAAAGTATTAGATGTATTCGGCGCGATTGACAAGGATGGCACCAATATTCAGACGTATCCTTCGAATCAAACCAATGCGCAGAAATGGTATCTACTAAAACGAAGTGACGGCTCATATACCTTACGACCGGCAATGTCAGGCTCTCGAAGCGTAGATATCGCGGGCAATAGTTCAAATGTTGGTACAAATGTGCAATTGTATCGAATGAATAATTCAAGTGCGCAATCTTTTACTGTAGAGAAGACGATCGATGAACAACAGATGCCAACAGCAAATGTTGGAACGGGATTTGTTGCTAAGGTAGTAAATGCTGGAAATGGTAAAGTATTAACTGAAAGTGGTGACAGTCAAGTCGTTCAAACGGCCTCCAGTAATATCAAACAGCAGCTTTGGAAATTTGAATTAGTGGACGGTGTTTATAAAATCACTAATCAGGCTTCTGGCAAAGTTTTAGATGTGAGTGGTGCTTGGGATGTCAATGGCACTGCCATTCAAACCTATTCCTCAAATGATACAAAAGCTCAAAGATGGACGATTGAAAAAAACGGTTCGACCTACAATTTGAAACCGGCTGTTTCGGATCATCGTGTATTGGACATAAAAGATGGTTCAACTTCTGAAGGAGCCAAAGCCCAGCTTTACACGTCAAATGGGACAAAAGCGCAAGCCTTTACAATTGAGAAAGTAACTGATTCGTCTTCATATATTCAGGCTGTAGACATAGGAGACAATGTGACCGCTAGAATTACTAATGTGAAAAGCGGCAAATCACTGACAATCAACGGAAATGGGATTACACAAAATACTAAGTCGTCATCCTCTGATCAAGGCTGGATTTTTAAACGTAATGCTGATCTTTCCTACACAATTGTAAATGTAGGAAACAAATCTGAGGCGCTCGATGTTGTGGGTGGAGCAAACAAACAAGCATATGTCCAAGCCTATCCATCGAATAGTACAAAAGCGCAAAGATGGATTTTGGTCAGATCTGGAAATCATTATGCATTGAGACCAGAATGTGCGACAGGTTATGCCTTAGACGTTGTTGGTGCATCCACGAGCGATGACGCAAAGCTTCAGATTTATACCAATAACAATACGGCGGCGCAGCAATTTGACATCAACAAGGCTTCGACTTCGGAATTTGGTTCAGTCTATGCCGGCGGTTTAGGCTTCGATGTCTCA
This sequence comes from Pseudoramibacter porci, assembly GCF_009696145.1. Lineage (GTDB taxonomy): Bacteria > Bacillota > Clostridia > Eubacteriales > Eubacteriaceae > Pseudoramibacter > Pseudoramibacter porci. The sequence continues at coordinate 62,979 of NZ_VUMO01000004.1, forward strand.
GAATGGCAGGGATACATCAGCGCGGATAACTGGCGCAAAGCGAAAAATGCTGGATACTCCTTTGCAATGCTGAGAATTGCCTGGGGCCATGCGGGAAATGGCGCGATGGACAAGCAATTCAATAACAATTATGAAAATGCGACAAAAGCAGGGATGCCCTTCGGCGTTTATGTGTACAGCTACGCAGACGACGAAAAAGAAGCGCGTCAGGAAGCGGATTACGCCATTAGCTTGCTGAATGGTAGAAGCCTAAAAATGCCGATTTGTATCGATTTGGAAGATAATCGTATTTCTTATTTAAGCAAAACGCAGCAGTCAAAGAATGCCATCGCTTTCTGTGAAGAAGTGAAAAAAGCGGGTTATACGCCGATGATTTATGCGAATCAGAATTGGCTTAATAATCATCTGGATTATAGCATGATTAAGAATTATAAGATTTGGTACGCGCAATATCCATATTCGTGGAATAACTCTTCGAAACCGCAATATAGTAATCATATTGATATTTGGCAGTACAGTGATCGTGGCAGTGTACCGGGATTGTCGGGCAGTATTGATATGAATAAGGCGTATTCCAATTTTTAATTAGGTTGGAAAAATAAAATGAGCCCTTTTACAAAAATAATGTAAAAGGGCTTTTCTACGTAATAATATATGTAAAAATCACTAAATTGGAAAGCAGAATAATATTGGTTAATGAGGTTGAGATGAGTATCATAGAAGAAAATAAAGAGTATATTTCTATCACATCAAATAAGAAATTTAATTATCAAATGTGTATACTTTCTGCAATCGGGATGCTGGCAGTAATGCTTGGCCATATGGGTGATTCATCCCAGGGGTTAATGACATTAAATGATTGGTTCCCGTATTATGCATATCATATGCCACTTTTTATCTTTATATCGGGCTATTTTTATAATCAAAACCAGGAAAAGCATTTTAGTAAATTTTTCTTGAAAAAAATTCGAACGATGGTTCTTCCTTTTTATTTAGTTAATGGTGCATTTTATTTACTTCAAAGTATATTAAAATTCAAGAGATTTGCTGCAATTGGAGATTCATTTTCGTTCAGAATATGGTTGGTAAATCCATGGGTAAGAGAACAACCGATTAATTTCTCTATACCAACGTGGTATTTAATTGCAATTTTTTTAGCTGAAATTTTTTATGTTTTATTACGAAAATTCACAAGTGAAATTTTCAAAAAAAATAGTAAAAAATATGAATTGATTTTATTATTCATTACGTTAGCTGTTGGATTGATAAGTGTTGTTATCGTCAAAAAAATAAATCCGCCAGAATATATGATCGTATATCTTCGTTCATTAATAATGATATTTTTTCTAGAAGTAGGCTATTTTTATAGATACTACCTTGAAGAAAGAATTCAGAAAATAAATAATGGCAAATATTTTGCAACTCTTTTTATAATTCAAGGGATAATAATCGTACTCCTACATGGTGACCTTGATTCGGGTCTTTGGGGAATAACAAATGGATTTCGATTTTACGGATTTGCTTTTTATATAGAGGGAATTATTGGTATTACCTTTTGGTTACGTATCTCAGAATTTATTGCTCAGATTCCTCAAAAGTTTAAATCACTAATTTTTATTGGTAAAAATTCAAAGTGGATTATGTCATTTCATTTGTTTGGGTATTTTGTAATGAATACATTAATTTATTTGGCGTTAAAAATCAGTGGAAAGATTTCTCAGAATGCTCTTTTTGATGTAGGAAGATATAAGACACAGATTTACTACTGTATTCCGAAAAAACAATTAGCTATTCTATACATATTGTTTGGGTTGGTTATTACTTTTGTTTTGATGAAAATTGGGTATTTTATTAAAAAGTGGTGGAAAAATTTTTTGATTCAGGCGAAGATTAGTTGAATTTATTTAAAAATTTAGAAAGGAATCCATTGGGTTAATATGACATTTTTGAAAATATCTTTAAAAAAAGTTCTCCTATATTTGGCCGCAGGTATTTATTTGTCTGCTGTTGTAACGTGGAATTATCAGCCGAAGCCGAATCAAACCACTACTTTTTCAGGCATTAACAGTTTTCTCAATGTTGCCTTTAGTTTTAACGGCTTTGGAGTGATAACAGCCTTCTTGTCCATTTTTTTTGCTGTCTCTTTGTTTCTGATTACGAGTCTGCAGCAAAAAAATGAATATCATCCATCATTCGGTCTCATTGTTGTCAGCATTATTTTCGGCATTTCAAATACATGCGGTCTTCACATGTATTACAATGGTCGCTTGCCTTTTAATTCGGGAAGTTTGACACTTTGCAGCATTTTTATCGCAATTGGATACGCCGTTATTTTCTATGAGATTGCTTATTGTATCTTTTTATTTTTTGATCACAATATGAATCTGCCAATTGAGTCTAAAACAAAGTTTACATTTATTGAGGAACACCCCTTCCTTTTCAGTGTTATTGTTATCAGCCTTTTTTGGCTGCCGTGGGTGATCATCTATTATCCAGCAAGTATGGATAACGATGTATTTTTTCAGATTGATACAGTAATTGGACAGTTGCCGCCAAGCAATCATCATCCTTGGCTGTCCAACTTAATGATTTCAACTTTTTGGCGTCTAGGAGCTGCCATTGGCAACCAAAATTTAGGCATTTTCTTGTTTGTCTTAGTGCGAGATACAGTTATTGTGTGCATTTACTCTTTTTGCGCATTTTTTGTCAAAAAATCAGGACTTCCGAAATGGGTGTATCTGGGAACAATTTTGTTTTACGCGATCACACCTGTGTGGGGTGCCTATGCGAAGCATGCTTTTAAGGATACGTTTGGGGCGGCTATCTTTTGTCTGTATATTTTGACGCTGATTGCATTGATTAATAAAGTTCAAAAAAAAGAAGACCGTCTTTACGATTATATCGCCAACGGGGCAGCAGGCGCTTTTGCGTCCCTCATGCGGAACAATTTCATTTATTGTATTCTGCCAGTTACATTGCTGCTCATCGTTTATTTTATGCGTCATCGTGTGAAAGTAATTAAAAGTGTCTTGCTTCTACTTTTGCTTTCCAGTTATTTTATTTTTAATTACAGTATTTACCATTTTGTTGGCGTTGTTAAAGGAAGCTCAACGGAAGCACTCTCGGTGCCGTTCCAACAGATTGCAAGAACCGTTCGAGATCACCGTGATGAACTTACAAAAGAGGATATTCACGAGATTCGTCACGTGATTTCTATAGAATCTGTTCAGAATTACGACCCATTAGTGTCCGATCCAATTAAATTTGCTTCCCCTTTAGCTGGTGTTTCTACTAAGCAGGCGATTCATCAACTGCTGCCAGTGTGGAAAAAATATTTAATGCGCTATCCCATGACGTATTTAGAAGCATTTTTGGGTGGCTCCTATGGTTATTACGCGTTTACACCGATTGGCAATTACAACGATGGTAATTGGAACAGCAATATGTGTATTTGGAATTGGCTTGGAACGCAATATTATCCTGATAATGTTTTTTATTTATCTCAGCCTAAAGTGTTAGCAGTACCCCGTGAAATTTTAGATAAATGGGCAGATCTTTGGGAACATTTGCCGGTTGTGAGTTTGACAAATGTAATTGCAGTATATACATGGCTTATTGTGTTAATTACTTTTTGGCTTTTGAAGACAAAAAATTATGTATTTGCACTGCCATGCGTGGCGATATTGCTGGTGGTTTTGACCTGTATAGCTTCGCCGGTTAATGGCTGTTTTAGGTATTTTGCGCCAGCTGCCGCCTCGTTACCGGCCTTAATTTCTTTAGTTGGTTATTCCAATGCCAAAAGGAAGCTGCTTCAGACATTACGGCTGGGGACGGATCAGAGCGATTCGAAAGCTAGTTCCAATCCCATTGGAACTGGAAAAGTCCAAACAGATATCGAAAATCATAAAGATCAAATTCAAAACAAAAAATAGGAGTAGAGAATGGATGCACAACAGAAGGCGATTTTAATTGACGGCAACAGCATATTGTTTCGGATGTTTTACGGCATCCGCGGGATGGCCAGCACCAAAGGTGTGCCGACCAATGCCATTTATGGTTTTGTCAAACTGCTTCAGCAGATTCAAACTGAAATGCGCCCAGATTATCTTGCCGTGGCTTTCGATTTGCCGGAGCCAACTTTTCGTCACAAGCAGTACGACGGATACAAGGCAGGGCGGGACAAGATGGCCGAAGAGCTGATCACGCAGCTGGATCTGATGAAAAAACTGCTGGCCGAGATGCAGGTGCCAGTGTTGACATTGGCGGGTTATGAAGCTGACGACATTGTCGGAACAGTGTCTAAGCATTTCGCACACAAGTCAGACCCGGTTTTAGCACAGATCATCACCGGGGATCGGGATTCGTTCCAATTGGTCGAAGATAACATCCATATTCTCTACACGACGACGCGCAGCGGCTCGCAATTTGAAGAAATTGATCCGGCAGCCATCGACGAAAAATACGGCATCGCTCCGATTGAACTCATTCAAGTCAAGGCGTTGATGGGCGACACCTCGGACAATATTCCGGGGATTAAGGGGATTGGCGAAAAGACGGCGCTCAAGTTTGTAAAAAAATATAAAACCGTAGATGGCCTATACGCCCATCTTGACGATTTAAAAGGCAAACAGAAAGAAAAAGTTGAAGCGGGAAAGGACAGCGCCTATTTGAGTCTGTTTCTCGGCCGAATCGATATCCAGGCGCCCATTGAAATCGACGAAGACGCGATGAAGATGCGGGATTTGTTTAATCCTGAGGTCATGGAGACGCTGAAAGAACTGGAATTTTCGTCCATCATTCGAAGTATCGAGCGCACACGCGGGCAAGAAAGCGCTGCGACAGATCAAGTTGCAAGTGTTTCCGTACCGTTTTCAAGTATTGATTCGGAAAAAGATCTGTATTTTGTTCAGCTGCAGCTGTCCAAGCTGGACCGTATTGCAATTCATTTTCGAAAAGAAGACGACTGCGCTTATTTGGCTTTTAGTGATTTCAAAAAGATTTGGGTGCTTGACGATCCGAAACTGATTGCGCGGTTTATCAGCGAATTTGACGACCTGCCCAATGCAGATGCCTTAGCCGTCACCGGTCACGATTTAAAAACGCTGATTCACGATTTTGAAACCTATGGCGCTCAGCTGGGGAATCTAGGGTTTGATTCGTATATTGCTGCTTATCTGCTCGAGCCAACAGACCGCCGTTACGATTTGTCGGATCTGGCGCTAAAATATCTCGACCGGCAGATTGTCGATGAAGAGACGCTATTTGGAAAAGGGAAAAAACGCAAGAAGCTTGCCGAAATTGAGCCAGGCGTTATGCGTGCTCAGATGGCAGCGGAATGTCAGGCCTTAGTCGACCTGCAGGAAGAGTTAGGGACGTGTCTGGAAGAAGCGGGCATGACCCAGCTGTACCGCGACATTGAGATGCCTTTAATCGCGGTGCTCGCCAGCATGGAAAGCGTCGGTTTTCAAATCGACGTGGACCAGCTGAAAGCGCTGTCCCAAACATTTGAAACCCGTATCCACGAATTAACCGATAAAATTTACGACGAAGCGGGCCAGACGTTTAATATCAATTCGACGAAACAGCTTGGACAAATTCTGTTCGAAGAGCTGCAGCTGCCAGCTATCAAAAAGACCAAAACCGGATACTCGACTTCGGTTGAAGTGCTTGAGCAGTTGGCGCCGTATCACGACATCGTGCCAGATATTTTGGAATACCGGACGATTACGAAATTGGATTCGACCTACGGCGCGGGATTGATTAAGTATGTCGATCCGCAAACCCATCGGGTCTATTCGCATTTTAATCAAACGGTCACGGCAACTGGACGCATCTCATCTTCAGATCCCAACCTGCAGAATATTCCAGTCCGTACGGATTTAGGACGGGAAATCCGGAAGGTTTTTATTCCAGAGGGAGAGGACCGCACACTTCTTGACGCGGATTATTCGCAAATCGAATTGCGGGTGCTGGCTCATTTGACAGGGGATCAAAATTTGATTGATGCTTTCATTCGAAAAGAGGACATCCACGCGAGAACGGCCTCTGAAATTTTCGGTGTACCCTTGGAAGCCGTCACGCGGGAACAGCGCAGTCACGCGAAAGCGATAAATTTCGGATTGATTTACGGCAAGCAGGCCTTCAGCCTCGGAAAAGAGCTGGGCATCGGCCGCCAGCAGGCTCAGAATTACATTGATATGTATTTTGCCCGCTATCCCAAGGTACAGGCCTATATGGAAGGCATTGTCGAGGAAGCAAGGGAAAAGGGATACGTGACGACACTATTTGGACGCAGACGCAATATCCCGGAAATTCAGTCTCGCAACGGCATGATCCGTAAAAGCGGCGAGCGCATTGCGTTGAACACCCCGATTCAGGGGACAGCGGCGGATATTATGAAGATGGCCATGATTCATGTGTATCGCCGACTTCAGAAAGAAAGCTTTCGCTCGCATCTGATTCTTCAAATTCACGACGAATTGATCATCGATGCGCCGAAGGACGAAGCAGATGACGTCTTAGCACTGCTCATTGAAGAAATGGAAAACACGGTGCAGCTGGCAGTGCCGCTGGTGGTCGACGCACATCAAGGAGAGTCGTGGTATGCCATTAAATAATGCAAAAACGATTGTCGTCGGGTTGACCGGGGGAATCGGTTCAGGAAAAAGCACCGTATCCAAAATGCTGCATCATCGGTTTCACTGGCCGATCGTGGATGCAGACGAGATGGCGCATCAAATCACAGCGCCTGGCGGCAAAGCCCTGCCCAAGCTTGTTGAAGCCTTTGGTCAAGAGGTGCTGACAGAAGCGGGCGAGTTGAACCGTGGACTGCTGCGCCAAAGGATGGCCGAAGATGCAGCAGTTAAAAAGCAGCTCGAGGCGATTCAGTATCCGATTTTGCAGCAGGAAATTCTTGACGCGATTGCGGCGCACCGCTGTCAGGGGGCACCGGTGGTCATTTACGACTGTCCGATGTTTTTTCAGACCCATCAGGAACAATACGTGGATCAGATCGTGGTCGTGGTGTGCCGGAAAACGACGCGAATCGACCGCATTGTCGCGCGCGATCAAATCGAGCGGGATTTAGCATGCCGAATGCTCGATTTGCAGATGGATGATCAAGAGATGATTCGCCGAGCAGATCTCGTGATCGACAACAGCCGGGACGCGTCGATACTAGAAAAAAACATCATGCTGATAAAATTTAACAAAAATTGAAAAAAGACTTGCAATTTAAAAAAAATCAGCTATAATAAATATTGTTCTGTTGTGAACGGAACAATGATTGCGAGGATGGTGGAACAGGCAGACACGCAGGTTTGAGGGACCTGTCGCTCCTTATACAGCGGTGAGGGTTCGAATCCCTTTCCTCGCACCATCGATGCGGAAGTGGCTCAGTGGTAGAGCATCGCCTTGCCATGGCGAGGGTCGCGAGTTCAAATCTCGTCTTCCGCTCCATTTTAAGATTACGCTCTTCTTCGGAAGAGCTTTTTTTTTGAAAAGAATCGGTCTTGATTCAGAAAGCATTGAATAAAATTATCTATAATGCAAAAACAAAGTTTAGATAGGCAGGGAAATTGAGCATGATGCATTTTTTTGATCTGCTGACCCGCGGCCTCAACACCTTGGCCGCGAAGTTGCAGCGGACGGATTTAAAGGCGTGGGCTGGCAACGTCTGGGAAGGTTATCATCCGGTTTGGACGCCGAACATGGTGCGGGTGGGGGTACTCATTCTCACTGTCGCATTGATCTGGGGAATCGTGCGGTGTGCGCGGCACAAGATTCGACTCAGTCAATTGATTTTCGGATGGTTGCTGGTCCTGTATTTGTATCTGATGTTCGGTTCGACGGTTTTTTCCCGAGTGCCGACGGCAACTTCACAGGCCAACCTCAATCTATTTTGGGAATACCGCAGCATGATGGCCATGCACAGCTGGTACTACGCCAAACAGATCTTTCTCAATATCGCGATGCTGATGCCGGTGGGATTTTTGCTGCCGCTGGCAAAGGGAAAGCGCTGTTTTGTTCAAACGCTGTTATTTGGATTTTTTTGCTCATTATCTATAGAAATGATGCAATACGTTTTTCATTGCGGCATGTTTGAATTCGATGATATTTTTAATAATACGCTCGGGACATTTTTGGGTTATATGATTTTCCGAATCATAATTCCTAAAAGAGCGATCGGCAGAAAAAAGGAGATAAGGAGAAAAAAATGATGTTGAAAAGATCGAAACTTTGGACAATCGGATTGATGACGGCTTTGGTTTTAGTCCTGGCAGGGTGCGGGCAGCCATCCGCTGCGACAACGAAAAAATCGAAAACATCCGCGAATGCGGCCAGTCATCAGTATGAACAAACTGCGCTTTTTCAGAATGTGTTCATGAAAAATCAAGGGGTCGTAGCAGAAAGCCGCTCTTACGACGAAACGCTGGAATCTTTGAACGACTTGGACACTGCAAGCTTTACCACAACCGGCGATCAAGCTAATCACAAGATTACGGTAACGGCCAAGGATGCGTCAACTCCGTCGGTGGTTTTCGGTTTTGACCAAGACAATTATTGCACGTCCATTGCGTTCAATATTGATGGCAAAAGTGCCTTAGTTGAAAACCGCGAGGGCACACCGAAATATTACAAAGTGACAGGTTCTGACCGCAGCGAAGTGAAATCCATCAAAAAGCTCCAGGCCTTTGTGAAAACGTGGTAGAAATGAAAGATAAACTCATTCGTTTTGTCAACACAGATTTGAACAGCTGGCTGTTTTATATTTCTTACAGCGTCTATTTGTTCGTTTCGATTATCAATACCTCTTTCTTTGTCGTCGACCACCAATTTACGATTGGGACACAATTATTAACATTCAGTATTCTTTTGCTGATGTGTAAGGAAATTATCAATACACCGCGATCAACCAATGAAAAATTAGGTGTCCTACTGGGGTTTACGTTTTTATTGGTGATCAACTTTACAATCGGGGACGTGGTGACCGATCATGTTACCTGGATTGTTGCCTTTATCATTTGCGCCCGGGATATTGATTTTGAAAAAGTGGTGAAATTGACCATTGTGATCAGTTCGATCCTGCTCGCCGTGATTGTGTTCAGCTCATTTTTTGGCATCATCGAGAATCATTTCGATTCTTACGTGGCGCGGCCGAGGCATTGGGTGGGATTCCGCTACGCGTCGTTTGGACCGACGCTATTATTTAATATCAGCGCCCTGGTCGTTTACATCCGAAAAGAAAAGCTGGGCAAAATAGAATTATTGACCTTGCTGCCGGCTAATATCGCGCTTTTCATTATGACGGATTCCAGATTGCCCTTTTACTTGACCCTTTTGGTTATGGCCTTTGCATATATTTCGGAATACCGGACGATTCCGGCAGAGAAAATGAAACCCCTATGGCTGTTCATGGTCGTCTCGCCGCTGATTTTCGGGGGCATTTGCCTGTGGATGGGCTATCACTACGATGCCAACATCCCAAAATGGTCGCAGTTAAATGATACGTTATCGGGGCGGCTGCGTCTGGAACACACGTCGCTTTTAACCAGAGGGATTAAGTGGTGGCCGCGGTCATTTCCAATGTCAACGGCCGGAGGTGTGTTTAATCCGGGCTACAATTTTATTGATTCCTTATACATATTAGTTTTGCAGGAATATGGAATCATCTTCAGCGTGCTCTTTATGGCTGTCGTCATTTACGGCCTTTGGAAGATGTATAAACGAGGCGAGTATTATCTGCTCTTTGTGTCAACCGCCTATACGCTTTATGCCATTATCGACCAATTAATCTTAGGGATTAATTACAATACGTTTTGGCTGGCATTGGGCGTTGCGTTGTTCGCCACTGAACACGACAAGGATTTCTTGACGGCCAACACGCGGCATATTCCAATTTCAGAAATCGAATCGATTATCGGTGGGGCGCCGTCGCGGCCCGGTGTACAAATATCCCGGAGAGCGGCCAGCCGCCGCGCAGCTGTGCAGCGGACGCCACTGACGACGAATCGGAAGAACCAAACATCAAGCCGGGCGCAATCATCCAATGCGCAGGCCGCAGAAATTGCCCGGCTGCTCAATCAACAGCGGCAAAGTAGTCCAACGGAAAAGACGACAAATCGTAATTCACGGCGTTACAGACGTCGATAGGAGAAAACAAATGATTAAAATCGAAGAACTTTATGATTTAACCCACACGCAGGCCGCGGCATATCTCAAAGGCTTCACCTATCCGTGGGAGGCGCTCGCGGGAATTAAAGATTTAATATATCAAATAGGTGAAACGCTGTCCCAAGATGAATACGATCATCCACAGGACGGGGTTTGGATTCACAAAACAGCTGAGGTTTTTCCGTCAGCCTATATCGGCGCGCCGTGTATTATCGGCGCTCACACCCAGGTGCGCCATGGTGCGTTTATCCGAGAATCAGCGCTGGTTGGAGAAAACTGTGTGGTGGGCAACTCCGTGGAACTTAAGAATGTTATTTTGTTCGACAACGTTGAAACCCCGCATTATAATTACGTCGGGGATAGCATTTTGGGTTTTCATGCTCATATGGGTGCTGGATCGATCACGTCAAATGTCAAGGCTGATCGCCAGAATGTGTGGGTCCACGACGGCGGCACCAATATTGAAACGGGCCGGAAGAAATTCGGTGCCATGCTGGGCGATTACGTCGAAGTGGGCTGCAACGCGGTGCTCAATCCTGGAACGGTCATCGGCCCTCACTCCAACGTGTACCCGACAACTTCGGTCCGCGGGGTGATCCCGCCGGACAGCATTGTGAAAAATTCAAAAGAAATTGTTCATAAGCGTTAATGTCAATTTGTGAATTGTAAAGAAAGTGTTATAATATGAGCAACGTTATTTCTTATATTGTGGCAGTCCTCATTGCGTTAATTGTGATCAGAATTGAATTGAAGCTGACAGGCTGCCTGATCAGATTATTCGTCGGACTTCTAGGAATTGCGCTTGTGATTGGAGCAGTTTCGGGTTTGATGAGCTTGATATAGCGTAAATTACGAGTTTTGGAGAACAGCATGAAATACGATTATTTGATTGTTGGAACGGGCTTGTACGGCGCCGTCTTCGCGCACGAAGCGAAGGCAGCGGGCAAGACGGTGATGATGATCGACAAACGGCCCAATATCGCCGGCAATGTCTACACCAAAAAGGTTGAAGGCATTCACGTTCACGAATACGGCGCGCACATTTTCCACACCAACAACGAAGCAGTTTGGCAATACGTCAACCGTTTCGCAACTTTTAACCGGTTTACGAATTCGCCGGTTGCCAATTATAAGGGTGAACTTTACTCGCTGCCCTTCAATATGTACACCTTCAACAAAATGTGGGGGGTCGTAACACCGCAGGAGGCCGCAGCAAAAATTGAAGCCCAGCGAAAAGAAGCGGGCATTACGGAACCGAAGAATCTGGAAGAACAGGCGATCAGTCTGGTCGGCACAGACATCTACGAAAAACTGATCAAAGGCTACACCGAAAAACAGTGGGGCCGCCCGTGCACAGAACTGCCGGCGTTTATCATCAAACGCCTGCCGGTCCGCCTGACTTTTGACAACAATTATTTCAATGCCCTGCATCAGGGGATCCCAATCGGCGGGTACACGCGCATGGTTGAAAACATGATCGCAGATGTGGACCGCATTGAACTGAACACGGATTATCTTGAAAATCGAGAAGCCTTCAACGCAATGGCCGATCAGGTCATTTATACAGGGCCGATTGACGCCTATTTCGATTACAAATTGGGACATTTGGAATACCGTTCGGTTCGCTTCGAAACGGAACTCTTAGACAGTGACAATTTCCAGGGCAATGCTGCGGTCAATTACACCGACGCAGAGACCCCATGGACACGGATCATCGAGCACAAGTGGTTCGAGTTTGGAAAGGACGAAAAGGGACAGGATCTACCCAAAACTGTAATCTCCAGAGAGTATTCATCAGAGTGGCAGCCTGGGGATGAGCCGTATTACCCGGTGAATGATGACAAAAACAGTGCACTTTACAAACAGTACAAGGCATTGGGGGACAACGAAGATCATGTTGTTTTTGGCGGCCGTCTCGGTGAGTATAAGTATTACGATATGGATGCTGTTATCGCTTCTGCCCTCGATCAGGCAAAGCAAATCATTCAATAATCAATGTATTGACCATTAATATCTTAGAAAGGAAAGATCATGTTAAAAATTTACCCAGCTATTTACAAACAAGAAGGTGATGCAATCACCTGCCGTTTTCCGGATTTGCCGGAAATTGAAGCCTTTTCTGGAACAGATAAAGAAGAATTAGCGGAACGCGCTAAGGAAATACTCGGCAGATATTACGTCAAAAAATCGCAGATTAAGGAAACCATCCCGGATCCATCCAATGCGCGCTTGATGAAGGCCGGGGAAGGCGAAACCATCGAATACGTCTACACCGACATCGATAAATACTGGACAGGAGTCAAAGCGAAAGATACGTGGATTTAACCGATCTGCAGATTTTAGCGGCTTCAACACAATTCAAAGCGGCAGAAGGTTATGAAAGACGAATTTTTTACGATTGACAGGTTAAAGGAAACCCTGACGCCGGAAGAGATTTTGTCCGGTTCCTTTGGCGTTGAACGGGAAGGATTGAGAGCTTATGCAAACGGACAACTGTCTCTGACGCCTCACCCGGCAGCTTTTGGCAATAAGCTGACCAATCCGTACATTACCACAGATTTTTCAGAAAGTCAGGTTGAAATTGTCACGCCGCCGTGCGCGTCGATACGAAAGGCGTACCAAGTGTTGGCCACATTGACCGATATGGTCAATACGGTTCTGCCGTCAGATGAATACCTTTGGCCCAACTCGGTGCCCTGTGTCCTGCCAGAAGATAAAAAAGTGCCGATTGCACATTATTCCGGCGCTCCCGGGGCAGAAAAGGCAATGCGCTATCGCCAGAATCTGGCAAAAAAATACGGCGCGAAGAAACAAATGTTTTCCGGCATTCATTTCAATTATTCGCTCGGTTTAGATGCGGTCGAAAAGTTGTATCAAAGGGCGAAAAAGGATGACGGGACGCTCACGCGCCAATACTTTAAAAATCAGTTGTATTTAAAAATTGCCAAAAACTATCTGACTTATCGATGGCTTTTAATCTATATGACAGGGGCTTCAGTCGCAGCGCATCACTCCTTTATTGAAGAATGCCTGAAGCTGATGCCGTGGCCTGACGACAGGGGCAGCCAATATTCCCAAAAGGGAATTTCTTTTCGCAGCGGATCGCCAGGGTACAAAAACAATGAAGCCCTTTATCCCCGGTACGATACCATTCAACATTTTATTGCTGATTTGGAAACATTTGTGGTACAGGGAAAGTTGTCCGAACCGAAAGAATTTTACGCTCAGGCGCGGCTGAAACCGGTTCATCCGAAAGAAGATTGGATTCAGTCGCTTGCTGAGGAAGGCGTGATGTATATTGAGCTGCGCACGATGGATCTCAATCCTTTCGACCCTTACGGAATCAGCGAGACCGACATGAACATTATGCACTTATTGCTGCTCTATTGTATGACCACGACGTCTCTCAGTGAAGACGGCGATCAGGCTGAAGCTGATGATAATGCCGGACGTATCGCAGAACATGGGCAAGACCGCTTCTTAATCCTTCATCGAGGCGGAAAGGAAATTCTGGCACACGATTGGGCAAAAGCGATTGTCGCGGATATTGCCGCAATGAATCATGCGCTCCATCTTGGACAGGATGAAATTGTCGCCGTGATGAGCGAACGCCTTGATACGCAAAAGACCCTTCATGCGGCTCAGATGGTGCATCTCGTTGAAAACGAGGGCTACGTCGCGGGGATGTCTCGCCTTGCGCAGGCGTATAAAAAACAGAGCTGGCAGAAGATTCAAAATCATGCTGAAGCCTTTGAAAAAGAATTAGTTTGCTTTAAAGATGCAGTGCCAGGTTTATAATCTTTGATCAGAGCCGTTGCGGGCGCAACGGTTTTTTCATCGGCTATTTTAGAAAAAATGGAGGCACATTTGGAAGAATCACGTATTTTCTATCAAAACCAGAAAATATACACTTACGATTGTCTGCAAAATTACTGCGCGTCGCCCGTCAGTGTATTAAATTATTTTCAGGAAATTGCGTTGGAACACAGCGCGGCCTTAAAAGCCGGCCCCTACGAGTTGGACCGTATGCATTTGGCGTGGATGGTGGTTAAATATCATATCGAAATTCTCGAATACCCGCGATTCCTTCAAACCGTGCAGGTCGGCACCTGGGCAGGTGCGGCACAAGGCTTTATCGCCAACCGAGGGTTTGTACTCAAGGACGTTGATGGTAAAGTGCTAGTCAATGGGCAGTCTCATTGGATGATGATGGATTTTGAAAAGGATCATATCATTCGCGTCGGCGACGAAGCCATCAACAAGGTGTATCAATTCAAAGACGAGAATGAAAAATACAAAATTCCGAGACTCAAGCGGGTATCGGAATGGGACGGCAGCCGAACGTTTACGGTGCGCTATCTGGATATTGATTACAATGGCCATGTAAACAATGTCCGATATTTGGCCTGGACGGTTGAAACCATTCCGCCGGAAATCATTGCTGAGGTCGAAGTGGCATCGTTTGATGTTTTGTACAAGGAACAAGCGCGGTACGGCGACGTGATCAGTGCGAAGTTTAAGGCTGTACGCCCAGATCTTTACCGCGTTGATATTGAAAGCAGTGATGGGCTTTTGCTCTGTCAGATCGGCATGACCCTCCGACCGACGTCGAAGCGGCCGAACCACGAAGGATAATTCCAATGATTGAATTGTTAATCGCGTTAGCACTGATAATATTTTCGCTTTACAGTGGATTGCGGATTCTCGTGATTGGTGCTTTCGTGCTGCTGGCCGTGTGGTATGTGAGGCGGGGCAGCCGAGATAATCGGCACAATAAAAGTAAATAAATCAAAATTAATTTCAAAAGTTGTCATTTTTTGAAAATACAGCCATGAAATGAATATGAAATGGTCTATTTTGGGTACAAATCCGAATTTTGACCATTTTTTCTTTATTTCTTTCTCCATTTTGATATAATAAACGCCAAAGTCTATTAGTATAAAAGAAAGTGAAGCTTATGTCAGATTATATTGTGACGGCTACGGCAGCGGATGCAAGTATTCGTGCTTTTGCCATTGATGCAACCGAATTGGTTGAAAAAGCGAGGACCCTGCACAACACCTCGCCGGTGATGACGGCAGCGCTGGGGCGGCTGCTCTCGGCGGGTGCCATGATGGGGTCGATGATGAAAGGTGACGATGACGTCTTGACGCTTCAAATTAGCGGAGACGGACCGGCAAAGGGATTAACAGTGACAGCTAACCGTCATGGCCAGGTGAAAGGCTACGCGGTCGACCCTTACGTGGACTTGCCGATTAACGCGCAAGGCAAACTGGACGTTGGCGGTGCGATTGGAAAGGGCACCCTGACGGTAATCCGCGATTTGGGCCTTAAAGAACCATACAACGGCATCTGTAATTTGGTTTCTGGTGAAATTGCAGAAGACCTTGCGTATTATTTTAATGTTTCAGAGCAGACGCCTTCGGCGGTTGGATTGGGCGTTCGCGTTGCGAAAGACGGTTCGGTTGAAGATGCCGGCGGCTTTATTGTCCAGCTGATGCCCAATGCGGAAGAAAAAGTGGTGTCAACCCTGGAAAATCAAATCGCTAAGATCGATTCGATCACGGCAATGATGGAAAAGGGCATGACGCCAGAGGCTATTCTTGAGGCGATTCTAGGTCCAATGGACTTGGAATGGACGGGAAAAGAGACGGCAGCCTTTGTCTGTGACTGCTCGAAGGATCGGGTGAGCCGAGCGCTTTCAGCGCTCAATGTACGAGAACTGGATCAGATCATTCAAGATGGGGAGCCCATTGAAGTGCGCTGCCATTTTTGCGGCAGTACGTATCAGTTTTCGATCGATGAGCTGAAAGTCATTCGCGAAAAGGCTTCGGGCGAACGTTTGAAAAACATTCAAGTTCAGGACGAATTCAGACAATAAAAAAACCGCAGTGATGCGGTTAAATGTTGTTTTGAATTCAGCTGCGGGGCAAATTGGTTTCAGTCGGTTTTTCGCCGGAAAGGAAAAAATTGAGATTGCGGACAAAGACGTCCGGGTTAATGCCGTGGGCAAGACAACCTTCTTCAATATTTTCAAAATGTGCGGCCATACAGCCGAAGCAAGACATTCCAGCCATTAAGAAATAGCGCTGGGCCTCCGGATAGCGCTCGACGGCTTCAAGAATGCCCATCGATTTAGTTATTTTCGGTTCGTTCATGATTCTCCTCCAATGTGTAAATATTATAACAAAATGTCGGGAATGATGGCAAGATCAATGAAAGAGGTTTTTATGCAGAATAGTGAGAAAAGACAAATGGTCCAGACTGAGATCGGACCCGTTTGTTTTTCGGACACAGAATTCGCTGAATACGCGCTAAAAAGGGCATTGTCAAAAACGCCTGCACCGTTTTCCGGCGTAATTTTCGACATGGACGGCGTCATTTTTGATTCTGAACGGGAGGTGCTTCACGCCTGGCAGGAAGTAGCTGCCAAGCATCAGATTCCTCACATCGCGGACGTAATCATCGCCTGCCTTGGGACGAATTTCCAGGCAACGCGGAAGAAGTTTGACGATTTTTACGGCGCCGATTTCCCATTTGATCAATATGAAGATGAAATGCGGGCAATCTTTTATCGACGGTACGATGAAAACCATGGGCTGCCGTTAAAAAAAGGCGTTAAAGGTCTTTTGGTGGATTTAAAATCGCGGAATGTTCCGGTTGCGTTAGCGTCGTCAACCCGCGAGGAAGTGGTGCGCCGAGAATTAGAAGATGCCAAAATTATTGAATATTTTGATGCGATAGTCTGCGGCGATATGGTCGCCCGCAGCAAGCCGGCGCCGGATATCTTTCTCAAAGCGGCCGAAACCATTTCAATCGCACCGACAGACGGATTTGTGATCGAAGACTCCTACAATGGGATACGCGCTGCGCACGCGGCGGCGCTTCGGCCCATCATGGTGCCGGATTTAAAAGGGCCGGACGAAGAAATGAAGGCAAAGACAGAAGTGATTTTGCCGGACTTGGACACGGTCAGGACGTATTTTGATGCCATTGACGTGAAATTGTGAAAATATTGTCGAATATTAAAAAGAGTCCCGAATTCGCTTGAAATAAATAATGAAATCGTGTATAATCGATGATGACAGAATATATAAGGGGTGGAAATATGCTTACAAAAAATATAGTGGTAATGAACAAGGCAGGGCTGCACGCAAAACCAGCTTCGCTTTTTGTGCAGACGGCAAATGAATTTTCGAGTGAAATTTATATCAGTAAAGGGTCGACCCGTGTGAACGCCAAAAGTATCATGGGTGTCATGATTTTGGCGGTTTCAAAAGGCGACGAAATTTTGCTTGAAGTGAACGGCGACGATGAAAAAGCGGCGATGGACCGTTTGACGTCGTTGATTGAAAACAAGTTTGGCATGCCAGATGAATGAAAATTAAATAAGGTAAAGCGGCGTATAAAGACTGAGGGGAATCGACCGTCAGTCTTTTGTTTTTTTGCGCCATAAAACAGAAAGGAGCAATGTTTGAAATTTTTTCGCGAATTTTTAATCGGATTGTCATTTTACACGCGGCTGCCGATTCAGCTTCAAAACGTGACGGAGGATGAATTCTACAATTCGATGCTTTTGATGCCAGTTATCGGCGTTGTAATCGGCGCGGCGCTTTGGGCTTTTGGCTGGTGCGTCTCTTGGATTAGAATGCCAGAGCTGGCAAGTATCCTGATGCTGATTTTTTATATCTGGCTGACTGGCGGCCTGCACTACGACGGCGTCGCCGACACCATTGACGCCGTTTTTTCAGCGCGGGATCACGAGAAGATGATGAAAATCATGAAGGACAGCCGATTGGGTTCTTTCGGAGCAATTGGGCTGATCCTTTTGATGCTGACCATGTGGACTGGCTACCGTACGATCATTGACGAGGGCTTATTGGCAGTGCTTTGGCTGATGCCGGTAGTTGGACGGTACTGCGCGATTCAGACCTGCTGCTTTTCAAGTTATGCAGAGGGCGGCGGCGGTCTTGGCAGACGGATCACAGAAATTACGAAAGGCTGGCACGTGGCAATTTATCTCGCGGCGATCGCGCTGGCTGCTTGGTGCATCGCACCGATTTTGACTTATGCTTTTGGCATCACTGCCGTCCTGAATCTGATCATGATGGCAGATCTCAAACGCAAAATCGGCGGGATTACAGGCGACACGATCGGGCTTACGATTGAAATCACACAGGCTGTTTTTATTGTGATGGTTTTGATTTTACAGCATGTTGGCATAGGCCTGCCGGGTATGGTATAATTTGAACATGAATGCGTCGAAAATAGCCATTGATGCAAAAATGCCATTTCCAAGAAATAAGCGGGAAATGCAAGCGCTTCAATGGGAATGTTGTGATTTTATTCTGGTTTCGGGCGATGCTTTTGTGGACCATTCGTCTTTTGGCCCGACGATTATTGCCCGGGTTTTGACGGATTTGGGGTACCACGTGGGCGTCATCGCCCAGCCGAAATGGGACAGCTCCGATGCTTTTCAGGTGTTAGGTCAGCCCCGTTTGGCTTTTTTGGTCTCATCTGGCAATATGGACTCAATGGTCTGCCATTACACGGTCAATAAAAAAAGAAGACACGATGATGCTTATACGCCAGGCGGCAAGACCGGCGCGCGTCCGGACCGCGCTGTGATCACTTACTGCGGGCGGATTCGGGAAGCTTGGGGCAGTGTGCCCATTGTCGTCGGTGGCGTCGAGGCCAGCCTGCGGCGTTTTGCCCATTACGATTACTGGCAGAATCGGGTCAGGCGGCCGATTCTTTTCGATTCAGGTGCGGATTTGCTCGTTTATGGCATGGGCGAGAAGGCGATAGCTGAGATCGCTGAAGCCCTTGATGCAGGTCTGCCCATCGATCAAATCACTTATATTCGCGGCACGGGTGTCATGGCGCGAGAGCTCCCGGACGACGCGGTCGTGCTGCCTTCTTTCGAGAAGGTTTCTGAGCCGACTCGCGAGGGCAAGCGTGCCTTTGCCGAAATGACCAATTTAATTGAAAAAAGCGCCAATCCGTTTAAGGCGCATCCGACAGTTCAGCCCTGCGGCGGGCGTTATTTTGTTCAGAATCCGCCGCAATTGCCGCTGACTACGCAGGAGATGGACGATGTTTATGAGCTGCCTTATACGAATCAGCAGCTGGGCGGCGGACCGGAAATCACCGGCATGTCGGAAATGCATTTTTCAATTACGTCCAATCGAGGATGCTTCGGCAGCTGTGCCTTTTGTGCGATCGGCATGCATCAAGGGCGGATCGTCTCCAGCCGGAGCAGGGCATCGATTTTAAACGAAGCGAAGCGGATGACCCAGGATCCCCGTTTCAAGGGCATTATTAACGATGTGGGCGGACCGACAGCTAATTTTTTGCACCCGGCCTGTGCGAAGCAGCTGAAGACCGGCCCCTGCGCCAATCGGGAATGCCTGTTTCCGGAGGTTTGCCCCAATATTGACGCCGATCAGAGCGAATTTGCCGAAATGCTTCAAGCGCTGCGGCAACTTCCGGGAGTTCGGAAGGTTTTTGTACGTTCGGGGATTCGCTACGATTATTTGATGGCCGATCCCACCCGCGCCGCTTTTAATGAATTGGTGTGTCACCACGTCAGCGGGCAGCTGCGTGTGGCGCCGGAACATTTGTCAGATCGCGTGCTGCATTACATGGGAAAGCCAAAATTCAAGCAGTACGACCAATTTGTTCAGAAATTTAACCGTGCCAGCGAAAAACATCATTTAAAGCAATATGTCGTGCCGTATTTTATTTCCAGTCATCCTGGTTCGACATTGCAGGATGCTGTGGTGCTAGCAGAGTATTTGCGCGATCATCATCTCGAGCCTGAACAGGTGCAGGATTTTTATCCGACACCGGGTTCTCGTGCGACCGCAATGTATTATACGGGCCTCGATCTTGAATCGTTTCAGCCCATTCATATTCCGAAGGGGCGCGAAAAGCGGCTGCAGCGCGCGCTGCTTCAATATCGAAATCCAAAGAACAGAAGTCTTGTCATCGAGGCGCTGAAGAGATGCGGGCGGGAAGATTTAATCGGATCGGGGCGAAAATGCCTGATCCATCCTCAAAATCAAAGACCAAAGCAACACAAAAGAAGCCGTCGAAACCGTAAGGGAGGAAAATAACATGGTGTATAAACCTGAAATCAGCGGCAAAACCAATAAGGGTTTTACAGAATCGATCGAAGATTATCTTGAAGAAATTTATTTAGATTATATCGGCAGCAACACGGGTGTGCGAATTACCGATTTGGCCCAGGCGATGGGGGTGACCAAGGCCAGTGCGACCGATGCTGTTAAGAAAATGAAAGACCGCGGTTTAGTCCGCCACGAACGCTACGGCCGGATTTATCTTACAGATGCGGGACTGCAGGCGGCGAAGGTGGTCTACGACCGGCACGTGACGATTACACAGTTTATTCGCAACTTCCTCGACGTTTCGCCAGAAGTTGCGGAAAATGACGCCTGCGGCATTGAACACATTATCAGTGATGAGACTTTCGCTGCGATTAAGGCGGCGCTCCGCCGGCAGGCCATTTATGAAATGAGCGGAAAAAAAGACGAAGATTAATGAAAAAGAATCAAAAATTAAATCATTACCGTGTCGGCGATCATCTCACAGTGACGATTTCCGATATGACACGGCGCGGAGAAGGGGTCGGCCACGTTGAGGGGCAGGCCCTTTTTGTCGATGGGGCAGTTGTCGGCGAGACTGTTGAAGCCGAATTGACGGCGGTCAAGCAGCAGTATCTGAAAGGCAAGATGAGTCGGATCCTCGCGTACTCAGAAAACCGGAAAACGCCGGATTGTCCGGCTTTCCCGGAATGCGGCGGGTGTCAATGGCTGCATTTGACGGCGTCCTGCGAAAATGAGCTCAAACGGCAGACGGTGATCAACGCATTTAAACACATCGGCGGGTTGACAGATGTGGCTGAGAAAGTTCGGCCGACTATTGGCATGGAGCGGCCATGCCGCTATCGCAATAAGGCACAGCTTAAAGTGTCAGATGCGGGAATTGGCTTTTATCAAAAGGGTAGTCATGCGGTGGTGCCCATTGACGACTGCATGAATCAAAAGCGGCCTTTGGGACCAGTCATGGAGGTGTGCCAAAAATGGATGACGACGCTTAAACTCACACCCTACGATGAAAAAAGCCGGCGTGGGGATGTGCGCGGCTTTCTGCTTCGGACGAACCGCCAAGGCGATGCGATGGTGGTACCGGTTGTCAGTCACGAGTTATCGTCCGAGCAGAAAAGACAGACGGTGCAGATTTTTGAAAACCTGCCGCAGTTAAAAAGTCTTTTGCTCAATATCCACACCAAGCCTAACAACCGCGTTTTAGGAGCGAAGACGGAGCTTTTAGCTGGGAAAGCGTTTATCGAAGAAACGTTGTGCGGCTACACCTTTAACATTTCACCCCAGTCCTTTTTCCAGGTTAATACCGTCCAGGCAGAAAGGCTTTACGAAAAAGCCAAGGTGTATGCAGCATTGACGGGGAAAGAAACCCTCTGGGACTTGTACTGCGGAACAGGCACCATCGGCATTTGTATGGCTAAAGACGCCGGACAGGTGCTCGGCGTCGAGATCGTGCCGGAAGCCGTCGCGGATGCGCACAAAAATGCGATGCGCAACCACGTTCAGAATATTTCTTTTATCTGCGGCAAGGCAGAAGACGTGATGCCCGAGCAGATCAGACAGGGCAGCCGCGCCGATGTTGCTGTTGTCGATCCGCCGCGAAAGGGCTGTGCGCGAACTTTGCTCGACAGCTTGGTCGCCTGCCGCATCCCTAAAATTGTGTACGTCTCCTGTGATCCCGCGACATTGGCCCGGGATGTGGGCATTTTGACAAAAGCCGGATATGAACTGATTGAAGCAACGCCGGTCAATATGTTCCCGGGAACGGGGCACGTGGAAACGGTAGCTTTGATATCAAGATAAAGGACCAAATCAAGAGAACGAAAGAAGGTTATGATGAGCAAAACCATAAGAGAACGTAAAGACTTGGATCCACAGTATATGTGGGATCTGTCGAGTTTATATCAAAGTGATGCAGAATGGGAAAATGCACTCCCTGAAATTGACGCGGACATTCAGAAATTAGCGGCGTATCAGGGAAAATTGAAGAACGCAAAGACGATCAGGGCGTTTTTCGATTTGGATACAGAACTAAGCAGAAAGCTATCGAATTATTATTGTTATGCGAGTTTGAGAAATTGCGAGGATACCCGATCAAATGATGGTAAAGCCATGGAATCCAAGGCGTACATGATCTACGCCAAATACGCGCAGGCTGTGAGTTTTGCGGAACCTGAGATTCTCGCTATGGATGAGACGGCTTTAGCGGCGGTTGTGAAAGACGAGGCGTTAGCGCCTTACGCGTTTGTCATGCAGAAGCTATTAGACGAGAAGCCGCACGTCTTATCCGGAAAGGAAGAAGCGCTGCTGGCGGCCTTCACAGAGGTGCTGGGCGCCCCCGGGAAGATCAGTGAAAACCTGCAGGACGCTGACCTCAGGTTTAATCAAGCCATGGATAGCAAGGGCGAAAGCCATGAAGTGACGCAATCCAACTACATTTTATTACAAATGGATGAAGACCGCGTTCTGAGAAAACATGCCTTTGAAAGCTTCTACAAGGGTTTCAAAGAACATATTAATACCTTCGGGGCAACTTATAATGCTTGTGTCAAAGAAGCTGTTGCCAGCGCACAGGTCCGCCATTACGCCTCTTCGAGGGCGATGAGTATGGCAGATGAACATGTGCCGGAACAAGTTTATGACGGGTTGATCGAAACGGTGAGAAAGTATATGCCCGCAATGTACCGTTACGTTCATTTGAGGAAAAAAATCTTAGATTTAGATGAACTTCACTATTACGATGTCTACACACCGCTTATTCCCGGCTCTTCTAAGAAATATACCTACACGGAAGCGCAGCAGATGGTGCTCGACGCGGTGCGCCCTCTCGGTGAAGCTTATGTGAATCGGGTGAAGCAGGCTTTTATTGATCGCTGGATCGACGTGTATCCCAATGTTGGAAAACGCGGAGGCGCGTTCTCGAGCGGGACCTACGATTCAAATCCATACATTTTAACGAACTTTACCGGCACCTTGGACAGTGTGAGCACCATTGCACATGAAATGGGTCATTCTCAGCATACTTGGCTTTCCAATCACACACAGGCACCGCAGAATGCGGATTATACGTTGTTTGTGGCCGAAGTCGCATCCACGGTGAATGAAAATTTATTGGTTGAACAACTGCTTGCGAAAACAACTGAACCTAGGGAACGGTTAGCGCTTTTCAATCACTATCTTGAAGGGTTCAAAGGAACTGTTTTTCGTCAGACGATGTTTGCAGAATTTGAAAAAGACGCACACGCGATGGCTGAGAAAGGGGAAGCGCTGACGCCAGAAAGTTTGAGCGGTCTGTATAAGCAGTTGATCCATGATTATTTTGGCGATGCATTGATCATCGACGATGAAGTTCAGTACGAATGGGCCAGGATTCCGCATTTTTATCGACCATTCTACGTCTACAAGTACGCGACAAGTTATTGTGCGGCGGTAGCACTGTCAGAAGCCATTTTGAATGACGGGCAGGAAGCCGTTACAAAGTATCTGGAATTTTTATCTATGGGCGGCAGTGCCTACCCGTTAGACGAACTCAAGCATGCAGGCGTTGACTTTACAACGACGGCACCGATGGAACGCGCGTTAATGAAGTTCAATCAGATTTTAGACGATGTTGAGGAAACGTTAAAACAGATATAATTGTCGATTCAAATTAAGGGAGAGATCTCTTTATGAAAGATTATCTGCTGTTCTCACTGGTTTACATTTTTGAGAACGACCTTTTGACCGGGGTGCGCAGCAGAAACAGCTATGAGGAAATCTGCGACGAATTTCTTCAACAGGCAGAAAAAATGTCATCTGCATCCTTGCGGACGTGAATGGTCTTCACGAAAAAAACAATCAGGAGGGACATGCAGCGGGCGACGTGATGCTGCAGGCCGTGGCTGTGGCGATGGCAGAAGCCTTCGGAAGAGAGAATACCTTCCGCTTTGGCGGGGATGAATTTGTCTCGATTGTGTTTGATACGCCGCGCTCTGATATTGAGAAGAGGGTGGAAGCGGTGAAAAAGAAACTCGAGGACATGGGATATTTTGTCTCCTATGGCATGGCAGAGAAGCTTACAGGCGGGATCAACTCTGACCGGATGCTGATGGAGGCAGAGAAGCAGATGCGGGAGGCAAAAGCCTGTTTCTATTCAAACCCGGAGAACTCGCGGTGTGCGCGGCTGTCAGAAAATGTCAATAAAAGTGAGACCCTTTGAAATTTTCTGCAATTCCTGTGCAAGGCGTATCTACACGATTGGACGAGAGGGTTTTGGGCTTAAAGTTGAAGCTTTTTTAAACGCATCAGCCCGGCTGATGGTTTATTGATTCTTCTCGTTTATCTCGTCGAAGCCGTGCTGAAGCATAACAATTAAAAAGTTTCTGCAAGTTTTATACAATCAAAACCCATAAGTGGCGATTCTGGATTTTGGTGCCGCTGGCGATGATCGCCTGGGGCGCGACGGCAAGGTGACGGGAAAGCAGGGATTCGCAAAGAAGAACAATGGCGGCAGACGGCAGAAGCTGTGGCGCGTTTTTTAGACAAATGACAAATTGAGGAACACGGATTGGATAAATAATGATCAATATTATAAGCATCAATCAGATTAATACAGCGGCTCTCGGCATTTATCATTGCTTGTCGGAGAAACAGCTGCGTCATTATTTTGAGCCGGAACCGGGCATTTTCATTGCGGAAAGTCCGAAGGTAATCCTGCGCGCGCTGGACGCCGGCTATCAGCCGCTCTCTCTGCTTCTGACGGATAAAGAAATTCAGGGAGATGCTGCCGGCATATTAGAACGACTTGAGAAAGTTCCAGAATGGTGCATTCCTGTTTATTCTGGGGAAGAGAACCTGTTGGCGAAAATTACCGGATTTCACCTGACAAGAGGGGTGCTTTGCGCGATGCGCCGTAGAATCCTGCCGAAGATGGAGGTGTTGTGTGCCGGCGCTTCACGTATTGCCATACTCGAAAACATTGAGAACCCGACCAATATAGGCGCCATCTTCCGTTCGGCGGCTGCGATGGATATTGACGCGCTGCTGCTCACGAAGGGATGCAGTGATCCGCTTTACCGGCGGGCGGTCAGAGTCAGCATGGGCAATGTGTTTCAAGTGTCGTGGACTTTTCTGTCAGAGCGGGACTGGCCGAACAAAACACTTCTCCGGCTGCATGAGATGGGTTTTTGTTCCGTGTCTCTCGCGTTGAGCGAACAGAGTGTCGCGATCGATGATCCGATCTTGAAAAAAAATAAACTGGCTATACTGCTCGGCGCAGAAGGCGACGGATTGGCCTCTCATACGATTGCCGAATCCGAATATACGGCGAAGATTCCGATGCGTCACGGTGTGGATTCTCTGAATGTTGCAGCCGCCAGTGCTGTTGCTTTCTGGGAACTGCGCCGAAGATGACGCGTTTGAGAAAAGATTAAAGCATGACAACCTGTACAGAGGCCATCTTTCTGAGATGTTTGTTTGAATCGACAGGACAGGCACTTTATTTAGGAGGTTAAATCGATGGAAAAAGAAGCAAAATGGCCCGGACCTGAGGGACTGATTCCGGTGCTGCCCAAGGCCGCGTCGAATGCGAGCTGGCATACCAGACGGTTTTTGGATGAAATCCTCATTGAGGAGCGGATCATCGGCACGCATGTGGCGGATCTTACGATGCAGCTGTGGGGAAAGAACTTTACCTCACCGATTATGATGCCGGCATTTTCGCATCTAAACAAAGCGGGACTCGATCATCAGCCAATGGAAGAATACGCGCAGGCGGCAAAGCATCTGGGGATTGTCAACTGGGTCGGAATGGAGTCCGACGAAGATTATGCGAAAATTGCTGAAGTCGGCGCGGAAACAATCCGTATCATCAAGCCCTTTGCCGATCACGAGAAGATCAGCTCGCAGATGGCTTTTGCTGCAGCACACCGGGCGTTTGCGGTTGGCATTGATATCGACCACAGCATTGGGACAGACGGTGAGCTGGATGTGGTGGACGGCGAAAAACTTGGCACCTTGACGGCACAGGACATCGAAAAATTTGCGGCCTTCTCCCGTGAATTGGGGATGCCTTTTGTCGCGAAGGGCGTGCTCAGTACGCAGGACGCCGCCATCTGTCAGAAAGCGGGCGTGGACGCCATTGTGGTCAGCCATCATCACGGGAGACTGCCTTTTGCTGTGCCGCCGGCGATGATCCTCCCAGAGATCAAGAAGGTCTCAGGAAAAATGAAGGTTTTTGCAGACTGCTCTGTCGACGACGGAAGAGATGCCTACAAACTCATGGCCTTGGGGGCCGACGCAGTTTCTACCGGGCGCGCCATCCTACCGGGCCTTCTGAAAGACGGGACACCGGCTGTCGAGAAAAAGATCCGTCAGATGAACGCTCAACTGAAAGAGCTGATGGGATATACAGGTGTGGCGGCGCTGGACGCCTTTGACCCGACGGTGCTTTGGTATCACGGAAGACATTTTTAAGCAGACGGGGTGGTCGATGTGATTCACTTTATGCTTTCGCCGATATTGCAGGATTGAAAAGAGAATCGGAGGATTCTATGGAGAACGAAAAAGTATTTGCCATGAAATTTTCTAAAGTCTATCCGCTTCTTGTGAAGAAGGCTGAACGAAAGGGCCGGACAAAAGATGAGGTAGATGCGGTCATCTGCTGGCTTACTGGATACAGGAAAGAACAGTTAAACGAACAACTCAAAAAAGAAGTGGATTACAAGACTTTTTTTGAAAAAGCGCCGCAGATCCATCCACATTGTCATTTGATTACGGGAAGCGTGTGCGGTATCAAAGTTCAGAAAATCGAAGACCCCTTAATGCAAAAAATCCGATATCTGGATAAATTGGTCGATGAACTGGCAAAGGGAAAAGCCATTGAAAAAATTATGAGGCGGATTTAATTCAAATCATCCAAGCACATGGCAATACCGTTCATGTGGTAGAGATAGATGAATCCTTGAACGATAGAGCCGCAAAGCAAGTTTAACTGATCGCGGACGCAACCAAAGATAACGAAATGTATAGAAATCTGTCGCGTTTGGTTGGTGGAAACAGCGGCAACTTGACCTTACAATATTCATAACAATTGTATTAAAGGAGCGAATGATGGGTATTGTAGAAGTCAAAAATGTGAGTAAAATCTATCCCACTTTCCGGCTGAAAGATGTGTCGTTCTCTCTGGAAGCGGGAAAGATTACCGGATTCGTCGGTCGAAACGGGTCGGGAAAGACCACCACGATCAAAGCGATGCTAAATTTAATCCATCCGGACGACGGTAAGATTGCTTATTTTGGCATGCCGCTGGCAGGACACGAAACTGAAATCAAGCAGCGAATTGGTTACTCAATGGGAACGGTCAGCTGGTATCCGAGAGAGACGATACGGGAGATCGTTAAAGTCACCAGGACATTTTATACAAGTTGGGATGATGATGCTTACAAACGCTATGCGTCTTTATTCGGTCTGGAGGACAACAAAAAACCAATCGAATTATCAGCGGGGATGAAGGTAAAATTTAATCTGCTCCTGGCGCTTTCTCATCGGGCAGAAGTTTTGATTTTGGATGAACCGACCAGCGGATTGGATCCGTTTTCGCGCAACGAATTGCTGGGGGTGTTCCATACCTTGAAAGATCAGGGGGTGACGATTTTCTTTTCTACCCATATCATCTCGGATTTGGAGCAATGCGCAGACACCATCCTTTATATTCATGATGGTGCAATACAGGCGGACTGTTCGAAGAAGGCGTTTATGCAGGAGTATGGCCAGGCGGGTGAGACTCTTGAGACCATCTTGTTACGATTGGAAAGGTGGCGGGATCGTGAAGCGTTTTTTAAATAAAGAGATACGCTTATCCGCGCTGCCACTGACCTGGTTCTTTCTTGGGTTTGCCGCTATGACACTGCTGCCCGGGTACCCGATTCTTTGCGGTGCATTTTTTATCACGTTGGGGATTTATCAGAGTTTTCAGAACGCCAGAGAGGCCAACGACATACTCTATTCAGCGCTGCTGCCGGTGGCCAAGGGCGATGTGGTCAAAGGGAAGTTCCTATTTGTGGCGCTGATTGAGCTCTGCGGTTTTGCACTGATGGCGATCCTTACACTTTTGCGGATGACGATTTGGGCGGATGTGCTGGTTTACAGACAAAATGTACTGATGAATGCCAATTTGTTTTATCTGGGCACGGCCTTGCTGATTTTTGGTTTGTTTAATGTCATTTTGTCGGCGGCTTTTTTATAACGGCGTACAAAATTGGCAAACCTTTTGTTTATTATATCTGTGCAGCTTTCCCGACGGTGGGTGCGGCCGAAGTACTGCATCATCTTCCAGGGATGGCAGCCGTCAATGCTTTTGGGTTCGATCATTTTGTTTTGCAGCTCTCACTTCTTTTTGGCGGCGTAGTGGTCTATATGGTCATAACCTATTCATCGTATCGAAAGGCGTGCGCAGATTTTGAGAATATTGACCTTTAGTAAGGAGTATCAACATGCTGAAGGATAATCTGAGAATGCTTAGAAAATTAAAAGGCTATTCCCAAGAAAAGATCGCTGAAAAAATAGAGATCTCACGGCAAGCCTATGCAAAATGGGAAAATGGCGCGACCACACCGGACATTGAAAAGGCGGCGCAGTTAGCGGAGGTCTATGGCGTGAGTCTGGACAGTCTGATGAGAACCGAAACGGTAGACGGCATGGGTGTTGTGCCGCCTGCGCCGAAGGGCAAAGATCTCTGGGGGGTGGTGACCCTTGGCGAGCGGGGACAGATGGTTATTCCCAAAGTAGCTCGCGATCAGTTTGGACTGGAGGCTGGCGATCGACTGGTGGTGCTCAGTGATGAGACTGGTATTGCGCTGCTCTCGGCTGAGGTTTTCGAAACCAATATGCAGACATTGCTCGATAGATTGTCCGAGGAAAAAGAAGCCGCATTTTCTAAAACAAGCCAATCATTTGAGAGACAGACAGAAAAGAAAACCGATTGATACGGAAGATCATCCCCTCACATGAGGGGATTTTTTAGTTTCATTTAATAATAGGGCCGTATAATAGCGTGTGATTGAAAATAACGCAATTAAAATATTTTTAAATATAGAGGTGATTGGTTATGGGAAACACAGCCCTGACATTCGGACAATATTTGGCCTATTTGCTCAAGCCAGGAAAGCTGATCATGATGCTTGTGATGGCGGCGGTCTGTATCGCCGCGGCCATCGGCATCATCTTGGTCGCGGCACGGGTCATGTCCGGTAAGTATTCGCAAGCGACGAAGCAGACCTTTTTGATGGACGAAACGATCAGCTTGATCGAACGTTTTTACGAGCTGATTTTCTCCAGCACGTTTATTTTGATGTTTGTTGCGATTTATTTTGCCATCGATTATTTTGGTCTCGCTACGACCGATAAAACGATTTGGAGCAAATACAACGGTATTATTTTACTGTTTTTTATTTTAGGCTCTGTGATATTGAATTCCTTTGTCGACAATAAGATCATTCCCCTCAACCATATTCGTCCCGGGGAACGGGCGTCGATGCGATTACTCGGGATGATTTACATGCTGGTGATTTTTGCCTACATCAAATTTCTCTACGTTGACAGCAACTACGATAATATCATCATGTATTTCATCACCCTTGTAATCGGCCGCTTCGTTTATTTCGATGCCTCGCTGGAAAGTTTTCAGGAAGCGATGTCCGGTGTGCGGGACAACCTGCCGATTTTGCTGCTCGCCCTGATGTGCACGGCAATCATGGCGGCATTTGGCTTTAAAACCCATTATCTGCTGGAGCAGTACGGCGTTGTGTTTAACTTATTCTACGCACATATTTTTCTGTTAATCGTCATTTTCATCGTCCACCAGACGGAAATCGCCAATCACTTTGTTGAAAAAACGGCAAAGCCTGAAAATGAAGCTGGACTGAGAAAAGAAAATGGTGGCATCGCTTACCCAGGACAGGAAACCATGTGGCTCAATGCAAAAGCCATCAACGAACGGGATCGCGAAATCCGCTATCAGAAGGCGAAAGAAGCGGAACAGATGCGTCAGGAAAGACGCCGTGCGCGATTAGATGAAGCGGTTAAAAGGGCGACGCAAAATCGCCAAGTTGTATCGGAAAAACCTGTCAAACGCACGCGTTTATCCCAAAATCGGTGGGGATCATTGAATGAGAAAACAGTTAATCTAAGAGAAAAGGCCCCTCATCAGGGAACGGAAGCGAAAACAACGATGCGGAAAACACCGGAACGATACATCAGCCACCGCGACCATACGCATTCCAGACATTAGAAATGCGCTGGAAAATGTAGACAAAATAATAGATTTAAGCGCTTTATTTCAATACAAAAACCCTCCTGTGCTCTCACAGGAGGGTTAATTGTTTTCAAAACAGCTGAAGTCTGAAGTCTAAGCGTTGTGATCCACAGTCTTGTGGACGATTTCGCGCATTGCCGGCCAGGTTTCCATGTAGCGTTCCATGTAGAATTTGTATTCTTCATGTTTTTCCATGTTTGGACGGTAAGTTTTATCGACTTGAACCATGGTGTCAGCCGCTTCGCCAAAATCTTTGAATAATCCAGCGCCGACACCGGCGATAATGGCATCGCCGAGGCAGCCAGCACTCTGGTTTTCAATCGTCGTGTAGATCGGCACGCCAATGATGTCAGAATGCATCTGCAGCCAGAAATCAGAAGTGGCGATCCCGCCGCAGGCGTAAATTTCGTTAACCTGATAACCGGCCTTCTTCATGCTGACGATGCAATGGTTCGCGCCGTAGGCGACGCCTTCATACACCGCACGGGCGAGGGCAGCCGTATCGGTCCCGATGGATAATCCCCAGAACATGCCCCGGGCTTTAGAGTCTGAATACGGCGCACGGTTGCCTTGGAAGTAATCCATCATGACAACGCCGCCGGAACCGATTGGAACTTTCTTCGCTTTTTCAGTGATGAGATCGTAGATGTTCATGTCGCGGTTCACCGCTTCTTCGACCCAAGAACCCGGAACGAGGTTGTTTTTGAACCAGGTCAGGATAGCGCCGGATGCCGTCTGGCCGCCTTCAAGGAGGCTGGTGCCGTCGTACATACAGTTTGGATAAGTCCCATTGACACCATCGACGTGGAATTCTTCTTCAGATAAGCCGAGGAGGCAGGAAGAGGTCCCACCGATCAGGGTCATGCCGTTGGGACGAACCCCGCCGACACCGAACATGCAGGCGTTGCAGTCGGCAGTCCCTTCGATGACGATGGTTTTGGTCGAAAGTCCGAAAGCTTTGGCCGCTTTTTCGGATACCGGTCCGACAGGTTCGCCGACTTTCAGAATGGTCTTCGGTACTTTATCGAGAACATCGTCTAGGCCAACTGCATTGAGCAGGTCGACGGGGAAGCCGCCGTTTTTGTCGTCGTAATTCCAACGGAAAGCAGCGACAGACATGGACAGGGTTTTCTTACCGGTGAGGATCCAGTTGAGCCAGTCTTCAAATTCAAACATTGTTTTGGTCTTGGCCCAATTTTCCGGTTCGTGGCGTTTGACCCACATGTTTTTCGGAATCATCGTATCAGCGCGGAAACTTGGTTTGTAGAATTTTGTCGCATCGTATTGTTCGCGGATTTCATCGATTTCTGCGGCTTCGCCGGCAGCACGGACATCCATCCACAGAATTGGTTTGCGTACAGACCGGTCGTCTTCGCCGAGATAGACAAGGGTGTTGGTTGTCGCGTCGCAGGTGATGGCGACGATGTCTTCAGGATCGACTTGCGCTTTGTTAATGGCGTTTGGAATCGCTTCCCCCAAAGCGACCAGCCATTTTTCATCGTCTTGTTCAGCCCAGCCATTCTGCGGATAGGTGGTCGGATATTCCTGAACGTCGTACGCGCGGTTGCGCCCTTTTAAGTCGAAAATTGCGACGCGGACACTGCCGGTTCCAGCGTCAATTCCCATTAAATATTTAGCCATTACTCCTAACTCTCCTTTGTTATTTAATTATTTTGGTGATTGCTTAATTATTGTTCGTTTTCGTAGTCGACAATGCGCTGCACCTTTGCCATCGAACGGCCGTTGGTGTCGAATTCGCCGCAGGTCAAGTATTCTTTGACCATCATTTCAGCGAGTTTGATGCCAACCACTTGAGCACCCATGGTGATGATGTTGGCATTGTTCGATAATTTGGCGCGTTGTGCTTGATAGACATCGTGAATGCAGGCTGCGTAAGCGCCTTTGACCTTGTTGCAGGCGATAGATACGCCGATCCCGGTGCCGCATACGACAATACCGCGGTCAAATTCACCAGAAGCGACAGCTTCTGCACATTTGATTGCCACATTAGCGTAGATTGGATCGTCAGAACCGAAATCAGTCACTTCGTGCCCCAGACTTTTTACATAATCCATTAACTGAAGTTTAAAATCCGTGGCGTTTGGATCACAACCAAAAACAATTTTCATTATTTATTCCTCCTAAATATTCAAAATCCATATACTTTTTAATTTTTTTGATTTTATTCCTTTACATGACCTATTTTAAACTATGATAGAAATATAGACAATTTAAATTCATGATTTTTTACAGAATTTCAATATAACTGTACAAATTCAACCCTTTACATTGATTTACACTCTTTTTACGGACAAATGCTCAGCGAATGGCGCAAAAAATTAAGATAGATTTTAAGAAATCATTTCTGAGACTGAAAATTAGTCGGAACTGTATGGCAACCACGATCCTGATAAGCATTAAAGTCAGTTAGATTTTTAGAAGGTTATGGCGTATCTGGATTCGCCCAAAAATCGACAGGCTCGTAATCTTGAAGTTTAGCTAAAAAGCCCTTTTCGTCCAGAGCTTTTAAAATGAGATCCAGAATCTCTTTTGAGTCAGCGGAAACGGTGTGATAATGATAGCCGGAAGTTGTATTTTTCAAAAGTGTCGACGAGCCGTTAGAGATGCGCTCAAGATAAAGCTGAATATCGCGGCGAGAGCGGATATTGAGATCGGCGCGGAGAATGCCGTAGACGCGGTGGTAGACAAATACATCCTCGACGCGCCCGCCCAGATCCACAATGGCGTTGAGCTCTTCTTCAGTCTGCTCGTCAGAGTGACGGACTTTGTAGACTCGGGAGTAGGCTCCGCTGCTCTGAATGGCGTAACCCTTTGTGGTTGAGAGGATGGGTGTACCACCTTTGCGCATCAGCGCGATGTCTTGAACGATGACTTGACGGCTCACAGATAAGCGTTTGGCCAATGCAGATCCTGAAATGGGACGATCACTGCCTTGGAGCAGGCGGAAGATTTCCTTTCGGCGGGCATCACCTTTCATGGCCGCCTCCATCTGCCGGTTTTAAGTGCTTGAGGGAGATATCGAGAATCGGCGACGAGTGAGTGAGGGCGCCGCTGGAGATAAAGTCGACCGCTAAATCCTTGAATTGGTCGATTTTTTCAGCCGTGACGTTCCCGGAGATTTCAACTTCAGCGCGATGATCGATGATTTCAATCGCCTGTGCCATGGTGTCGTGGTCCATATTGTCGAGCATGATGATATCGGCGCCAGCCTCGACCGCTTCTTTAACCATATCGAGATTTTCGACTTCGACTTCAATTTTACGCACGAAAGACGCGTACTCGCGCGCCATTGCAATGGCATCAGCAACAGAGCCCGCGGCATCGATATGATTGTCCTTGAGCATGACGCAGTCGGACAGGCTGGTGCGGTGATTTTGCCCGCCGCCGGTACGCACAGCATATTTTTCAAAAATACGGTTGTTTGGCGTCGTCTTGCGGGTGTCGAGCAGCGTGATCGAGGTGCCTTCGAGAAGGGAAGCCATGCGGTGTGCGTTTGTGGCGATGCCGCTCATGCGCTGCAGATAATTGAGGGCGACCCGTTCGCCGGAGAGCAGTACGCGGATGTCGCCGTAAACAATGCCGAGAAGGTCACCGTTTTTCACAAAATCGCCGTCCTGCGCTTTGAAATCGATGGTCGTTTTCGGATCGAGCAGGGTAAAAACGCGTTCAAAGATCTGTAGGCCGCAGATAATGCCGTCTTCTTTCGAGATGAGCTGAACGCTGCCCTGGATGGCGTCGGGCATGACGGCGTTGGTGGAGATATCCTCCTCTGGGATGTCTTCCTCTAAAGCCGATAACAGCAAAGGGTCGATATTGAGTTTTAAAGTAATGGGATTAAACATGATGGGTATACTCCTTATTGATGATTAAATGCGAAGGTTTCGTGGGCATCGCGGTCGCCGCGTTCGTCACGCTGTGCCTGAATCGCGTTTTTGACAAGTTGATGATAATTTTTTTCGATTTGTTTAACATTGGTGTAGCGGTCCAGAGGGACGGCCTGAATCAGGGCGTCAAGTGTTTCGTCATCTGGAAGAACCGGGCCATTTCTCTCGATATCTCGAGCGGCGCGTTTGGCAAAGACCAGGGATTCGAGCAGAGAATTGCTCGCCAGCCGGTTTTTGCCGTGGACGCCATTGCAGGCGGTTTCGCCGACGGCGTAGAGATTGGCCATTGAAGTCTTGCTCTCGTAATTGACGGCGATACCTCCCATAAAATAATGCTGCGCCGGCACGATTGGAATGCATTCTGTTTCAGGATTGTAGCCTTTTTCTTCACAGTGTTTGAGTATGTTTGGGAAATGACTTTCCAATTCTTTTTTGGGGATCGTCTGGAGGTCTTCCCAAATGTGTTGGGTGTGATCTTCCTCCATTTTTTTGTAAATGGCCTTGGAAAGGACGTCTCTTGGCAGCAGTTCATAGACAAAGCGCTGCATGTCCTTGCCGTAAAGTTTTGCGCCTTCGCCGCGAACTGATTCTGAAATGAGGAAAGATCGTTTGGTCGTGTCCGGATCGTAAAATGTCGTCGGATGAATCTGAATGTAGTCAATATTTTTCAAATTAATGTGGTGGCGCAGCGCAATAGCTAGGCTGTCGCCGGTCAGGTGACGGTAATTTGTTGAATGTTGAAACAAACCGCCAACACCGCCAGTGGCCAGAATGGTCGTTTTGGCCTGAATGATATCGATATGGCCATCCGCCTTCTGGACAACACCGCCGTAACAGATATTGTTCGTTTCGATAATATCGATCAACGTCGTGTATTCGTGAAACGTGATGTTTGGCTTAGCTTTTGCAGCCGCCAGCAGATGACGTGTGATTTCTTTACCAGTGATATCTTCATGAAAGAGAATGCGGTGATGAGAGTGGGCGCCTTCCCGCGTAAAGAGAAATTGTCCGTTTTCGTCTCGCGCAAAGTCGACGCCAATATCAATCAAATCGCGAATGACATCTTGGGAGGAGCGGATCATGATCTCGACGGATTTTTTATCATTTTCGTAATGCCCGGCTTTCAGGGTATCTTCGAAATAACTGTCGTAATCGTCGTCGTCTCTCAGCATGCAAATGCCGCCCTGAGCGAGAAAAGAATCATTGCTCTCCAGATCGGATTTGGAAATAACGGTGATCTGTTGATCGTCAGGCAGGTTCAGTGCGGCATAAAGCCCTGAGCATCCGCTGCCCACAATGAGAATGTCTGTTTTTTTCATTTTGTTTAGTTGATTTCCTTGATTTTTTTGAAAATTTCAAATTGTTAAAAATTATAACACAGCTTCTCGAAGCTGACAAGACAGCTGTCGAATAAAAATTAACAAGACAATTGACAATGAAAAGAGACTGTGGGTATAATAAGACATTCAATTCAAGCGACATGAAACATTAAAGGGGGAGCTTATTTTGAACATTCAAGAACTTCAAGAAAAGATCGTTCAGCTTAAAAAAGAAAAGGATGTGTGCATTCTGGCACACGCTTATCAGAGTCAAGATATTTGGGAGGTCGCCGATTATGTGGGCGATTCTTACGGTTTGGCCC
The DNA here is from genome assembly GCF_009696145.1 of Pseudoramibacter porci. Classification (GTDB taxonomy): domain Bacteria; phylum Bacillota; class Clostridia; order Eubacteriales; family Eubacteriaceae; genus Pseudoramibacter; species Pseudoramibacter porci. The sequence continues at coordinate 99,117 of NZ_VUMO01000004.1, forward strand.
TTCAGGCGGCGAAGGATGCACACCAAAACATCGTGATGTGTGGGGTTCGCTTTATGGCTGAAACCTGTAAGGTCTTGTCACCGGAAAAAAATGTGGTGTTAGCCAATTCTCTGGCAGCTTGCCCGATGGCGGCACAGATGAATCGAGAAGATTTAATTAAATTAAAACAGCAATATCCGGATTATAAAGTGGTCGCCTATATCAATACGACGGCCGATTTTAAGCGGGAAGTGGATATGATTGTCACGTCTTCTTCCGCGGTAAAGATCATCAAAAAAATGGATGCGGACAAGATTTTATTCGTGCCGGATTGTCACTTGGGCACTTGGGTGGCGAAACAGGTGCCGGAAAAAACCTTTAAATTTTTTAACGGCGGATGCCCGACCCATTGCAGAATGACGGCAGAAGATGTCAAGCGGGCGAGAACGGAACATCCAGATGCTGAAATTCTGGTTCACCCGGAATGTCTGTCCGAAGTTTCGGAACAGGCGGATTACGTCGGCAGCACGACGGGCATCATGAAGTACGCGGCGGACAGCAGCAGCAGAGAATTTGTCATTGGGACGGAAAATAGTATCGTGCAGCACCTGCAGTTTGCCCACCCAGAAAAACGTTTCTATCCGCTTTCTAAAATGTGTGTGTGCATGAACATGAAAGCGACAACGTTGATGGATGTCTATCACAGCGTCAACGGTGACGGCGGTGAACAGATTGAACTGCCTGAACAGACCATTGAGGAATCCCGGGCGGCGATCGACCGTATGGTGGCATTTGGTCAATAAAACTTGATTTCTGTGTTATAATGTTTCTGATTCTTTTATTTTGGAGGCGTTATGCATATATTAAAAATCATTTCAGGCCCGCTCATCGGTGCGCTGATTGGTTATTTTACAAATTACATTGCGGTTAAAATGCTGTTTTTCCCTAAAAAAGAAGTGCGGATTTTCGGTAAACGCCTGCCGTTTACGCCGGGAGCCATCCCGAAGGGGAGAAAACGCCTGGCTAAAAAGGCGGGTAGTGTCATTGCGAACCAATTGATTACGAAAGAAGCCATTGTCAGCCGAATGACGGAGCCGGAATTTGAAAATGCGATGGTCAATCGAATAGCATCTCTGTTTACACAATCGATTGAGAAAATGGTTGCCAATGCAGGATATTCAGAAGCGAAAACGGCGCAGATGAAAGAAAAAATGACTGTGTCGATGACCGCATCGATTGCCGATTCAATTAAGGATATTGATTTCGAACAGCTGGTCCGCGATAAGGGGATTGTTATGATCAAGCAGAAGCTGGCCGGTAGTTTGATCGGCGCCTTTGTGACGGACGGTATGCTGAATAATTTCGTCGAACCCATCGCCGCTTCTTTAAGGGACTATGTTGAAACAGATGGGCGCGATCTGGTGCAGGAACAGGTGGCCATCAAGGTTGAGCATTTGTTCAGCCATTCACCGGAGTCGCTTCTCAAGCGCGTCGACATTGAGCACGAACAGATTCAGCGCGTCATAAAAAACAAATATCGGACTTTGGCTGAAGAAGGGGTCGAACGGATTCTCAATAGAATCAACGTTTCAGATATCGTGGCTGACGCGATCGATGCCATGAGTATCGATGAGCTCGAAGAAATGGTCTTGTCTGTTATGAAAAAAGAATTTGATATGATCATCAATTTAGGGGCCTTCATTGGTTTTGTACTGGGACTGTTAAATTTAGTCATATAGAAATGATTCATAAGCATTGCGTGAGCAGTGCTTTTTTTAATGGCTCAGCTGGGAACTATTTTGTCCAAACGGGCCAAATGCTTGAAAGCTTAATAGAATATGCTATAATAAAAAAATATATTTGATTTGGAAAAAGAGGCACAAAATTTAGGAGATGCGTAATGAAGTCCCCATTCGTACATTTACATCTGCACACTGAATACAGTCTGCTCGACGGATTCGGCCGGGTCAATGACTACGTTCAATCTGCAAAAAAAATGGGGATGGATGCGATTGCACTGACCGATCACGGTGTTTTATTTGGTGCCATTGAATTTTACAAAGCCTGTCAGTCCGCTGGCATTAAGCCGATTATTGGATGTGAGGTTTACATTGCGCCACGGGGACTTGCACAGAAATCAGGGCGGATCGACAGCCAGGCCAGTCATCTTATTTTACTAGCGGAATCCAACACGGGTTATCGCAATTTATCAAAGATTGTTTCCAAGGGTTACATCGACGGGTTTTATTACAAACCCCGCGTAGATCATCAAGTCCTCAAGCAGTATCACGAGGGCATTATCTGTCTGTCCGCCTGCATTTCTGGAGAAATTCCAAAGGCCATTTTGGGTGGACAGGAAGACAAAGCGCTGGCTTTGGTCCGGGAATATCAGTCCATTTTCGGGGAGGATCATTTTTATTTAGAGGTGCAGGATCACGGCCTCATCGAGGAGGCGAAGGTCAGAGACGCGCTCTACCGATTTTCCAAACAATACAACGTGCCGCTCGCGGCGACCAATGACTGTCATTACGTCAACCAATCGGATTATAAGGCTCACGATGTGCTGCTCTGCATTGGAACGGGTGCGACGGTTGATGAAGAAAACCGGATGCGCTATCCCAACGACCAGTTTTATTTTAAATCGCCGGATGAGATGGCTGCGTTATTTCCAGATCACCCTGAAGCCCTTGAAAACACAGTCAAAATTGCTGAACGCTGTGACGTAACCTTTGATATGGAAAACGCGCATCTTCCGCAATTTGAACTTCCGGAAGGATTTGAGAGCGCCGGTGCCTACCTCAGGCATTTGTGTGAAACGGGATTGGCCAAGCGCTACGATCCTGTGACACCTGAGATTCAGGAACGTATGGCGTACGAGCTTGCGACGATCCACGAGATGGGATTCGATAATTATTTTTTGGTGGTGTGGGATTTTATTCACTACGCAAAAACCCACGGCATTCCGGTGGGGCCAGGCCGCGGGTCGGCTGCAGGGTCGCTGGTGGCTTACGCCCTCGATATTACGACCCTCGATCCCCTCAAGTACAATTTGATTTTTGAACGCTTCTTGAATCCGGAACGGGTGACCATGCCGGATATTGACTGCGATTTCTGTTACGAAAGACGGCAGGAGGTCATCGACTACGTCATTCGTAAATACGGCAAAGACCGCGTCGCGCAGATCATTACCTTTGGTACGATGGCGGCTCGAGGAGCGGTCCGCGACGTAGGCCGAGTTCTCGGCATGCCTTATTCAGATGTCGATAAAGTCGCAAAGGAAATTCCCATGCGGCCGGGACAGAATGTGACCATTGAGGAGGCTTTAAAGGAAAATCCAGACCTTCGAAAAATGGCGGACGAAGACGTCAACGTCCGCGAACTGCTCCAGATGTCTGAGCAAATTGAAGGGCTGGCGCGCCACGCCTCGACCCACGCGGCAGGTGTTGTCATCGCAGATGCGCCGTTAACTGAATACGTACCGCTGTACCGCAACGGCGACGCGATCACGACGCAGTACACGATGAACCTGTTGGAAGATTTGGGACTCATCAAAATGGATTTTCTGGGGCTGCGCACTTTGACCGTCATTCACGACGCCCTGAACAACATTAAACAAACGCGCGGGCTCGACATCGATATCAATCAAATCGACATGGAGGATCCGAAGGTTTATCAGTTGATTGCGTCAGGGGACGATCTGGGCATCTTCCAGCTCGAAAGCCGCGGCATGATGTCTTTCATGCGTGAGTTAAACCCACAGCATTTCGAAGATATCGTCGCAGGTATCTCATTGTATCGTCCGGGGCCCATGGATCAGATTCCGAGGTACATTGCCAACAAAAAGGATCCGGCACACATTACCTATTTAACGCCGGAGTTAAAACCGATTTTGGACGTGACTTACGGCTGTATGGTTTATCAAGAGCAGGTCATGCAGATCTTTCGCGATTTGGCTGGCTTTTCGATGGGACGAAGCGATTTGGTACGTCGCGCGATGTCTAAAAAGAAAAGCGATGTCATGGACGCTGAAGGCGAAGTGTTCATCCATGGAGAAAAAGACGCGGATGGCAACGTGACCGTGCCAGGTGCGGTGGCGAAAGGGATTCCAGAAAATGTTGCCCGGCAGATTTACGAGGAAATGAAGGATTTCGCAAAATACGCCTTCAATAAATCCCATGCGGCGGCCTATGCCGTCGTTGCATATCAGACGGCGTGGTTGAAATGCTATTATCCAGCGGAATTTATGGCGGCATTGATGTCGTCGGTCATGGATAATGAAAAGAAGATTGCGCAGTATATTGACAATTGTAAAAAGCATCGTATAATCATCAAGGCCCCCGACGTCAATGAGAGTCAGTACAAGTTTTCTGTTGGTTTTGACGACCAGAAAAAGGCCTATATTCGTATTGGATTTGGGGCAATCAAAGGTTTGGGACAGCATCCGGCTGATGAAATTGTAAAGGCGAGAGAAAAAATCGGCGCCTTCAAGACGATGACGGACTTTTTTGAACGGGTGGATCTCCGCCTGGTAACAAAAAAAGTGGTGCTTAATTTGATTTTGGCTGGCGGATTTGATTTTCTAGGGTATGAGCGCTCGCAAATGGTCATGGGTTTTCCCAATATGATCAATCGGGTCGCCGATGAAAAAAGGACGCGTCTGTCAGGACAGGTGTCTCTTTTGGATATGGGCGAACTGGACGATTACAAGGGGGACCGTTTCCCCAGCACGGAACCTTTTACCAAAGAAGAAAAGCTTGTTCACGAAAAAGAGGTGCTCGGTCTCTACGTATCCGGGCATCCGCTGGAGCATTACACCGGGGTGTTGGCCAGCGAGACCAATTTAAACGCGAGCATGATGGACAGCTATGAAGATTTAGTCGAAAGCGGTATAAAAGACGGCGGCAAGGTTTGCGTCGGCGGGATGGTCGACGGAGTCAAGATTCAGCTGACGAAAAATAACGATCAGATGGCGTTTCTTTCGCTGGAAGATCTATTTGGCCATATAGAAATTGTGGTTTTCCCGAGAACTTTCAATCAATTTAGATCACGGCTGCACGACGGTGAAGCGGTTTTGGTCCGCGGGAGAATCAATTACAACGAAGAAATGAATGTCTCGATCATTGCCGATCAGATCGAAAAATTAGATCAGGTCCGCAGGGGTCAGCAACCTAAAAATGACCTAAATTTTACAATTCATGAGGAAAAGACAAGGTATAATAAAAAAAGTGCACCACGTGGAAAATTGGTGCTGGCTTTTCACGATTACAGCGAAAAAGGAAAATTAAACCGAATTAAACCGTTGCTTAAAGCATCTCCAGGTGATACGCCGGTTTTGATTCAATTTGAAAGGGAACAGAAGAAATTCGGCGCCTCTCGATCTTTGTGGGTCACTGCGGATTCGGATTTAATAAAACAATTGAAAGGAATCCTCGGCGAGGATAAGGTGAGTATAAGATGAAGCGAATTGGACTTTTAACAAGCGGCGGCGATGCGCCGGGAATGAATGCAGCTATTCGCGCTGTTGTGCGGACAGCTGTTTATCATGGTTATGAAGTGTACGGTGTGAATCGGGGCTACGCAGGGCTTTTGGAACAGGATTTTTATCCGATGAACAGCCGTTCTGTTGCGAATATCATTGACCACGGCGGCACCATTTTGCAAACGTCGCGTTCCGACTTTTTTCCAACCAACGCAGGACTTCATCGCGCAGCGGAAATTCTCAAGGAATATGAAATTGACGTGCTGGTCGTGATTGGCGGCGACGGCAGTTTGACCGGCGCACTGAAACTTCAGGAGCTCGGCGTTAAAATTGTTGGGATTCCGGGCACCATTGACAATGATTTTGGCGCCAGTGATTACACCATTGGTTTTGACACGGCAGTTTCGACGGCGATTGAAGCGATCAGCAAAATCCGTGACACCACATTTTCTCACAATCGAATTAATGTGGTTCAGGTTATGGGAAGACGATGCGGTGATATCGCGATGTACGCCGGCCTGGCCTGCGGCGCTAAGGGAATGATCATCCCGGAAAAGGACGTGCCGCTTGAAACCATTTGCGGCCGATTGGTTGAAGGGCGCGATCGCGGAAAAATGCACAGCATTATCATGCTGGCTGAAGGCTGCGGAGGTTATCGCGATTACTGCAAAAAGATTCAGGAACTGACGAAGGTCGAAACCAAGGGCACCAACCTGGGATATATCCAGCGCGGCGGCTCTCCGAGCCATTTCGACCGCAATTTGGCGAGCAACATGGGCTACATGGCAGTTGAAGAAATTGCAAAGGGACATACCGGGATTGTCATTGTCGTTCGAAACGGCAAGTATGAAGCGGTTGATCTCGAAGAAGCGCTCAACACGCCGAAAGTCTTTGATGAAGAGATGTATGAAATGATTCAGATTTTGTCGATATAAGTCGGCGTTAAATTAAAAAAAGGAGGCCAAAAGATAGCATGCCAAATCCAGAAGTATTAAAGAAAACGAAAATGATCTGCACGTTGGGACCTGCGACGGACCGTCCAGGCGTCCTGGAACAATTGATCACACACGGGATGAACGTCGCTCGACTGAACTTTTCCCACGGCTCTCACGAGGAACACGCGAAGCGCATCGCGCGCCTCAAAAAGGCGAGAAAAGATTCGGGCATTGCGATCGCCATCATGCTCGACACAAAGGGGCCGGAAATCAGAACAGGTGTTCTGAAGGATGACAAGGTTACTTTGAACCAGGGCGATCACATCGCGCTGACGACCGAAGACATCGAAGGCGATGCTGGCCGGGTATCTGTGAGCTACAAGGATCTGCCGAGAGATCTGAAAGAAGGGGACCGGATTTTAATTGATGACGGGTTGATTGAGCTGACCGTTGAAAACATCACAGGGGAAGACATTAATTGTGTGGTTGACAACGGCGGAACTTTGGGAAGCCGCAAGAGCATTAATATTCCAGGGGTTTCGATCAATCTTCCAGGATTGACCAAAAAAGACGAAGAAGACTTGATCTTCGGTGTCAAACATGGGATCGATTATGTTTCAGCTTCGTTTATCCGCAAGGCGCAGGACGTTATTGCTATCCGTAAGGTGCTCAACAATGCCGGCGGTGAACACGTTAAAATCATCTCCAAGATTGAAAGCCGCGAAGGGGTTGAAAACATCCACCGTATCATCACTGTATCTGACGGTATCATGGTTGCACGCGGCGATTTAGGGGTTGAAATCCCGGCAGAAGACGTGCCAATTGTTCAGAAAAATATTATTCACCGCTGTAATATTGTCGGTAAACCGGTTATTACAGCGACGCAGATGCTTGATTCCATGATCCGCAACCCGCGGCCGACCCGAGCGGAAGTCGGAGATGTAGCTAACGCCGTTTTCGACGGTACGGATGCCGTCATGCTTTCAGGAGAAACAGCTGCAGGCGATTATCCGGTTGAAGCCTGCAAAACCATGGCACGAATTGTCTTAAAAACAGAAAATTCTCCGCAGTATAAGCATCGCGACCACGTGCCTCACGGTGAAATGACGATTACCAACGGGGTCTGCTCGGCGGTGGTCAATATTGTCGAATCTTTGGGCGTTAAAGCAATCATCGCGCCGACCACCAGCGGCTACACACCGCGAATGCTGTCAAAATATCGTCCGAACTGTTTGATTTTTGCAGTTTCTGACAATATGAGAACGGTTCGCAGATGCTGCATGCAATGGGGTGCATATTGTTTGTACGTGCCTAGAATGACAGAACTGGATGATCTGGTCAATGACGTCAACCGCATCCTTGAAACCATGAATGTTGTCAAGACTGGCGATCTGGTCGTGGCAGCGGCGGGTCTTCCGTTCGGAATTCAGGGTAATACCAATACCATTCGTGTCAGAACGGTCGGCAATGCGGTCCTTTCCGGTATTGGGATTGGCGACAAGTTGGTGACGGGCTTTGCAAAATTTGTCACACCGGATACGCTTGATGAATTTGACGAAGGTGATATTGTCGTGACGCGTGTGATCACGCCGGGGATTTACGGTGCGATTGAAAAAGCGGCTGCGGTCGTGACGTCCGAAGTTGGTGAAAATTCAGAAGCTGATCACGTTGCGCGAGATTATCAAATTCCAGTGATCAAAGGGGTACAGAAGGCGACAGAAGTCATTACGGAAGGGAAGTTAATTACGGTAGATCCGCTGAACGGGATGATTTATCAAGGCGCGGTTCGTAACCGGAAATTGTAACGCAACACTTTAGTTAACCTTTAGGGAAAAAGACACTTTATTTAAATACATTTTACATTTCAAAATAAAAAGGGTAGACTATACTATATTTTGTTAGTTGTGCCCTTTTTTTAATGGGCTATTTAGAAAATAAAAGGTATATTATGTCTGAGTATGGAGGTTTGGCATGGAAGAGCAAGACCAGATTCAGGATCAGGAAGATGTAAAACAACATCGAGAAAAGCGAAAGCGAAAAACACTGAAGGCGTTAAAAGCGAATCGTAAGGTCACATTGGAACTACCAGTTGAGACCAGTATTCTTCGGTTGATTTTAGCTGTCGTGTATTGCGCGGCCGGATTGATTTTGATGGCGGTTTTCGGCCAGTTTGAACAGACGCAGATTCCTTCACAGTATTGGGGAACGACGACGGTGGCGATTCTGATCACGGCACTTTTTATTGCGGTTACTTTTAAATTTGAAGGTGAAGCGAATCGGAATTGGCGTATCATTTTAGGGATGCTGATATTTTTCCTTATTATTGCCATGCACCAGACCACCTGTGGCATGCCGGTCTGGACGAGCAGCCGATTTGATCCGCTGGGAATCGCTCAATTTGGGATGGCCGTCTTAATCATCGGTGCGCTGGTGCTGCTTTTTTTTGCGATCACGAACCGACTGCGTTTGAGCATACGCATTGTCATGTTTGCGCTCTTCATTTTGTCTTGTGTGAATTTTTTCCTATTGAAATTCAGAGGGGATCCTTTCTTTTTTGGTGACCTCATGACGGCCAATACGGGTCTTGAAGTCGCAAAGAATTATTCCATCGGCATATCCGGAACCATTATTGCCGGCATTTATATGGCGATTGCGGCTTACGCCGTCAGTTCGAATGTCAAAACAAAATATTTTGCTGACGATAAAAACAAAAGCAGAAGAGCGCGGCTGGGCGCACTGGGCGTCACAGCTGCGATTGCTGCACTGATCGCCGTTTTACCCCTCGAAGATGTGTACGATTCGTGGTCACCGTCAAACAATCAGTACATTACAGCTTTTACGACCAATGCCAAATTGCTTCATATTAAAAAACCCTCAGGCTATTCGGCAACAGTTGCGAGAAATATTGTGAAGAATGGCAGCAAAAAGGCCAGTGCAGAAGTGAAAAAAACTACGGCGGCGGGAAAAAAGGCAACAGAAGCTGTGGCTAGTGGAAAGAAGCCGACGATCATCGCAGTGATGAACGAAAGTTTTTCTGATTTGTCCGTCATGGGGAATTTTCAAACAAATGAGGACTACATGCCCTTCTTTAGAAGCCTGAAAAAAAACACTGTACGAGGGAATCTGTACGTCGATGTATACGGCGCAGGAACCTGCAATACAGAATATTCATTTTTAACTGGCAATTCCACTGCTTTCGTTCCAGAAAACACCCGCCCTTACCAGATGTATGTTAAACCGAAAACGCCGAGTTTGGCCAAAAATTTAAGGGCGCAGGGATACGAAACCTATGCTATGCACCCAGGAAAATCGTCAGCGTGGAAGCGCAATAAGGTTTACCCGTATCTCGGCTTTGAACATACGTATTTTTATGAAGATGCTTTCAGCAATGCGGCGCTTACCCGAAACAACTATGTCAGTGATCGGGCCACTTATCAGAAAATTATCGACTTGTACAAAAAAAGAGGCAACAAACCGCAGTTTATTTTTGATGTCACCATTGCCAATCATGGCGGATACAATGTAGGCACGAACGGGATGGAACAAGTGAAAATCACCAGCATGCCGAATCAGAAAAGCGGCGTGGATCATACAGATGCTGAAGAATATTTGACGCTGATTAAAGAAAGTGACACAGCGCTGAAAGAAATGATTAATTATTTCAAATCGCAGGATGAACCAGTCGCAGTAGTTTTCTTTGGGGATCATCAGCCGAGACTAGATAACTCTTTTTACGAAGACCTCAAAGGCAAAAGTCTCAGCAATTGGTCCAACGAAGAACTTCAGCAGCGCTACATCACGCCTTATATCATCTGGACCAATTACGATATCGATTCCCAGAGTAATAAAAATTTATCGGTCAATTACCTACAGACGACCCTACTTCAGACTTTGGGACTGAAGACAACAGCTTACGACCAATACGAACAGTCCATGTACGACAAAATGCCGGTATTAAATTACAAAGGGGCAATTACCTCTGACGGTGACTATCTGACGTTAGACGATGCGGAAAAATACAACATACAAGTTCAGAACTACCAAAAGGTTCTGTACAATAACATGTTTGACAAAGATCACCCTAACCGTTCGCTCTATTTGCTCAAAAATGCACCAGATGGCAAGACCGATGAAGAACTCAGATCTTATTTGGAAAACTATCAAAAAAGATACGGAAATAATGCGATTATGAATGTGGTAAACTAAGTATTTCCCCTGACTGCTATGATTTGAAGGATTAGCAGTTAGGGGTTGTTTTTTAGGGAGAAGATTGATTTTTTGACGTGCATATCATAAAATATAAACGATTACCTAACCTGAACATCACGATGTGGAGATTATCATGCAATCATATAAATGGATAATAATCGCCTCCCGTCACCGCGCCAGTGACGTGCATTTTTCAGTTAACGAACATCCGAAATGTCGAATCGATGGGGCATTGCGCAATATGGACCAGACCGTGTTGAATCGGCAGGATTGTTTGGCATTAGCGAAAGAACTCATCGGGGAGAACCGTACGCTGATTAAAAAGTTAAGACAAAACGGGTCGGTAGATTTTACACGGGATATTGGAAAAATCCGCTGTCGGATTAATATATATTTTCAACGTGGATCGCTGGCTTTGGCTATTCGACTTTTGTCCGAAGCCATTCCTGGTCTTGAAACATTAGGACTGCCTGCAATTGTAAGTCGGTTTGCTGAAATTCAAAAGGGTCTCGTGCTTATTTGCGGGCCAACCGGCTCTGGAAAATCGACGACCCTTGCGTCAATATTGAATCAAATTAATAAGATAAAGCCTGTTCACATGATTACGCTGGAAGATCCCATTGAATATCTGTATCCAAAGGGAAAGGCGATGGTGCATCAGCGGGAAATCGGACGTGACGTGATAAATTATCGCCAAGGACTACGTGCTGCCCTGCGGGAAGATCCCGATGTGCTTTTAATCGGTGAGATGCGTGACGCCGAGACGGTGAAAATCGCGCTGGAAGCGGCGGAAACAGGGCATCTCATTTTCTCGACTTTGCACACCCCGACAGCAGATGGCGCGATTGACCGTATCCTCTCCCTTTTTCCTGAGCACAATCAGGCAGCGCAGATGCGCCAAGTTTTATCGATGAATTTAAAAGCCGTGCTGTGGCAGCAGCTATTGCCGAAAAAGGATCAGAAGGGACGGGTTTGCGCGTCCGAGATTCTTGTCGTGACATCTGCTGTCCAGAATTTAATTCGTCAGAATGCGCAGGAACAACTCTACAACTATATGCTGACGGAGAGGCGGTTCGGCAGCCAGACCATGGAGGCTGATTTGATTCGCCTTTGGAAAAATGGCGAAATATCGGAGCAAACCGCGGTAACCTTCGCCAGAGACGGAAAAAGAATGCAAGCTGCGCTCAAAAAATCTTAGAAAAGAATTGAAAACGACGGATGCATTCGCTATAATTTGAGAAATAATAAACCAGGTAAATATTAAACCAAAGCAGAAAGGAAACACTGCAATGAAAGTACAAAAAGCAGAACTGTACACTTGGCCAACCTGTCCATATTGTAGACGGGCCAAAGGGCTTTTGGATCAGTTGAATATCCCTTACACGGATCACAACATCTGGGGACAGGATGATCAGAAACAAGCTTTAATCGAAAAGACAGGCCAGACAACCGTTCCATACGTTTTTCTTAACGATCAATTTGTGGGCGGATGTGATGACTTATTTCAAATTTATGAATCAGAAGGTCTCGAATAAGAGATCGTTACGACCAAGGAGGAATTGCAATGGCATTTGAATACGAAGTTGTCGAAGAATGCGGCGTGCTGTCAGAGGGGAGCAACGGTTGGCAGAAAGAGCTCAATAAAGTCAGCTGGAATGGTAGAGAACCAAAATATGATATTCGCGATTGGGCGCCGAACCATGAAAGAATGCGCAAAGGGATCACTTTGACGGTCGATGAACTGGCCGAACTTAAAAACATTCTCAACGACATAGAACTATAATGCTGAAACGGCACAGCGGACGCTGTGCTTTTTGTTTGCGCAAATTTGAATCATTGTTTCGCCTATGATATAATAAAATCTCATGAAATGATGGTAAAATAAATTAATATAATTCGGAGGTATACAATGTCTGGACATTCAAAATGGAACAACATTAAAAATAGAAAAGGAAAACAGGACGCGGCCAAAGGAAAAATTTTCACAAAAATGGCGAAGCTGATTGCAGTTGCTGCTCGTGAAGGCGGCGGCGATCCGGAAATGAATTCAAAGCTTCGTGAAGCCGTTGCGAAAGCAAAGGCCGCCAACATGCCGAACGACAACATTGACCGCGCTATTAAAAAAGGTTCCGGTGAATTGGGCGATGCGGTTTTCGAAGAAATCACATACGAAGGATACGGCCCCGGCGGAGCTGCAGTCATTGTTCAGGCGTTGACCGACAACAAAAATAGAACGGCTGGCGATGTACGGCATATTTTCGATAAGAACGGCGGCAATTTGGGTACAAACGGCTGCGTGAGCTATTTGTTTGAGCGGGCCGGCAGAATTTTAATCGAAAAGTCTGACGATATCGATGAGGACGAGTTGATGATGGCGGCGTTAGACGCCGGTGCGGAAGACATGGAAACGTCAGAGGATGGTTACGAAATCAAGACGGCACCGGCAGACTTTGCCAGTGTCCTCGATCAGATTCAGGCCGCCGGATACGACGTCGTTTCTGGGGAAATCGCTCAGATTCCGTCGACTGAAACAGAACTCTCGGATGAAGATAGCCAGAAAATGGAAAAAATGTTGGAAATGTTCGAAGATAACGACGACGTTCAGGAAGTTTTCCATAACTGGGCAGAGGCATAATCTAAAGAAAGGAACAAGGTGTTCTGATGGGACAAGGCGAACATAAAGTACGCGATTTAATTGTTTATTTTATTGTGGCTTTTGCGTTGATTTTATTGATGTCCTCTTTTATTATCGGCGATCTCTACAACAATGCCAATAAAATCGAATTAACGAAAGATGGCATTCAGCAAGTTTATCAAATAAATATCGGAGCAAAGCCGACATCCTCTCTGAATAATCAATAAGAATATTGCAAACAAAAAGTAAGGCAGCTGCCTTGCTTTTTGTTGTTTTATGACCATTTATTAAAGAAAAGGAGCACATATGAAAGTGGTGACGCCGGCCGAAATGAGTGAAATGGATCGACAGACCATCGCTCACGGAATTGCCGATTATGAACTCATGGAAAGAGCGGGACATCGCTGTTTTGATGTCATCGACCGAGAAACAGCGGACAGTGCCAATATTTTAGTCTTGTGTGGTGCGGGAAACAATGGCGGCGACGGACAGGTTGTCGCAAGGCTGTGCTTTAACAGATGCAGACGCGTTCGGGTTTTATTTGTCGGCAATCCCGATCATTTTACGCCGAATTCAGAGCGCAATTTTAAGCGGTTGCAAGAAACCGGTGTGCCTTTTAGTTTTTTCAGTGAGCTCAATGACGAAATAGAAGCAATGATCTGCGATGCGGACGTCATCGTCGACGCGGTTTTGGGAAATGGACTAAAAAATCGGCCGCTGTATCCGAATGTCGCAGCACTGTTTGCCTGTGTCAATCGTTCTAAAGCGATGGTCTATGCTATAGACATTCCTTCTGGGCTTAGAGGCAGCAATGGCTTAACGGTCGGCCAGGCTATTGAGGCAGATCGAACCTTAATCATTCAAAATCCGAAAATGGGGATGCTTTTGGAAGACGGGCCGGATTTCTTGGGACAGCCAACTGTTTTGGATGTGGGTATCTCGGAGCAGTACACGGCGTCGCAGAAAAAAATATTAGATGAAAAAAGTGTCCCGCTGATACGACAGCGTCTTAAAAATTCCAATAAATACGATTACGGCGCGGTCTCAATCGTTGCAGGGAGCCGCGGCATGATCGGCGCCGGTCTGATGAGCTCGGCGGCCTGTTTAAAATCAGGTGCCGGCTTAGTGACGACCTGGGTGCCGGAAAGTATTTACGATATTGTTGCAGCACAAATGCCTTGGGAGGTCATGGTTAAGCCCTACACACAGGACAATATCATCAGTCAGCTTAAACAACAAAGGGCAACCGCTTATGTGATCGGGCCGGGTATCGGACGGAAAATGCTTTATGTGGATCTGATCAAGTGGCTGATTGAAACAGGAAAACCGGTTGTCATCGATGCAGATGGCTTATATCATTTGACGAAAATCAAATCGGTGTTGTTAGAGCATAAGGGACCTGTGATCTTAACGCCTCATGCTGGGGAATTCTGCAGGCTATGCGATATTTCTAAGGACGCGTATCGAGAAAACAGTACAGAAATCGCTTCGGCATTCGCCGCAAAATACAAGGTTGTTCTCGTACTGAAAGGGTACCGCACGCGAATCTTTGTGCCGCACGGGGATGATCCGGCACAATGCGAAATCTGGTTTAATACGACGGGCAACCCAGGGATGGCGACAGCTGGAAGTGGCGATATTTTGACCGGAATCATTGCAGGGCTGATATCTCAGACGGCTAGTTCAGGAGAAGCGGCCAGGCTCGGCGTTTATCTGCACGGATTATCCGGAGATATCGCGGCAGATCAATTGGGTCAGTGCGCGCTGAACGCGACGGACTTGCTCGACATTTTACCGGAGAGTATACATAATTTACAAAAGGAATGCGAATGAATAAAACTTATAAAATCATTACTTACGGTTGTCAGATGAATGAGAATGATTCTGAAAAAATATCGGGAATGCTGAAGGAAATGGGCTACACCCCGACGGACGACGAAAAAAATGCTGGCGTTGTGGTGATGAATACCTGCAGTGTCCGGGAGAATGCGGATGAACGTTTTTTCGGCAATGTGGGCAATTTTAAGCATATTAAAAAGAAAAATCCTGATCTCATTCTGGCAGTCTGCGGCTGCATGATGCAGCAGCCGGCCATCGTCAAACAAATTAAAGAGAAAAACCCACAGGTGGATATCGTCTTCGGGACGCACAATATCGAACATTTTCCGCAGCTGTTGGAAGAGTTCATTGAAACCCGCAGACGCACCATCGAAATTTACGATGACGATCAGGGACTGGCTGAAAATCTGCCAGTCGACCGGAAATTCCCGTTTAAGAGCTATGTTTCGATCATGAAGGGATGCAACAATTTTTGCACCTACTGCATTGTTCCGTATACGCGGGGGCGGGAAGTCAGCCGTCCGCACGAGAAAATTATCGAAGAAATTACGCATTTGGTGGAAGACGGATGTCTGGAAGTGATGCTGCTGGGCCAAAATGTGAATTCTTACGGCAACGACCGCCACGATGGCTACGGGTTTGCGGATTTGCTCCGGGATGTCAATCAAATTGAGGGACTGCGGAGAATCCGTTTCATGACCAGTCACCCCAAGGATATGAGCGATGCAGTCATCGAAGCCATCGCAACTTGCGAGAAGGTCTGCCCGTCGATTCATTTGGCGATTCAAAGCGGATCAACCCGCGTTTTGAAAGCGATGCATCGCGGATATACCAAAGAACAGATTATTGCGCTGGTTCAGAAAATCCGAGACCGGATCCCTCATGTGTCCATTACAACGGATATTATTGTGGGCTTTCCAGGGGAAACAGAAGAAGATTTTGAAGAAACTCTCGATGTGGTCAAGGCGTGCCAATTCGATTCAGCCTTTTCATTTATTTATTCCAAGCGCAGCGGGACGCCTGCAGCTGAAATGGATAACCAGATTTCTGATGAAATCAAGCATCAGCGGATCAATCGGCTGCTGGACGTATTACATCAAATCGGCAATGATCAGAATGCGTGGTTTAAAGATCAGGATGTTGAGGTGCTCGTCGAAGGCAAGAGTGCACATAATCCCAATAAGCTATCCGGACGGACGAAAAACGGAAAATTGGTCAATTTTTCCGGTGATGATCAAACCATCGGCACGATTATTCCGGTGCACATCGACCGAGCTAAAACTTTCAGCCTTGACGGGACAGCAATTTAGTATAAAAAAAGGAAGTGGTAAAGATGGGTTTAACGCCGATGATGCAGCAGTATCTGAAAATGCACGAGCAGGTGCCGGATTGCATTATGTTATTTAGAGTCGGGGACTTCTTCGAAACATTTTTTGATGATGCGCTGACGGCATCTAAGGTGCTTGAAATTGCGCTGACAGGAAAACAATGTGGACTGGATGAACCGGCGCCGATGTGCGGCGTGCCCCATCATGCGGCAGAACCGTATATTGCCAAGCTGGTCGAAAGAGGTTACAAGGTTGCCGTGTGCGAACAGATGGAAGACCCGTCTTTAGCCAAGGGCTTAGTCAAACGTGAAATCATCAAAGTCATTACGCCGGGCACCATTACCTCAGACGGTGCGATTAAAGCGAAGGAAAATAATTATCTTGCTTCGCTTTACGGCGGACGGGGCAGTATCGGGCTGGCTTACGTCGATTTGACAACAGGAGATTTTAATACGACGGAAATTCCGAACACACCTGAACAGAATGAGCTGATGGGTGAAATTGGAAAGATCGGTCCGTCGGAAATCATCATGAGTTCAAGTCTGTTCAAGCAGTCAAAATTTGTCCATCAGCTGAAAATGCGTTTTAATTGTATGGTGTCGCTGTATGCCGATCAGCATTATCAGCTCGATTCCGGAAAAGAAGTGGTTAAAGAGCAGTTTCACGTTTTTGCGCTGGATGCTCTGGGATTAAAGGATCATGACGAGGCAGTTCGGGCTTCGGGGGCGCTTTTGGATTATATTGAATCGTCTCAAAAAAAAGTTTTAACCCATATCAATCACATCTCTTTTTATAAAACCAGCGAGTACATGCTCTTGGATTTGTCGACGCGGCGCAATTTGGAACTGACTGAAACCTTGAGACATGTCGAAAAGCGCGGCAGTCTTCTTTGGGTCTTGGATCAGACGACGACGGCGATGGGCGGCAGAATGCTCAGACAATGGATCGAAGCGCCATTAATCGATCGAGATAAAATTGAAATCCGCCAGCAATATGTGGCAGAACTGGTGGATAATCCAGGGGTACTCCAGGATTTTAAAATGATACTGGGGAAAATTTACGACTTGGAGCGGATCTGTGGAAAGATTTCTTTTGGAACGGTGAATCCGAAAGACATGCTGTCACTTAAACAGTCGGTTGGCATGCTTCCGGCATTGCGAGACTGCATCAACAGCATTCAAGCGCCAAAGCTTCAGCAGGCCTTTGGTCAGGCGGATGATCTCGAAGACATTTACCAGCTCATCGCGTCAGGCATTTCAGACGACGCGCCTTTCGTTTTGAAAGACGGCGGCGTGATTAAGACGGGCTACAATCAGGAAATTGATGAATATAGAGAGGCACAGAGCAAAGGCAAAGACTGGCTGAAGAATCTGGAGGGTGCAGAACGAGAAAAGACCGGCATCAAATCGTTGAAGGTGAAATACAATCGGGTCTTTGGCTATTTCATTGAAGTGACCAAAAGTAATTTGGACTTGGTCCCGGAGCATTATATTCGAAAACAGACCCTAGCCAATTCTGAACGGTTTTTCACACCCGAATTAAAGGAGATGGAGACAAAAATTCTCGGCGCAGAGCAGCGGCTTTCCCAGCTTGAGTATCAGATTTTTTCTGATATCCGGGAAAAAATCATGGCGCAGATTAAGCGGATTCAAAAGCGTGCTCACGACGTCGCCTTCTTGGACGCCCTTTATTCTCTTGCCGCAGTTGCTGTTTCCAATCATTACGTGAAGCCGGAAATTGCGGACGATGGGGTCATTGAAATGTACAACAGCCGTCATCCAGTGGCCGAGATGCTAATGGACGAGGGTACCTTTGTATCCAACGACTGTTTACTTGATTTAGCAGAAAATAGGATGATGTTGATCACGGGGCCCAATATGGCTGGAAAATCCACGTATATCAGACAAGTGGCAGTCATTACGCTGATGGCGCAGATTGGCTCATTCGTTCCAGCGGACAGTGCCCATATCGGGATTTGCGACCGCATTTTCACAAGAATCGGAGCATCGGACGACCTTACGACAGGTCAGAGCACTTTTATGGTCGAGATGTCTGAAGTTTCCAATATTTTAAAAAATGCGACACAGCATTCCCTCGTGATCTTGGATGAAATCGGCCGTGGCACCAGCACTTTTGACGGCGTCAGCATTGCGTGGGCGGTGGCAGAGTATCTGTCTAATCCATTGACCATTGGTGCGCGGACGCTGTTCGCAACGCATTATCATGAACTCACGCAATTAGAAGATCAGCAGCCAGGGGTTAAAAATTTAAGTATCGGTCTAAAAGAAACACCTGAAGGTGTTGTGTTTTTAAGAAAGATTCGTCACCAACCGGCCGATCAAAGTTATGGCATTGAGGTCGCTCGACTGGCGGGTTTTCCTAAAATCGTGACCCAGCGGGCGAAAGCGATTTTAGAGGAATTGGAGGCTGAAGCACCGGTCTCTAGTTTGTATAGAAAAGACCCAGCATTTCCTGAGAATGACAATCAAATCGGTTTTTTTACGGAAATGGTGCCGAAAAATTCAAAGCCAGAGCCTGAAAATGAGATGAAGCCGGCAGAAAAGGAAGTGTTGTCTCAGATTTGTGAGGCGGATTTAAACAGCATGACGCCGATTCAAGCACTTAACCTGCTCAGTACATTAAAAACAGAATTAACAGTACCTGAGACAGAGTCATAAAAAGGAGCGAGATGTTGAAAATTAAAATGTTGGCACCGGCGACCATTGAAAAGATCGCAGCGGGTGAGGTTATTGTCCGCCCAGCGTCTGTCGTCAAGGAGCTGGCGGAAAACGCCATTGATGCGGGCAGTGACCGCATTCGTGTCGATATCGAACAAGGCGGCAAGCGCAGCATTCGCATCCGCGATAATGGTGAAGGCATCCGATACAATGAGGTTAAGCTGGCTTTCGCGCGGCACGCAACGAGCAAGCTCTCTCAGATCGAAGATTTAAATCATTTGGAAACCTTGGGATTTCGCGGGGAGGCGTTGGCCAGTGTCGCGGCGATTTCCCGAGTGACGATCCGCACCATTTCAAAATCAGAGGAGCTTGGCAGTGAAACGACTTTTGAAGGTGGACACTGTACCGCACAGCGGGTGCTGCCATACGACAAAGGGACAGATATCTGTGTCAGAGATTTATTTTATAATGTGCCGGCTAGACAGAAGCACATGATGAAAGACAAGACGGAAGAACGGGTTATTCACCAGGTGATGGGGCGGATCGCATTGTCCCATCCTGAAATTGCCTTTGATTTTATCTCAGACGGGCGAAAAATTTTTTCGACGCCGGGAGATGGCCGTCTCCAAAGCGTGATCGAATGCTTGTACGGCCGATCTTTTTTTAAATCGCTTAAGAAATTGGACGCAAAAAACGAACCCATGGAATTACAGGGGTATATCGGCGACTTAACCAGTATGCGCAGTTCGAAAGACCGGCAGATTTTGTTCATTAACGGCCGAACCGTTGAAAACCGCGGACTCTCGCGGGCATTTGAAGAAGCTTATCAAGGGTACCTGATGAATCACAAACACCCGGTGGGCATCATTTTCATGACGCTGCCGGGCAGAATGTTGGACGTCAACATGCATCCTTCAAAAATGGAAATCGGAATACTGAATCAAAGCTTGGTTGATATTCTGTTTCGCCAGGAAATTCGGCGCGCGGTTCAGCAAATGGATTTAACCGTTGATTTGAGTGAAAAGATCGCGCCATCGCCAGAGGTGCAAAAAACGGAGGCGTACATCGAGCCCAATTCGCCATTGCCGAAGGTTTGCGAAGCACCAGAGCAGACAATGCTTTCGGGTTTTCAAAAAACACCTCTTGATCTAAAACCACAGCGCCCAATTAAAATACCTGAAAAGGCAGGTCAATTTCAACGAACGGCAATTAAAGACACGCCTTCGGAAGTAACAGAAAATCGGACGCAATATCGCGCGGCAGCACAGCAGCCGCTGTATGATCAGCAGGCGGCTGAAGTCGGTCGGCCTCATCTGGATTTATCGGGCACACGGATTATTGGACAATTATTTAAAACTTTTATTCTTTTGGAAAAAGAAGACATTGCCGTTTTAATTGATCAGCACGCCGCCCATGAGGCCTTTATGTTTGAAAATCTCAAGAAAAAAATGATGGGCAGCGAACGCGTTCCTTCGCAAGCCTTGTTAGTGCCTGAAGTTGTCGATGTGTCGAGAGAAATGGTCTTGCAATTGGATACCCTTCAAACGCAGCTCGAGGCAAAGGGATTTTTTTGCGAAGTGTCCGGCGAAACGTCATTGTGTGTGAAAAGTGTGCCGGTTTTGCTTGGAGAGCCGCAGTCGGCGGAGTTGCTTCCGATGTGGATTGAAAATATCATGACAGGAGACCCTGCGCTAAAAGAAAAGCAGTGGCTAAAAATTGCAACCATGGCCTGCAAAGCAGCAGTCAAGGGGAATCAGGAATTGGATGAGCGCGAGATTAGAAAGCTTTTAAATGATTTAATGACATTAGAAAATCCCTATACCTGTCCCCATGGACGGCCGATTATTTTGTATTTAAAAAAATACGAATTGGAAAAATTTTTTAAAAGGGTGGTTTCATGAATAAGCGGCAGAAAGGAGAAAAGCCGGTTGTTCCGGTAATTGTCGGACCAACGGCGTCGGGGAAAACCAGTCTTTCTATTGATATTGCTAAACATTTCGACGGAGAAATTGTATCAGCGGATTCGATGCAGATTTACCGAAGAATGAATATTGGAACGGCCAAACCGACTGAAACAGAGAAGCAGGGAATTGTCCATCATCTAATGGATTTTGTCGAGCCGGATCAAGCTTTTAGTGTGGCGGATTACAAAGACAGCGCGATTGCGGCGATTCACGATATCGTCGATCGAGGAAAAACAGCGATAATCGTCGGCGGAACGGGACTGTACATTAATGCGTTGACGCAGAAATGGGGCTTTCCAGATATTAAGACAGATCCAGAAATTCGGAGAAAGTTGACAGCGGCGTACAACACACAGCCGCCAGAGGCTATTTACAAGCGTTTAGAACAAATCGATCCAGAGGCTGCGGCAAAAATTCATCCACATAATCATAAGCGTGTCATTCGCGCGCTTGAAATCTATGAGACAACAGGCAAAACCAAGACCTATTGGGAAGGCCAGGTGCGAAAAATTGATTTGCCCTTTGATTATCTGCTTTTAGGCATTCAAATGTCGCGGGACGTTTTATATCAAAGGATCGACGAACGGGTCGATTTAATGATAAAAGATGGCTTGGTTGAGGAGGTTCGCGGTCTTTTAAATGATGGGTATGATCCAGCTCTTGTATCGATGCAGGCGCTGGGGTATAAAGAAATCGTGCCGGTTTTGAAAGGACAAGCTACTTTAGAGGAACAGGTCAGAATACTCAAACGCGACACACGGCATTTTGCGAAACGGCAGCTGACGTGGTTCAGAAAAAACACAGATATTCATTGGTTCGACGTAGAAAAAAACAAAGACCGTGAACAATTAGCCGATCAAATGATACAATACATTGAGAATTACAAAGGGGAATACAACATTGAACGATACTCTTATTGAAAGCTATTTAGCTGAAAATTTTCATATTTCAAAAGAAGTGATTGATTTTGTCGAAAAGTCGGAAGCAAAAATTTCAGATCGCATGGCCCATTGGAACAGACTGGCGGAGTACCATCAGTTTAAGGTGATTCAGGCGATGCAGAAAGTCGGTCTGAGCGATCGCCATTTCCATCCGACGACAGGCTACGGCTACGATGACGAAGGTCGGGAAGCCACAGAAAAAATTTTCGCCGATGTTTTTGGCTGCGAAGCAGCTCTGGTTCGTCCGCAAATCACCTGCGGAACTCACGCCATTTCGCTTTGCCTGTACGGTGTGCTCCGTCCAGGAGACGAGCTTTTGTCGATTAGTGGAGATCCCTACGATACGGTCCGAACCTTTATCGGCGCAAAAGGAGAAGAAAAGGGAAAAGGTACGCTGA
Organism: Pseudoramibacter porci; assembly: GCF_009696145.1. GTDB lineage: Bacteria > Bacillota > Clostridia > Eubacteriales > Eubacteriaceae > Pseudoramibacter > Pseudoramibacter porci. Next base: position 121,502 of record NZ_VUMO01000004.1, read on the forward strand.
CCGATTTGGGCGTGATTTTCAATCAGATCGAATTAATGGCGGACGGGATTTTTGACACAGAAAAAATCATGAATGCCATTTCTGAAAAAACGAAAATGGTCTACATTCAGCGTTCAACCGGCTACAGCTGGCGGAAAGCCATCACTTTATCTGAAATTCAGAGAATCTGCACAGCTATTAAAGCTAAATGGCCGAAAGTTGTGATTTTCGTTGATAATTGCTATGGAGAATTTTTAGATGAAAAGGAACCGGTCGCGGTCGGGGCCGATTTAATGGCCGGCTCGCTCATCAAAAATCCAGGCGGCGGTTTGGCACCGACGGGCGGTTATACGGCAGGCCGGGCTGATTTGGTTCAGCTTTGCGCCAATCGTTTGGCAGCACCTGGTATTGGTGGCGAAACAGGAGCGACCCTTGGCATTACCAGAACATTCCTTCAAGGCTTTTTTCAGGCGCCTTATATTGTTTCTCAGGCGATGAAAACGGCGATTTTGGTCGGTGCGGTTTATAAAAATCTTGGTTATCCAGTTTGTCCGGACGTGGACGATTACCGGTCGGACATCATTCAAAGTATTCGGCTGGGTGATCCAAAGGCTGTTGAAGTTTTCTGTCAGGCAGTTCAAAAGGCGGCGCCGGTCGATTCCTTTGTAACGCCGGTTCCGTGGGATATGCCGGGGTACGACGTGCCGGTGATCATGGCCGCTGGTGCTTTTATTCAGGGATCGTCGATTGAACTGTCAGCAGATGCGCCGATGCGAGAACCCTACATCGTTTATTTTCAGGGCGGCTTAACTCACGCCCACGGCAAGCTCGGATTAATGCTTTCGCTCCAGCAATTGGTTGATGCGGGATTTGTCAAACCGGAAAAACTTCATGCCCTTGACTGAGAAAGCAGGAGGGAAAACGTGAATAAAAAAGTTTCAAAGTTGAAAACGCTCAAACAAAAACAGGCGAAGAGTCAGCTGTCAGATCGAGAAAAGAGCGTACAGCAGGATTTAAAGGCTCAGCTTCAAAAACAAATTGACGCGTTGAATTTCGGAAACCTTAAACCAGAAGAAACTTATACAGAAGCGGAGAAAAAGCACGTGGCAGATTTAACAGAAAAATTAAAAAAAGAATATTCGGAACAACAGATCACAGAGGCCGGCCGTCCCAATCACCCGACTGGCGAAGCAGGCCGTGCGATGCTCGAGCGTATGAACGACAGTCACGGGCCGATGACGCAGTGGGCCTTATCCCATTTGCAGTTTGGCGAAAAAGACCGGGTGCTCGATATTGGCTGTGGCGGCGGCGCATGTATAGCCAGGTTATCGACGATGGTCAAGGACGGCACCTTTGTCGGTATTGACTACGCGAAAACTTCTGTTGAGGCGACACGCCAGTTTAATCAGGCCCTCATTGACGCGGGGAAACTTGAGGTGATTGAGGCCTCTGTTTCCGATATGCCTTTTGCGGACGACACATTTGATAAAATTGTGACGGTGGAAAGTTATTATTTCTGGCCGGATTTTGAAACCGACATGCAAGAGGTTTACCGCGTCTTAAAACCCAGCGGACATTTTCTGTTGATCGCAGAAGTGTACGATCACGTTGGTCTGCCGCAGTCCGTTTTAGACAATATTCAGGCATATGAGATGCGTAATTTGGATCTCGATGGATTTATCGACGTTTTTGAAAAAACAGGATTTGCCGATATTGCAATCCACGTTAAACCGGGCGAGCGCTGGATTGCAGTTGAAGGCATTAAAGCATAAGAAAAAAATGACAGGAGGCAATCAATGGCAGCACAAACAATGAATAAGGCGCTTGGCGCTGAATTTAAACTTGGTTGGAAAAAACTGGAACCAGGTGAAGACCAAAAGGTTCTGAATTATGCGGAAGACTACAAGGCATTTCTGGATGCGGGCAAGACAGAGAGGCTTTGTGCGGAAAATGCCGTGAAATTAGCAAAAGAAGCCGGATTTCGTTCGATTGAACAGGCTATTGAATCAGGCGAAATAAAAAGCGGCGATAAAATTTACGCTATGCACCGAAATAAAACGGTCATGCTGTTTAAAATCGGCGAGGAGCCGCTGGAACAAGGCATGGCCGTTGTTGGCGCACACATGGATTGTCCGAGACTGGACCTTAAACCCATGCCGCTGTACGAAGATTCAAATATCGCTTATTTTAAAACCCATTATTACGGCGGCATCAAGAAATATCCATGGTTAACCCTGCCTCTGGCGCTTTATGGCACAGTCGTTAAAAAAGATGGCACCGTGGTGAAAATAACCATTGGCGACGCGCCAGACGATCCGGTTTTCTGTATTTCAGATTTGTTGCCCCATTTATCTCAAAAGCTGAATCAAAAGAAAGTCTCCGAGGCTTTTGAAGGTGAACAGCTTAATCCGATGATCGCCAGCAGACCCCTCAGCGGTGAAGAAGATGGCGAAGCGGTTAAAGCGACAGTGTTAAAATATTTAAATGAACACTATCAAATGACCGAAGATGATTTTGCATCCGCAGAATTTGAAATTGTACCAGCTGGAAAATCCCGAGATATTGGCTTTGACCGCTCGATGATCCTTGCATTCGGCCAAGACGATAGAATCTGCTCTTACGCAGCCGTCCGGGCAATGCTCGACGCATCAGACACGCCGCAGAAAACACAATGCGTTATTTTAGCAGATAAAGAAGAAATCGGCAGTTATGGCAATACCGGTATGCAGTCCCGATTTTTTGAAAACACGCTGGCGGAATTGGTGGCGCTCCAGTCTGATGGATCAAATTCTCTTTTAGTTCGCCGCTGTTTATCACATTCGTTCTGCTTATCTGCAGACGTAACGGCCGCCTACGATCCGAATTTCCCGAGCACGCACGACATGTATAACGCAACCTTTGCGGGAAAAGGGGTTGCTGTCAATAAATACGGCGGCGCTCGAGGAAAATCTGGCGGAAGCGATGCGAATCCGGAATTTTTGGGAAAGCTCAGAAAATGTTTCGATGAAGGCGGCGTGACATGGCAGCTGGGCGAAATGGGTAAAATAGATTTAGGCGGCGGCGGAACCATCGCTTATATGCTGGCTGCTTATGACATGGAAGTAGTTGACTGCGGAACACCGATTCTTTCGATGCATGCCCCGTGGGAACAGAGTACAAAGATTGACGCGTATATGACGTACAAAGCTTACCGCACGTTTTTCAATTACAAATGGTGAGGAAATGTATTAATTAACAGACAAGCGGCGTAATCGCCGCTTGTTTTTTTATATAAACGCGGATTTCTTAATTATCTAATTGTTTACAGAAATACAATATATAGCTATAATTGCCGAGATATTAAAAAATAGTACCATATGTATGATAGCAAACGTTTTCTTGATGGTATAAAATATACTGTTCATTTTCTTTTAAGAATGTTAAAATAATGAGGAAAATTTATAAGTAGAGGTGTTTGACTTGCAAAAAACGGAAACCTGTTCCTTTAAAGGTGGTATCCATCCACCTTATAATAAGGAATTAACGAATGCCGTTCCGGTTCGGAAAGCGAAAGAACCTGCAGTTGTCACGATCCCTATGTCATTGCATATCGGTGCGCCTTGCAAACCGGTTGTTAAAAAGGGAGACACCGTTTATATGGGACAAATGGTCGGCGAAGCCACAGGTTTTGTGTCCTCACCAGTGTTTGCCAGTGTCTCTGGGACGGTGAAAGCTGTAGAGGAACGTCCGCATCCAAACGGGAACAACGTGCTTTCAGTTGTCATCGAATCCGATGGAAAAGATACCGTTGATCCATCGATCCAGCCGTATAAACCTTATACGGCGTACGGTTCGAAAGAAATCATCGATATCATTAAAAACGCCGGAATCGTCGGTATGGGCGGGGCAACCTTCCCGACACACGTCAAATTGACCGTTTCACCGGATAAACACGTGGATACCGTGATATTAAACGGTGCGGAATGTGAACCGTATTTAACGGCTGACGATCATCTGATGCAGGATCATCCAGATCGTGTGGTGAAGGGGCTTCAGATTGCGATGCGCGCTTTAAATGTTTCAAAAGGCGTTATTGCGATTGAAAACAACAAACCTCAGGCCATTGAGGCTGTGGCCAAGGCAGCAGAAGGGCTCGACGGCATTGAAGTACAAAAGCTTGCGACTAAATATCCGCAAGGGGCTGAAAAGCAGTTAATTACGGCTGTCACGGGCCGGGAAGTTCCGGCAGGCGGTTTGCCAGCTGATGCTGGCGTGGTGGTGATGAATGTCGGGACAGCAGCTCAGGTTGCCTTGACTTTTGAAACCGGCATGCCATTAATCAGCCGTTATGTCACGTGTACAGGCGATGCAGTAAAAGAACCGTGCACGATGCTGGTGAAGGTCGGCACACCATATCAAGAAGTGATCGACCAATGCGGCGGTTTTTCCAAACCCGTTGGCAAGGTGATTTCCGGTGGTCCGATGATGGGGGTTGCGATGCAGCGCACGGATATCCCGGTCATGAAGGGAACATCCGGTATTTTATGCTTGTCGAAAGAAGCGGCCTATATTCCAGAACCGTCTGCATGTATCCGCTGCGGCAGATGTGCGTCGGTTTGTCCGATCCATTTACAGCCGTTTTTGATTAGTGCGTTTGCTCAGAAAAAACGTTGGGATCGGTGTGAAGAATTCCATGCACTCGACTGTATTGAATGCGGAAGCTGTTCGTTTATTTGTCCGGCTAAGCGCACAATCGTTTCGTCTATTCGTGTTGGCAAGCGTCAAGTTCAAGCTGAAAGAAAGAAGAAGGCGGTGAAGTCTAATGGATAATGAAAATATGATGCTGACAGTCTCATCTTCGCCGCATATTCGCGCGAAAGCGACAACAGCAGGTATTATGCGCGATGTTGTTATTGCACTCATTCCGGCTCTGATTGTAGCCGTGATTGTGTTTGGAGCAAAAGCGCTATTGATTGTGGCATTGTGTGTGGTGACCTGCGTAGCGTCCGAAGCGATCACAGAACGAATCATGCACCGCGATGTGACCATTAATGACTGCAGTGCCGTGGTCACAGGGATTCTACTAGCATATAACCTGCCGATTCAGGCACCATGGTGGATGTGCGTCGTTGGCAGCGTTTTTGCCATTGTTGTTGTCAAACAGCTTTTCGGCGGATTAGGACACAATTTTGTCAACCCGGCCTTGGCTGGACGTGCGTTTTTGTTATCCTCATGGCCGACACATATGACGGGGACAGCTTTTATTCCGCTTACAGATACCGTGACATCGGCGACGCCGCTTGGTATCTTGAAGGAAGGGGCAAATCTGTCAAAACTGCCAAGCAATTTGGATATGTTCTTAGGGCTGCACGGCGTATACGGTGCCATTGGTGAAATTTCAGCCTTAGCACTGCTGATCGGTGGTGTCTACTTGATCATTAGAAAAGTCATCAATTGGCGGATTCCTGTGATTTATATTGGAACCGTTGCGCTGCTTTCTTTCCCGTTTGGGCAGGATCCGATTTTCATGATTTGTTCAGGTGGGCTGATGCTCGGTGCAATTTTCATGGCAACGGATTATGTCACGTCACCGACGACGGCAACGGGCCAAGTGATCTACGCTGTTGGATGCGGCCTGATGACCATGCTGATTCGAATGTTTGGCGGCTATCCGGAAGGTGTTTCTTATTCCATTCTTCTGATGAACGTCGCAACGCCATTGATTGAACGATTTACCAGACCGAGAATTTACGGTTATGAAAAAGAAAAAAGCGAATGAGAAGGTGTGAGTCATGGAAAAAGATAAATTAGATGTTAAACACGTTATTCACGTCGCTTTAATCCTTTTGATTATTTCTGCGGTTGCAGCGGCTCTACTCGGAATGACCAATGCCGTGACGAAGTCGAAAATTGCAGAACAGGAAAAACAGACCAACATTGAAGCGCGTCAGAAAGTATTGAAAGGTGCCGATAAATTTACAGAAGTAAAAGATATTAAGGCAATCGCAAAAAAAGCATCCAAATCCAATGCCGGTATTGTCAGCGAAGCATATAAAGGCTACAAAAACGGCAAGTTGGTTGGCTATACCGTTAAAGTTGCACCAAAAGGTTATGGTGGGGAAGTTGAACTGCTGTTCGGCTTTAATACATCGGGAAAAACAACAGGCATAACAGTTGTTTCCAATTCGGAAACCGCTGGCCTCGGCGCAAGATGTACAGAACCCAGCTTCCAAAAACAATTCAAGGGATTGTCGGCAGATACCACTTATACGGTTGCTAAACACGGGAGTAAGACTTCAAATAATCAGATCGAAGCCCTTGCAGGAGCAACGATCACATCTAGAGCGGTTACACTTGGTTTAAATACATCCAATCAAGTCTATCGCGTTCTTTCAAAGGAGGCCAAATAATGAAAAAAATTAAATATTTTACAAACGGTATCCTTGATGAAAACCCTGTTTTTCGCTTAGTTTTGGGGACTTGTCCAACGCTTGCGATTACAACGGCCGCGATGAACGGCATCGCAATGGGAGCGGCAACGACTTTCGTTTTGATTTGCTCGAATCTTGTCATCTCTCTATTGCGAAAGGTTATTCCAGATAATGTTAGAATTCCGGCTTTTGTCGTGATCATCGCATCATTTGTTACGATTGTCGATATGGTAATGCATGCTTTTACGCCTGCGATGTACAAAACTCTCGGCATTTTTATTCCATTGATCGTTGTGAACTGTATTATCATGGGACGCGCTGAAGGCTTTGCATATTCTCATGGGCCGATCGATTCTATTCTGGACGGTGCTGGAATGGGACTTGGTTTCACACTTGCTGATACCTTTATCGCCTCTGTTCGAGAATTGATTGGCGCTGGTTCTATTTTCGGTATCCATGTAATGCCCGCAGGCTATCAGCCCGCATTAATCTTTATATTGGCACCAGGTGCTTTTTTGACATACGGTATTTTGATGGCAATTCTTAATCAAGTTGGAATCAGCCGTAAAAGAGCAAAGGCAAAAGCTGCGGAAGAAGAAAAGTTAACTGCCAGCAGTGAAGTTGTTGCAGAATAAGAAATAGCAAAAAGGAGAAGTATCCATTATGCGAATTTTTACAATTTTAATTGCCGGCGTATTTGTTAATAACTTTTTGTTATCAAAGTTTTTAGGGATTTGTTCATTTTTAGGTGTTTCTAAAAAAGTTGATACCTCAATTGGAATGGGGATTGCCGTTATTTTCGTTATGACGCTGGCGTCAGCCATTACTTATGTGATTCAATATGGCATTTTATCAAAACTTGGTCTGGAATACCTGCAGACAATCGCTTTTATTTTGGTTGTTGCAGCGCTGGTCCAGTTGGTTGAAATGTTTATAAAAAAATCAAGTATGTCTCTATATCAGGCATTGGGGATTTATCTGCCACTGATCACAACAAATTGTGCTGTTTTGGGTGTTTGCACTTTGAATATTCAAAACAGTTATAATTTTATTGAATCTGTTGTGAATGGTGCAGCAGGTGGAATCGGCTATACACTGGCCATTGTGTTAATGGCAGCAATTCGTGAAAGAGCCGAAGTCTCGGATGTCCCAGAAGCTTTCCAGGGATTTCCTATTACCATGATTACAGCGAGCTTGATGGCCATTTCATTCCTCGGATTTTCTGGCATGCTATAAGGAAGAAAAAGGAGGAAATTAAATGGCTAGTCAAATTATCGTTCCTGTCGTTATATTAGGCATTATGGCGCTCATTATTGGTGTGGCCTTGGCCATTGCGGCAAAGCGATTTGAAGTAAAAGAAGATGAACGTATTCCTCAGGTTCGCGCTGTACTCCCTGGCGCAAACTGCGGTGGTTGTGGTTATCCTGGATGTGATGGATGTGCAGCAGCTATAGTTAAAGGTGAAGCACCTGTCAATGCGTGCCCTGTCGGCGGCGCTTCAGTTGCAGAACAAGTCGGTGCCATTATGGGTGAAGAAGTCAGTGATGCGATGCCTAACGTCGCGCAGGTACTCTGCGGCGGCGATTGCGAAAAAGCACCGAGACGGACAGAATACTACGGCCTGAAAGACTGCAACGAAGCTGTTGTCGCCAATGGCGGGCCGAAGGGATGCCGTTTTGGCTGTATCGGCTTGGGATCCTGTGTTTCGGTATGTGAATTCGATGCCCTGCACATGACGAATAAAATGCTTCCGAGTGTCAATATCGAAAACTGCGTTGCGTGCGGGAAATGTGTCGATATTTGCCCTAAAAACGTCATGACATTGATTCCAAAAGATCAAATTGTTCATGTCGACTGCCAGTCAACAGAAAAAGGGAAAACGGTTCGCGAAAATTGCGAAGTCGGCTGTATTGGCTGCGGGTTGTGTGAAAAGACGTGCATGTTTGACGCCATTCACGTTCAGAACAATTTAGCGGTGATCGACTATTCGAAATGCTCAAATTGCGGCGCTTGTGTCAAGAAATGCCCGACACACGCCTTGATTAAAGAAGGTCGAAAAGTTGCACCGCGCAAAGGATTAAAGCCTGTCAAAAAGCCTCAGCCAAAACAAAAACCAGCTGAAGCCTAGAACAGATAATTGAGCTGTCAATTGTAGAATTGACGGCTCTTTTTTTTTGTAATAAGATAAAGAGAACGCAAGAAAGCTTAGGAGAATTTAATGAGTGAGATATGTTATTTAGATAATGCTGCGACGACAAAGTCTGCGCCGCAAGTCGTCGAACGGATGGTTAAAAGCTTTCAGCAAGATTATTTCAATCCTTCGGCGATGTATAAACCGGGACTTAATGAAGAAAAGGCAATTCAGGCGTGTAAGGCGCAGTTAATGGCCGCAATTCACGCGAAGGGAGATGCAGATCGCCGGATCATCTACACTTCTGGCGGCAGTGAAGGCGATAACCTATTAATTCGCGGCGTCTTGGACAGAAAACGGCCATCGGCTTTAGAAAACGGGTCAATTGTCACAACGATCATTGAACATCCAGCGGTGCGGGAAGTTTTTTCGGATTATGAAAAACGTGGCGTCAAGGTGATTTGGCTCCCTGTGGATGAGGCGGGATTCGTTGACCCTCAAGATTTGTCAGAAGTAGTTGACGAACACACACTGCTCGTTTCGATTATGGGCGTCAACAACGAATTGGGAACATTCCAGCCGCTTGAGACTTTGGGGAAAATCATCAAGGATCACAACCCGGATTGCTTTTTTCATTCTGATTTTGTGCAGGGTTTTATGAAATGTCCGATCGACGTTGAAAAGGCGCAGTTAGACGGTGTAACTTTGTGTGGCCATAAAATTAACGGACCCAAAGGAATCGGTGCAGTTTATTTGAGAGAAGGGTGGCCGATTAAACCACTTGTATTCGGAGGCGGACAAGAACACGGCCTTCGCAGCGGGACAGAAAATGTTCAGGGCATTGTCGGATTTGACGAAGCGGTCAAACTTTGGGAATCGCATGATGTCATCAAAAGGCTGGTTCAATATCGGCGTTATGTTGAAAACACGCTGATGGATACCTTGGAAAACGTTAAAATATTGGGGCCTCAGGACGAAGAAAAGCGCAGTCCGGCTGTGATGAGCGTCGCTATTGAAGGTGTGCGGGGTGAGGTCCTTTTGCATGCATGCGAAGCCAAGGGTGTTTATATTTCAACAGGCTCAGCCTGTTCGACGCACAAAAAAGAAAAACATCAGGTCCAGAAGGCCATTGGGCTGTCCCCAAGTTATATTGAAGGGACCATTCGGATATCTTTCTCGGCACTGACAACTTTTGATGAAGTTAAACAAGGGGTCGAGATCATAATCGGGGAAGCACAGCAGCTTAGAAAATTTGCAAAATTCATTAAGTAAAGGAACAATGATGGAAAACAGAGAACACGTTATTCTTGTACGGTACGGTGAGATTGCCTTAAAAGGGTTAAATCGGCATACGTTTATTGATTTATTGGTCAAAAATATCCGCGGCGCTCTGAGCCATTTGGAAAGCGTGAAGGTAGAGAAAATTCAAGGGCGCATTATTGTGCACATCAGTGATACCGAGCTGGATCAGGGTGTCGATGCGGTTAGCCGTGTGTTTGGCGTCGTTTCATTGAGCCCGGCGACCGTCGTTGACAGTCAGATGGAGCAGATCGAGCCAGTTGTTCTGGAAGAAGCAGATCGTGCACCCTTTGACAGTTTTAAAATATGCGTCAAACGTTCAGATAAGCGTTTTCCCATGACGTCTCCGGAAATCGGTCGTCATTTGGGAGGCGTTGTCCTCAAACATTATGACGGGCAGGGTAAAAAAGTTAAAATGAAAGGCGCGGACCGAGAAATTTGGGTTGAAGTCCGGGAATCCGCATACATTTATTCGCAATTTGTCAAAGGGCGCGGTGGTCTTCCAGTCGGCTGTTCTGGGCAGGCGGCACTGCTGTTGTCCGGAGGGATCGACAGCCCTGTGGCGGGTTATATGATGGCGAAGCGCGGCGTAAAATTGACCGCCGTGTATTTTCACAGTTTCCCGTTCACATCGGACCGTGCGAAGGAAAAGGTCGTCGATTTAGCACGGATTATGACGCGCTACACCGGGCATTTTGATCTGTACGTTGTGCCATTTACAGATATTCAGACAAAAATTGTTGAAGTTTGTCCGGAACGGCAGACGACATTGATTATCCGCCGCTTCATGATGCGCATTGCAGAAATCATTGCGAGAAAAACAGGATCACTGTCATTGATTACCGGCGAAAGTCTTGGACAGGTTGCGAGCCAGACACAGGAAAGCTTGTCAGCAACGGGCAGTGTTGTTGGCATGGAAGTCCTCCGGCCTTTGATTGGAATGGACAAACAGGAAATTGTGGAAATCGCCCAGGATATCGGGACATTTGAAACTTCTATTCTGCCGTACGAAGACTGCTGTACGATTTTTGTCCCGAAACATCCCGAAACTCATCCGAATTTAAAGAAGATTGCTGCCGGAGAAGCCGCGATGATGGATGATGCGGAGCGCATGATTCAAGAAGCTGTGGATCAGGCTGAAAAAATTCGGTTGTAAATCAATATATATTTATTTGAACGTTTTCAATAATTCTTGTATAATAGCAATAACGAAAACTAGCATATTGAAGGGGTTTAAGCGTTGGGCCGTAAAGCGGAAGAGAAAAGAGATTTAATTCTAGAACAGGCGAGAAAAATATTTTTAAATCAAGATTTCGATCAAGTGACGATGACAGCGATCATTAACGCCTGCGGTATCAGTCACGGAGGCATCTACCGTTATTTTGCGTCACCGTCTGAAATTTTTGTGACGCTTTTTGAACGCGATACCCATACGCTTTTAGATGCTGTTTCGATTTCGATGTGGGAGCAGCGTTCTGCTGTTGATATATTAAAAGAAGTATTTAAGGTTTACCAAAATGCAATTTGGGATCCAGAACCAAATATGGCGGCGCGCTACAATACATTTTTCAAAAATCACCCGGAAAAGCAAGACGTCAAACGAAATCAGATCGACCGATTTATTAAAACAATCGCACAGGTTTTGGTATACGGCAACGAAAGGGGAGAGCTCAATTCCGTTGATTCGACTTTTTGGGCAAATCAGTTGGTTTATTATTTAGAAGGTCTTGATCATAACGTTTCGGTAATCGGATTAAAACAGAAGGAAGTAGAAAATTTATTTATTCTTTGGCTTGAACATTTAAAAAACGATTAATTTAGGAGAATGGCCATGGATGCGCGTTCGAAACGTCAAAAACGGCATAGGATCAAAATCTTGGTCGGTGTCGTCATTGTTGGAGCTTTAGTTGCAATTTACGGTGTCAAGTCCTATCAAAAAAATGAACTGCTGTTGTCTAAATCCGCTGCATCGTCTGAACAGGAAACATCTGTTGAGTCATCCAGTTCAAAAATTTACGTTCACGTAACCGGGGCTGTTAATCAGCCAGGAGTTTACCAATTAAAGGCGGATGCACGGGGCATTGATGCAGTCAATGCGGCAAGGGGCCTTACTGGTGATGCAGACGGCGACGCAGTTAACTTGGCGGCGAAACTGAAAGATGGGCAGAAATTAAACATCCCGACAAAGACGCAGACGCAGCAGGTTCAGACGGCTGGTACATCCTCACAAGCGAAGGTCAATATTAATACGGCAACAAAGGAACAGCTGATGGCCTTGCCGGGAATTGGAGAGGTTTTAGCACAGAATATCATCGATTACAGAACAAAAAACGGTGCATTTAGCGACCCAAGCCAAATCAAGAATGTCAATCGAATTGGCGATAAATTGTACGAACAATTGAAAGATCTAATTATCGTATAATTTGAATGTATAGCAAGTCGTTCACTTCATGAGTGGGCGACTTTTTTCTTAACAATAAATAAATTGAACGTATTTTTATATAAAATGATTGACAAAATAAATAGATGAGTGCATAATTGTAATCGAGGTGGGAGAAATGAAGAAAAGCCTATACAGCTTGACGTTATTTGATGATATTGTCGAGCAGATTGATGATCTGGCCTTTACTCAAGGAACAAATCGTTCTCAGCTGGTTAATGATATATTGGCGAGTTATCTTGGGATCAAAACGCCAGAGCAAAAAATTCATTCAGTCTTGGAATCGATCAGTGAAAATATGGCGGGTGAATTAAATATCAATCAAACGAATCAGAATAATAGCATCTATTTTGGAAAGAGCCTAAAGTATAAATACCGGCCTAAAATCATTTATATGTATGAATTTAAAAATGAAAATGACGGTCAGTACGCCGTGCTGAAAATCAGCTCCAGAACGCAAAATCAAAATCTCAATGCTTTATTTAATGATTTTTTCGGACGTATCAGCGCGATCGAGCAGAATCATCAGCAGCCGGATTGTGACAGTGGCAACGAACAAACAAATCATAAGTTCGTTCGTGCCTTTAAACATGCAGGTTCAATCCAACGAGATGAAAAAAATCTATCGGATTATCTAACAAGATATTTAAAAATGATTGATTCTGCAATGGATCATTATTTTGATAGTACAGAGGCGGACGACCTCAACGACCGGTTAGACTCGATCTACCAATATTTCTTTAATGATTAGGCACTTTCGTTGTGTGGCTGGTTGCGCATCAAGGAAAAAAGAAAGTGTAAAGTAAGAAGGTGAAAAACATGGATATGAATGCTTTTACAAAAAAATCTTTAGAAGCAATTAAAAATGCAGAAATGATCGCATCGGAACATCAGCATCAACAGATCGAAACCGATCATCTGATGTCAGCACTGCTCTCACAGGAGGGCGGATTGGTTCCGAGAATTATCAGTCGACTTGGCAAACCGATTGATGAGATGAAGTCAGTTATTGATCGTGAAATTGATAAACGGCCGAGCGTCTCAGGACCAGGCTCTCAGCCTGGGCAGATTTATGTCAGTCCTGAAATGAATCAGGTTCTTAATGAAGCTTTTCAAATTGCTCAAAATTTGAAAGATCAATACGTTTCAGTTGAACATTTATTTCTCAGCATGTTCAGCCTGCCGGAACATAACGATGTAAAAGAAATGCTGAATCAATTCGGTATTAGCCGCTCAGCAGTTGAAAAGGTGGTGAGTGAAATGAGAAATGGACAAAATGTGACAAGCGACAATCCTGAAGAAACCTACGAAGCTTTAAAACAGTATGGTCATGATTTGGTTCAGGATTGTATTGACAATAAATTGGATCCTGTCATCGGCAGAGACAATGAAATCCGCCATACCATTCGGATTCTGTCAAGAAAAACTAAAAATAATCCGGTTCTGATCGGCGAACCAGGGGTTGGTAAGACCGCCATTGTCGAAGGCTTAGCGCAGCGAATTGTCGCGGGTGATGTGCCGGAGGGATTGAAGAATAAGCGAATCATTTCTTTGGATATGGGCGCTTTGGTCGCAGGTGCCAAATACCGCGGCGAATTTGAAGAAAGATTTAAAGCGGTTTTAAAAGAAGTTAAGAATTCAAACGGCGAAATCATCTTATTTATCGATGAATTGCACACGATTGTCGGCGCAGGGAAGAGCGACGGCAGCATGGATGCCGGCAACATGCTTAAGCCGATGCTGGCGAGAGGCGAATTGCATTGTATTGGTGCGACAACTCTGGATGAATATCGAAAATACATTGAAAAAGATCCGGCCCTTGAAAGACGGTTTCAGCCAGTGATGGTCGACGAACCGACGGTGGAAGACACCATTGCCATTCTCCGTGGTTTAAAAGAACGTTACGAAATTTTCCATGGGGTTAAAATTTCTGACAATGCGATTGTTGCCGCCGCAACTTTATCTGACCGCTACATTACCGATCGTTTCCTTCCTGATAAAGCCATTGACTTAATCGATGAAGCTTGCGCCATGATTCGAACGGAAATCGACTCGATGCCTGAAGAAATGGATGAAATCAATAGAAGAATCATTCAACTTGAAATCGAAGAATCAGCCCTGAAAAAAGAAGATGACCAGCTGAGTCAGGAACGTTTGGCCAAATTGCAGAAAGAATTGGCTGACGATCGAGAAAAATTTGATGCCATGAAGGCACAGTGGGAAGATGAAAAACGGTCGGTTGACGAAGTTCAAAACATTAAAGAACAGATTGACCGATTGAATCATCAAATTGAAATGGCTCAAAGAGACAACGACCTTGAAAAAGCTGGAGAGCTAAAATACGGCGAATTGCCGAAGCTCAAAGCCAAAATGAAAAGTATTGAAGAATCTGCCAGCTCGCAAAGCGATCATGAAGAACATTTGATCCGTGAAGAAGTAGGCGAAGAAGAAATCGGTGAAATTATTTCAAATTGGACAGGTATTCCTTTAAGCAAAGTTATGTCCGGCGAACGGGAAAAACTGCTTAAATTGGAGGATACTTTAAAAGAACGGGTCATCGGTCAAGAAGAACCGATTAAAAAAGTGACAGATGCCATTTTGAGATCGCGGGCCGGTATTAAAAATCCGAATACGCCGATTGGCTCCTTCCTCTTCTTGGGGCCGACAGGTGTTGGGAAAACGGAACTCGCAAAGGCTGTTGCCGCTAATCTGTTTGACTCGGAAGACAATATGATCCGGATCGATATGTCCGAATACATGGAAAAATTCTCTGTCAGTCGATTAATTGGAGCACCTCCAGGATACGTTGGATATGAAGAAGGCGGACAACTGACAGAGGCAGTGCGCCGCAAACCATATTCTGTGATCCTCTTGGATGAAATTGAAAAGGCGCATAAGGACGTTTTCAATATTCTGCTTCAGATCCTGGATGATGGGCGCGTAACGGATTCGCAAGGCCGTGTGGTCGATTTTAAAAATACCATTATCATCATGACCAGTAACCTTGGGAGTGAATACATTCTGGATGGTATTGACGCAAACGGAGACATCAAGCCGGAAACGCAGGAAACAGTCAAAAAGTTGTTGAAAGAATATTTCAGACCGGAATTTTTAAACCGAATTGACGAAGTCATTCTCTACAAGCCGTTATCGAAGGACACGGTAGGTAAGATTGTTGATTTGATGTTAAAAGATGTGCGCAAGCGTTTGAGCGAACAGCAGTTAGATTTTAAACTGACACCGGACGCCAAACAAGCCATTATCGATCAAGGATACAACCCATCTTTTGGGGCAAGACCCATGCGCCGATTCATTCAGCAAAATATCGAAACGCTTTTAGCGAAGAAGATATTAAAAGGCGATTTAAGCCAAGGCGACATTATGGTCGTTGATTATGACGGACAGCATTTTTACATTCAATAAGTGATTGGATTTAACAAAGCGTTCACGTTCTGTGGACGCTTTTTCTTTACATTAAGTGTCGTTTAAGGTAAACTTAAACGTATTACGACAAAAGAATGGAGGAAGACAATGGGTTCTGTAAATCCTATTGAATTGGGCATATTTATTGCCTACTTGGCCGTTTTGGTTTTCATCGGCTTGAAATTCTACAATGCATCTTCTGATTCATCGGAAGGATTCCTGCTAGGGGGCCGTGGGTTAGGTAGTTGGGTCACCGCCTTTTCGGCACAGGCTTCCGATATGAGCGGCTGGCTGCTGATGGGGCTGCCGGGTGCTATTTATCTGGGCGGTGTGCCGCAATTGTGGATCGGGATTGGTCTGTTTATCGGGACGTGTGTCAACTGGAAGATGGTTTCCGAAAGACTTCGCGTTTATACAGAAGAGGTCGATGCCATTACATTGCCGACTTTTTTTGAAAAGCGATACAAAGATCCAACTGGTGCCTTAAAAACAATATCAGCACTTATCATATTATTTTTCTTTACAATTTATTGCGCTTCGGGAATGGTTTCCTCGGGTAAGCTTTTTTCGACTATGTTTGGCATTAATTACAATGCAGCGGTCTTAATTGGCGCGGTGGTCATCATCTCCTATACGTTTTTAGGTGGATTTTTAGCAGTATGCTGGACCGATTTGATCCAAGGGATATTGATGGTGATCGCAATTGCGGTCGTGCCGACTTTAGCAATCATTGAAATGCACGGTTTGGGTACAACTAGAGTAGCAATGGCGAGCCAGCATATTTCAATGTCCCTTTTTGGTAAAGGTGTCACAGCGGCGACCATTATCTCTGCAGTTGTCTGGGGATTGGGATATTTTGGCCAACCACATATTTTGGTTCGGTTCATGGGAATCGATTCCGTTAAAGATATTCCAAAGGCAAGAAAAATTGCCATCGTCTGGTGTCTGATTTCTTTAGCAGGTGCGCTTTTAGTCGGACTGCTCTCGATTCCTTTGTTTAAAGGACTTTCCGGCGGAAAAGAAGAAACAGTATTTATCTTAATGATTCACAGATTCTTCCCGGTTTGGATAGCTGGTGTCTTCCTTGCTGCTATCATGGCTGCCATTATGTCAACCATTGATTCTCAGCTTTTGGTTTGTTCATCTGTTTTATCTGAAGATTTATCGCGGATTATCTTCAAAAAAGAATTAACAGATCAGCAGGCGGTTAAAGTAGGTCGCTGGTCCGTTATCGGCGTTTCGATCATTGCGCTGCTCATTGCGTTTAACGGAAATTCAACTGTTATGGGCCTGGTCTCTTATTCTTGGGGCGGTTTTGGTGCGGCATTTGGCCCGTTGGTTTTATTTGGGCTCTACTCCAGAAAAACAAGCTGGCAGTCCGCGTTATCTGGTATGGTTGTGGGGACATTGGTTCTCATTGTTTGGAAGGCAACAGGACTTTCAGCAACGTTGTTTGGAACTGGTATTTATGAAATCTTGCCAGGATTTGTCGCAAACGTCGTAACCATTTTGATTGTCAATCGCTTTAAAACGCCTGAAGCAGAAGTGGTGGACGAATTTGACGAAATGATTGCGCGTTACGAAAAAGCAAGAGCATAAAATAAATTTGAAATCGTTTCTATTCGGCAGAAAATGTGGTAAAATATAATAAGCATATGAATGAGGAGGCGAATTCAAGTGAGCAGCGATGCACCTAAGCCAATTTTAAAATTCAAAATCATTCAGGACGGTCCGGATGAATTTGTAGATATGGAAGTAAAAGATTTTCAGTTTAAAAAAGGTGGAA
This sequence comes from Pseudoramibacter porci, assembly GCF_009696145.1. GTDB lineage: Bacteria > Bacillota > Clostridia > Eubacteriales > Eubacteriaceae > Pseudoramibacter > Pseudoramibacter porci. The sequence continues at coordinate 138,970 of NZ_VUMO01000004.1, forward strand.
CAGGTATTTGCCCCAAATGCGGCGGCGAAACAAAAGCAGTTGGACATGACTGGACTTGTGAATCCTGCGGCTTAAAATTAAATGGACCGATATTTTAATTTTTATCGCTTTAAAGACTTTCTTGTGTTTTCATAAGAAAGTCTTTTGTTTTGTGTTATATTATTTAGGAAATCAATCAAAGGGAGTTAGTGCAGTGCGATTTATCGGCCGTAAGCAGGAATTAAAGCAGTTAACAGAAGCTTGGAAAAAAGAAGATGCGTTGATTCTCATTACAGGGCGTCCACGCTTTGGAAAAACGAGATTAATCAAGGAATTTGTCAAAGATAAAAATCACTTATACTTTGAAGCGGGTGCACAATCGGATCGTCTTAATCGGGTTGCTTTTGAACGGGTCTTTAAATCCCATTTTGGTATTCAAGCGCCACCTTCCGATGCAGCTGCGATGGAGTGGCTGGAATTATTCAGACTTTACTCGGAAAAAACAGAAGACGGTGGGAAAATACTTGTTATTGACAATTTTGATCAACTCTATTTTGAAAACAAGTCGTTTTTGAAAATATTTAAAAAAGCGTGGCAAAAATATTTCAAAGTTAACGGCGTGACCGTAATGGCGGTGGCGAGAGAAGCAGCCTGGAATAGGGTCTCACAAACAGAACGCAGTGCGAAAAAAATTTGGACCGACCAGATTCACTTGACCCAAATGTCTTTTGCGGAAATGATGTCGGAATATCCCCATCACGATTTTAATCAGTTGATGATTGTTTACGCCATTACGGGCGGTGTTCCGGGGTATTGGCATTTTTTTAATCATTGTGTCAATATCAAACAAATTAAAAAATCGATTTTGCAGAATATATTAAATCCGTACGGCAAATTATTTGCAGAAGTATCAACTCTGCTGGAAACAGAGGTTTGGCGCCCCAACGCTTATCATGCCGTTCTGTCCTCTATGACCATGGGGAAAAAATCATTAGAACAAATAAGAGATATGACAGGATACAAAAAGGCAGATGTCCGCAAAATACTGTTCAATTTGGAAGGGTTGGGTTATATTGAAGAGGTTTCTTACCTACAGCCTAAAAAAACTTTGAAAAAAAAGAGTAAACAATATCAAATTGCGCTGCCATTTGTCGATTTTTGGTATACTTTTGTGTTTCCGGAGTTCGGTTTACTCAAAGACGATTTTCAATATTACAAGCGGCAGACACTTTCGGGCATGATTCCGTATATCAAGAAATGGTTCAATAAAATTCTAATTGAAATTATCAAAACGGCTTCAATTAAAAAGAAAATCGGAATAGAAATCGACGAAGTGGGCGGATATACAGAAAACGATCAATGGATTCCGATTTTGGCGTTTGACCACTCCCATCGAAAAATGCTCATTGCTGATTGTGTATACGATACAAATGCGTACGGCAAATTGGATTTTGAAAAGTTTAAAGAAAAAAGTACCGGGCTCGAGGCACTCAATAAAAAATACAGTACTTATGAGCGCGTGTACGGCGTCTTTTCAGTCTATCCGTTTGAAAAAGATTTGCTTGACTTTGCATTGGAAGCGTCGGATTTGTTTCTGTTTAATGGACTGTCGCTTTATTCATTAAAATAAAAATAAAAAGTTCTGAAAAATTTCAGAACTTTTATTTTAAATTAGCAAAACGTTCTACAGCTTTCGTAAAACTTGCAATGGTCTTGTCCGCATCGCCGTGTTGAATACCATCCTTGACACAATGCTGAAGGTGTCCTTCCAGGATAATTTGTCCAACTTTATGCATCGCTGATTTTACTGCATTGACCTGGGAGAGAATATCTTCACATGGAATATCCTCATCGATCATGCGATCAATAGCGCGGACCTGGCCTTGAATTTTGCTGAGTCTTCGATGCAGATTTGCAGCATCCATACATTGTTTCATATTATCACCATAATTCATTTAGTTTTTCTTCATTATAACAAGAATCAAAATGATTGTAAATTGAGAAAGGTCCCTAAACATGATATAATATTTATTATTTTTTGTGAAATCAAGTTGAACGGGTTTGAATTTTACAGATCACGATTGGTGAGACAATGAAAAATCATTTAACGCTTCGGGAATTGTCAGAGGATGATAAGCCTAGAGAAAAAATTATGCAGCATGGGGCGGGCTTGCTTAGTAACGCAGAATTGATTGCAGTGATCATTGGATCTGGACAGAGGAATATGACTGCTGTCGAATTGGGACAAAGACTGTTAAATTTTTACGACAGCGATTTGGAGCGGCTGCACAAAGTTTCTGTCGATGAGCTGTGTCAAAATGAAGATCTTAAAGGCATTGGGGAAGCGAAGGCCTGCAAAATCATTGCAGCTTTAGAGCTTGGAAGCCGTGTGAAGCATCAGAAAAAAACGATGGTTCAAATAAAAAGTCCTATGGACGCCGCTGCATTTCTCAGTCAGGAAATGTTTGGCTTTGAACGGGAACATTTTGAAATTCTGCTCCTCAATACAAAAAACGTGGTCTTTAAGACAGAGCTGATTTCGGTGGGAACAGTCAATGCTTCTTTGGTTCATCCGCGGGAAGTATTCAATCCAGCGATTCGCCAACGCGCCACGTCTATTATTTTAGCTCATAATCACCCATCTGGTGATACGACGCCCAGCAGCAATGATATTGAATTGACAGAGCGTCAGGTTCAGGCAGGGAAGCTGTTGGGAATTGAAGTCCTCGACCATATTGTGGTCTCGGATTGCGCAGAAGATTATTTTAGCTTTAAAGAACACGATTATTTTTAGGAAAATTTAAAAATCAATTGATTTAATATAAAAGATGCCATAAAATATTCCAGTGAATACATACAAAAAAATCAATCAATACCAGTACGTTTGCGATACAGACGCGCCGATTCAGCTCAAGCGTTATTTAAAAGAAAAGTACGCTTATTCCAGCCGACTCATGACGAGAATTATCCGAGAAGGAGAGATGTCAGTTAATGGAAAACCATGCTGGTCGACGGATCTTATTCAAAACGGGGACAAAATTTTTATTCAGATGCCGACAGAACACGTTGACCTCGTGCCGAATACAGGCCCATTAGATATCGTATATGAAGATGACGAAGTCCTGTCGGTCAATAAAGACGCCGGTGTTGTGACACATCCGACAAAAAGTCACGGAACAGACACGTTGGGCAATAGAGTGGCGGCGTATTTCGTTGCAACTCATCAGCCGGTTAAGGTTAGGTTTATCAGCCGTTTAGATATGGATACCTCAGGGATTATTCTGATTGCAAAAAACAAATACGTTCAGCATTTTTTGCAGTCGCATCTGACCATTGAAAAATCCAAAAAATTCTATACGGCTTTTGTGAATGGCTGTCCCGTTCCCAAATCGGGTCGCATTGATCTGCCCATTGGATTGGAATCCGAGGACGGCATTCGCCGAAAAGTGATGGCGGATGGCAAGCCATCGGTGACCCGGTATCAAGTTTTAGAAACCTATGGGAAAAGACAGTATTCAAAAGTGAGATTACTTTTAGAGACTGGGCGGACTCATCAGATTAGGGTGCATCTGTCGCACATTGGCTGCCCGATCATTGGTGATCCGCTATACAATCCAATGGTACAGGATTTGGGGATTGGAAGAACAGCACTGCATTCCAGTGAAATGCAGACAACACTTCCCAAAAAAGGAAATATTACGTTCATTGCACCATTAAAAGCTGATTTATTGGCTTTGGAAAATAGATTAAAAAGTCTTTAGGACTGGGGATAGGTATGGAAGAAGATAAGAAAAATAATCCAACAGATCAATCAAAAGAAAATCAAAAGCATTTTTCGTTTAAAGGTTTTAAAGGATTAAAGCCTTCTGATGCAGATTTGCCGCAGACACCAGAAGAAAAAGAGATTGAAGAAGTATTGGATTCGAATAATATCGAACAGGCGGATGTTGGCGCGACCATTGAAACATTGGCGCCGACCACAACGGATGGTGAAAATCAAGAACCCTCTTGTGATGAAGCATCCGATACTGATTCTATTCAAGCGGTCGATATGCACAAAGCCAATCAATTGGATTCGAGTCAGCTTGATCAGGATGTCGAAGAAATTATGACAAAAATGGAGGAGGAGGCGGAACCTGAAACGAAACATCCAGAACAGGCGCCCCAACAGTCCGCTGTAGCACCGCAATCTGTTTCTCAAGACACGTCTTCGCAGCAAAACGTTGAATCTCACTCGAAGCGCCAAGGGCTTCCACGAAGAGATCAAAACGCGAATAAAAGAGCTGAAGCAGCCGATCAGATTGAAGTTGGTGCGTATGATTCAAAACTTCATGAAATTGACAGCATGAGTATGAAGAGTAAGAAAAAAACAACCAATCGTCGTCAGAATCGAAATGACGCTAAAACGCTGAAAACAGCGAAGAAAAGCAATGGCGGTTTACCGAGCCGGAAACACAAGCGGAAAAAATTCAAAGTTTGGCAGAAAGTATTGATTGTTTTAGCTGTTCTTTTTGTAGCTGGAACAGCAGGGATTTTTGCCATGTATCAGCGAAACCGCGTTGATATTTCAAGTTATTCATACAAAGAAAAACAAAAAACACAAATTATTTCCGCGGACAATCAGGTCATTGCTGAATTGTTTACAGAAAATCGAACTTACGTGTCGCTTAATCAAATTCCGGACAATATGAAAAACGCGTTGATCGCAACAGAAGACCGTCGTTTTTACGACCACGGTGGGGTTGATTATTACGGAATCGCGCGCTCCATGGTGTTTAATGTTTTCCATCGCGATACGAGAAGTCAAGGGGCCAGTACATTGACACAGCAATTGGCCAGAACATTGTTCTTGCCGGATATTTCGACAGAACAAACCATGGGTGATTCGATTAATCGTAAATTTAAGGAAATTTCCATTGCCAGACAATTAGAAAAGAAATATTCTAAAAATCAGATTTTGGAAATGTATTTGAACGAAACCTATTTTGGCTCATCTGCTTACGGTATCGAAGAAGCGGCGAAAACTTATTTTGGCAAAGATATTTGGGATTGCGATCTGGCAGAATGTGCAATGCTTGCAGGTTTGCCACAGGCGCCATCTGGATACGCGCCAAATGCGCACTACGATGCGGCTAAAAAACGTCAAAGTGCTGTGCTTGGCAGAATGGTCGCTGCAGGTTATATCACGAAGGCACAAGCTGATCAAGCCAAAGCCGAACAGGTTAATGTTGCTAAGTGGGATGCGTCGAAATTGAATAACCAAGTCACAGAAGGTTACGAAAAATTTGTTAATAGAGCGCTTCAGCAATACGCCGAAGCCGTCGCGCCGACTGTCATGAAAAAACAGGGCATCTCAAAGAAAGAAGCCATTAAATATACGCGGACACAAGTATCCAGCGGTGAATACAAAATTTATACGACAATCAACACGGGGATGCAGAGCGATGCCATGAAAGTTGCACTCAGCAGATACCCAGAGGGCAGCAGTACGACTACAGCGATTGTTACCCTGGATCAGGACGGTTCAGTTAGAGCTTATTATGGCGGCAACACACAAATTGATATGTGTAATACCGCTAGACAGCCGGGGTCCAATATTAAGCCGTTGTATTACAGTGCAGCAATTGACAAAGGCATTTTTACGGCAACTTCTTCGCTGCACAATTACGGGACCTACGGCAACTGGACGCCAAGAGCTGAAGGCGGCGGCAGCACGGTAGATTTAACGACTGCCTTGGTTAAGTCCCTTAACCCGCCAGCAGCCTATGTTTTCTATACCGTCGGCGTGAATAATTCTGTTGATTGGATGAAGACAATGGGGATTTCGACTTTTGAACCGAGCGATTATAATATCAATACTTGTGTTGGTGGGATGCTATACGGGATTAAGCCGATTGAAATGGCAGCAGCCTTTAATATTTTTAATAATAACGGCATTTACAACCAACCGAAGTTTGTCACTAAGGTCGAAAACAGTAACGGCAGTACGGTCTTTACCACTTCAAATTTAAATTTAGATACCCATCAGGTTATGAAATCGTCAACGGCCTCGACGATGAAGTCTATCTTACGCAAGGTCGTGACGAGTGGGACCGGGACCAATGCAAATGTATATGGAACCGCCGGCAAAACCGGGACTACAGATTCTGGAAAAGATTTGTGGTTCACGGGTATGACTGGAGATTTGACCACATCGATTTGGACCGGTAACCTAAACAATAAAGCGCTTGGCGGATACGGCGTCATTTCTGCTGCAACTTACGGAAGCTACATGCGTGCTTTGGGTTCGGATAAATTAATTACTGGTGTTCAGTAAGGATGTACAAAATAAAGCATGACCCTGCCATTGTTACGGCAGGGTTTTTTTGAGGGAAAAATGAATCAAAGCGAAATTAATGAAACATTGAGAATTCTTCAAGATGTTTATGGAACACAGAAATGCGGACTGGATTTCAATTCACCGTATGAATTATTAATTGCCACGATGCTCTCTGCACAGTGCACAGATGTTCGCGTAAATAAAGTGACGGCTGAATTGTTTAAAGATTACAATACGCCTGAAAAAATGCTGTCGTTAACTGAAGGAGAACTTCGGGAAAAAATTAAATCCTGTGGCTTGTCGAATACCAAGGCAAAAAATATATTAAAGACGAGCCATCTTTTGCTTTCTGAATTTGGCGGAGAAGTGCCCAAAACAATGAAGGAATTGACCTCTTTGCCGGGGGTTGGCCGAAAAACAGCCAATGTCGTGATGAGCAACGCCTTTGGTATTCCGGCGATTGCCGTTGACACGCATGTTTTTAGAGTGTCAAATCGGCTGGGATTGGCAAAAGGGAAGAACGTGTTAGAGGTTGAAAAGGGATTGAGACAGAATCTTCCAGAATCCAGCTGGTCATCCACCCACCATCAGTTGATCTGGCACGGTCGGAAAATCTGTTCTGCACGAAATCCTAAATGCGATGTATGTCCGCTCGCACATCTTTGTGAGACGCGGCAGCTTGAACGGTCAAACTTGAAATAACGCATCATTTACGATAAAATGAACGCATTACGTTAAACTATCATATTACTGAAAGGTCTGAAATATAGCTGATGAAAAAGGAAATGTCGAAGGTTTACGAACCGGACGAAGTCGAAAATCGTATCTATTCCTGGTGGAGAGAAAAGGGATATTTTAAGCCGGAGGTTCATCCCAACGGCAAGCCCTATACGATTATTATGCCGCCGCCAAATATTACAGGGCAGCTGCACATGGGCCATGCATTTGACGATACGCTTCAGGACGCACTGATCCGATACAAAAGAATGCAAGGGTACGCGGCTCTTTGGGTGCCGGGTATGGATCACGCCAGTATTGCGACAGAAGTGAAAGTCTTAAATAATATTAAGGAAAAAGAAAACCGCTCGAAAAGTGACTTGACGCGAGACGAGTTTTTAAAATACGCTTGGGACTGGGCGAATTTTTACCGTAACCGTATCCGCACGCAGGTGACAAAGCTCGGCGCATCCTGCGATTGGGATCGGGAACGCTTTACGATGGATGAGGGCTGTTCAAAATCCGTGAAAGCGACTTTTGTTCGCCTTTATAATAAGGGACTCATTTACAAGGGCACACGTATGATCAATTGGTGCCCGGATTGTCAGACGGCATTATCCGACGCAGAAGTTGAGTATGAAGAAAAACACGGACATTTGTGGCATATTCGTTATCCCTTTGCCGATGGAAAGGGTGAGGTGATTATCGCAACAACCCGTCCAGAAACCCTTCTCGGTGACTCCGGTGTGGCTGTGAATCCAAACGATGAACGCTACAAGGACTTAGTGGGCCGTAAGGTTATTCTGCCCATTGTCAATAAAGAAATCCCTGTTGTCGCCGATGATTATGTCGATATGGCCTTTGGAACAGGCGTTGTTAAAATGACACCTGCGCACGATCCGAACGACTACGAAGTGGGTAAGCGGCACAATCTTGAAGAGATCAAGATTATGAATGATGACGGGACGATGAATGAGCGCTGCGGAAAATACACAGGAATGGACCGCTACGCATGCCGTAAAGCCATTCTGAAGGACTTAGAAGAACAGGGCTATCTCGTCAAGACAGAAGAACATGTACATAACGTCGGTCACTGTTACAGATGTCACACGACAGTTGAAACCATGACCAGTGAACAATGGTTTGTCCGTATGAAGGATTTGGCCAAACCGGCGATCGATGCTGTGCGCGAAGGTAAAACACAATTTATTCCAAAGCGTTTCTCCAAAATATATTTTAACTGGATGGAAAATATCAGAGATTGGTGTATTTCCAGACAATTGTGGTGGGGACATCAAATTCCAGCCTGGACTTGCAGTGATTGTGGTGAATTGATTGTCAGCGAAGAAACGCCGGAAGTATGTCCAAAATGTGGCGGCCACCACTTAAAGCAGGAAGAAGATGTTTTGGATACTTGGTTCTCCTCCGCGCTTTGGCCATTTTCGACGCTGGGGTGGCCAGACGATACAGTTGATCTTGAAAAATATTATCCCAACAACGTTCTTGTAACAGGGTACGATATTATTTTCTTCTGGGTTGCCAGAATGATTTTTATGGGCATTGATACCATGGGCGAACCGCCATTTTCCGATGTGTATATACACGGTCTGATCCGCGATGCACAAGGACGCAAAATGAGCAAGTCTCTGGGCAACGGCATAGACCCTCTGGAAGTCATCCGCGATTATTCTGCTGATGCGATGCGTTTTGCCATTCTCACTGGCAATTCTGCAGGGAATGATATCAGATGGACGCAAGATAAAATTGAATCCAGCCGAAATTTCTTGAATAAGATTTGGAATGCTGCCCGTTTTGTTTTGATGTACATGGACAGCGATATTGGACTTGACTTGTCCAAAGTCTCCCTTGAATCATCTGATCAATGGATTTTAAGCCGTATGAATCAGATCATTCGCGAAGTCACTGCGAATATTGATAAGTACGAATTAGGAATTGCAGCGCAAAAAGTCTACGATTTCGCGTGGAATGAATTCTGCGACTGGTACATCGAATTTGTAAAGCCGCGTTTGAATGGCGATGATCAGGGGAGTCGGCGCGCTGCGTTAACAGTTTTGAATGTTGTCCTGCAGAATATATTAAAACTGCTCCATCCGTTTATTCCGTTTATTACAGAGGAAATCTATCATTACCTGCCAGGAGCGGATGAAGCGTTGATTATCGCAAGCTGGCCAGAAGCAGACCAGGCCTATGATTTTCCTGAAGAAGAAGCGCAGATTCACTACCTTATGGGGATTATCCGGGCCCTTCGAAAAATTCGCAAAGAGTCGAATATTCCCAACAAGAAAAAGGCCGCTTTGTTTGTAACAACAGAAAATCAGAAAGATGTTAATGTTTTATCCAATGCCCTGGACACTTTGAATAAAATGGCTGGCGTCGAATCGATCAAGAAAATTGAGAAAGATGAAATTCGAGAAGATTTCGTTGCAGCAGTCGTGGAAGATTCGACGATTTATCTGGCACTTAACGATTTGGTTGACAAAACAAAGGAACTTGAACGTCTGAATCGAGAAAAAGAAAAGATTGAAAAGGATTTGAAGAAGACGAGCGGCAAATTAAATAACGAAAAATTCTTAGCTAACGCACCGGAAGCGGTTGTTGAAAAGGAACGGCAGAAGGACCAGGAAAACCAAGAAAAGTTGGCGCAGGTTGTAGCGCGGATTAATGCTTTAAATGCTTGACAGCCTTCAATGGTTTTGGTAGACTTTCATCATTGAAAGTTTAAAGGGGAGTAACTCACCTTCGTTCAGTCGTCATTTCGAGCTAACGCTCCGGTTGAACGCAAAATTATTTTTGCGAGTAAGACCTTTATTCGGAATTATCCGGATAGGGGTCTTTTATTTTTATCCGGATTGGTTTTAACGAAAGGAGAAATCATGGGAAAACAAAAAACGATACGGTATGATTTGATGGATGACCGCAGTTTTGATCAAGCACTTAAAATCGATCGCAAAAAGGGCCTTAATGAGCGGGAAGTTCAAGCGCGTCGTCTGGAATTTGGAAAAAATGAACTGACAGAAGGGAAAAAGGTTAGTTTATTTAGAAAATTTGTCGATCAATTTAAAGATTTCCTTATTCTCGTGTTGATTGCCGCTGCTGTCATATCAGGTGCCTTGGGTGAAGTATCTGATGCAGTATTAATCCTTTTAATTGTTGTTTTAAATGCTGTCATTGGGGTCGTTCAGGAAAATAAAGCGGAATCCGCGATGGCATCTCTCAAGAAAATGACAGTCCATGAAGCCAAGGTCATTCGCAGCGGCGTTCATCAAATTATTCGATCGGAAGAACTTGTTCCCGGCGACATTGTTTTGCTGGAAGCGGGGGATGCCGTACCGGCTGACGGACGTTTGATCGAAATAGCAGGTCTTAAAGTACAGGAATCGGCACTGACAGGCGAATCAGTCCCAGTTGAAAAAACGTTAAAGGGCGATTTTAACGAAGCAACGCCTTTAGCAGACCGAACGAATATGGTTTATATGCATTCCTCGGTTACCTATGGACGTGGTACATTTGTCGTGACAGCGACTGGGATGGATACAGAAATCGGCAAAATTGCCGGCATGATCCAAAATACTGAATCCCAGGCGACACCGCTGACACAAAACATCAATCAGCTGGGAAAAACGTTGGGCCTTGCAGCTCTAATCTGTTGTGGCGTCGTCTTTGCGGTGGGACTCCTTCGTGGCGGCAATCCATTGGAAATGTTTTTAACCGCGGTTTCGTTGGCAGTCGCAGCGATTCCAGAAGGATTGCCTGCCATTGTGACAGTTGTACTGGCTTTAGGAACCATGCGCCTTGCGAAAAAGAATGCGATTATTAGAAAGCTGCCCGCTGTTGAAACCTTAGGGTGTGCTTCGGTAATCTGCACAGATAAAACGGGCACATTAACCCAAAACCGAATGACTATAAAAAAAGTCTACGCAAATGAAGGTATTATTGACGCGGAGGCGATAAAAGAAGACGGATTTACACCGTCGGAAAAATTTGTGGTTCGCATTGGAGAATTGTGCAACGATGCACAGATTATTAAAGATCCTGGAAAGTCAGTTGAAGTCGGCGATCCAACTGAAGTGGCAATGGTTGATTATGCGGATCGTTTGGGATTTGAAAAAAATATTAACATTAAGGAAGCACCGCGGGTTGGCGAATTGCCATTTGATTCAGATCGGAAATTGATGACGACGGTGCATCATTATCACGACACATATTTGAGTTTTACAAAGGGGGCGCCGGACTGTCTGCTATCGAAATGTACCCATTATCTAAAAGGGTATGAAATTCTTGAACTTACGCCGGAACGGCGACAGGAAATCCTCTCAGCTAATGATACGCTGGCTAATGATTCTTACCGCGTCTTGGGGTATGCGTTCCAGCAATATCAAAAGAAGCCGCCTATTGAAGAAAAGAAATTAGAAAATGGATTAATTTTTGCGGGACTGACCGGTATGATCGATCCGCCGCGGGAAGAGGTTCGGGATTCTGTCAGAGATTGCCACCAGGCAGGCATTAAAACTGTGATGATTACCGGTGATCACAAACAGACAGCGGTTGCCATAGCTAAAGATTTAGAAATTTTCAAAGATGGCGATCTGGCGCTGTCAGGAGCAGAATTGGACCAGTTAACGGATCAGGAACTGGATGATGTGATTGCGCGTGTCAGTGTTTACGCGAGAGTATCGCCGGAAGATAAGGTGAGGATTGTTCAGGCTTGGCAGCGTCGCGGTGATGTTGTCGCCATGACTGGAGACGGCGTGAATGACGCGCCCGCACTGAAACGGGCTGACATTGGCTGTGCGATGGGCATTACAGGAACGGATGTTTCGAAGGAAGCAGCAGATATGATCCTGACAGATGATAACTTTTCAACGATCGTCTCGGCTGTTAAAGAAGGACGTGGTATTTACGATAACATCAAAAAGGCCGTTCATTTTTTGCTTTCCTGTAATATCGCAGAGATTTTAGTGATTTTTATCGCGACGCTAATCGGCCTTCCTCAGCCGCTAGTCCCGGTGCATATTTTATGGATTAACCTCGTGACAGACAGTCTGCCAGCTTTGGCACTTGGCATGGAAAAACAGAGCGATGATGTCATGAAAGAAAAACCGAGAAAGAAGGATGACAGCATTTTCGCCCATGGACTTGGCGGACGTATTGTGTTTCAGGGGATCGTGCTGTTTCTCATCTCTTTAATTGTTTTTGTTTCGGCAGAAAAAGCGTACGGTCTTGCGGTGGGGCGCACCATGACTTTTTGTGTGTTGGGATTATCCCAATTGGCTCATTTGCTGAATGTGCGCAGTGAGCAGCAATCAGCATTTAAACATCTTTTCACTAATCGCTATCTCTGGGGGGCGATGGCCATCTCGGTCTGTGTTCAGCTGATTGTTGTTTTGATTCCGGCACTTCATCCTTTCTTCACTGTAACGGCACTCAATGCTGTGCAGTGGGTCACCGTTGTGCTTGCTTCTGTTGCACCACTTGCAGTGGTTGAAATCACGAAAGCTGTACAGAAAGCCAGAGCATGAAAATTGAATCGCTCAAGTATTCTCTGAATAATAATGATACGCAGTGTAACAACAAACACTGCGTTTTTTTATTGAAAAATCAAAATTTCGTAATCGTTTAAAAATGCGGTCAAACGTGATATAATAAGCTTCAAAATAATCGAGTTCGCGTTGCTTAAAATGTAATAATGAACGCAGGAGTAAAAAATGAAAAGGCCGATGCTGGGGATAACACTTGTGATCATGCTTGTTATTTTTAGTTTCGGCTGTATTTTTTGCGATCGTCTTAATCCGCCGTCGTTTAAAGAACGTAAGGTTGAATTTATTGGCATTATTGATTCGAGAGTCCGGTCCAGGGATCACAAGACGACTTTTGTCTTAAAAAATGTCCAGCATACTAAGCCGAGAAAGTGGCAAGTGACCTGTTCTGACTACAAACATTCAGTTATTCAATCATTAAAGCCCGGTGATGTCATTGAAGGGAAAGGGCAAATGAGCATGGCCCGCGGAAAACACAATCCGGGTGGATTTAATTATTACGTCTATCTTAAATCCAAACACATCGATGCCTGTCTATACCTATCGCCGAGTTCTCCTGTGACAAAGATAGGGGAATGGCGGTCTCCGTATTACAGTATATTGGCGGTCAGAGAAAAAATGATCGATGCTTGTAATAAGGCATTTGAACCGAAAGCTGCACATTTTATTACTGGCATTTGTTTTGGAGAGTTGCAGGGAGATACTGAGCTCAGAGAGCAGTTTTCAGATGCTGGGATTGCGCATGTCCTGGCAGTATCTGGGCTTCACACCGGATATTTGTGTATGTTGGTCCTTGCTTTATGCCAGCGCGCTCAACTGGAGGATAGAAAAACATTTAGTCTGTTGGCAGCTGTTTTGCTCGTATATAATACACTGACGGGATTTTCAGTATCTGTCGTGCGCGCTTCGATTATGCTGTTGGCGTCGTCATCAGGCCGTTTATTTAAAAGGCATGTAGATACGTTATCCGCATTGGGTTTGGCTGCCTCTGTCATTCTATTGATTTGGCCGTATTGCTTATTTACCGCAAGCTTTCAAATGAGTTTCGGTGCTGTTTTGTCCTTTGTTTTGTTTAATCAGCCCCTATATTTTCGCGCGGCAAAAGAACTTCACATTGATGATCAAGAGACACTGGCAGGTCAGAGCTTGTCAGCTGCGATTACATCATGCACAGCGCTCGTCGGGACTTGGCCGGCAACCATGGTGCATTTTCATTATGTCAGCGTGATTGGGTTAGTGGGTAATCTTGTACTGGTGCCTTTAGTGGGTGTGCTGTTAATCGTTTCATGGGCAGTTCTTCCGTTTTTATGGCTGCTTCCCAATTTATATGTCATTTTAGGCTTTGTACCTGCAGTTTTATCCGGAATCATTTTCGATCTTATAGAACAAATCAATCGACTTAGTTTTCTCAATTTTTCAAGCGGAAAATTTTTCGACTTTATTTTTCCACTCAGTATGATGATTGTCATTCTTGTCTTTTATGCAGCTGGTTATATCGACCTCAATCGAAAAACAAATCGCGTTATCCTGTCGATTTGTGTGACTTTCCTTTGTGTATGGATGATATTTCCGGCTGTTCTGCCCGGGAAATTAAAAATTATCTATTTAGATGTGGGACAAGGGGATGCGGCACTGATTGAGACACCCAATCAACATTTTTACATGATTGATGGCGGAGGATATGAACCGGCAGTTCCGGGCCAGCAGACATCGGCAAAAAGAGATCCGATTTCAGAATCGGTTTTACTGCCGGCGCTTTATTCTGAGGGCATTGATCACTTAGACGGTGTATTTATCAGCCACAATCATGCAGATCATGCTCAGGGTTTGGAAGAATTAATCAATGGGAAAATACCGATCGGTCACATTTACGTCAGTACGAAGTATAATGGTCCATTACTTGCGCAAAAGCACACGCCGATCACGCAGCTGGGAGAAAATGAACATATTGAGTCTCCTGATCATGTGGATTTTCAGGTTTTATGGCCGGATACGTGGGTTGATCCGCTGCCGGACGATGAACAGAATGAACATTCTATGGTGATTCGATGTGTGTTTCAAGATAAGAAATTTTTATTTACAGGAGATGCCGGCCTTGCAACAGAAGGGATGCTTTCGGGAGAAAACGTAAAAGCTGATGTCTTAAAAATCGGACATCATGGGTCAGATTCTGCCACATCTTCAGCATTTTTAAAGAAGGTCCGCCCTGAACTTGCCGTCATTTCTGTCGGTGCATACAATCGATACGGCCATCCCGATCAAAAAATACTAACGCGACTGAAGAAACAGGGAATTTCATATTTGAGGACGGATCAGAATGGAGCGATCCAAGTGACAACAGACGGAAAAACCATAAAGGTCAGAACCTATGCGCAATAAGGGTGCATTTTTATGATAAAATAAGCGACATGAATTACCAACAACTTTTAAAGAATATCAAACAAAATAATTTTTCACTGTTATATTTGTTCTCGGGGCCAGAACAATACATTGCGAACATGATGGTTGACAATTTAATCAAAGCAGCCGTACCAGAAGCCATGTATCAGCTTAACGTGATGTCATTTTCGGAAAAGGATACGGAAATTTCAGATATTATCGAAATTTGCAGGCAACTGCCGATGATGAGTGCCTATCGAGTCGTAATTGTGCGAGAAGAAGTAGGATTAATGCGTACAGCCGCAAAAGAGACTGTAAAGGCATTTTCGGATTATCTCGTATCGCCAGAGCCAACAACGATATTAATTATTCTTGACAGCAAACCAGATAAGCGAAAAAAGATCTATAAACAATTAACTAAAAATGGTACGCTGGTCGATTTTGAAAAACTGTCACTGGTTGCATTGGAAAATTGGATAGCGATGCGGTTGAAACGGGAAAATAAAACGATCAGCGGCAGAGCCTTGAAATACGCGATTGAGCGAAGCCGGTACATTCAAAGTGAAAATGTGAATGTAGAAATGATGGATCATTGGACCGCACAGATGATCGATTTTGCTGGAACTGAAAATTCAATCGGTATAGAAACAGTCGAAGCCGTGATCCCGGAAGCCATTGACGACAATATATTTAAGATGATCGACGCGGCCATTAGCGGCGAAACTGGACATGCCCTGCAAATGTTGGATTTATTCTATCATCAAGGCGAATCGCCTTTTGGTGTTTTCGGTCTGATGACTGGGCAGATCCGAACGATGACAGAAGTGGGGATGTTGGCAGAGCGTCACATCTCGATCTCTCAAATTGCGAAGCAGGTGAGGCGCCCCTTATTTGTCGTAAAAAAGATGGCACGGCGCTGCAATCAAATTGGAGTGATGCAGCTGAAAAGAATGATGATCTCACTGGCTGATATAGATTTGTCGATGAAAACAGGAAAAATTGATCCAGAGCTTGCCATATCTCTGCTCATGATGCGTTTATCGAGACAAAAAAAATAAGGTGATCGATCGGATCACCTTGAGACACGTGTTAGGGAATAAACGAGAATTAGTCAGTAACAGAATTAAGAGCTTTGGCCAACTGGCTTTTTTTGTTAGATGCTTTGTTTTTGTGGATAACGTGTTTGGCAACGGCCTTGTCCCATTGTTTGGCAGCGACGTTGTATGCCTTCTGTGCGTTTTCCTTGTTGCCTTCCGCAACAGCAGCCTGGAACTGTTTTTCAACAGTTTTCAAGTTTGTGCGAACAGCTTTGTTACGCATCCGTGCAATTTCGTTGGTTTTTGCTCTTTTAATAGCAGATTTGATATTTGCCATGTTCTAGCAGACCTCCTCATTTATTGTTTAACGACCGAATTATAGCACAACATCTACAGAGAAACAAGCGAAAACACGAATCTTTTGACAAAATGCTGATAATAAGGGAAAATTATGATAAAATACCTTGGATTAATTCAATAAAAGAAAACAATAAAAAGAGGCATAAATGGCAAAAACACAACAGGAAAGAACGCGCAATTTTTCAATTATTGCGCACATTGACCATGGCAAATCAACTTTGGCAGACCGTTTGATTGAAAAGACAGGTCTTATTTCCGCCCATGATATGGAGGATCAACTGCTCGACAATATGGATATCGAGAGGGAGCGCGGTATCACCATTAAGCTTCAGGCGATCCGTTTGCTCTACAAGGCTAAGGATGGGGAATCCTACATATTAAATTTAATTGATACGCCGGGCCATGTGGATTTTACATACGAGGTTTCCAGATCCTTGGCGGCCTGCGAAGGGGCTGTCCTTGTCGTTGACGCTTCTCAGGGAATTGAAGCGCAGACTATCGCCAATACCTATCTGGCGCTGGACAATGATTTAGAAATTTTACCCGTCATTAACAAAATTGATCTACCGTCTGCGGAACCGGATCGGGTCAAAGGAGAAGTTGAAGATATATTGGGATTGCCGGCTGACGAGGCGCCGCTTATTTCAGCAAAAAACGACATGAATATTGAAGATGTTCTTGAAGACATTGTGCAAAATGTGCCGGCCCCGACAGGTGACCCAGACGCACCATTGAAAGCGCTGATCTTTGACTCGTATTACGACACTTACCGCGGTGTTATTGCCTCTGTCCGCGTAGTTGAAGGGACAATCAAAGCGGGAATGCGGGTACACCTCATGGCAGGCGGTTTAGATTTTGACGTTGAAGAAGTAGGGTTCTTTGAAAATAAGCTTTATCCGGGAGAAAAGCTGCAGGCAGGAGATGTCGGTTATGTTGTCGCTGGCGTAAAAACAGTTGGGGATACAGAAGTTGGCGATACGATTACGGAAAAGGCGAGACCCGCCGCTGAACCGCTTCCGGGTTACAAAAAAGTAGTCCCAATGGTTTATTGCGGAATTTATCCAGCGGATGGCGCAAAATATGAGGATTTAAAAGAGGCCCTGGCAAAACTGAAGCTGAATGATGCGTCGTTGTTATATGAACCGGAAACATCTATAGCTTTGGGATTTGGATTTCGTTGCGGTTTTTTGGGTCTATTGCATATGGAAATTATTCAGGAAAGATTGGAGCGGGAATTTAATTTAGACTTGGTCACAACGGCGCCATCGGTTATTTACAAGGTGATAAAGACCGACGGTCAAACGTTAATGGTTGATAATCCGGCCAATCTTCCAGATCCTTCCGAAATCTCAGAAATGGAAGAACCGATTGTCGATGCGTCCATTATGGTTCCCAGTGATTATCTCGGTCAAGTCATGGAACTTTGTCAGGAACGACGGGGAACTTACATCAATATGGAATACCTCGAGGAAACGCGAGTTAATATTCATTATGAAATGCCCCTTAATGAAATTGTGTACGACTTTTTTGACGCTCTAAAATCCAGGACGCGAGGTTATGCGTCTTTGGACTATGAGATAAAATCTTATCAGTCTGCCGATTTAGTTAAGCTCGATATTTTGCTCAATGGCGAAATGGTCGATGCCCTTTCTTTTATATTTCCAAGAGAAAAAGCCATTGCGAGAGGGCGTGCGATTTGTAAAAAACTCAAGGAAACGATTCCGAGACAAATGTTTGAGATTCCGATTCAAGCTGCGATCGGTAATCGGATTGTTGCGAGAGAGACCATTTCCGCTTTGCGTAAAGACGTTTTAGCAAAATGCTACGGCGGCGATATTACTCGAAAACGGAAGCTGCTTGAAAAGCAGAAGGCCGGAAAGAAGCGGATGCGGCAGGTTGGAAGTGTTGAAGTACCGCAGGAAGCCTTCATGTCTGTATTGAAGCTGGATAGTTAGAAACAGAAAAAAGCCCGTACAAACGGAAGTGTATGTTCGGTTGTGAGGGCTTTTTAAGTTAGATTAGAAAGCAGTTTGAGAATGGGGATTCATGCGCTTGTAGATCCGGTTCATTTCGTAGATCCATTTTGTATCAGCGGAATCAATCGCATCTTGCGGCAGACGGAATTTCCAGTTTCCCTCAGCCTGACCGGGCGTATTGGTTCTGGAATCGGCGCCGTATCCCAGCAAATCCTGCATTGGGATAATGGCAAGACGTGCACTGCTCATCCAAAGCAAGCGAATCAGTGCATGGCAGGAATCGCTGTGGGGGCCGCCTTGTTGCCATTCATCTCCTTGGCAGGGATAGTTGCAGTATTCAAAGGCAAATTTTCTAGCGCCTTCATTCAATTCCCAGAGATAGCCCAGCAAAGTGTTGTTGTCGTGGGTGCCTGTGTAGGCAACGGTATTGGGAATATAATTGTGCGGCCAATGGATGCCGTCGCCAGCGTCGATGAAGGCAAATTGCAGGACGCGCATGCCGGGAAATCCTGAATCGGCCAACAGCTGTCTGACGCCATCATCTTGAACGCCAAGGTCTTCTGCAATGATGCGCGGACTAGAAAAATTGAAGGTTTCAAAGACGTGATTGAACAAATCCATTCCTGGACCTGGCAGCCATTTACCGTTTTTTGCCGTTTTTTCTCCTACGGGGACAGACCAATAGGCGGAGAAAGCTCGGAAGTGATCAATTCTGACGGTGTCAAATAAAGTCAGCGCCATCTCTAAGCGGTCAAGCCACCATTTATAATTCTGTTCTTTAAGAGCGTCCCAATTATATAACGGATTGCCCCACAATTGACCATCTTCTGAAAAATAGTCGGGTGGAACACCGGCTACCGTTTTAGGCGTCCCATCTTCATTTAGATCAAAACATTCGGGATGTGTCCAGACATCTGGACTTTGTAATGCGACATACATCGGCATATCGCCGATAATATAGATATGATGGGCATTGGCGTAGGCTTTGATTTCATCCCATTGCGTAAAAAATAAATACTGCAAAAAAATTTGGAATTCGATTTCCTCAGACAATTTGTCGGTTGCCTTTTGGATGGCCGCTGCATTCCGGTCTCGTAAACCGGCCTCCCAATTAATCCAGCATTCTTCGCCGGTATCCGCTGAAATAGCGGTGTATAGTGCGTAGTCTTCAAGCCAAGGCTGCGTTTTTTTAAATTGTTTAATTTTTTCTCTTAATTGATCATCGGCACGATTAAAGGCTTTTCGAAATAAGTCGACTCGCGTTTCGCGGATAAAATCGTAGGCGACAGCCCATGGTGTTTCATCGTATCGCGCCGTCTGGACTTCGTCTTCAGTTAATAGTCCAGCATCTTTTAAACGTTCAGGGTCGATGAAAAAAGGGTTGCCTGCAAAAGCAGAAACAGCCTGATAAGGGGAGTTGAAGGCGTCTATTGGTCCAAAGGGGAGCACTTGCCAATAAGAACAGCCGATTTTGACGAGAAAATCGATAAATTTTTTAGCAGATGCGCCAAAAGTTCCAATCCCGAAATCACCGGGCAGAGCAGAAACCGGCATTAAAATGCCAGATGCGCGATCAAATAACGGAGACCGCTGCATGTGTGCAAGAGGGGTTGTAGTATTTTTTTTCATAGTTTCCTTATCGTATTTGTTTTTATAAAGTCGATAAAAATGTGTTTAGATCGTCGACTGAGTCCGAAATGTGTAGCGGATGCCATGGATCAGCGTCGGCGGCTGAATGGAAGCCGTAGCCGTAGGTGACGGCGACAAAGGGCATCATTTTTTTCCATGCGCCGAACGCGTCGAATCGGCTGTCACCAACGAGGAGCGCATCGCGCGTTGTTAAAGACAGATGATCAAGAGCCCGCTGCATAATATCCGATTTTTTTGCAGTAATGTGGTTTGGGGTTACGCCGCAAATCGTATCAAAAAATTGATCTAATTGGCCGGCCTCCAAAGTCTTTCGCGCAATGACTTCGCCCTTTAATGTCGAAACAGCCAGCAGATAACCGCGATCTTTCAACTGCATTAATAATTCCGCCATTCCAGGGTAAGATAGTGAAAGCTGATAACTGTATTTTTTTTGATACGCGCGATGCAAATGCGAGGCTTCGATGCCTTCTGTCTCGGAGATTCCGAAGGTCTTCATGTAAGACTGAACGAGAGGCGGTCCGACGAGTGTGTGCAGTGTTTTGTCGTCAATTTCAGGCCAGCCTTTCAGTTTTTGAACGTGGCGGAATGCGGCAAAAATGCCGGGGCCGGTGTCCATTAGTGTGCCGTCGAGATCCCAGAGAATGGCTTTATAATGTCCCATGGGCAGATAAGTTGTACTGGGCATCCAGCATTTCTTTAGCCGATTTTAATAACTGAGTGATAGACAGTGGCAGGCGGATGTCTCGAATTTCAATGATGTTTAAGGGATTATTCAATGCGCGCTTTGTGATGGTGTATCCGTGGTCATAAACTCTCGGACGTACTTCCACTTCGAATTGATTATTAGATATGACGGCGCTCTTGCCGCTTTTGATTCGTGTTTCAAATTTTTCTAGCATGTGAGCCTCCTATCAAGTCGATGTGGCATTATTATAACAAAAAGATTGAAAAAATAAAGTATTTTGACTATGATAATAACATGTATGATCGCAATAATTTAAAAAATATTCCTAAAAAACCAGGCATCTATATTATGCATAACCATGCCGGAGACATCATTTATGTCGGTAAGGCAAAAAATTTATTTAATCGCGTTCATTCGTATTTTCAAAACCCTAAAAAACTCCCGATTAAAACGCAGATTCAAGTGTCCCACGTTGAATCGATCGAGACCATTGTGGTTGATACTGAAATGGAAGCGTTGATTCTCGAATGTAATCTGATCAAGGAGCATCGTCCCCGGTACAACATTATGCTGAAGGACGATAAAAGCTATCCATATATTAAAATTACAACGCAGGAAAAATATCCTAAAATTCTCATGACGCGCAATCACCAGCGGGATGGCGGACGTTATTTCGGTCCTTTCACCAGCAGCACAGCGGTAAAGCAAACGATCGAAGCTTTGCAGCGCGTGTACCCTTTGCGCCGCTGCAATCGCAAGGTGGCAAAGGGCATTAAACGGGGCAGGCCGTGCATTTATTACCATATGGGGCAATGTCTTGCACCGTGTTCCGGAAAAATCGATCCCGAACAATACGCAATCAATGTTCAAAATGATATTGATATCTTAAGTGGAAAAAATAAGCCAATTGTCGATCAGCTCACTGCAGAGATGATACGCGCGTCGGAAAATTTAGAATACGAAAAGGCAGCGGATTGCCGGGATAAAATTCAAGCGATCGATTTTGTTGTATCCAAACAGAAGATCGTCAGCGAAAACCAGCAGAATCAAGATTATATTGCTTTCTATAGGGAAAATGCTCAGAATAAGGCAGATCAATTGGATGAAATAGATCAAAATATTGCGTGTGTGCAAGTTTTTAATGTGCGCGATGGAAAACTGTTGGGGCGTAACCGCATTATGGTTGATGGTGTAAAGGACGAGGCGGACGAAGCGATTATGACAAATGTTGTGAAGCAATATTACAATGGATCGCATTTTTTGCCCAAAGAGATCATTTTATCTTGCCCATTAGATGATGAAATGGCCAGCATCGAAGCGTGGCTGACCGCTCAGAGAGGATCCCGCGTTCGAATCACGGTGCCGCAAAAGGGAAAGAAAGATCATTTCATTCAAATGGTCGAGAAGAACGCAAAACTAACGCTTGAACAATATTTCATTGAAAAACGGCAAAAGGAAAAACGTCGAGAAAATAGAGTTGAATCCCTTCAAACATTGCTGGATATAGACGATGCGCCGAAGCGCATTGAAGCTTATGACATTTCAAATATATCTGGGACCAATAATGTCGGCGGAATGGTCGTTTTTGAACAGGGGAAACCGCAGCCAAAAGCGTATCGCCGTTTTAAAATCAAAACCGTCGAGGGTCAAAATGATTACGCGAGCATGCAGGAAATGCTGTTTCGTCGAATAGAACACGGCATGAAGGAATTAAAAGAAGGGAAAACGCCGGGAGAAAGTTCATTTCTGCCATTTCCTGAGATTTTCATGATCGATGGCGGCAAAACACATGTGGACGCAGCACAGTCGATTTTATCCATGTATCCGGAATTAGACAGCGTAGTTTGTGGTTTGGTTAAAGATGATCATCATCAATTAAGAGGTGTGATCTATCGAGATCAGGAATACCAATTGACATACGGTACGCCGGTATGCACATTTTTAAATGAAATATCAGAAGAAGTTCATCGGTTTGCGATTACTTATCACAGACAATTACGAAAAAAGAACATGTTGTCCTCACGCCTTGAGACCATTCCTGGAATTGGCAAGAAAAGGCGAAAAGCACTGATGCGTTACTTTAATACACTTGATAATATAAAAGAAGCCAGTCGAGATGAATTGATGAAAGTCAACGGCATGAATCAGAAAGCGGCTGATGCTGTCTATCAGTATTTTAGAAAACCAGGAGAAAAAAATGACTGAAAAGGAACCTTTATGCACGATTGAAGTTGAAGAATTTTGCAAGTCGTTAAATCTGGAAAAAATCATAGCGCCAATTCATTACTTTGAATTGTGGGATTCTGGAACCAATCGTCCGGGCCTGCAGCTGCATGGATACTACGAATATTTTGACAATCGGCGCATTCAGCTGGTTGGAAAAGTTGAAATTTCTTATTTAATGTCTTTGGATCCGAGACTTAGAGAAAAACGCATTGATGATTTTTTTAGTCATGATATTCCGTGTTTAATAGTCTGTTGGGATTTGCCAGAAACGACACTCTTTGAAAAGGCTGCCGCAAAATATAAAGTGATCTTGTTAAAGAGCAAGGAAAAAACAACATCGCTCAACTATCGCTTAATTGATTATATTGATAATAAGACAGCGCCGCGAACGGGCATCCACGGTGTGCTTGTCGAAGTTAGAGGGGTTGGCGTTGTGATTACCGGCGCTAGCGGTATCGGTAAAAGTGAAACGGCTCTAGAGTTAATCAAACGGGGTAATAGTTTTATCGCCGATGATGTCGTCGATATCACCTGCCACCATGGTAATCATTTAATCGGGGAAGCCCCGGAGATGCTTAGGTATTATATGGAAGTACGCGGAATTGGCATTATTGATGTCAGAATGCTTTTTGGTGCCAAGTCAGTCAAAAGATCGGTTGATATCGATATGGTAATTAGGCTTGAAAACTGGGACGAACATTCTCCGTACGATCGATTGGGTTTAGATGATCAGACAACCAATATTCTGGGAGTTGATATACCGCTTGTAACGATCCCAGTATCCAGCGGACGGAATTTAGCGGCAATCATAGAAACGGCAGCGATTAATAACAGAATGAAGGAAACTGGCTACCGTTCTGCGCAGGTTTTTGTCAAAAATATCGAAAAACATAACAAGGAAGAAGATCGGAAAAAAGCAGAAGAAGCCAAAAGAAAAAAAGAACGTGAAAAAATGAGTCATTTAGAAAAAAAGGCTAAAGAAAAAGAAGAAGATCTTCAAGAAGAAGTTCAAAATATTCAAAATCAGGAAAAAGGGGAAGGCTGGTATTAAAGCAGCAAGGTTGCGATAAGTGGATTCATGTGATAAACTTTATAGAAAATTTTAGTGAAGTGAGAGTTATATGTGCATTCATATTATTACGGATTCGGCCTGTGATTTGCCAAAGGAACGTTTAGAAGCATTACAGGTTCAAGTACTCCCGCTGTACGTGACACAGGGAGATAATATATATCGAGATGGCATTGATATTCAGCCTGAAGAAATTTATAAAAATATGAAAGAAGGGGTTGTTTATAAAACCTCTCAAATCCCATATCAAGACTACTACGACTGCTTTAAAACTTATGCGGAAGCAAGACAAGATGCGCTTTTGCTCAGCTTTTCGAGTGGCTTGTCGGGAACTTATCAGACGGCTTGCCTGGCGAAAAATGAGATTAACAAAGAATATCCTGATGTTGATATTCGCGTTGTCGATACAAAGGCGGTGACCGGCGGTTTGGGTATGGTTGTCGACGTTGTGGCAGAGCAAGCACAGAATGGCATGTCCATGGATGAGTTGATTCAGCTGACCAATCGTTGCCATGAGCATATTCATCACATTTTTACGGTCACGAATTTAGAGTACGTTTGTAGAGGCGGCCGTCTCAGTCGGCCCTCCGCTTTTATTGGTAATGCATTAAAAATTCATCCATTTATGATTGTGGACGACGAAGGGAAATTAGAAATTACGGATAAATGCAGGGGAGAAAAACGTCTGGTAAAAAAATTTGTCCAATACATTGCGGATCACAGTTATGATATTGCGCACCAAAAAATATATTTTGTTGATGCCTACCAAGATCATCTTGTTAACGCAGTTCAAGAACAATTAACTAAACAATACGGCTGCACCAATTTTTCAAGAAAGATATTAGCACCTGTCATTGGAACGCATATTGGTCCGGGTTCTATGACTGTTTTCTTCTACGATCAAAAACCATTGTAGCACAGTATTAAGATTTGAGTGTAAATGGATTTTTTTGTAGAAAGGAAAATAATATGTTTGAAAAATTAGAATCTCTTGAAGATAAATACGTTCAGTTAACACGTGATATTTCCAATCCGGACATTATCGCTGATCAGCAGAATTGGCAGCGTTTAATGAAAGAACATGCGCACCTCGAACCGATTGTTCAAAAGTATAAGGCGTATCGTTCAACGGAAAAGGCAATTCAGGAAAGTCAGGAGATGCTATCGGACAAATCAATAGACGCAGATTTTAAAGAAATGTGCGAGATCGAAGTAAAAGAGCAGACGGAAATACAGAAAAAATTAGAGGATGAAATAAAAATATTGCTCCTTCCGAAGGATCCTAATGATGATAAAAGCGTCATCGTTGAAATAAGAGCGGGTGCCGGTGGAGATGAAGCGGCACTTTTTGCTCACGATTTATTTCGGATGTATGTGCGCTACGCTGAACGCCATAGATGGCAGACGGAAATTATGAACTCTAATATTTTAGATCTTGGCGGCATAAAGGAAATTACTTTTTCCATTAATGGTCAAGGCGCGTACAGCCGCTTAAAATACGAAAGTGGAGTTCATCGTGTCCAACGTGTTCCGGAAACGGAATCTGGTGGGCGAATTCATACATCGACCGCAACCGTTGCAGTTTTGCCAGAAGTCGAAGATGTCGAAGTGAAAATTGATCCGAATGATTTGCGCATTGATGTATACCGCGCTTCGGGAAACGGGGGGCAATGCGTTAATACGACGGACTCGGCTGTCCGTATTACACATATTCCAAGTGGGTTAGTTGTAACGTGTCAAGACGAAAAATCTCAGATAAAAAATAAAGCAAAAGCCATGAAAGTATTGAAGGCTCGGCTTTACGATATGGAAACACAAAAGCAGCAAAGTGAGATTTCAGCGGAGAGAAAGAGTCAGATCGGAACAGGGGATAGAAGCGAACGCATTCGAACTTACAATTTCCCGCAAGGGCGCGTCACGGATCATCGTATTGGATTAACAGTTCATCAGCTTGATTCATTTTTAGACGGTGAAATTGATGAAATGATAGAAGCTTTGATCACAACTGACCAAGCGAAAAAAATGGAATTAGCTGAATAGCGAAATCAAGGCCTCTCAAAGAGGTCTTTTTTAGAATGATTGGAAATAAAAAGTATTGAGGCAGGATCATATTGGAAGAGCATACAAAAAAAACATCAAAATTATCAGCCTTTGATAGAGCGATGAATTATTTAACGTATCGCGATCGAACCGAAGCGGAAATGGTCAAGTATCTTCAAGATAAAAAATATTCGGAAAAAGAGATTGCAGCAGGTATGGAAGCTTTAATACGATATGGCTATATCGATGACGAGCGGTATATCAAAAATGCATGTGAATTGAATAAAAGTTCAAAACGATACAGCAGACGAAGATTGGCGCAGGACTTAATTCATAAAGGAATCCCAAGGGAAAAAATTGAGGATATTGATTTGTTTTTTTCCGAAGAAGAGGAAGAGCGCTGCTGTGAAGAATTGATTGATGAGGCTTTTGAACGATACCGCAATGAACATCGAGAGAAAAGAAGCCGCAAGGTTGCGAACTGGATGATGAGACGGGGGTATTCTTACGCGATGATTCGTGCACAAATATCTCGTAAACAAGAGATGTTTGCGGAGAATGTTGCGGATGATGAGGAGGAAACGCAGAGAAATCATATCGAGGCAGATTATCAAAAATATTTAAGGATGCAGCGATTAAAAGGGTATACAGGCTGGGAACTTCAAATGCGTGTACAGAGAAATTTGTTATCTAGAGGATTCCCTAAATCTGAGATATACGCATTGATTGATGAAAAAAAACAAGAGGGAGAATTTGATGAATAAGACTCCAAATCAAAAATCAAAGCTAAAGATTGTAATCATGGAGCCTTTAGGAATCAGTGATGACGCATTTAAGGCTCTGACAATGTTATTAAAGGCAGATGGTCATCAAATTATTGCATACGATCATAAGGCAGAAACAGAAGAAATATTAGCAGAGCGGGTCGCAGATGCAAACATCATTGTATTGGCCAATCAACCTTTAAGAAAAAAAGTTCTAGAACATTGCCATCATCTAAAAATGGTGGATGTTGCTTTTACTGGGGTTGATCATATCGATGTAGATTATTTGAAGGCCAACCACATCGCAATTTGCAATGCGGCCAATTATTCGACGCATGCGGTGGCAGAATTGGCAATTGGTTTGATGATTGACCTCAAGAGAAAAATTTCCGAAAGCCAAGATATTTTAGTGCAAGGGAAAAGTAAATTCCCGATTGGAAGTGAGCTTTGTGGTCAAACCTTGGGAATTGTTGGTACAGGCACGATTGGACTTCAAGTTGCTAAAATAGCAAAGGCTTTTGGATGCCATCTCATTGCGTACAGCAGAACACAGAGAGAAGAAGCTCAGGCAATGGGAATAGAATATGTTTCGTTAGACCAGTTGATGCGCCGGTCAGACATAATTTCTCTTCATGTCCCTTGGACAAAAGAGACGACGCAGATGATTGACGCGCAACAAATAAATAAAATGAAAAAAGAGGCCATTTTAATTAATACAGCTCGAGGCGCATTAATTGATTACCATGCCTTAGCCCAGGCGCTCAATATGGGAAAAATTGCTGGTGCGGGAATAGATGTGTTTGAAGAAGAACCACCGCTTCCGCCGGATCATCCGCTGCTCACAGCTAAGAATTGCATCATAACGCCGCATATTGCGTACGCAACTCGGGAAGCATTGTATAAGCGCGCAGAAATTGTTTTTGATAACATCAGATGTTGGTTGGAAGGCCAACCACAAAATATTATATGAGGGATTAAATCTTATCTTTGCATCAGTGGAGATAAGATTTTTTTGTACACTTGACAATACCCCCATCCGGGTATATAATCTGCGTATTATAAATACCTGAGTGGGGGTATTAAAAGGAGAAAAAATGGCTGAAGAAAAAAGCAGAGACTGCTGTGTACGGCATAAAAAAAGGGAGCCGGATCAGTATAGAGATATGATTAATCGCCTGAGTAGAATTGAAGGTCAGGTTCGAGGTATTAAAAGAATGGTAGAAAATGATGCGTATTGTCCGGACATTTTGGTTCAAAGTGCGGCTGTAACGGCAGCAATGAAATCATTTAATAAAGTTTTGTTAGAAGATCATATAAGGACTTGTGTCGTTGAAGACATTAAAGCAGACAAAGAAGGAACAGTTGATGAACTCGTCCGTGTCATTTTAAAATTAATGAAGTAAAAAAGGAAAGTACCATGACAGCAACAATAATGATTATTCTAGTATTGGCTGTGATCGTTTTTATAGCGGTGAAGAGTGCCCGAAAACGCTTCTCGGGAGACGGCAGCTGTTGCGGCAGCGGTGGTGATAAATGGATCGATGAAAAAAAGAAGCTTAATTATCCAATTATTGCGGAAAAAGAAGTAAAAATTCAGGGAATGAGCTGTGAAAATTGTCAAGGACGGATTCAACGGCAGTTAGATCGGATTGATGGCGTTTCTGCAGAAGTCGATTGGGAAAAAGGTGTTGCAAAAATATCTGAAGACCGTGAAGTGTCAGATGATATCATTAAAAGAACCATAGAACGACTGGATTATAAGGTTATGTGTGTTCGAACTGTTCCATTAAATCAAGAATGAGAAAAAATAGGAGGGTAAATATGATAACAGAAACAATAAAAATTGAAGGTATGATGTGCGAACATTGCGAAGCAACTGTGAAAAAGGCACTTGAAAATATTCCGGAAGTAGAACAAGCTCAGGTAGATCACCAAAAGGGAACAGCAGTTGTTATGCTCAATAAAGAAATTGACGATGTTCAATTAAAAAAAGTGATTGAAGACAAAGATTATACCGTTTTAGGATTTGAACGTTAAAGAAAAATTACAGATTAAAGCAGCAATTTTTCCTTGAAGTTGCTGCTCCTTTATGATATTTTTTAATAGCACGTTACATACGAGCGCTTGCCGTCTCGAGTGACGCTGCTTGCGGATGTGGCGGAATTGGCAGACGCGCTAGATTTAGGATCTAGTACCTCGTGTATGAAGGTTCGAATCCTTTCATCCGCACCATATTGTATTGAACTGCTTAAGTCTCTCTAGAAGCTTAAGTAGTTTTTTTATGTCCAATTGATTTATTGGAATTATTTTGTTATAATTATAACAATCAAATGGAATGATTGCATATTTTGAGATAGATGGAGCGCATATGCGGAAAAATTCAAAAAAAGTATCGATGAGTGTCGTTAGGCGACTTCCCAAATATTATCGATTTTTGACAGACTTAAACGAAAGGGGATTCCAGAAAATATCATCGATGGAATTGTCAAAGATGATGGGGCTGACAGCCTCTCAGATTAGGCAAGATCTGAATTCTTTTGGTGCCTATGGACAGCAGGGATATGGCTACCGTGTTCAAGAATTAAAGGACGTGATCCACGATTTATTGGGACTCGACCGTCCTTATCGTTGTGTCATTATCGGGGCAGGAAATCTGGGACATGCGATTTCTCATTATGAAGGTTTCAAAAATGAAGGCATATGGATTCGTGCTATGTTTGACATTGATTCGGAAAAAGTTGGTCAGACGCACGATGGTGTCCCGATTTTTCACATGGAGTACCTTGACGAATATGTTAAGGAAAATATGATCAATATCGCAATATTGTGTGTCCCGAGAGCCATTGGACAAAGTGTGGCGAATGAAGTTGTACGAACGGGCATTAAAGGGATTATGAATTTTGTCCCGATCGATTTAACTTTACCGGATGATGTTATGATTGAAGACGTCAATATTTCAGACAGTTTATATACATTGACATATATGCTGAGTCACACGCAGTAACGAAAAAGGCAAAAAAAAGCATTGAATAATATCGTTTTCACCGGTATAATAAAAATAACAACGTAGAAAGTAGGTGTCTTAAATGATTGAATTTGTATATGGAGCAAAGGGAAGCGGCAAGACGAAAAAAATGATCGACATGGCGAATGCAGAACTTGAAACTTCTAAAGGTCAAATTCTTTTTATAAATGACAGAGATAAATATCGCGTAACTGTCGATACAAAAATTCGCTTTATCAATAGTGACGATTTTGGCATTAAAGGAGAAGATGAATTATTCGGTTTTATCTGTGGCGTTTTAGGCAGCAATTACGATGTTGATACAATCTATATCGATAATTTATTGAGAATTTTAGATGCAAACGGACCGGAAGACGTAGAGGGTCTTTTGAAACGTTTAGATGTTATTCAGAAAAAACAAGATGTGAAATTCGTTTTAAGTCTTAGCTGCGACGAAAACGAAATTCCGGAATGCATCAAAAACTATAAATAAATTCGCTTTTAATGTTTTTTTGAAGGGTTTATTCAAAGGCGCCGATTGTGTGAAACTCATACATTCGGCGTTATCTGTTTATTGGGATATTTAGAAAGTTTTTGCATGAAAGATCCATATCAAATTCAATTGCCGTATCAAACTTACGCATCATGGCTGAAAAAACATTACGGGCAGAAGGTTTATAAAATACCTGTTAATACTGGCGGAACATGCCCGAATCGTGATGGCACGTTATCATGTGGCGGATGTATTTTTTGCGGTGAAAAGGGTGCTGGAAACGAAACGCTGTCATCATCTATTTCCATTAAGGATCAGATCAAAAGGAATGAAGCCTATATCAGCAAACGTTACCACGCCGATTTATTTATTCCGTTTTTACAAGATTTCTCAAATACTTATATCGATTTTAAAACCTTCCAATCTAATATTGAGGCTTGTTTAGGCGAACAGATTGTCGGCATTTCAATATCAACAAGACCGGACTGTATCAGCGATCAGCAGTTAGATTTTCTAAGCCAAATCAGCGAGCAAAATCATATCGATATTTGTATCGAGCTTGGACTTCAAACCATAAACGCCAAAACACTGCGTATCCTCAATCGGCAGCATTCGCTTTCTGATTATGTCGATGCCGCTATGAGAATAAAAGCGCATCATTTACAGCTTTGTACCCATATGATTTTGGATTTACCTTGGGATGACGAAATGGATGTGATCGAGGGGGCGGAGTTACTTTCGGTATTAAAGACAGATTTTGTTAAGTGCCACGCGCTTTACGTGGAACGTGGCACAAAATTGGCAGAGATGTATCAAAAAGGCCGAGTTCAGTTATTGAGCGTTGAAGATTACATTCATCGCGTTGTTCTTTTTTTAACGCATCTAGCGCCGGATATTGCGCTTCAGCGCGTTATTGGGCGTATTCCTGAGCAGGATTCGATCCAGACAAATTGGCACATTAGCTGGTGGAAAATCAGAGAGATGTTGATTGATCGTATGCGTGATCTGCATCTGACACAAGGGTGCGCTTATCAAAAAAATCGGCAGAAACTTATTGGAAAAATTGTTTTGTAAGTTATAATAAAGGGGGGAAAAGGAGAGAAATGAAAGCGAAGGATTGGCAACGTATATTAATTCCTTATCAGCAGGCCGTCGATGAATTGCTGCTTAAATTTAATCAATTAAAGGATCAGCGGGCACAGCTGGGCGAAACCTCACCGATTGAATCTGTTACAGGACGCGTCAAATCGTTGTCGAGTATTCTTGAAAAAATAAATAAATATCATTACAATGTCGACGATGTAGAAGAAAAAATTCGGGATATTGCAGGGATTCGTATCATTTGTCAATTTGTCGAAGATATTTATGAAGTGGCAGATATGATTTATTCGCGCAATAATAAGGATTTAACTGTTTTCCAAGTGAAGAATTATCTTCAAGGAGAAGATCGCTCGGCGTTCCACAGCGGAGAAGGAAAACCGAAAGAAAGCGGTTACCAAAGTTATCATATTATTGTAAAATACCCGGTTTTCAGCAGTGTGGGCTACCGAGAAATTTTTGTTGAAATTCAGATTCGAACCCTTGCGATGAATTTTTGGGCAGTCGTTGAACATTCGCTTAACTATAAGTATAAAGCTAAATTGCCGGAAGTGATAAAGAAACGCTTGACGCGGACAGCCAATACGATCCAGTCGTTGGATACGGAAATGTCGACGATTCGAGATGAAATTTTATCTGCTCAGAAATTATTTAGAATGAAATCAAGCACAGTTAACGATATCGTCGAAAATATTGAAACGTTGCGCCGTCTTCAGAGACCAGAGCTAGCGGATGAGTACAATACGGAATTCAACCGTATATCGGTCCAGGAAGATTTGATACAACTTATTTTATTAAAACGCGAGATTGAATCAGAAGTTGGACAGATTAAAGAGATGAAATAAAGGAGTAAAAGATAAAAATGGAAAACAATCACGATTCTATTGCTGCAGATGTGGTTATGACTGAGGAAAATACGCAGGAAGAACCAATCTTTACCCCTCAAGGTGAAATTATTAATGGTGAAGAATACGCTAAAAATACGACAGATTCTTCTGCAAAGGCAATCATTAAGTATCTGTCTTCGATTTTAAAACAATATCACTTAAGTCACCGTCCGCTTGACCAGCTGTCAGATCCGTATGAAGTGCTGATGGTCGGGCAGATGCATCATACGCAGCTGCGCCCGTCACTAACTGTAACCGTCAATGGCAGCTCTTTTCCAGATTGGGTCATTGAAGTTGTCACTCCGGAAGAAGAGGAAATGATCTATTTGATGAAAACAGGGATTTACGCAGAGGCGGGCGTGAAAGAATATTGGATCATCGATCCTCAGAAGCAAGTGATCATGGAATACAATTTCAAGAAAAATGCTTTTATCCCTAAGATTTATAACTCACCTCAGAGGATTAAAGTCTCGATTTATCGTGACTTGTTCATCTCATTTTCAAGTATTTTTAAAGCACAGTAAAAAAGTTTACAGAAGCATTCATTAGAATGCTTCTCAGACTGTAGACAAAGTCTAGGGCAAACGCTCTAGGCTTTGTTTATTATCGCAATCATTTTTCACCTGTTGCCATACAACCGTGGTAAAATAGCAATAATAGAAACAGGCCATGCATTCAGTAAGCA
>NZ_VUMO01000005.1 GCF_009696145.1 Pseudoramibacter porci
GAACCACTCAGGACCGAATCGTCCTATATTTCGATTTCAATTTATAAATCTACAAATTGCAGCTTGATATTAAATCAAACGAGGCTCCTGAGTATTTTCTCAGAGCCTCGTTTGTCTACAGTCTGATGCACGCTTCTAAATGAGAAGCGTGCATTTTTCTCACCGCATTCATTCTAAGCCTTTAATCCAGCGTGAATACAAAGGTATCGCCCCAATGCCTGCGCTGAACAAACCGCGCCGTTCGATTGGTGTTGTCGTACACAACAGACCACTGGGTGTTGCTGGTGATGTCCTCAGGGTTGGGGACCTGAGACGATGCCCGCAGAGCTGCCCACGCCGCGTCCGCAGTGACGTCGCCCGCGTCGAGGATTGCCGCGATGGCCAGTGCGCGTTCTTTGCCGTGGCCGAACTCGCCGTTGACCTGGTTGGGTTTCACCCGGTCCGCGTACAGGGCGTAGTAATTCGTGATCTCCCGCGCCGGCGTGACCGTCATCCTTCGCGCGGGATCCAACATGTCGTACTCCACCACGACGCTGTCACCCGATTCGTCGTTGATGAAGAAATGGTAATCGCGCCCCGCCATCGCGTGCATGTCGTAGCGGCCCATCAGTTCGACGGCCTCCTGGGTCGTGGCCGCGCGGTCCAGCACCAGCCGAATGGCCAGAGCGGTGTTGATCG
Source organism: Pseudoramibacter porci (assembly GCF_009696145.1). Taxonomy (GTDB): domain Bacteria; phylum Bacillota; class Clostridia; order Eubacteriales; family Eubacteriaceae; genus Pseudoramibacter; species Pseudoramibacter porci. The sequence goes on from NZ_VUMO01000005.1 coordinate 679, forward strand.
CCTCCGCTTTCGCATGTTGGTCGACCGGCTCGCTGTCCAGGGTCAGCACCGCAATGCTCACCCCCATGACGTTGACGCCGTCAAGACAAGCGAAAGGCGCGAGCAGCGTCGCGGCCCGCTTCTCGATGCTCCTGTCGGCCTCGTTCGCGCCAAGGTTATTCAAGCAAGCAAACGCGATGGACGCGTAGCCGTCTTTGGGATGCGTGCGGACCAGCAGCGCTGAGGTGTCCTCTTTGAAATCGTAGTTTCGTCCTGTGAGCACCGCCCCGTCTGTCTCGGCGCAGAAAGCGCTGCAGCCAAAGGACGGCGGCGCGGCTTTGACGGATATCCCGGGAAGGGCCTGCGCCACAGCGGCGTCCGTGAATGTCTGGTCGTCTCTGGCGGCTTCGCCGATCAGAGCGTCCAAATCGTAGTCGTAATTGACCGTCATTTCGTACAAATTGTACTCGCCCTCGTAGGCGGTGAGCCTTTTGATCGAGGCTGCCGTTGAGACGCGTGGGTTGCTTCTTTTCATAATCTCTCCAATCTGCGCTGACGAGATGCGCGGGAAAATTTTTGATTGACGATTTGGGCCTGGCTGTCTAGCGCTTCATCTAGCTAAGCAAGCGTTTATTTATATCATGAGGGGCGATTCAATCTTTGTCAAGGATTTCAAAAATTAAAATAAAAAAAGACCGGGAAACGCATTTTTTGCGCTTCTCGGTCTCCTTGATTAGTAACGGTAATCGTAAATCCGCGTGGATTTCTTTTCGCTGCGCGGCAGATCGCCGATTGCCACCGCTTTCGGAATGATGCCGACATTGATCACGGACTTAAACGTGTCTCTCAGCTGTTTTTCAAAAGCCTTGTACCCTTCTTTCGGCAAAGCCGTTTCGACAAAAACGGTAATGTTGTCCCGGCCGTTGACGTGATCGATGAACACCTGGTATTCGCTGCTGGCACCTTCCACCTGTTTGAGGACGTCATCGATCTGTCCCGGAAACATGTTGACGCCGTGAACCTTGACCATGTCGTCGGTGCGTCCGAGGATGACGTCGATACGCGGCAGGTCGCGCCCGCAGGGGCAGGGTTCGTCATCGGGAATGATCCGGGTCAAATCGTGGGTGCGGTAGCGGATCAAAGGCGCCCCTTCTTTTTGGAGGGTCGTGATGACCAGCTCGCCGAGCTCGCCGTCCGGCAGCACCTCGCCGGTTTTTGGGTCGATGATTTCAAAGTAGAGGTAATCGTCAAAATAATGCATCCCGGTATTGTACTTGCAGTTGATCGCAATTCCCGGACCGTAAACTTCCGTCAGTCCGTAAATGTCGTAAAGCTCGACGCCGAGCTCATCCGCAATCCGGGCGCGCATTTTTTCGCCCCAGCGTTCCGATCCGATGACGCCCTTCTTTAAGGCGATGCGGTCGCGAATGCCGCGCTTAGTGATTTCTTCTGCTAACAGCAGCGCGTAAGACGACGTCGCACAAAGTACCGTCGACTGCATGTCTTCCATAAATTTCAGCTGCTTAGCGGTGTTGCCCGGCCCCATCGGCACGGTCATCGCGCCGAGTTTTTCCGCGCCGAGCTGAAAGCCAATGCCGGCGGTCCACAGGCCGTAGCCCGGTGTGATCTGAATCCGATCTTTCGGGGTGATGCCGGCGATTTCGTAGCAGCGTGCAAACAACGTCGCCCAATCGTCCACATCTTTTTTAGTATAAGGGATGATCACTGGCGTGCCCGTCGTGCCGGACGACGAGTGAATGCGCACGATCTCTTCTTCGGGAACGGCGGCGAGACCCAAAGGATAAGCGTTGCGCAAATCCGCCTTTTCAGAAAAGGGCAGCTTTTCAAAATCAGCCTGGGACTGGATATCTTCCGGATCGATGTCCTGAAGGCGCTTGGCGTAGAAGCCTCCGGCCGCCTTAACCCGCTTCATCTGAAATTTGATCTGTTCAAGGGTTTCCGATTTCATTTTCATGGATCTTATCTCCTCACCATTTCAGCGCCGAGGGCCAGCGCCTTTTTATTCATTTCGACAAAGGCCGGCTTGACCCGGCGGATCATCGCCTCTTTGATCGCTTCAAAGGACAATCCCATCGCGCCGGTTGCGGCCAGCGCACCGGTCAGCACGACGTTGAGCACCTTTTCCGAGCCGCACGCCTGGGCCGCTTGGTCGCCGTCGACGACAAAGCAATGTGCTGCGTTTGCCTCAAGCCATTTCAAAACCGTCTCGCCGTCGTAGCCGCTCTTCCCAAGGGAAGCTGTCACCGGGACAATGGCGCGGCGGTTGACAATGACAATCCCGTCCGGCTTCAGCGCCTTGAGATTCCGCGCCGCCTCTCCAGGTTCAAAACCGATGAGCACGTCGGCCTGACCATCTGGGATCAAAGGCGACGTCACCGCTTCCTCCGGCGTTTCGCCGATTCTCACGTGGGAGACCACTGCGCCGCCCCGCTGTGCCATGCCGATGGTCTCTGCCGTCCGGGCCTGACGTCCGCTGTCCATTGCCGCTTGGGCAATAATTCGAGACGCCAACACGGTTCCCTGTCCGCCGACACCGCAAAGTAATGCGCTTTTCATCCTTTCACCTCCATGCAATGCTTCGGGCAAATCTGATTGCAAAGGCCGCACCCGGTGCACAGAGCCGGATCAATCACCGCCTTCAGCCCATTTTCTGTTTCCATCATCGTAATGGCCGGGCACCCCAGCTCATTGATGCAGCGCTTACAGCCGATACAGGCGTCTTGATCCACTTCCGCGATGCCCTGTTTCGGCACGATCGCGATACACGGCGATTTAAAGATGATTGCCCGGACGCCCTTTTCGTCTGCCGCCGCCTGAATGGCCGGTACGGCTTCGTCGAGATCGAGGGGATCCACTGTCCGCACGCTGGTAACCCCAGCGCCGCGCAGCACGCTTTCGATCGATACCGGCTCAACCCGTTCGCCCATCATCGTCACACCAGTGCCCGGATGGGGCTGGTGGCCGGTCATGGCTGTCGTCGAGTTGTCGAGTATGGCGAGAACGATGTCCGCCTGATTGTAGACGCCGTTAATCGCGCCGGTAATCCCCGAAGCGAAAAAGGTCGAATCGCCGATGAAGGCAAAGTTTACGGTGGACGGGTCGATGTGATTCATGCCCTGAGCCATGGTGACCCCGGCGCCCATGCACAGGCAGGTGTCTACCATGTCCAGAGGCATCGCGTTGCCCAGCGTGTAGCAGCCGATGTCGCCGAGGGCGATGATTTTTCGGCCGCGCATCGCTTTTTTAACCGCATAAAATGCACCGCGGTGCGGACAGCCCGCGCAGAGCACCGGCGGACGCACCGGCAGCGCCGGTGATTCAGGCAAGTTCGTCGGATGAAGGTCCAGTGATAACCCCGTCTGTTTTTCGATGATGCCCGCGACGACAACCGCGGACAACTCGCCTGCCTCAGGAACCGCGCCCGAGCGCTTCCCAATGACGTCAACACCCATGGCCGCAAGATGATCCTCAATGTACGGGTCCAGCTCTTCAAAAGCCAATACCGTATCAACCTGATCGACAAATTGTCTGGCCGCCTGAATCGGGAAGGGATACGGTGTGTTCACCGTGAAAACTGTAAACTGATCCTCGTGGCCTTGAATCGCATCGGCTGTATAGGCGGCCGCAATTCCACCGCAGGCGATGCCGATTTTCCCTGTGCCGGCGATCGTATTCATGCCGTTTTCAGAAAAGGTCTTTGCCAGCTCTGACTCTCTCGCGAAAATCTTCTTCTTGTTCTGATAAGACAATCCCGGGAAAATGACCCACTTTTTATCTTTGACAAAACCTTCGACCGGCTCTGGCGGGACAAATTCAGGCACATCGATCACTGAACAAGCGTGGCACACCCGTGTGGTCGACCGAAGAATGACCGGCATGTTCTTGGCTTCGGACAGTTCAAACGCGGCCTGTACTTGTTCAAAGGCTTGTTCCGGTGATGTACAGTCCAGAACCGGAATTTTTGCGAACTGTCCCCAACTTCGGGTATCCTGCTCCGTCTGAGACGAGATCGGTCCCGGATCGTCCGCAACATAAATGACCATGCCCCCTTTGACGCCAACGTAATTGACGCACATGATCGGGTCCGACGCGACATTCAGCCCCATTTGCTTCATCGTCACCATCGAGCGCGCCCCGGCGTAGGCCGCACCAGCCGCGACCTCTGCCCCAGCCTTTTCGTTAATCGACCACTCGACGTAAACCCCATCAGGCTTGCGCTTTGCGATGGTCTCAAGCGCTTCAGTAGACGGTGTTCCCGGGTAGCCAGCGACCACCTGAACTCCGGCAGCCAGCGCGCCACAGGCGACCGCTTCGTTTCCCATTAATAATTCCTTCATCTTGCTCCTTCCCCATTGATTCTCTCACCTAATAAAAAAGCCTCCGGGCAGGCTTATCCGCCTTCCCAGAGACTGAATCATCTGCTCAATCCAATTTAACACAGTGTTAAAAACGTGTCAAGGCTCAAAGGTATTTCGAAGCCTCCGATACGCTGAGATGTGCCATCTGGCTTCGGTGATGATCTAGGAAATTCCGCACCCAATCTGGATCCGTTTTGGAATATTCCCGCAGACTCCAGCCGATGGCCTTGTTGATGAAAAATTCATCCGAACCCAGATTCATTACAATCACCTCTGCCAAAAGTTCAGGATTGGTCTGCGCTTTCATACCTCGCTGGTGATCGATGGCTACCCTTCGCATCCAGAAATTGTCATCTCTCGCCCAATCTCTCATGATGGCCTCGATTTTCGGCCGAAAGGCGGACGCATTCAGCCCGATTCGCCCGACAATTTTGTCCAGCCCATCGATGGTATCCCACCACTGCTTATGCCTGAGATAAGGCTCAATGCGGGGCACATCCTCAGGCGTCAGGCGGCGCTGCACGCCGGCAAGAGCGTCGATGACGAAATACTGCATTTCGCGATGGCTGTCTGTGTAGCAGCGATCTAAGAAATCGTAATCGATCGCCGGCGCCCGCTTGAAGGCCTTGATGTCCTCTTTATAAGCCTGCCGTCTGACTGCTGCTGGAATCCCGTAAAACGCAAACTGATTGCGCATATAAGCCGCCATCGGAACGGCGCGCTCCCTGTCTGCCACAGCCGCAAGGGCGTGTTTCACCGCCATGTATTTTTGATCAGCTTGTTTCATTTTCGACCTGCGTTACTCAAACCGACGATGCGGTTTTTTGTTTATTATATCACAGTTTATTGTTGACCGAATAGTGCTCAACATCTGATCATTCAAGAGAAGCTTGCCGGCGGCTTTTTATTTTATCCCAGCCGTCTGCCGTCGATGCCAATGGTGACGATCTGCCACGGGATGAATTTTCCAGAAGCTTGAAGGGCGTTTTTCGCCGCCATGGCCAGTCCGCCGCAGCACGGCACTTCCATACGCACGATGGTCACGTCCTGAATGTCATTGTTCGCAATAATGGCAGCAAGTTTTTCGGCGTAATTGACTGCGTCCAGTTTCGGGCAGCCGATCAGCGCGACCCGGCCTTTGATGAAGTCTTCGTGCATCCGGGCATAGGCGTAAGCCGTACAGTCTGCCGCGATGAGCAGTCTGGCGCCGTCAAAATAGGGCGCCTGGGTCGGCGCAAGTTTAATCTGCACCGGCCAGTTGGTCAGCTGACTTTTGGCAACAGGTGCTGCCTGTGGTTCGGGTGTGCTGTCCCGGTGGATCTGTCTGACCTGTGACCCTGGGCATCCGGCAAAAGGCGCCGATGCCTGCGCTCTGGCCGCCTTCGCCTGAGCGACCGCCACTTCGTCGTAAGCTGGCGCTTCTCGTTCTTCAAAGGTGATGGCCCCGGTCGGGCATTCAGGCAGGCAGTCGCCGAAGCCGTCGCAGAAATCTTCGCGAGTCAGTTTCGCGACGCCGTCTACCATTTCAATGGCCCCTTCGTGGCAAGCCGAGGCGCACAGGCCGCAGCCATTGCATTTTTCTTCGTCAATATGGATAATTTTGCGTATCATGAACATTTCCTCCGTCGTGTTACGTGTTGATCTTTAATTATGGTAACCCTATTTTGTCAGAAAAAATGCTGCTCGTCTGTTGTTAAAACCACAGTTTAATTTTTTATTTCGCCGCCACTTTTATCGTTATGATTTCTTGATTAAGTCGAGGAATAGCTGCCGCTGTTCGGGCTGAGATTCAAATACCCCCCGCGCCGCCAGCGTGACCGTCTGGGTGCCTGGCTTTTGGACGCCGCGCATGGTCATGCACATATGTTCAGCTTCGATTTTAACCATGACGCCCTTCGGTTTGAGGCATCGCTCCACGGCATCGGCGATCTGGCCCGTTAACCGTTCCTGAATCTGCGGCCGTCTGGCGTAGACCTCGACGGTCCGGGCGAGCTTGCTTAAGCCTACGACTTTATCGCCTGGCAGATAACCGATGTGCACCTTTCCAAAAAAAGGCACCAAATGATGTTCGCAGGTCGAAAAAAACGGAATGTCTTTGACCACAACGATCTCGCTTCCGCCGCCTTCCGCATCAAACTGCCTGGCCAAATGGGCGTCCGGCGACTGCCCCAATCCGCCATAAACTTCCTCGCACATCCGTGCGATCCGCCCTGGAGTCTCCAAAAGTCCAGAACGGTCGGGATTTTCGCCGATCCCCTCTAAAAACAGACGCACCGCCTGTTTAATTTTATCTTGATCCATACTTTTCCTTTCTCTCACATCATCTCGGCCTTTAAGTGTCTGTCCGCTTTCATCTGTGATATAATAAAGCGGTTCTTTACCCTTGGTTCATTCTTGTATTTTACAATCATCAAAGGAGAAAACGATGTCCACTAAACCCAAAACCCGCAATTTGGTTTTTACCGCGCTGCTCGCGGCGTTCATGGCCATTCTCGGCCCGCTTTCGATTCCGCTGCCCGGCGGTGTGCCGCTCTCCCCGCTGACTTTCGCACTTTTTCTATCAGCCTATTTATTGGGCTGGCGCTTCGGGACACTGGCCGTCGCCGTTTATCTGCTGCTTGGCTTTTTCGGTGTGCCGGTGTTCTCCGGTTTCACCGCCGGCGCTGGGAGGCTCCTCGGCCCCACCGGCGGCTATCTGATCGGCTACATTCTCGCTGCACTCATCGCCGGAAAACTTTGCGAAACCCGGCGAAAATTTATTCCAGCACTGATTTCGATGCTCATCGGCTCCATCGCCTGTCTGGCCCTCGGGACGGTCTGGTTCATGTTGGTGACCCACACCGCGCTGATTCCGGCGCTGCTCGTTTGCGTCGTGCCCTTTATTCCAGGGGATATCGCAAAAATGGCCGCAGCGGCTGCCGTCGGCAGAATTCTAGACGAACGGCTCGCGCGAAGCGGCCTGTCCATTCAGAAATTCGAAGCCGGTGAAAATCCGAAGCGCCGCGTTTAACGGTTGTCCACCGCTTCGGGGTTCATGTCGTGGTGGGAAAGGCGCTGCCACGCGGCGTCCTCCCACTTCGTTCCGGGCCTGCCGTAATTACAGTACGGATCGATCGAAATGCCGCCCCGGGGCATGAACCGTCCCCAGACTTCGATGTATTTCGGGTCCATCAGCGCGATTAAATCTTCCATAATCGTGTTCATGCAGTCCTCGTGGAAGGCGCCGTGGTCCCTGAAAGAAAAGAGATAAAGCTTTAAGCTTTTGCTCTCGACCATTTTTTTATCCGGCACATAGGCGATCACAACGTTGCCGAAGTCGGGCTGGCCTGTGATCGGGCACAGGCTCGTAAATTCCGGGCAATTAAATTTGACAAAGTAATCGTGATCCGGATGTTTATTTTCAAAAGTTTCGAGCATCTCCGGCGCGTAGTCCGTCGGGTAGACGGTTCCGGTGCTGCCGAGTTTCGTCAGATGCTCCTTATTTTTATCCCGCTGATCTTTCATTCGCTTTCCCTCCGCTCACGCTTTTTCGTATTGAGCCATCGCCGGATCGGCGACGCCGTTGGCTGCAAAAGCCGCAGCCCGATCCAGACAAGTCCCGCATTTGCCGCAGGGGTGTTCGCCCCCTTCGTAGCACGACCAGGTCAATTCGTAGGGCACGCCGAGTTCAAGGCCGAGTTTCACCACTGCCGCCTTGTCAATCTCGACAAAGGGCGCCACGATTTCGAGCTGGTGGCCCGAGCCTTCGTAGACTGCGCGATTCATCGCATCGGCAAAGGCCGGTGAGCAGTCCGGATAGGCAAAACCTGCCGAATCATCGGCGTGGGCGCCGTAGAGAATGACGTCGCAATGTTTTGAAAGAGCCATACTCGCTGCCGATGACAGGAACAAGCCGTTTCGAAAAGGCACGTAAGTCGACACCGGCGTTTCGCCGCCAGTAGCTTCAATCTGTTCGGCGTAGCTTTCTTCGGGAATCGCCTGATCCGAACCTTTGAGCAGCGCGCAGTCGCTGTACTTAAAAATCGGTGTCAAATCCAAAAACAATTGTTCGACGCCGTAATGCGCCGAGACATCCTTGGCCGCTCGAATTTCTTTATCGTGCTTCTGACCGTATTGAATGGACAGGGCGATGACGTTTTCCGCGCCGAGACGGTCCACCGCCAGACCCAGGGCTGTCGTCGAATCGACCCCGCCGCTGGTCAGCACCATGGCCTTCTTGTATTGATCTAATGATTTCATTTTATCCTCTTCTTACAATTTAAATTGCTTACACCCCGCGGGTCATCGGATCCCAGATGATCTTGTGCAGCTGCAGCTGCAGACGCACACCGTTGAGCCTCCGCTTTTCCATAAACGTCACGATATCCGCCGGCTGAATCTTCCCGAAAACCGGACTTAAAAACACGTGACAGGTACGATCGAGATCGTAGGCCGCAATGATGCGTGCGGCGTCTTCTAAATCGGCCCGGCTGCCGCAGACGAATTTCACACTGTCGTGAGAACCCAAGTACCGGTAATTGTCCGGCCGCATGGCGATGACGCAGGCGGTGCCGCTGGCCGAAAGCTTGCAGTCCAGCGTAAAGACCGGCCGATGCGCCGCGTCGGCGCAGAAGGGCGCGATATCGATGGAACCGTTGGTTTCCACCTCGACGCGGCAGCCGTCGTCGATGAGGCGGGCGATTAGCCCGTCAATGCCGTGCTGAAGGAGGGGTTCGCCGCCGGTCAGGGTCACATTGTGCGTGCCTGTGCTCTGCACCCAGGCTGCGAGGTCTTCGGCCGTCTCGTCATTCGCGGCGCAGTCCGCGCGGTTGGCCCATTTCGTGTCGCAGTAATCGCAGTCTAAATTACAGCCCTTAAACCGGATGAAAGCGGCCAGCTCTCCGGCGTGGGGGCCTTCGCCGTCAATACTGACAAATTTTTCAGCTACCTGCATTTTAATGATCCCTCTCATTCTTTTGGTCCGGCTCGTAAGCGGCCATATTGTTCGGCGTTTCGTAAACCTCAACGCGGCGGACGTCGTAGCCTTTGGCCGCCATCTCATCGCAGAAGCGTTTCGCAAGATTTTCCGCTGTGGGGCGGACGGGAATGGCCCGTCCGGAAAAGCCTTCTTCCGTTAAAACTTTCAGCGCCGCCTCTGAGAGACTCCCGTCTTCATAAATCAAGCGGTGATCAAAGCTGTCGCAAACCGCCTTGAGATCCGCCTTCAAATCGCCAAAGTCGACGAGCATACCGCGGTGCTGTTCGTCCGTCCTCAGGGTTTCGCCCTGGATTTCCACGGTCACTGTCCAATGATGGCCGTGAAGGTTCGCACATTTTCCGGCGTAGCCCTTTAAAAAATGCGCCGCGTCGAAATGTCCATTCGTTTTAAGTGTGTACATCGGTTTGCCTTCTTTCCCAATAAAAAAAGCCCTGCACAGGCAGGGCGTCATCATCTATTAAAGCCCTGGTTTTATTTATCGGCAGGATGGTGCAATCGAACTGTCGTCTGCATTATAGACCAAGGCGGACGCAAAATCAAGCCGGCTTTTCAGCCGCCTTAGCTATTTTCATTGTTACAGTTAATCTTTTCCGGGCTGTGTTACACCGGCATTGATCCGCGTCGTCACGAGGGTGGGATCGTAGTTGGCAAGGTAGTCCCCAATTTCCGAGAAGGATTTTGGAAAATTTCGATTCATCTGCGCCGCAATCGTCTTCTGGTAGAGCTTCTGCGATGCGCTGGACACGAAAATCTTCACGTGCATTCGCTTCGGCTTGCTGCCCTTTACAAGAATCGAATAGGCCATCCGCCCGGCACGATATCCCTGATTGTAGGGATCGGTGTAAAGCGTCGCCAGCACATTTTTCCCGACCGCAGCATCGCCGGCCACAGTCGAAACACCGGCTTCAGCCGCGATGGGGGTGATGACCTTTGCCTGTTTGGCAAGACCGCAATCCATCGAAAAGTACAGCGCGCTGCATTCTGAGACGGCGGTTTGGGCAAGCGTTTCTGCGTCCCAATCCGTGCTGGTTCTGGACAAATCGTAGGTTTTCGAAGCGATTCCGGCTTCGTCGAGCATCGCCTTCATTTTGTTGCACTGGTAAACGCTGTCCGGTTCCTTCGGGTCGCGAATCAATCCAACGGTTTTTAAATCAGGGGTCACCTCGATGAGCATCGACAGCGTATCCGGCAGGCTCGGCTCCCCGGACACGCCGGTGACGTTGCGTCCCGTTCGGTAGTCCCAATTATCGCTGACGGTCATGCCTAACGCCCGTTGGAAATTCACAACACCTGTGCTGAGAATGGGCACCGTTGTCGTTGCGTCTTCGGCCCCCATCAGCGCACGAGTCCCACTCGTGAGGATCAGATCTTTATTTTGTTTAACCATCTGCTTTGCCGCTTTTTTAGCTTCGCCTCTGGTTGTAACTCGCTTTTCCGTAAATTTAATGTGGGTCGCGCCGAAAATATCCGTTATCGCGTCCATCGACCCTTGAACCATCTGATCCGCATAGCTGCCTTTTCTCGATTGAATGATCCCGATCGTGTAAACCCGTGATCCTTCCTCTTTGGAATCTTTGTATGTCGTGATATTGACGCGGTCTCTAAACAGAAAAGCCAATAGAGCAGCGGCCGCCGCGATAACGATCACCGCGATGATGATTTTCTTGCGTTTATGCATTCTGCTGCCTCCTATTCATTGTTCACGGCGGGCGCCGTATAGCTCACTTTATTCGACGTGCGGAGTTTGTCATCTCCGGAACCCATCTGGCTGACCTGAATCTTATCGCCCTGGCGCACATCGTCAATACTGATTGATAAATGCTGGCCGCTTTTGTATTTGGTTGAGACCTGCTTGCCGTTCACAAAAACCTTGCTCCACCGCGTAAAGTTTTCTCCGAAGAGATGGACGCGGTTATCGTAGGTGTAAATGCGATCGATCTTGATGTCATTTAATCCCATTTCAATAGTCGTCGCCGGATACGGGTTTTTGCCATCGTAGGCGTAACGCTTGCCGTAAAGCAAATCGTACTGCAGCATCTTCAGGCCGCGCATGTAGGTAAGTGAGCCCGCCTTTGTTCCATTTTCGAGCATCTTCTGATGGTAGTTCATTACCGTTCCGCCGTGGACGCCCAAACGGCCAAGCATGTCCGCCACAAGGTTGTAGGACGTGAGATCCGCATCCTCTTTTTTCATGCCGAAGTTGTTCCACGTGATGTATTTCGTCTTAAAAATATCACCGCTTTTCACTTCCTGGTTCGTCAAATCCATACTCGGCACGTGATCGCCAAACATGATGACCAGCGTCGGTTCGTTTCGGTTGTCGAGCATTTTAATATAATTTTTGATCCATTGATCTTCCCGATGGAGCATGTTGACGTAATATTCCCACTTGTAATCGAGCGCCTGATCCTTGCCCTTCGCCTTGACTTTTACGTCAGGATTGGTAAAGACCTTGTAATCTGGATAATTGCCATGGGTCGCAACCGTAATCGTGTAGACGAAATCTTTGCCCTTCGTCGCATCCATCGCCGCTTTGGTCGAATCGATCAGGATGTCGTCAGTCGGCCAAGTCTTAATTGGATTGTATTCCTTTTTAGTGATGTCCAGCATTTCCTTTGAGGTAAAAGTGTCAAAGCCCATCTTCGAGAAAGCGTTCTGCCGGCTGTAGAAATTCGCACCGTTGTTGTGAATGACGTGGCTCTTGATACCAAGCTTCTTCAAATCGGAGGCGTAGCTTTCGCAGCTTTGAACTTTCTTTAAAATGGTCTTTTGCGGATATTCGCCCGGTCCGAAGAACTGCATCGACATGCCGGTGAGCATTTCAAATTCCGTGTTACACGTCCCGGCGCCAACGACCGGCGCTTCCATATAACCCGAGGAATAATTTGATTCCAGCGAGTGGAAATACGGAATCGGGTCCTTCGACATCGACAGGTATTTCACGTCCTGCGGATCCATAAAGGATTCCAGCAGCACAACCACGACGTTGACCTTTTTGCCGTTAATCCAGACGGTCTGTCCCATATCCGTATCCGACATTACCTTTTTCACAGATTTTTTCGAGTAATTCCACGGCTTGCTCATGCCCCGGCTGAAAATACTGGTGCCGAAGCCGTAGAGAAAACCATAATCAGAATAGCCCTGAGCCAAATTGCCAAAATAGGCGCTGAGCTCGTGCTGACTGCGCAGGAAAACCGTCGAGCCGGGGATCAGTGCGATGCTGACCGCCACCGCGAGCAATCTGAGCGGAAAGGGCCACTTCCCTTTTTGCTTTTGGCCCTTGAAAAACAAGAGGACGACGTAGACGAAAAAGAGGATGATGGCAATGACAATCACCGCTGTCAGGGCGCCCGAAACGTATTGGCTGCCCTTCATCGTCAAAAGATCCGAAATCATCGTCAAATCGGTGAAGCCAAAAGGCGATACCCGGCTGAGCAGAATGACGCCATTCACGACGCCGAGAATGAGCAGCAGCCCGGTGATCAGCGTGCGTAGAAAGGTGCGCCGCCTGACGAGAAAGGTCAGCGAATAAATCAGGTAAACCACCAGACAATTGTAGAAAAACGGAATGGTGTGGTGGGTGATGAACTCAAAAACGCCCGCAAAGGAATGCCGCGCGAGCAGCTCGATCACGAAAACGACAAGCACCGCCAGCGGAATATGGAGCCAAACCGCGTGGTCGTTAAAGAATTGATCCGGTCCTTCCATTTTTTTCGCGGCGCGGTTGACAACGCGGTCGGCCTGCTTCCAAGCGTAACGCAGATACAGGCCGACAGTTTTCAATCCCTTTGTGAATTTTGAAGTGCCGCGGACGTCCACGTCTTTGAGCTCTTGTTCATCGTCTTCCTTGCCGTGATCTTCCGATTCAAATTTGACTTCGTCTCTGGCAATTCTCGGATTGTTGCGATCTTCCGAAGCCTCCGGCTTTTGCGTTTCGGCTTCGTCCATCGTCTTCATATCTTTTTTCTCACGCGATGTCATCGGACTCTCCTTTCTCGGTTTCTTTGTCAGGTGTGCGCGCTTCAGCAGCCGGTGCAATATTACCCGCACTCACATTTTTGTCAATAATCTCTTCGATTAAATTGTAAAGCGAGACTGAGCCCCGTTTCGTTCCGATTTGGCGCTTTTCAATTTGATCCCGGCGGACGTGATGGCGGCGCCAGTCGCCGCCGCCGTTCGCATTGTTGAGCAGCACCGGCTGAAGGTTGTCCATCGCCCGGGCGAACCGCGCCTCCGGCGTAACCCCCGCGTCGAATTCCTCGAATAAAGCGCGCAGCTTTGCCCCCTGATCTTCAGGCAGTAAGCCGAATATTCGGTCAGCTGCGCGTTCTTCGCGGTCATTCTGCGTCGTCTTGGCTTTTTCATCATAAGCGTAGGTGTCGCCGGCGTCGATCTCGACGATGTCGTGAATCAGACACATCAGCATGCCGCGGGCTAAATCGAATTCGGCGTCGGCATACTCAGCGAGCAGGGCCATCATCACGGCCATATGCCAGGCGTGTTCAGCGTCATTTTCAGCCCGTCCGCCGCCGCTCAAGTGCGTCTGGCGGAATACATTTTTTTCTTTATCGATTTCTAAAATAAAATTCAGCTGCTGCTGCAGCCGTTTTTGATCCATATTCTGCATAAAACTTACCTCTACATAAAAAGAAGGCCTTTCAGCCCGCTTCCTTTGTCTTTGACGCTTGCGCCTTATTTTCATCTAATAAAACTGGCTGTGCCGGATCAAAAAGAATTTCGCGAAGGGTGTGCGCTTTCAGCACCGATGCGAGCTGGTGCTGAATCGAAAGCAAATGTTCCTGGACACGGCAGTCTTCATCGTGGCTTTCGCACCACGGACAGGCGTAGTCATGGCCGCTGACACAGGCCGCAACGCCCGGTGCGTCGCCCAGCGTCGCCATAACATCGTACAGTGTCACTGCCGAGAGCGACTGGGCCAGCTCGTAGCCGCCGTCTGCACCGCGGGTAATGGCGACGATCTGGCCGCCCTCGAGTTTTTTCAAAATTTTATAAGCGTACTGTCTGGGTACTTTTTCCGAACAAGCGAGCATTGCCACGGTGTGCCTTTTGCCGTCGGAAAGACCGCGGATCAGCCGAAGGGCGTAGTCCGTCTCTTTTGTGATTAACATCATATTCCTTTTCTCTTTTCTATATCACAATCCCTGCACCATTCAACCATGATGTAGGGATTTTTGCGTTGTTACGCGTCAATATCTCTAGTTATCCATTTTATGAACGCATTTTATCACAGGGTGAAAAACGCTGCAATTATTTTCAAAAACTCGCTGCCTTGATTTAAGAATTTGAAAGATACCGCACCTTATGACGTTTTGATCAAATCATTTCCCGGGAAATAAATCACACAGCTTGAAAAAGACAATAAAAAAAGCACAATGCGTATGCATCGTGCTGATCTTTCATGGCGGAGAAGGAGAGATTTGAACTCTCGCGCCGCGTGAGCGACCTACACCCTTAGCAGGGGCGCCTCTTCAGCCAACTTGAGTACTTCTCCGTACTGTGCTTCGGGATTCCACGCTGATTGTGTCACTGAATCGCAAAGCTTTATTCAATTAAAATGGCCGAGAGGGTGGGATTCGAACCCACGTGGGCTTGCACCCAAACGGTTTTCAAGACCGCCTCGTTATGACCGCTTCGATACCTCTCGGAACACGTCATCGCAGTACGCGACAACTGCATGAAATATTATAACAGGGGCTTTCGCCCCTGTCAATTCTTTTATTAAATCTTTTAAATATTTTTACAACAAAAAACCTATAACTAGCAGACCTTGACGACCCAGTTGAATGGATCTTCGACAGTTCCGTGCTGAATACCGACCAGCGTGTCGTAAATTTTCTGAGCGCTTGGGCCGATTTCGTCGTTGTTAAAGACCATATCTTCGCCAGCGTAGTTCAATTTGCCGATCGGTGCGACGACTGCTGCGGTCCCCATCCCGAAGACTTCTTCGACTTTGCCTGCGTGGTAGTCATCCAATAATTCCTGAATCGGCAGCACCCGTTCTTCAACGGTTTCGCCCCAGCTCTTAAGCAGCTGAATAATGGATTTGCGGGTAATCCCCGGTAAGATGGTGCCAGTGAGTTTCGGCGTGACAAATTTGCCGTCGATCTTGAACATGATGTTGCAAGAGCCAACTTCTTCGATGTTTTTACGCGTCGCGCCGTCGAGCCACAGCGTTTCTTCGTAGCCTTCTTCGTTGGCCTTTTCTGTTGCAGCCAAAGAACCTGCGTAATTGCCGCCGCATTTGGCTTCGCCGGTACCGCCGGCAACGGTTCTCGCATAAACCTGTTCGATGTGCATGACAGCCGGTTTCAGGCCATCTTCGTAATAGGAGCCGACCGGACAGAGAATGATGAAAAATTTATAAGTACTGGAAACGTGAACGCCGATATAATTTTCCGTTGCGAAAATAAACGGGCGAATGTAAAGCGACGTTCCTGGAGCTGTCGGGATCCAATCCTTTTCAATTTCGACAAGCTGCTTTAAGGCTTCGAGCGCAAAATCTTCGTCAATTGGCGGAATGCACAGACGCTTGGCTGAACGGTTTAAGCGCGCAAAGTTTTCCTGCGGGCGGAACAGCTGAACGTGGCCGTCCGGCGTTTTATAGGCCTTTGTCCCTTCGAAAACTTCCTGGGCGTAGTGGAACACACAGGCAGAAGGATCGAGACTGATTGGGCCGTAGGGTTCAATCGTCGCGTTATGCCAGCCGTTTTCCGGATCGTAATCCATCGTGAACATATAATCCGTGAAGATGCGGCCAAAGGGCAGATTGCTCTGATCCGGCTTTTCTTTCAGCGTTTTAGCTTTAACAAACTTGATATCCATTTATTTCTCCTCATCTATCAATCGCCATCAAACGATTGGTCATTTAATAACAGTAGCTTTATTTTATCAATCATGTATACAATCTACAAGACATTTATTGCACTTTTTCTGATACAATTTCAGTTTGATTGCATCCGCACTTTTTGATACACTACTTCACATGAAACAAACGACTTCTTCAACGATTTTCCCCGCGCCGCCGGACGGCGCGGCGGACGCGCTCCTTTCCTGGTTTTCTGAAAACAAACGCGATCTCCCCTTTAGACGTCCCGGGGAAACGACCCGTGCCGATCCTTACCGCGTCTGGATTTCGGAGATCATGGCCCAGCAAACCCAAATTGACACGCTGATTCCCTATTTCGAACGGTTTATTGCCGTCTTTCCAACGCTTAAAGATCTGGCCGAAGCCAGCGAAGAGGCTGTCCTCAAACTTTGGGAAGGCCTCGGTTATTATTCCAGAGCCCGCAATCTGCGAAAGGCCGCGATACAGATTCAAGCGCTCGGGGATTTCCCCGACACGGCCAAAGCGCTTGCAAAACTTCCGGGCATTGGTCCGTACACTGCCGGCGCCGTCGCTTCCCTCGCCTTTAATCAAAAAGCCGCGGCTGTCGACGGCAACGTCCTGAGGGTTGTTAGCCGACTCATGGACAGCCCGGCCGACACGGCACTGCCTGCGGTGCGCAAGGCGATTTCGGCATGGCTCTTAACCTGGATGCCGGAAGACCGGCCAGGAGATTTCAACGAAGCACTCATGGAACTCGGCGCCCTCGTCTGCACGCCGAAGTCCCCGTCTTGTTTGATCTGCCCGTGGCGCGATGTTTGCCTTGCCCTTAAAAACGGCACCATCGGCGAGCGGCCGGTTAAATCGAAAAGGATGAAGCACCGAACCGAAAAAATCGCCGCTGCCATCGTCACCGATGCGGCCGGGCGCCTCTTAATCCACAGACGCCCGTCCAACGGACTGCTCGCCGGACTGTGGGAACTGCCGAACGTGACCAACTCAAAAGAAAGCGCTGCCGCTTTGAAAAGGTATCTCGAGTCCGTGCTCGACACGACCGTGTCCGACCCTGTTTTCATAAAGAACGGCCGCCACGTTTTTACCCACATTACCTGGCAAATTGCCGTTTATCAATTGCCGCTCCACAGCAGCGCCACGTTAAAATCGCGCGACTGGGTGTTTGCCGACCGAGATGATCTTAAGACGCGTTATCCGCTGCCCACTGCCTTTTCCAAGCTGCTTGCGTGACACAAAAAAATCCGAAGGCTGTCCATTCAGCCCTTCGGATTTTTTCTTCGTCGTTTTAGTCTAGCTTGTACAGCCGACCTGGTTTTCTCGGCAGTTCCTTGGGCGCATCGTCGCGATAACCCACAACACAGTGGCCGATGCCTTCATAATCGCCTTCGATCCCAAGAGTCTTCAAAATGGCCTTGCCTTCAGGCTGTTCAAATTCCTGCTTGGCCCGATGAATCCAACACGCGCCGAGGCCAAGTCCTTCGGCCGCTGTCAGCATGTTGCCGATGACGAGCGCGCCGTCGTACATGTAAGTGGGGGCTGATTTATCTGCCAGCACAGCGTACACGACCGGTGCGCCGTAGAACGGGTCGCCGTCCGTCCCCATAATGCCCGCATTGAGTTTGGACAGCATATCCCGGATCGCTTTGTTGCGAATCTGAATGATGATGACCGGCTGACGGTTTCGGCCTGAAGCCGCATTGAGCCCTGCCGATGTAATCTGATCTAGTAGACCGTCCGGCACGGGATCTGCTTTGAATTTTCTGCAGCTTCGCCGTTCGAGCAGCGCTTTCATTACCTTGTTTTCCATTGTAAACCCTCCTCCTCTGTATGATAAAATTTCTCATCTTCTTTTATAAATCCCGGCTGATTTCATTGCTCCAGTCGGAGTAATAGCGTTTGCCGCCGATTTTGATGTAAGCACGCACTTTTCCCTTAACCGTGCAGCCCGAATCGTTGACGTAAACCGCCACCGACGTCGTCGTGTCGTTCCAGTTCACCGGCCGCACCGCTTCCGTATCGTCGTCTTTGGTCTTCGTGATCGCCACCTCGTAGCCATCCGCGCCATCTACCGCGTTCCACGAGAAGCTGATGCCGTCCATATCCTGAATCTTGGTATCCTGCCAATCCTGCGCTTTTGGCGCCGCCAGCGCCGAAACGGTGTAGACGCCGTTAAGCACCGTGCCCTTCCGGCCAGAGGCGTTGTAAGCCACGACGCGAATCGTCGTCGTTCCCGGCGGCAGTTCAATGGCCGCGGTGTACACGTTGGACTTTTTCGTCGGCGCTGTGCCGTCTGTCGTGTAATACAGCGTGTCGGTTTTGTGTCCCGATTTGATGGCCAGTTTAAAGCCGATGCTGTAGCTGCCCGGATTTGAAGCAAAGCTCGGCCGGCTGACCAGCAACTGTTTTTTGAGCTTGAGCATATCGGTGTCACCCGTCGCCTGAGCCGCTTGATCGATCAGCTTCGAGACCGTCGAATTGCTGCGCCCTTCGCTGATGTAGAGATCGATCAGCTCGCGGTAAAGCCGTTTCAAGTCGCTCTTACTTTTCGCCGCCTTGATCCCGTGTTTGACAATCTGTTCGCCAAGTCTGAGCTCGCCGATTTTTTTCGCCGCCTGACCGCCGGCTACGGCCGTTCGCCGATCGATATTCGCGGCGATCGAAACCTCTGTCAAAAGTGTTTTGGCCTCGCTGTCCTTGTTCTGCACCGCTGCGGATTTTGCCTGCAGCGCTTTGCCGTAATCCGTTTCTTTGCGCTGCTTAGCCTGTTCGAGATAGCGGTCGGCTGCCTCGGGCTGGCCTTTCGCCAAAGCGGCCGCCGCCAGACCTTCGTAGCCTTCGACACGCCGATTGTTCATCTTGACTGCTTCCTTAAAGGAAGTCTGCGCCGCGGTGTAAGCCTTCTGATCCAAGTTGCGATTTCCTATGTCGATTGCCGATTGATATTGATGATTTTGGAACAGCAGCGCCGCTGCGCCCACCCCGCCGGCAATCAGAACCAGCACCACGATCACCAGGGTCGTCTTCAGCCGGCCTGAAGCAACCCGAGTCCCGACTGGTTTGGGCGGCATGCCTTCTTTGCGGCGCTGCGGCTGTGTTTTCTGCTCCGGCTGAACCGGCTGGCCGCATCGGGGACAATATTTCATCTCAGGCCCCAACTGCGCTCCGCACTTCCTGCATTTCATATTTTTTATCTCCATTACTTTTCTTTTATTTTAGCATGATGTGCCCTTTAAAGCAATTAAGCGCAGGCGCGGACAAAAGCCTCGAAGACAGCTAAGCTTTTGGGATCAGTCTCGAAGGCGCACTCCGGATGCCACTGAACGCCAAGGAGGAAAGCCCGTTTCGGATCGCTGACGCTTTCCACCACACCGTCCTCAGACACCGCCTGAACAACGAGGCCGGAACCGACCTCCTTCACCGCCTGATGATGAATGGAATTGACCGCGTACGCGCCCGCGCCGACAATACCGCTTAAAAGCGTGTCCGACAAAATCTCAACCCTGTGAATCGGCACATTGTAAGGCGGGCGTTGGTGATGTTCGGTCGCTGTCGGATGCTCCGTTGGCAGATCCTGATACAGATTTCCGCCGTAGAGCACATTCATGAGCTGAATGCCGCGGCAGATGCCGAGTACGGGCTTATCCCCTTGAGCGGCGGCGTGAAATAAAATCACGCTCATCCGATCCAATGGCTCGCAAATTTCATCGGTATCGGTTCGGCGCGGCTCGTTGTAATAAGACGGTGTCACATCCTGACCCCCTGGAAAGAGAAAGCCGTCATAGGTTTTTGCAAAATCGTTCAGGATCGCTTCATCCTCGGTGTAGGGCAGCATTACCGGAACACCCCCGGCCGCAAGGATACCCTTCATGTACCCAGGCAGCATCCAATAACTTTTCCGCTTCAGATCCATCAGTGGCAGAATCGCGATTTTTGGTTGCTTCATCGTTTAACCTCGTGTGCTATAATAAAATCAATTCATATTATAAACAAAAACAAATGAAAATGCGAAGGGTCGATGAAAGCTTCCATTCTTTACTTACTTTTTACTGAAATCTGCTGTAAATTTTATGATACTTCTATATAGTAATCTGACGGAGATATTGACGTTAATGGATTGATGAATATTAGAAAGAGAGTACACCATGCCAAATGAAAACCTGACATCCGCTGCAAAAGCCCCATCTGTGAGCCCTTACGACTTCATGCAAAACCGGGAGCTGTCTTGGCTGAATTTTAACGACCGGGTCTTAAGTGAAGCGCAGGATCCGTCGGTTCCCCTTCTCGAACGCCTTCGCTTCGTCCAGATCTTCGTTTCAAATCTCGACGAATTTTTCCGCGTCCGCGTCGGCTCTTTAATCGATATGGTCCCTGCCGGCGATGCCTACCACGACAGCAAAACCGGCTGGACCGCCGACGAACAGCTCCAGCACATTTACCGTGCGTCCAGAACCCTCTGCGCCAAAAAGGATCGCGTCTACTTTCATCTCGAGCACAAGCTGCGCCATCAAGATATCTGGCATTTGTCCTACGACGAGTTAACTGACGACGAACAGGAATACATCGAGCAGCATTTTCAAAATCATATCCTGCCGCTGCTTTCACCGCTGATTATCGACGCCCACCATCCCTTTCCCCATCTGCAGAACAAAAAAATCGAAATCGGCGTCGTTTTAAAGGATCAGGCAGAGCGCAAGGTCTTCGCAATCATTCCGATCCCCGACAGTCTTCCGGACGTCATTTACCTGCCGTCCCGCCACGCCTTGCGCTACATTTCCACTGAAGATGTGGTCTTCGATTACGCGGATATTATCTTCGACACGTACACCATCGTCGAAAAAGTCAAGATGTCGATCACGCGCAACGCAGACATCCACGCCGACGACGAAGATTTTGAAATCAACGACGATTTCCGCACCGTGATGCGCGACATGCTCAAGCGCCGCAAGCGCCTGGCACCGCTCCGTCTGGAACTCTCCAACACGATCAGCGACACCTGCTACGATTTTCTGAAAAAGAAACTGCGGCTGGCCGACGCTCAGATTTTTTACGTCAAATCGCCCATGCGTTTAGGTTACGCTTATCCAATCGCTGACAAGCTCAACGACGAACAGAAGGCCAATCTGCTTTACGCGCCGTTTTCGCCGCAGATTCCCGCATCGGTGAACATGAGGCAAAAAATGGAACCGCAAATCGAAAGCCGCGACATTCTACTCTCCTTTCCTTACGATGCTATGGATCCTTTCGTGAAAATGGTCTCCGAAGCGGCAGACGATCCGTCTGTGCGCGCCATCGCCATTACGATTTACCGGTTATCCTCCAAGAGCAAGCTGGTCGACGCCATCTGCCGCGCCGCCGAAAACGGCAAAAACATCACCACCCTGATCGAACTCAGGGCCCGATTCGACGAGCAGAACAACATCGACTGGTCTGAACGGCTGGAAAATTCCGGCTGTACGGTCATCTACGGCACGCCGGGCTTCAAAGTCCACTCGAAAATCTGCCTGATCACGCGGGAAAAGAACGGTGAAATCACCTACCAGACCCAAATCGGCACAGGCAACTACAACGAAAAGACAGCCGCCCTCTACACCGACCTGTCGCTGCTCACCGCCAACCCGGCCATTGGTCTGGACGCCATGCGTTTCTTCCAGAATATGGGCCTTGAAAAGCTTAACGCCAAATACAACAAGCTGATCGTCTCGCCATCCACCTTGAAATCGACGGTGCTGAAGCTGGTGGACGAACAAATTACTCGCGGCAGCGAGGGCGAAATGTTCTTCAAGCTCAATTCCCTGACTGACGTGGACATCATCCAAAAGCTCAAGGAAGCTTCCTGCGCCGGCGTTAAAGTCAACATGATCATCCGCGGCATCTGCTGCATCGTACCGGGCATTCCGGGCGTTACCGAAAACATTAACGTGCGCAGTGTCGTCGGGCGCTACCTCGAGCACTCCCGGATTTATCGCTTCGGCGCCGGAGAAACGCAAAAAATGTACATCGCTTCCGCTGATTTCATGACCCGAAACACCGAACGCCGCGTCGAAGTCGGTGCGCCGATCCTCGACCAGGGGATCCGCGACCAAATCAACCACATCGTAGACATCATGATGCACGACACGTCGAAGGCGCGCATCCTCGGACCAGACAAGCTGTATCACCCGATCACCGACGATAAGGGCGCCGCGCTGCCGCCCTACGACTGCCAGCAGGCGCAGATGGACGAAGCCATTCAAAACTGCTTCCGCCCCCAGATAAACAGGCTTTCAAACGGCGCCGACCGGCCAAAGCACAAGACGTCTTTCTTCTCAAGGCTCTTTCACCGCGACCATTAAGCCCTTCAATACATCGACAATGCCAGACGATATGCACATCGTCTGGCTTTTTATTTCAAAAAAAAATACAGCAGCCTTTTAAGCTGCTGTACGTTTTTGATTTAATCCCCAATGCGCAAAATTAGTTGTTGTCGATGTCCAGTTCTTTTAAATATTTTTTGAATCGATCGCCGACCCCCGGCATGCGCAGACCGTATTCGACGGTCGCTTCGAGGAAGCCGAGCTTATCGCCGACATCGTAGCGGCGTCCCGCAAAATCGTAGGCGATCATTTTCTGGCGGCGGGCCAATTTTCTCAGCGCATCCGTCAGCTGAATTTCGCCGCCGGCGCCGCGGCCGGTGTGTTCGAGGATTTCAAAAATTTCCGGTGTAATGACGTAGCGCCCCAAAATCGCCAAATCGCTCGGCGCTTCGTCAATGGCCGGCTTTTCGACCAAATCATCGACGGCAAATTCGTAATCGTTGATGGCCTTTCCCGAAACAATGCCGTATTTGTCGACTTGATCCTTGGGCACACGCTGCACCCCGATGACCGATGCCTGGTGTTTGTTGTAGACGTTGATCATCTGCTTGAGGGCCGGGTTTTCTTTGTTGTAGACAATATCGTCCCCCAGCACCACTGCGAAAGGTTCATCCCCGACAAATTCCTTGGCGCACAGCACGGCGTGGCCGAGCCCCTTGGCTTCGCCCTGGCGAATGGTGTAAATGTTGGCCATATTGGTAATATCTTCGACCATCTGCAGCTCAGCGTTTTTGCCCTTCATGCGCAGATTGAATTCCAATTCCGGCACGTGGTCAAAATGGTTGATGATGATTTCCTTATTGCGGCCAGTGATGATTAAAATGTCGGTAATGCCCGACGCGACAATTTCTTCGACGATATACTGAATGGTCGGCTTATCGACGATAGGCAGAATTTCCTTCGGAACCGATTTGGTCACCGGCAAAAACCGCGTGCCCAGACCCGCTGCCGGAATCACTGCCTTTTTCACTTCTTGTGTCATGAATGCTCTCCTGTATTGATTTCGTTCAAATTGAATTGAAATGCCCCTTGCATTTCTATCTGTCTTCTTATAAGTATAACGGCTTTAATTCAAATCTTCAAGCTTTTCAAACAGGCCGACCGGCTTCAGGCCCAGCGCTGCGATCTTTTTTCGGTCAAGACTGCCCGTCACATCGACGATCTGCCGGCCCGCCATGCGCTTCGCGAGCGCCGGTGTCAACATCCGGCCCATCCCCGGCCACGCGCCGAGAATGACGACCATTTCCGCATTCTTTGTCGCCTCAGCACAGCTGGCGCAGAACGTAAAGGCCGCCCGTGTGCGGAACAGCCGCCACTTCGCCTGATCCATGCCCCACGGCAGGTAGAGGGCGAACGGTTTTTCGCCTTCAAAAGTCTGGTCTTCAAAGGATTCCGCCATCGCTTTGAGCAGCGCCACCGCCGGTGTCTCCCGAAGGTCGTCCGTTCCGGGGACGTTGGACAAGCCCAGAACGGCAACTTTCCCGCCGCTGGATGTGATCTTTTGAACGGCCGGCATCAGCCAGGCCTTCACTTTTTCAAAATGCGCCGTATTGGCTGTCTGGAACCCGTCAATTAAAGACAACTCTTTTTTCTCAAAGGCTTTCAAATTCTCCAGCTCCTGACTCAGGCGCCGTCCGCCCACGCCGGCGGACAAAGGGGCACCCGCCCCGCGGTGCAGCTTTTCGCCTTTGGCCAAAATTTCAAAGACCTTCTGCCCCGACGCGCCGCAGTCTGCAGCGATGTCCTGCCAGTAATTGGCCAGCACTTGCGCAAAAGCAGCCCGCGCCGCATCTGATACGGCGGCCGCTTCCGCGTCTTCCGGCGTGCAGTAGATTCGGCGGCTGCTGTCCGGGTCCATCACCGCAAGCGCTGCTTCCACCGGCTGATACCGGGCATCTTCCCCGACGACGATCGGCGCCTCTCGGCGCATGGCCTTCATCATCGCGCCGTCGTCGTACAATTCCGGAAGCGCGATGACGTGAACCGGTACGGCGTCCTCGCGGTTTGCGGCCGCGTCCTCCGCGACGCGCTGCAGCGCGCGGATGCCGCCCGGCGGCAGCGTCGTCTTAACGGCAAGCACAGTGGTTTCCGGGCACTGGTTGGCGGCCTGGCGCACCACTGACTCAATGAATCTGAGGGAGGGCCTGCCGTCTTCCCCCGCCGGTGTCATGCCGCACAGTGTAATCAGGCGGCATTCCCGAAAAATCCGCCGCGGCTGCGTCAAAATCGTCAGACCGCCGGATTTGATCTGCGCCTCGAGAGCTGCTTTAAGCCCTGGCTCAACCCCCGGCAGCGACATTTCCTCCTGAATGCCCTCGGCCATATCTTCGTCCGGGTCCGTCGCCAAAACGGCCAGGCCCTTTTCCGCCTGAACGGCGGCCCAGGCCAGCCCTGTCACCGTCAAGCCGATCACGCCGACCGTCATGCGGTGCTCTTCTTCTGTATGCGTATTTGCGTTCCAATTCGTGTTCATCATGGTGCTATTATAACAAAGAACACCTGTCTCAAAAAATAAAAAACTGTTCCGATTTTTACAATTTTTTGTTGAGCCGCCGCGTTATCATAGACTCATCAAATCAAACAGATCAAGACAAAGGCGTCTCACCTATTCCGGTGACGGCGCCTTTTTGATTGATGGAGGCAAAACATGAAATTTTCAAGAGTTGAAATCGTCACGGACAATGCAAAATTAGAAACCCTGCTCAGTGCAGTTGGGCAGTACGGCATTTCTGGCATCACCGTTTATCAGGTTTTGGGCTGCGGCGTTCAGTACGGCTCTAAAGAATACGAAGGGGAATCAAAGAAAACGCCGACGCTCCTTCCCAAACAAGTGGCCATGGTCGTCATGCCGACCGATCAGGTCGACGCCTTTTTGAAATTCGTCAGCGAAGAATTGTACACCGGCCACATTGGCGACGGCAAAATCTTCGTATCCGACATTCAGGAAATTATGCGCGTGCGCACCGGCGAAGTCGGCATCGAAGCGCTGGAACCCCAGAAGCACTAAGCGCCGTTTTCTTAAATTCAATGGATTGATAACAAAAGGAAGTGAATCCTCTTGGCTGCTAATAAAAAACTCGGCATGGGCAGCGTCGTCGCCACCGGGGTCGGCCTGATCGTCGCCACCAGCTGTCTGCTCTCTCTCGGGCAGGGCGCCTCGGCAATCGGGACCACGTTCATCATCTCGATGGTGATCGCCTGTGTCATCAACATTCTATTCGCTTTATCGGTTTCGGAGCTCAATTCGCTGATGCCTAACATCACCGGCGGGCTGCCGCAGTACACCCTCGCGAGCATGGGCCCCTTTGTCACCATCGTCATCATGGTGGGCGGGTATCTGGCCTGCAACACGATGGTCAGCTCGGCGGAATGCGCGATGTTCGGCAACACCATCCAAAGTGTCTTCCCGCAGGCGGGCATTCCGGCCTCGGTCTACTGCGTCATCCTCGTCGCCATTTTGATCGCCATCAATTTAAACGGCGTCGACATCTTCGCCAAGGTTCAGGATTTCGTCGCCTACGCCCTGATTATCTCGCTCTTAATTCTCGGCGTCCTCGGGACGATTAAAGTCGGCACCGGCACACCGATTTCTCAGCCGGCTGTCCTCTCCTCGAAGTTCTCGGACATCACCGGGCTCTGCGGCTTGGCTTTCTTCCTCTTCATCGGATGCGAATACGTCATCCCGATCGGGGATAAAATCGACAATCCGCGCCGGAAAATCCCCGTGGGGATGATCATTTCCCTGCTCTTGGTTCTGACTTTTCAGATTTTTATGTGCATTGGCTTCAGCCATTACACTCCGTGGGCAGCACTCGGCAAAAGCACGACGCCCCACGTCCTCTACGGCACCCTGCTTCTCGGCCCTGTGGGGACGTACTGGATGGCGGTCGTTTCCATCCTCGCTGTCGTCTCGTCGGTCAACACGGTCATTTCCTCTCTGGCCTATATCGCTGCAGGGATGGCGAAAATCGGACTGCTCCCTGAAATTTTCAACAAGACGAACAAGAAGGGCGCACCGGTCGCCGGTATCCTCCTCTTTGGCGGGATCATCCTCGTCATCAACGCCGTCGGCCTGTCGACTTCTTCGTCGCTGTCGTTCTTAATTCTCTGCGGATGCGCCTTCTGGATGCTGTCCTACATCGTCACCCACATCAACGTGCTCATCTTCAGAAAACGCCTGCCCAACGCGCCGCGCAAGTTCAAAGTGCCGGGCGGCCCCATCATTCCGGTCCTCGGGGCCATCGGCATGGCCTGGATGTTCTGGAATATCTCTTCCGATCCGGCAGAACGGGCATTGATTTACATTGTCTGCCTGATCATGGTCGCCGTCTTAAGCGTCTACGCCGTCTTGTGGATCAAAAAAGTCATGCACCGTCCGCTCTTTAAGGCCTTCCCGGTGGAAGAAGTCATGGCCATGGACAACGACCTCTACGCTGTCTACCACGATCCGAAAACCGGCAGGCTGCGCGCCAATATCAGCCGCGGCGGCGTCACACCTGTCGCTGAGCGCGACGCATAACCCCAAACAAATGCAACGTATTTAATTGATTCACATTCCATTATGATTTTGAAAGGACACAAAAATGAGTTACCCAAAAATTGATTTTCTGTATTTAAGCGAACCCGATATGTTAAAAGCCGGCGTCGATGACGTCGTCGCCTGCACCGACTGCATGGAAGAGCTGCTCAAGCTGCTCGACAAAGGCGACTACCGCATGGGCGGCGAAAACGGCAACTCCCACGGCTGCATGGTCACCTTCCCCGATCATCCGGAATTCCCTGGCATGCCGGCCAACGGCCCTGACCGCCGCTTCATGGCCATGCCGGCCTACGTCGGCGGCCCGTTCCAGGTTGCCGGTGAAAAATGGTACGGCTCCAACACCGCCAACCGAGAAAAAGGCATTCCGCGCTCGATTTTGATGGTCATGCTCAACGACAAGGACACCGGCGAACCGGAAGCCCTGATGTCCGCCAACCTGATCTCCGCTTACAGAACCGCCGCCATTCCTGGCGTCGGCGTCAAACATTTGGCCCTCGAAGACGCTAAAGTCCTCGGTGTTGTCGGCCCTGGGGTCATCAACCGCGCGACCATCGAAACCTTTGCTGCCCTGCGGCCGTCTCTCGAAACCTTAAAAATCAAAGGCCGCGGCCAGGCGTCCATCGATCGCTGCATCGAATACGTCAACACTAAAATGCCGGGCCGTTTCAAGGACATCATCGTCTGCGACACCCTTGAAGAATGTGTCCGCGATTCCGATATCGTCAGCTTCTGCACCAGCATCACCGGCGGCGATCCGGCCAATTATCCGCACGTCGAAACCGAATGGATCAAACCTGGCGCCTTGTTCACCTGCCCGATGGCCGGCGACTTCAGCGACGACATCATCGAAGATCCAAATACCAAGCTGGTCGTCGATAACTCCGGACTCTACGAAGCCTGGGCGGAAGAATATCCGTACCCGACCTACAACACCATCGCCATTCCGGGGAGCAAATTCACCGACATGATCCACGACGGGAAAATCGAAGCCTCCAGAATCGAAGACCTCGGCGGCATTTTAAACGGCCGCTTCCCAGGCAGAAAGGACGACAAGCAGGTCATCATCTACTCCATCGGCGGGATGCCAATTGAAGACGTCGCCTGGGGCAAAGTGCTTTACGACAGAGCCGTTGAAAAGGGCATCGGCGTGAAGCTCAATCTCTGGGACAGCCCGTACTTCTATTGATCCTAAGGACTTCTCCTTTAATCTTTATTGAAAACATCCATTTACTGACTTCTTCACAAAAGACTCCTGAGGACAAGCTTTTGCCTTCAGGACTCTTTTATCTATATTAGAAACAGAGGTACACATGAGTACAAGATTAACCACCCACCCGATTTTAGGGACGTACGAAAAGGGCCCTAAAGTCAATTTCACTTACGACGGCAAACCGATGACCGGTTACGAAGGTGAGCCGATTGCGATGGCGCTCAAGGCAGCCGGCGTCATGGTCCACCGCTACACCTCCAAAAAACACAGCCCACGGGGCATTTTCTGCGCGATCGGCCGCTGCACCGACTGCGTCATGATCGTCGACGGGCAGCCAAACGTCCGCACCTGTATGACCCCGTTGAAAGCCGGCATGACCGTCCAGACCCAATACGGCGTCTCGGCTGAACCCTTTCCAGAATTGGAGGAAAAAGCATGAAACGTGTTGATTTAATCGTCATCGGCGCAGGCCCGGCCGGGCTCTCCGCCGCCATCGAAGCTTCAAGCCGGGGGCTGTCCACCGTCGTTTTCGACGAAAACGCCCGCCCCGGCGGCCAGCTCTTTAAACAGATTCACAAATTCTTTGGCTCAAAGGAACACAAGGCGAAAATCCGCGGCTTCCGTATCGGCCAGACCCTCCTCGACGAAGCGGGAAAAGCCGGCGTCGACGTCGTCTTGAACGCGACGGTGATGGGCATTTACATGGAAAAGGAAGTCGTCGTGAAAATCGGCGAAGCCATCGAACACATCAAAGCCGACGCCATCATCGTCGCGACCGGCGCCTCTGAAAACATGGTCACCTTCAAGGGCTGGACCCTGCCCGGCGTCATTGGAGCCGGCGCGGCTCAGACCATGATGAACCTTCACGGCGTCAAACCGGGCAACCGCATTCTGATGCTCGGGACCGGGAACGTCGGCCTCGTCGTCTCCTTTCAGCTGCTTCAAGCGGGATGTGAAGTCGTCGCCTTGGCTGACGCTGCACCTTTTATCGGCGGCTACGGTGTCCACGCTTCTAAGGTCGCCAGAACCGGCGTGCCGTTCTACCTGTCCCACACCATCGTCGAGGCCGAAGGCGACGATCACGTCACCGGCGTCACCATTGCCGAAGTGGACAGCCACTTCAACTTTATTCCCGGCACAGAAAAACATTTCGATGTGGACACGATCTGCGTCGCCGTCGGCCTTTCGCCGATGAGCCAGCTGCTCAAAATGGCCGGCTGCAAAATGGAAGACAACCCGAAACGCGGCGGCCAGGTGCCGATCATCGATGAACACGGCGCCACTTCCGTTCCCGGCATTTTCGCCGCAGGGGACGTCGCCGGAATCGAAGAAGCCAGCTCTGCAATGATCGAAGGCCGCCAGGCCGGACTCTACGCCGCCCAATACCTCGGCTATGCCGAAGAAGACGAATTTTCTAAAGGCGAAGACGAATTGGACGCGGCACTCTCAGGTCTTCGCCAGGGCATGTTCGCGCCGGGTAATAAAGGCAAGCGCATCGAAAAAACCGACGAGGGTATTCCGATTTCCCAGTCCCTTTTGCACCACGGCTTCGTCGCTGACGACGAAATCGAACGTTTTCCCGGCGTTACCCACCGCCCCGGCGTCCATCCGGTCATCGAATGCACACAAAATATCCCATGCAACCCGTGCCAGGATGCCTGCCCGAAAAAATGCATCGCGGTCGGCGAAAAGATCACCACCCTGCCCCACATCAACGAAGACAACCCCTGTGTGAATTGCGGCATGTGTGTCGCGTCCTGTCCGGGGCAGGCGATCTTCTTGATTGACGAAGACTGCGGCGACGGCACCGCTGAAATCACCCTTCCCTACGAATTTTTGCCCGTCCCCGAAAAGGGCTCAGTCGGCAAGGCGCTTTCGCGGAAAGGCGAACCCGTCTGCGACGCGACCGTCGTCAATCTGCGCACCGCCAAGACCTTCGACCAAACGGTCCTGCTTACCATGAAAGTCCCAAAGGCCTACGCCATGACGGCGCGGTTTTTCAAAGCTGAATAGAAACGAGAGTCAACCATGAGTGAAAATAAACAACCATTAACCGATTTATGTGACCGCTGTGCGGACATCGGCCCCTTTGTGCCGGCGCCGGACGACGATATGATCGTCTGCCGCTGCGAAGAAGTGACCAAAGGGGAGATCCGAAAGGCCGTTCACGCCGGCCTCTGGACCATCGCGGAGATTCGGCGCTACCTGCGCTGCGGCATGGGCCTCTGTCAGGGGCAGACCTGCAGCAAGCTGGTGAAGGGCATTGTCGCCAGAGAACTCGGCGTCTCCCCGGCGCTGCTCGAGCCCGCAACGTCGAGAGCGCCAATGCGCCCCACTGAAATGCAGATCATCGCCACAGAAAGCGAGGTGAATTTCTAATGAAAACAACAGCAGACGTCATCGTGGTGGGTGCCGGCATCATCGGCAACGCCATCGCGTATTACACCGCAAAGAAAGGCCACTCGGTCATTGTATTGGAAAAAAGCGCCATCATCGGCGACGGCGGCTCCAGCCGAAACGGCGGCGGCGTGCGCCAGTCCGGCCGCGACGCGCGGGAATTGCCCCTCGCGATGTACGGCATTGAAAATCTCTGGCCGAGCCTGTCCGACGAGCTCGGGTACGACGTGGAATACGTGAAAAAAGGCAACCTGCGTCTTGGAAAAACGCCGGAACATCTGAAAATTCTGGAAGGGCTGGCAAAAGTCGGCCAAAGCTGCGGCCTCGACATGCGCATGATCGACGGCAAGGAAGTCCGGGCGATCAACCCTTACATGTCCGATGAAGTGGTCGGCGCAAGCTGGTGCCCCACCGACGGCCATGCCAATCCGCTGAAAGCGACCCTCGCCTTTTACATGAAAGCGCGGGAACTGGGCGTGCAGTATTATACCGAAACCGGTGTGACTGGTCTCAAGAAGAAAGCCGGCAAGCTCAAAATCGTCGAAACCGACAAAGGCATTTTTGAAGGGGATACGGTCATTCTGGCCTGCGGCATCGGAGCACGGCCCATCGCGAGCCAAATCGGCATCGACGTCCCGATGAAACCCGTTTTAATCGAGGCCCTCGTCACCGAACAGGAACCGGAAATGTTCCCGCAGATGCTCGGAACGGCGGAAGCCGATTTCTACGGCCACCAGACCGCTCACGGTTCTTTCGTTTTCGGCGGCTCCTCCGGTCTTGAAGACGTCAACGGCGACAACGGCACACCGGTGACCCATTCGATCACCGCGCCGTGTATCTGCCGCGGGATCATCAAATACATGCCGCGGCTCGCCAATGCCAAAATCGTGCGCACCTGGGCCGGATGGATGGATCACGTCGTCGACGGTGTCCCCGTCATCGACCGGGTCGACGAAGTGCCGGGCCTCATCCTGGCCTGCGGCTTCAGCGGCCACGGCTTCGGCATCGCTCCGTCTGTCGGGATGACCGTCTCTGAACTGGTCGACGGACCGGACACGACGATCGATATTTCCGGGCTGACCTACGACCGGTTCAAGGCAAAAGCTTAATGGCCTCGGATGCTAACAATTGATGAATTTGCTCTCGTAATGGCTGTTGACGATCTGATCCCGATATTTTTTCGGGGTCAGGCTCGTCGCTGCCTTGAAATAGCGCGTCATCTGTGACTGGTCGTAATACCCGCAGGTCTGTGCCAAATCCACCATCTTGACCGAATGACCGTGGGTCAGCTGCGACAGCGTGTACTGAAAGCGGATGGCCTGACTGAATTGCTTGGGACTGATGCCCATCCTTCGGCTGAAAGCTTTATCGATGTAGCGCGTACTGTATTGCAGGTGATCGGCCAGATCGTCCATGCGGATGCAGCCCTTCGATTGAACGATCCCCTGAATGATGGCATCTACGAGCAAATTTTGCTCCCTGTCTTTTTCTTCTTCGATGTGATTTTCCATCGCCCGAATCAAAAGATCCGCGCGCATTCCTGTAAAGCGGCTCTGCATCAATTGCGCTTCCAATTTGCGGTCTCTCATGCAGTCGTCGAGGGGAATCACCTGGGCGAGAAAGTCCTTGAATTTTCCGTCAATAAACGGCGGCAGCACCCCGGGATCGAAACGAACGCCAAAATAAAAATGGCCTGGCTCTGTTTCCAGAACATCATGGCTCGGCACCGGCCCCATGACCTTCGCGCGCACATCGTCTTTATAAAAATCAAACTGAATGTCAATGGAACCGTCGGGCACCCCGATGGTTTTGCATCGCGTGGGATTCGGGGTGTAGGCATAAGTCTGCGTAATCCCCGCCCGATGCACCCGCTTCACAAAATACGCGTCGGTACTCAGCGCAAAAAAAGGTTGAATGGCCATACCATCGTCCTCTCTATCTTTTCATTTTATTGATTTATCGCACAAATAAAAAAAGAACGCAAAAATTCGCTAAAGCGCCTCTTTGCGTTCTTTTTATATTATAATATGCTTTTTATTTTTGTGCAATGCTCTTAATAAAATTACGAACGGCTGTATTTTGCTTCAATCGCGGAAATTTTGTCCAGCCGTCTCTGGTGACGCCCACCTTCAAATTCGGTGGTCATCCAAACCCTAAGAATATCCTTGGCCAGTTCGTCGCCCACTACCCGGGCACCCAGGGCCAAAACGTTGGCATTGTTGTGTTTGCGGGTCATCATCGCCATATATTCGTTGGTGCAAAGCGCCGCACGCACGCCCGGCACTTTATTCGCCGAAATGCTGATGCCGATGCCCGTCCCGCAGATGACAATGCCCCGGTCCGCTGCGCCAGAAACGACCGTTTCGCCGACTTTCTGGCCATAATCCGGATAATCGACCGAATCTGTTCCGTCGCAGCCGCAATCGATGACTTCGACCTGGTAATTGTTCTTTAATTCTTCAATGAACTTCTGCTTAAGCTCGTATCCGCCGTGGTCCGATCCAATCGCAATTTTCATATTATCTTCTCCAATCGTGAAATGATTCTTTTTTTATTTTATCATATTTTCACAATTCTGAACGTATCGGTTTTTATTTTAACATAAGTAAATATTATTCGGTTTGAAAATCCGGATCGTGCGCTTCATCCGCTTCTTTTTCAATGGCGTCGATCATCGCCATATCTTCCGGCGCAATTTCAAAGTCGAAGAGCTTTGTGTTTTCCGTGATGTGCTGGGAACTTAAAGCCTTGGGCAGCGGAATCACCCGGTGCTGCAGCACCCACCTGAGGATCAGCTGCGCCGGCGTGACGGCGTAACGATTCGCCCGCTCGACGATAAGGGGATTGCCAACGATCGTGCCCTTCCCGAGGGGGCGCCAGCCTTCGACCACGATGTCGTGACCCATACAGAAATCGATGGTCGCCTGCTGATCCAGTCCCGGATGAAACTGAATCTGATCCACCATCGGAACCACTTCCGTGTCCATCAAGGCCTTCAAATGCGCCGGCTTAAAATTGGAAACGCCGATCGCCTTCACGCGTCCCGACTTGTACAGCTCAATGAGCGCTTTCCAGGTATCGACGTTGACGGCTTCCCAGTCGTCTGAAAGTGCAGACACCATCGGCCAGTGGATCAAATATAAATCGAGAACGTCGAGCTTCAAATCGGCCATCGTTTTGTCAAAGGCGCGCATGGTATTGTCGTAGCCCCGGTCTGTTTTCCAAACCTTGCTTGTGATGAATAATTCATCCCGTTCCATTTCGTATTTCTCCAGTGCGCGGCGAATGCCTTCGCCGACGTGGATCTCATTATGATAATAAGCCGCACCGTCAATCAAGCGATAGCCCGCACCGACTGCCGCATCGATTGCGTCGATGACGCGTTCATCGTCTGGCATTTGGTACATGCCGAATCCAAGACAGGGAATCGTTGTCCCGTTTCTCAGCGTCACGCGGTCCGATGCACTTTTAAGCTGCATACTTGCCTCCCTTTGTAAATGTTCATGATCTTTATCTTTATTTTACCTTAATTATCTTAAACTTGTTTGATTCTGGACGGCCGATTGACAATGTAAATGCCCAGCGAGACACAGATCAGCGCCAAAAGCGCCGGCCAGCCGAGCGCCTGATTCTTTTCGCCGAGCAGCCACGCCGACAGAAATACCCCGGCCACAGGCGTCACGAAGAAATAAATCTGCACTTTCGAGACGGGGTTGTGCGCCAAAAGCAGGGCCCAAAGCCCGTAGGCCACAGCGGAAACCAGTGCCAGATAAATCAAAATGCCAATTCCCTGCATCGTGACCGCACCGAATCGGCCGCCTACAATCCATCCAGCCGCCGTCAAAATTAAACCGCCGAAAAAGAACTGCCATCCGCTGAGCAGATAGGGGGCTTCCCGGCTGCCGAACTGTCTGAGAAGCGCCGCTGAAACCGACGACGCGATCGTCGAAAGAATCATAAACCCATCCCCCAGAACCGAAAAGGACGCGCCTGCGTGCAGTCCTGAAAGATTCACCAGCAGAATACCGAGAAAACCAATGGCGCAGCCGGCGAGCTTTCTTGCGGTGAGCTGCTCCTGCTTGAAAATCAGGCACGCCACGAGAATGGCCCAGAAAGTGCCGGTGCCGTTAATGATTGATCCGCGCACACCGGATAAATGGGCGAGGCTGACGTAAAACAGCGTATACTGCAAAATGGTTTGAAACAGTGCCAGCCAGGCCATACAGGGCAGGGCGCTGCGCTTCGGCAAAAAACTCCCTTTAAAAATCCCCTTGCCGATCACCACGGTTAAAATGCCCGCAAGGGTAAAGCGCAGGCCGGCGAACAAAATCTGATCGGCTGTCCCGCCGATGGAAAGAAAGCGGTAGCCGAGCTTGATCATGGAAAAAGCCGACCCCCAAAGCAGGCAGGCGATCAGCGCCAGGGCGAACACGATCGTCCCCCGGGTCAGCGGATCTTTGGAATGCATTGATTGTGACACGACATCCTCTTTTCTAGTCTCGATTCAAAAATCATGCCGGCGATTGAGCGCTCCCGCACCTGACAAATCCGCCATGATTTGAAATTTACACGCACATCGGCGCGTCCTTGTGCTAAAATGGTTGCGGTTTTATTTTATCATTTTTTAATACAGAAAGGAAATTATGTAATGGAAAACAAAACTGAAAAAATGAATCCGACACGCCAGCTCGTGTACGCAGCGGTGTTTATCGCCTTGTCTTTTGTCGGCGCGAATATCAAAATCATGGGATCGATCGCCTTTGATTCACTGCCGGCTTTTATTTCCGTGCTGGTTCTCGGCGCGCCTTGGGGCTTTGCCATCGGCTTTCTGGCCCATATTCTGACAGCCGCCACCTCGGGCTTTCCGCTTTCGCTGCCCGTTCACCTAATTAACGGCGTCATGATGGGTGTCACCATGGTGGCTTTCTACTGGAGCACCAAGGCCTTGCTCGACCACCGCGTCAACAGCATCGCCGCCTATGTCGTCGGCTGCATCGTCGCGGTGATTTTCAACGTGCCCATCGCACTGCTGGCCACCTCACCGCTGATGACCTTCAAGGTTGCCATGGCGCTCGTCCCGGTGCTGATCCCTGCGGCCTTCGCCAATGTCATCATCGCCTGCGTCATCTACCGCTTTCTGCCGAAGGGCATGCAGCGGCTGACACCTCCGGGGAAATAAGATGACCGGCAACGTCTTTCGCTACCGGGACTTGTGTATGACGCCCGTTCCCGGCGGCACCATTGTCCTCGCCGCTGACAGCTGCGCCGCCACCGGCGAAAAAGCGGGCGACACCTTGAAGTGTCCGCCTTATCACTGCGGGCGGGTCTCGGCGCGGGTCGTGCTCTTCGAGCTGCTCTGTGTCGGCGCCGAGGTGCTCATGGTCGCCGACGGGGTCTGCAGCGAGATGGACCCGACCGGCCTGGGCATCATCAAAGGCTTTCACGACGAGATGAAGCTCGCGGGCCTTTCGCCGGAACGCCTCACTGGCTCGACTGAAGAAAATTTTGCCACGTCGATGACCGGCGTTGGTACGGCTGCCGTTGGGTATTTCCCGGGAAATTTTAAACTCCCCGTCTGCCACGCCGGAGATCTATTGATCAGCGTCGGCAAGCCCGCCGTCGGTCTCGCCTTCCTCCACCAGGATGCGCCGATCGCGACCTACGATTCAATCAAAACGCTTTCTCACGATCCCGACGTGCACGAGCTGGTGCCTGTCGGCTCCCACGGTATCGCCTGGGAAGCGCGCAACACGGCGGCGCTTCACCAATTGACGGCTGAACTCGACGAAACCTGCGGCCTCGATCTCAACCAGTCCGGCGGGCCGTCGTCCTGTATTCTGGCCGCGATGACCCGATCCGCCTATCAGCGCCACAAAGATCACTTGATACTGACTCCTGTCGGGCGTTTCATTTAATCTTGTTATTTTGAAACCATCCACGTGTCAAAGGCGTTGTTTTCTCTGTACAAAAAAGCGTCGAACTGAGAACTCAGCTCGGCGCTTTGCTTTATTAAACCTGGTCCGCCCTCTCCCCGCTGCCTGGAGATTGATCTTTGAGCAGCTGCGGCATTTTAAATAATCATACACGCATCCCCTCACGGCCATCGATACAAAAATATGACTCCTTCAAAAAAAGGGGAGGATTTCCATTCCGGCGGCTGGTCGCCGAAAACCTCGGCGAAAGCCGAGGAAAGAGGATCCTATCCTCTACTCTGTTATACTGTACTCTTTTATACTGTTCTTTACTTTACTATGTGTATTTTTCGGAGAAAAATTCCATAAAACTTATATCTCGGTGCGGCGCCCGACCCCGTTTAATTTTTAATGGCGTCATTTTCCGCCTTCATCGCTTTTCGAGAAACGCCTTCATCCCCTCGATGTGTTTTTCGCCGACAACCCGGCCCTGGGCGTAAACCCGGCGCAAATCGTCGGGATTGTGACAAATGCTGCCGATCTTCAGCGGGAAATCGGGCATCACGACGTAGGCGCTGCCCTCAGACTCGCGCCTTCGCACGTAGGCGCGCTGTTTGTTGTAGAAATCGTGGCGGACGTCGAGGGCTTTCACCATTTTCGGGTATTTCCGGCCGAATCGCATCCGCAGGTACGGCATGGTTTTATTGTGCTTTTTGATGTATGCCGCCGGCTGGGTCAGGATGACGACGTTGCGGTTGTAGCCCATGTCCTCAAAAGCCTTGAGGGGAATGGAATCCGAGATGCCGCCGTCCAGATACAGGTGGCCGTCCAGCGCCACCGGTGTCGAGAATACCGGCATGGACGCCGACGCCCGCATCCATGCCAGGCTCTCCTGCGCGTCGTCGCAGCGGTGATAAACCGGCAGACCGCTTTCAATATCGGTCACCACCGCATAAAAAGCCGTCGGATTTTCATTGTAAGCTTTTTTGTCAAAGACGTCCAGCTCGTCGGGCAGCACGCGGTAACAGAAATCCGCACCGTAAAGATCGCCGGTCTTAAACAGCGAGCGGAAGCTGCAGTACCGCGGATCCTTACACAGCGCGACATTGTAGCGAATTGTCCTCCCCGGCTGGCGGGATTTATAGTTGCAGCCGAAGGTCGCGCCGGCCGAAACGCCGATAATGCCGTCAAATTCGATGCCGTTTTCCATCATCACGTCGGTGACGCCGGCGGTGAACATCCCGCGCATCGCCCCGCCTTCCAAAACCAGACCGGTTTGTTTATCCGGCTTGTTTAAATTTTTTACGGATTCATTTTCTTCCATACAACACCCCTGATCACGATTCAATAAGATGCTGAATGACATCGCGCTTGCCGAGAATCAAGATGGTGTCTTTCTGTTCGAGAATCGTCCCCGGCGTCACCGCTGTATCCAAACTATTTTTGCGTTTGATGGCCAAAATGTTGATGCCGTAGCGCTTGCGCGTGTCCAAGGCGCTGACCGTCTTGCCGGCCCAGTCCTTGGGCACAGAAATTTCGTAAATGGCGTGATCGTGGTCCAATTCGAAATAATCGATGATGTTGTCCGAGCTCGAGCGAATGGCGATCCACTCCGCCAGCTGCCGTTCGGGGAAGGCGATGGAATCCGCCCCGTTGCGCAACAAAAATTTAGCTTGAATGTCTGAGCAGGCTCTCGAAATGATATAGTTTGCGCCCAATTCCCTGAGCAGGTCCGTGGTTTCCAATGACGCTTGGAAATCGTCGCCAATGGCCACGATGCATGTATCAAAATTTCGGATGCCAAGGGAGGCGAGAAAGTCCGGATCGGTGCTGTCGCCGATCAGAGCACTGGTGACCATCGGCAGCACTTTGTTCACCCGATCTTCGTCGTGATCCACCGCCATGACTTCCTGGCCCACTTCGTTCAGCCGCATCGCAATATGGCGTCCGAAGCGTCCCAATCCAATTAATAAAATCGATTTTACTTTCATGTTCAATCTCCTATTCCCTTAACCGACTGTCAAATCTTCTTTGGGCAGACGCGAATGGTAAATCTTAGGCCCTGACGACAAGGCAAAGAATATCGTCAGACCGCCGACCCGTCCAAAATACATCAGCAAAACCAGCACGGTCCGCGAAATAAGTGACAAATGCGGGGTAATGCCGAGGGTCAATCCGACTGTTCCAATGGCCGAGGCTGCTTCAAACAAGCACGTCGTGATGGGAATATTTTCCACAGACGAAATGATAAAGCCGCCGATCAAAAACAGAATGATGTACATCATCAGAATCGCACCCGCACGACGCACCGTATCTTCGGGAATGTTGCGCCCGAAAAAATGAATGTTGCCGGATTGGGCGAAAACCGAAAGGGCTTCTGCGATCATGACCGCAAAGGTTGTGGTCTTCATCCCGCCGGCCGTCGATCCGGGCGAGCCGCCGATGAGCTGCAAAATCGTCAGAATTGACACGCCGGTATCGTTAAAACGGGTGAGGTCGACGGAGTTGAAGCCTGCTGTTCT
This sequence comes from Pseudoramibacter porci, assembly GCF_009696145.1. GTDB lineage: Bacteria > Bacillota > Clostridia > Eubacteriales > Eubacteriaceae > Pseudoramibacter > Pseudoramibacter porci. Next base: position 39,808 of record NZ_VUMO01000005.1, read on the forward strand.
CGGCGTCACCGCCTGGAAAAAGGCCGCCATCCATTTGGCTCCTTCTGTCTTCGGCAGCGCCTGCGCCTGGAAAAAGAAAAAGTACAGCGTCGGGATGACGATCAAAAACGCCGTCGTCGTCAGTGCCACTTTGCTCTGCAGACGGTATCGCTTAAAGTGCCATTTGTGCTTGACCACATCGTTCCAGACGATAAAGCCGATCCCGCCGACGATGATCAAAAGCGCAATGGTGATGGAAATGGCCGGGTTGCTTACAAACTCCGTGATGGAGCTGTATTTCTGGTGCACACCCATCAAATCGAAGCCTGCGTTGCAAAAGGCAGAGATCGAATGGAACACCGCGTACCAAATGCCCTTGCCGACGCCGAATTCCCGAATAAAGGTCGGCGCCATCACCGCCGCGCCGATGCCTTCGATCAAGACTGTCCCTTTTATGATAAAACCCGTCAGCCGAATAATGCCGCCGACCTGCGGCGCTGAAATCGAATCCTGCATAAAAGAGCGCTGCATCAGGCCGATGCGCCGCCCCGAAACGATAAAAATCGACATGGCCATGGTCACCACTCCGAGGCCGCCGATTTGAATCAGCGCGATGATGACCGCCTGCCCGAAGGCCGTCCAATAAGTGCCGGTGTCCTGGACGATCAACCCCGTCACACACACCGCCGAGGTGGACGTAAACAAGGTATCGGCAAAACTGGCGTGTCCGGGGCCGCGGGTGGCGATCGGCAGCATCAGAAGCAGGGCGCCGGCTAAAATCACCGCGGCAAAGCCAATGGTGATGAGCCGAGCGGACGACAAGCGCTTGCGCAGCTTCCCCGGATCAGAAAAATCATTAATTGAAAGCAGTTCCATTTTTGTACGCTATTTTTTCAAAATTGATTTGAGATTGTTTTGAATCGCTGCCGCTACGTCCGGCTTGTTCATTGAGTAAACGTGCACGTGGTTGATGCCGTTGGCAAACAAATCGACGATCTGTTCTGTCGCGTAGGCAATGCCGGCTTCGTAAATCGAGGCCGGATCATCCCGGAAATGGTCGACAATGTTCAAGAAGGACTGCGGCATAAAGGCGCCGGAAAGATCGACGATGCGGCTGATCTGCGCGGCATTGGTCACCGGCATGATCCCGGCGACAATCGGCACGTTGATGCCCGCTTCTCGAATTTTATACATAAAATTGTAGAACAAATCATTGTCAAAGAACATCTGCGTCGTCAAAAATTCGCAGCCTCGATCCACTTTTTCTTTCAGATGGCCGATGTCGTCCTTTTGGCGGGCCGATTCCGGATGGCCTTCCGGGTAGCAGGCGCCGCCAATACAGAAATCGGCGTCAAAGTGGTGAATTTCATCGATGAGCTCCGAGGCGTGGCGATATTCCCCGGGAACGTAATCTTTTGGCAAATCTCCACGCAATGCCAAAATGTTTTCGATCCCCGCCGCTTTTAAAGCTGAAAGCTGGGAATGGATGGTCGCCTGGTCACTGGACACACAGGTCAGATGCGCTAACGGCGTGACGTTCATGGCCTTGATTTTTTTCGCGATGTCGACGGTGTACTGGCTCGTGCCGCCGCCGGCGCCGTAGGTGACGCTCATGTAAGCCGGGTTAAGTTTGGCAATCCCCTTGACGGCTTCCATGATCGGCTCAAACCGCGCTTCCGTCTTCGGTGGGAACACTTCGAAAGATAACATCGGTCGGTCAATTTTTAATTGTTCACTGAGTTTCATTTTAATCTCTCCTTATCGCTTTTGCCAGCGTTCAACGAAGGCAGCAATGGCCTTCCCATCTTCGAGTCCTTTGTGATAAAGCTTTTCGCCAGCTTCCGGGTCCGTCCCCAATGTTTTCATGCCGGCGATGGAATCCGGTGCGACGATCAGCACCCTGCCCTGTTTTTCGAGTTCGAGGGCCTTCCGCAAATCGCGGTTATATGTCAGGGCGCGGCGCGCGTACACTTTAGCGGCTTCCGGATAGCGGTGCTTCAGAATTTTTGACAGCGCCGCGTCTGTCGACGTCTTTCTGAAAAAGTCCTTCGGACGCGTCAGAATTAAAACCACCGCGTCCGCCCCGTCGTCAAAGGCTTTCTGAATCGGAATCGGATTAGAGATGGCCCCGTCGAAATACAGATGCTTTCCAACAGGCGCCGGCCGTGTAAACACCGGAACGGAACAGCTGGCAATGATCACCTGGTACTGATCCTGTGCAAAGTCCGCCTTTGTGAAATAATGGGGAAATCCCGTTTCCGCTTCTGTCGCGATGACCGTACAGGGGGCCGGATTCGCCATCATGGCCGGATAGTCCAGGGGATATTCGCCGTCAGAATTGGATAACGTTTCGTACACATAGTGCAGATCGATGAAGGCGTGTGCTTTCATCAGCACTTTGAAACTTTTATATTCTTTTCTTAAACAGTACTCGCTGTAGTAAACGTAATTGCGGCCGCGCTGCCCCGCTAGATAAGAGGTGACATTGGCCGACCCGGCGGAGATGCCGTACGTCATATCGAACCGGACGTTGTCGTCAAGGCAGGTGTCGAAGACCCCAGCGCCGTAGATGCCCCGCTGGCCGCCGCCGACGTCGATAACCGCGACTTTCCCCGCTTTGTTGTGTTTAATTTCGCTCATCGTATTCTCCTTATTCTTGTAAAGAATGGATTGCTCAAAAAGCTCTGTTCATCATAGCACAAAACAATTTGTCCGGTTCAATTTCTTTTATCAATCTTTATTTGTAATCGATGCGAGAAATTCCCGGGTCCTTTCGTTCTTCGGATGATTGAAAATGTCGTCCGGCGTGCCTTCTTCAAGAATGATCCCGTCATTCATAAACAAAATTTTGTTCGCGACCGAACGGGCAAATCCCATTTCGTGGGTAACGACGATCATCGTCATCTTCGCCTTGGCCAAATCGCCCATGACCTTCAGCACTTCGCCGGTGAGCTCCGGATCCAGCGCCGATGTCGGTTCGTCAAATAGCATGATATCCGGGTTCATCATCAACGCCCGGGCAATGGCGACGCGCTGTTTTTCACCGCCGGAAAGGGTCGATGGCATGGCGTCGATACGGTCGCTCAAACCAACTTCTTCCAGAAGCTTTTTCGTGTCAGCTTCGATCCGACCCTTGTCTTCCTTGGCCACGATTTTCGGCGCGAGCTGTAGGTTCTTTTTAACGGATAGATGCGGAAACAAGTTAAAATGCTGGAACACCACACCCATGCGGGAAATAATTTTCTTCACTTCTGCCGGCGGCGCCTGAACGCCGTCTTTGACCAGAGCCTTGTCTTCGATCATGATCGTGCCGCCGTCGGCCTGTTCCAAATCGATCAGACAGCGCAGCAGCGTCGATTTTCCGGAGCCCGATGACCCGATAATGGCCACGACGTCGCCCTGTTCCACTTCAAAGTTGATATTTCTCAGCACGTGATTGTCGCCGAAACGTTTGTCCAGTGACGTCACGCGAATCATAGTTTTGCTCATGGTTTTCCCTCTCTCTTAGAAATCTGTCTTCTTTTCCAGCTGCTTGAAAATAATCGTAATGAAGAAGTTGATCACCAAGTAAATCGCACCGGCCACAATAAACGCTGTCGGGTCGGCGTCGCGGACGACGGCGCCCTTCGCGTAATACATGATTTCCGGAACAGCAATCGCTGTGACCAAAGCCGTGTCCTTAATGAGCACGATGGTTTCGTTGGAAACCGCCGGTAAAGTCACCCGGATCATCTGCGGCAAGACCACGTGCCACATGGTCTGGGCGTGGGTCAACCCCAGCACCTTTGACGCTTCGTACTGGCCATCGTCGATGGCGAGCAGGCCGCCTCGGAAGATTTCTGCAAAATAGGCCGCGTAGTTCAGGGCAAAGGCGATGCAGGACGCTTCAAACCGTTCGAAGACCATAAATTTTCCGATGCCGGGAATGTAGGGCAGCCCGAAATAAACGAAGAACAGCTGCAGCAGCAGCGGCGTCCCTCTTAAGATATAGACGTAAACTTCCGCAATCCACTTCACCACTTTCAGCTTGCTTCTCAGCATCAGGGTGATCAAAAATCCGAGGGGGATGGACACCACCAGCGCGATCGCAAACAATGCCAGTGTGGTGCCGAGCCCTGCCATGATCGAACTGAACAGGCTGATCACATTTTCACTCATTCTATTCTCCTCTATGCTTTTCTTTTTCAACTTGTCCGTTTTTAAAAGGACGGATAAAAAAACAATAACAGACCTCCCGAATGGGTGGGAGGTCTGTCTGCTTTAGCGCGAAATCTTTTGTTTATTTGTTGTAGATAATATCTTCGCCGAACCATTTCTGCGAAATCTTGCCAGCTGTGCCGTCGGCTTTCATGTCGTCCAGTGCCTTTTGAATCTTGTTGAGCATCTTGGTGTTGCCTTTCTTAACCGCGACACCGTATTGTTCAGGCTGCAGGCTTTCGCCGACAATTTTGAAATCTGAATGATGCTTCGCAATGTAGTATTTCGCGACGACGGAATCGACAACCATGGCATCAATTCGGCCAGCGTCGAGATCCTGGAAACAAGAAACATTTTCGTCAAATTCTGTCGGTTTGCCGTCTTTGATTTTTTTGTAAATCGGGTCCGCCTTCAATGCGTCTTCCGCTGATGAGCCTTTCTGGCAGCCGACGGTTTTGCCCGCTAAGTCAGCCTTCGAATTGATCGAGGAATCCTTTTTGACGACTATGACCTGATCATTTTCGAGGTACGGTGTGGTGAAGTCCATTTTTTTCTTCCGTTCGTCGGTGATAGACAGACCGTTCCAAATCGCATCGATGTTGTTCTTGTTTAATTCCATTTCCTTGGTATCCCAGTTAATGGCCTGTACTTTGAATTTCATGTTCATCCGTTTTGCCGCTTCGCGGGCCAAATCGATGTCGAATCCAACAATCTTGTTATTCTTATTTCTGAAGCCCATCGGCGGGAATGTGTCATCAACCCCAATGACGAAGGTTTTGCTGTCGTTCTTCGTCGTCGTCTTGGACGATGTGCTCTTTGACGAGCTGCTGCCGCACCCTGCAACAACTACCATCGCCAAACAGGCGGTTAGCAATACTGCCACGAGTTTCTTTTTCATTTACTTTGCTCCTTTGCAGGCGGCGTTCAATTGTTAAACACCGCATATTCTTTAAGATAATTTTATTATACACTTCATCACTGTAAAATGCTAACATTATTTTAAATTTCTATTAAAATGGAAATACTGATGTCTCTCCTGTCATTATTTTTGCTATTTCGTTTTTTGATAGGTAATATTTTGAATCAATATTTGCTGATGATCTGGTGCACTTAATAAAAATTCGACATTGCGGCACCTTTCTGTTTTAAAGGGCAATGCAACCGTACATTCTCCATTCGCAGAAAATTTTTTAGCATTTATTGTTTTTTTAGTAATTTGTTTTTCGCCACCATATGCTGTTATTTTTATTGTGCAAATATTTGAATTTAGCCGAAGCGATGCCGGGTCTACTTTTAATCGGTAAATCACCAGATAATTTCCACCGAAAAGGTCAACTCCGCTGCCGTGAACCAAAGATTGCGTATTGCCATTAATGTGTAATCCTTCTTTTGAATATTCTAATTGATTTTTACTCGCTAAATCTCTCAAATCAATCGTTTGAACTAGTGAAAAATATGGTTTCATACGGAAACCTGATCTTTTCAATGCTTGAATGACCTTTTGATCGTTTGTATAAACTGCGTGATATTTTGAAATTTCTCCATAGGAAAAGCCTCTTGTAATAAAGCAGGCAGAATCATAATCGCGATCCATAATTACTGTTGTGTTCTTATACCTTGCTAAATCCTCACCACTAAAAATCGAAGTGGCGATATCAGGATAAGCTTTTCGATAAACTTCAGGATATGAATTAACATAAACTTTTCCTGAAGCATGAGACAGCATAATCTTTACTGCAGCTGCATCTGCTTGTACAAGAGGTGATGCATGGCTTTCTGCGCGCTTAATGATATGATTACTTTTAATCATTGTCCCAGATATTACGCTAATTAAAACTATTAGATACAAAAGATAACGCCATCGAAACGGCTCATTTTCATCCTTTGCTAATCGATGCAATGCGGTACGCTGCCAAATCTTGTCAATCAAAATAAGTCCAACAACCGTCACCACAATCGCCCCTGATATTAGTCCAAATACCTTGAGGCCATGGCCATTATTTACTGTGATCCCTGTCTCTTCCGATAAAGTTCGAATGTATGATAACCAATAAGGTGATGTTAAGATTATTACTGCTAGTCCACATAATGAAGGAATATGCCTCAACAGAAATTTTTTCCACTGATATCTGTCCCAGTGAAGCTTAATATCCTCATTGATTTTGAGTTCGGGTTGAAATGTTGCCAAGGCAAGCGGAAGCGCGAGAAGGAAATTGTAATTCAGCTCAGAAAAATGATGCTCAGAAAATGCATCCATCGCGATGATTAGCATTCCTGCTGCCAATCTATTCTTTTTAATTTTAATGGCTCGATTTGTTGTCAATATCCATAAAATTCCAATTAATATAAAAAAGACGATTCCAAAGCGGATGAACATGGACTGATATGAGCAGTCAATAAATGTATAGTTCTTAGTCGGCGGGCCAAAAACAGATCCGCCATTGCCTGCCATACTAACTTGCGTTCCAAAAAGATGAATCCCATTTTCCTTTGCAGCGTTTGAAGCAACCAGTAGACGATTCGTCAAAATCTTATTGAAGTGGCGTGCAAAACCAAAACCCTTTCTATAAGCGTGTGTAAGCAACAATATCATTCCACTAAATAATAAAAAAGCTGCTTGTGCAAAGCCATTAAAAAATTTTCTCAAATAATAAAAACGTGCGCCTCTTTTTTCTTCTATTAGTTTGAAAATGAGAATCAGCATAAGAAAAGCAATACAAATTAAGCTTGTTATCCCATATATTACATAATAAACAAACACAGCCGTAACAGCTGAAATGATCAGCATCGCCTTTGTCGATATATTTTCCCATCCAATCCAAAGTGCTATCAGTAAATAAATAAATTCCGCAGCAAAATCAGTTGATGAAATATTGCCTAAATAAGATCGAATGTGTGTTGCCTTAAGAAAAGTGAGTTTTGTTATTAAGCCACCAGAAGCAGCCAAAATAGTAACGATCAAAAAAAATCCAATCGTTAAAAAATAGACCTTTGCGATTTTACGATAATCCATTCCTACACCACATATCATAATGATCGCTATCAATGGTACCGCTCTAATCTGAATTTGATGATAATTGATCAAACAAGCTATAAGAAAAATAAATGCAAGAATAAATATTACTTTTTCACTTATCCTAATTTCTTCCCAATTTTGAATCAAATAGTCGCCAACTCTTAAAAAAGCAATCACAGCAAACATCCAAAATAGTACAATTTCAAAATCTGGTGTCCATGAAAAACGTAAAAATGTGTTATTTGACGCACAAAAGAAAAGATATAAACTAAACAAACACAAAAATAAAATGTCCCTTAAATTCGATGAAACTAATTCTATATGATCCTTTGTAATTTGTTCATTTGATATTATCATTTATTATTACCCTTCCTAAACTGAAGAAAAATCTGACTATTCCTTCATATTAACGAATATTTTAATTTAAATACTGTTGTCAATCTTGGAACGATTGTAACTATGGCAAACCACTCTACACCCTTAATAATTTTGCCTAAGTTTAGATTAATTATAACATTATTCTTGCAAAACTATTATTGGCGTTATACAAAATATTATATTTTTCTCTGTTATTAAAATAAATGTTTATATATAATTTAAGCGAACGATGAAATTAACAGAGGACAAAACGAAATGAAAAAACTACTCACACCAGAAGAAAAGGCTTTACTCTTTGCCGAAACGAAAAAACGGTTTGCCAAAGATCGCTTCGCGACGAAAAAAACAGAATGTAAACTTTTGGATGTGGCGCCCGGATACGCTAAATGTGCCATGCCGATTACGGAGGACCACCGCAACGGACTGGACATGGTCATGGGCGGTGCGATTTTCACGCTGGCGGATTTTACCTTCGCCATCGCTTCCAACACCGGTCAGCCGGATACGGTTTCCCTTGACGCGCACATCACCTATTTGAACCCTTCAAAAGGGCACATGCTTTACGCCGAATCGGAATGCCTCAAAGCCGGACGGCGCACTTGCTCTTTTACGATCCACGTCACAGACGACGAGGGCGCTCATGTTGCCGATGTGACCCTTAACGGTGTTCGGGTCTGAAATGAATAAAATAAATTTAAACACACAAAAAGACGGTGCCTTTTCTCGGCACCGCCTGTTGTGATTAATTTATAGAGGAGTCAACGGTCCGCTGGGGGAGTGTGAAGTGGCGGACCGATTTGGTATTTTGAATGGGTGTTAATAAGGAGTTGTTTCTGGAATATACAGAATGTGTGTTAGATTAAAAGGATGTTATGGCTGGTTTGGCTTTCTAATCGCTGCAGCCCATTAATCGATTTGAATCAATTTAGACGCTTCGATTTCTTCTTTCCCTTTTTTCGGAATCGTCAGGGTCAGAACACCATCTGCCATTTTCGCGCTGATGTCGTTCTTCTTGATGTCTTCGCCGACGTAGAAGCTTCTGCTGCAGCTGCCGCTGTAACGTTCACGTCTGACATAAGCGCCTTTTTCATCTTTCTGATCGTTGTTTTCTGCTTTGGTCGCCGTAACTGTCAGCGTGCCGTTTTCGAATCTCACCGACACATCATCTTTTTTAAAGCCCGGCAATTCAATATCGACGGTATAATCATCGTCTGATTCTTTCACATCTGTTTTCATCACATTGGCTCTTGATGTTGTGCCATTGCCGAAAAACTTGCGGTCAAATGCTGTATCGAATAAACTATCAAATAAATTTTCTCCAAAAGTGCTTGGTAACATGATTTCCAACCTCCTGTCGTTTGTTCATTTCATTTATCTGGAAACATCCGCCGATTGCTTTCCGGCCGATGGATTTTTTTTATGATCCCTCCGGCACAAAGGCCGGAGGGCTGAATACGCTTTGCTGAATTTTACTTGCCGCCGATTCCAATCAGCGCTTCTGCGTTAACCTTCGATTAAAATTTGTTTTTCCTGATCGACAGCCTTCTGATCTTTCTTCGGAAGACTGATGGTCAATACACCGCCGTCCATTTTTGCTTTGATGTCATCTTTTTTGACTGCATCGCCGACATAAAAGCTTCTCATGCAGCTGCCGGTGTAGCGTTCCCGTCTGACGTATTCGCCTTTGTCATTCTTCTTGTCGTCGCTCTTTTTCGTTTCCGCCGAAATGATCAAATTGCCGTTTTCGAGTTTCACGGTCACGTCATCTTTCGTGAATCCCGGCAGATCCACTGCCAATTGATAGCCATCATCAGATTCTTTGACGTCGGTTTTCATCATGTCGTGTCTTGCGGCATTTCCAAAGTAGCCTGGGTCAAATGCACTGTTCATCAATTCATCAAATAAATTTTCTCCAAATACGCTTGGTAACATGATTCATAACCTCCTAATTTGAATTTGATGCCGGACCCTTCGGGCTTGTCTCTCGGGGGATTCAGCTTCATGTCTTTTCTTGTTGTCTCTCTTTCCTTTCGACACCTATATTATAGGGCCGGTTGTTAGCACTGTCAAGCGTTGAGTGCTAAAAATCTATTCCGCTTTATTTTCTTTTAAGTTTTCTAATTTATTTGGCCATTCCGAACTATTTGGGCCGCGCTTTTTCTGAATGTCTTCTTTAAAATAGAAATGCGTTCGGATGGAAATCGCGATTTTTGTATGAATTTGAAAGCGTATTTTGTCGACTTATGATATAATTTAGTTATTTTATGAAACTATTTGACAAGAGAGAGGAACGTTTGTATGAATCATAAACTATCAGAAGTCATTCAAGCGGCCGTTGACATCGACGCGGGCGATCCGAAACGCATTCAGCATTTTTTGAAAGTCCAGTCCTTTGCCGATTACATTGCCAGCCGGGAAAAGGTTCCTGCAGAACCCGCCTTTTTGCTGGAGGTTGCCGCGATTCTTCACGATATTGGCATTCATGCCTGTGAAGAAAAATACCATTCCACTGCCGGCCATTATCAAGAACTTGAAGGCCCGCCGATTGCGCGCAGCATTCTCGAAGAAATCGGCGGCTTCACGGACGCGCAGATCGAACGTGTGCTGTTTTTAATCAGCCACCACCACACTTACGATCCCGAACAGATTGACGGCATCGATTATCAAATCCTCATTGAAGCGGATTTTCTCGTGAATCTTTACGAAGACGGTGCCACGGAAGCGGCGATTGCCAATGCCCGCGAAAAAGTTTTCAAAACCAATACCGGCATTTCATTGATCGAGCACATGTTTCTCGCCAAAACCCATTAATTTTCTTGCAAGTGGCGGGTTTGTTCATTATAATATTAACCATGCAACAAACAATGCAAAGCTATAAGCCTTGTGTTGAATTCTGAAAGGAGAATCCCAATGAAAAAATACGAATGCACCGTCTGCGGCTATATTTACGATCCTGAAAAGGGCGATCCGGATAACGGCATTGCACCGGGAACCGCGTTTGAAGATCTTCCGGACGATTGGACTTGCCCGGAATGCGGCGTTGGCAAAGACGATTTCGAAGTCGTTGAATAATTTCCTGTAATATCCTGGAAACGAGGAAAACATGGCCATTAAAGCCAAGGAAAGAGTTCACAACAAGCAGATGTCCGGCAAGACTTCGCTGATTATCTGCGTGATTTTAATCGCCTATATCACGTTTTATTACGTGATGAGCAGAACCCATCCTGCGATTGCCCGGCCGTTCAGTCTATTTTCGACGATCATCCTGGCCATCGCGCTTATCATTCTGCTCCGATTTGACAGCACAATGTACGACTTGCTGCTCACCCACGAGCGTCTGGAAATTGAACGCCGCGTCACCGTTTTGTACCATCACATTGTCGCGGAAATTCCAATTTCTCACATCATCGGACTGTGGCACACCAGCCAGTTCACCGAAGATGCGCTCGTCACCGGCAAAACCTTCAAATACACCGTCTCCCCGCGGGAGCTCGACAATTTGAAGTTCTACACGCTGCTGTACAACCGCAACGGCGAAACCTGCCGCGTCGATTTTCAGTGCAGTGACAGCTTTTACCGCTCACTACGCCGTTTGATTTCAAAATAATTCAGACCCCATCCGTCTTTTGCGGATGGGTTTTTCTTTATCGGAGGACAAAATGAAAATACTGCACACCGGAGACTGGCACATCGGACGACTTTTGGACCAACATTCGCTGATCGACGACCAGCGTCACGCACTTGAAGGGTTTCTGGCTATCGTCCACGATGTCAATCCGGACGTCATTCTCATCGCCGGCGATTTGTACGACCGGGCGATCCCGCCGCGGGAGGCCCTCGAACTTGTCGACACTGTCCTCACCCGTTTGATTCTCGACGACCACATTCCGGTGATCGTCATCGGCGGCAACCACGACGGCCGCAGCCGCCTGGACTACGGCTCGGCCATCCTCGCCCGCAAAGGGCTCTATTTCCGCGGGGCATACGACCCGGACGCCGGCCCCATCGAAATCACAGGCCGAGGCGACACGACACCGACCGCTTTCTGGCCGGTGCCTTTCATCAAGCCTGTCGAATACCACACCGTCTGCAAGACCGAAAACATCCCCGACTACAACGATATGTACGCCGATATTGTCGCCCGCATCCGGCCGCGGATGAACCCTGCACAACCCAACGTCCTCATTTCTCACGGGCTGATCCTCTCTGCACCGCCCAGCACCGACACCCTCGACGATTCGGTTCGCCCCATTGAAATCGGCGGGATCGCCTACGCGTCTTCCCATTTGTTCTCCGATTTTGATTACGTCGCCCTCGGCCATCTTCACCGCCCGCAGAAAGTCGGCAGCAACCGTATCCGCTACGCCGGATCGCTCCTCAAATACTCATTTTCCGAGGTCAACCAGAAAAAATCCGCCGCGGTCGTCACCCTCGATCCCAAACGGCAGACCCTGCCCGATATCGAACTCATCCCCATTCCGGCGAAACGGGACCTGCGCATCATCTCCGGTCCTTTTGACGATTTGACCGGTCTGGCCGCGTACACTCAAGACAACCGCGACGACTACATCAAGGCGGTTCTCACTGACAAAATCCGCGTCACCAACCCCATGGACGGGCTGCGCGAAGTCTATCCCAATGTATTGGAAATGACTTACGCTCACAGCCAGACCGTTGACGGCACAGACAAGCAGCGCAGAATCAAGGAGCATCTCAACGATCCGATGACGCTGTTTGCCGATTTCTACGCAGCTATCCGCGGCGAGTCTTTACCTGACGAAGAGACTGCCCTCGCCAAGACCCTTTTTGACGCTGCCCACGCAGACCACGAAAACCAAACGGCTGAAACCGCCGAGGAAGGAAACCACCATGCGTCCCATTAGTCTACATCTTCAGTGCTTCGGCCCTTTTTTAGATCAGCGTATCGATTTTTCAGCGCTGAGTCACCATCTCTTTCTGATTTCCGGGCAGACGGGCAGCGGCAAATCCACCATTTTCGACGGGATCTGCTACGCGCTCTACGGCGAAACCAGCACGCCGAACGACCGCTCAATCGATACCATCAAAAGCGATTTTGCCAACCCCGGTGCACTTTGCTGCGTCTCCTTTGTCTTCCGAGTCGGGCCGAAAACCTACAGAATCGACAGACAGCCCCGTCAACAGGCCTATAACCGCCAGAACACCCGATTGGTCGCCAAGGCCGCTGAGGCCTCCCTTTGGGAATGCGACGCCTCCGCCAATCCCGTGACCCTTCTGGAATCCTCCGTCAAAGCCTGCAATCAGGCCATTCACCACATCCTCGGCCTGAGTGCGGAACAGTTTCGGCAGATCGTCATGCTGCCCCAAGGGCAGTTCAGCCAGCTTTTAAAAGCCAAAGATTCGGAGCGGGTCGCTTTATTGAAAACCTTGTTCTCGATGGCCGGCTACAAACGTTTTGAGCGCCAGGTTGAGCTGGAGCGTCAGCGCTGCATCGAGGACGCTGAGCACATTGCGGCTGCGCTGGACATCGAAATCCAGCACCTGCAGGTCAAACCTAAATCCAATCCGGCCAAACTAATCGCTGAAGGCGCACCTGTGGCCCATCTGCTGAAGGCGCTCGAACAAAACATGGCTAAGGATGAAAGTTTCCGGGCTGATCTCGAAAAGGAACAGGCTTATTTAGACGGCTGCATCGACGCAATCAATCGGCAGATCGAAAAGGATGAAGGCTTAATCGAACGCTTTAACCAGAGAAAATACTTGGTCCAGCAGCGGCAGACCTTGATCAAACAGCAGCCTGCCATCGACAAAAGCCGGCATTGGGTCTCGGTGAGCCGCAAGGTGCTTCAGATTCTTCCGGTTTACCGAAATCTCCTGCGCCAGCTGCAGCACGAAGCCCAATCCCGGAAAGACTTGGCTCAAACAAAGGCCCGGCAGGCCGAGGCCCAACAGCTGATTGAAGCGCTGCGCCCACAGCTCGAGGCCGTCAGCTCTGAAACGTATCTCCAGCATTTAAAGGCGCAGCAGGACCGTCTCTCCCGGCTCTCCGGCGCAAAGGCGACCTTTGAAAAACTCACTGCGGTCAACCGCGAGCTCGACGCCTGCCGCCGTCAAATGAAGCAGCTCGACGCCCAGCGCCAAAGGCGCGAGACCGTTGAAGGGCAGATGGCCGAGGGTCGAAAACAGACTGAAGCGCTAAGCGAAAAGCGCAGCCATATCCAAAGCGAGCTGATTCAAAAGGGCGATACCCTCAACGATATGCGCGAAAAACTGACGCATTTAAACGAGCTGAGCACCATTTGCAGCCGCATGGCGCATCGGCAGAAAACCGCCGATGATAACCGGCGCCTGTGTCAAAACAGCAAAGCCGAATTAGCCAAGCTCAAACTGCGGGAAGAAGCGTTAGAAGACAAGCTCGAAGCGGCGGCTGCCGGGCGGCTGGCTATCACGTTAACCGACGGCGAACCCTGCCCGGTCTGCGGCGCGACGCATCATCCATCGCCCGCCCCCGCCACTGAGCTTGACGCCGCGGACAAAGCGCTGCAAGATTGCAAGGATGCGCTGATCCGGGCGCAGCGCACTGCCGACACGGCACAGGGACAAATCGATCTGCTGAGCCGCGAGCTGGCTGCCGACCGCCAGGTTCTCGACGAGCGGATGTCCCGCCACGCTTGGATGGCGCCGCTGCTCGAGGGCGAATCAACTGCAGTGCTCGCGGCGATCCAAACCGAACAAAAACAGCTGCGCGCCGCTTATGAAGCCAACCAATCCGATCAGGCCAGGCTGCAGGCGAATCTGGCCCAAATCAAAGGTCAGCTCAATACCCTCACGCAAGCTTTAGCGCAGAACACCGCACTTCTCGACCAGGGCCGGGACGATGCCGACAAACAGGCCTCGATTCAAAGCCAGATCGACCAGAAAACCGGCGCCATCGACCAGCTGGAGGCCAATATCAGCGCCGTGCTGCCCGGATTTACGACGGAAAGCGGAAGCGCTCGGCTCGACGCCGAAATTGCCAAGCTTCAAAAGCAGCTCGACGCAGATGCCGGCCGCCGAGACGCCCTCAAGCAAAAGCAGCAGCAGCTCGAAAAAGATTTGGCCGGCGCAGCCGCGACAACCGCTCAGCTCGAACACGCGGCCAGCGCGGCCCAAGCTGCCCTCGAGCAGGAGCAGCAGGAATTCAACGATGCCCTATCCGCCAACGGATTGACCCGCGAGGTCTTTCAGGTCTACGAATCCCTCGACACCAAAACCCTGAACAGCCAAATTCAATCCGCGGAACAGAAAATTTCACGCTTCGACGAGAATATTCACGGTGTCCAGAGCCGACTCGACGCAGTGGAGGAAGAACTGAAAGGCAAGACTGTACCGGATATAACCCGAAGCCAAACCCAGCTCGGCCACTACAAATATTGGCACAAACGGGTTTCGGACACCATTGCCGATCTCATCGTCCGCGTCAAAAACAACACCGATCAAATCGCGCGCATTAAAAAAACGACGGCCCTTCAGCAAAAAGCCGAACAGCGAAAGCGCATCGCCTGCGATCTTTATGACACAGTCAAGGGGAAGGTCAAAGACTGCCCAAAGATCAGCTTCGAGCGCTACATCCTCTCGGCCTATCTGCAAGATATCTTGCTTTCGGCGAACACCTTCCTCGAAGACATGTCCGATTCCCGCTACCACCTCACCCTGGCTGATCAGCCTGAGGGCAAGGGCAGCCGCGGGCTCGCCATTCAGGTCTACGACGATTTCACCGGTAAGGAACGGCCGGCCGCATCCCTGTCCGGCGGCGAAACCTTCATGGCGGCGCTGTCGATGGCCCTCGGACTTTCCGACCGGGTTCAAAGCGAGAGCGGCGGCATCCAGCTGGACACCTTGTTTATTGACGAGGGATTCGCAACCCTCGACGCCGACGCCTTGGATAACGCCATGAACTGTCTGGCCAGACTTCAGCGCAACGGACGTGTCATCGGCATCATTTCCCACGTCAGCGAGCTGCTCGATCTGGTCGACGATAAAATCATGGTGCGCAAAACGGAGGGCGGGTCTTATGTAAAAGTCGTATCGGCTAAGGCCTAACCCCCCCTTAAGAATTTGCAAAGCTTATCTGATTTTTATATAATAGTTCTGTTAAACTAGAATTTGGAGAATTTATGAATCGCATGGAAAAACCCAATAAGCCTTACGTTTCCAAGGCACGGAAACGGCTTGGCATTGTCAGTCTCATTCTGGACGCGGTTTACGTCATCCTCGGTTTCAGCTTCTATCATTACGAAAAACTCCCGTCCTTCTATCAATCTATTTTATCCCACGTGTGGATCGGCCTTATGGCAGCCGCGCTGGTCGTGGCCCTCATCGGTATTTTTGCAAGCAAAGAATACGAGTTGTTCCGCAGCAGTATGTTCGAAACGGTGATCCTCATCGCTCAGGGGGTGTGGCTCGGCGCTTCGGGCGGCATGATGCTCGTCAAGAACCAGCAGGCACCTTTCCCGATGTATTTCCTGATCGGGCTGTTCTGCATCCTCGCCGTCGGTCTCTTTATCCAGATTGACGCGATCTGGTTCCGCTCGATCATGCACTTCATGATGAAGGACAGCGCAGACATGGTTGAAATCGAAACCCCAGCTAAACTGAAAAAAACGCCGTCGCCTCAAGCCGCAGTTGTCCGCCAGGGCACTGTCACCCTCGACACCAGCCATCTCAGACGCAGCACCATGCGCCGACAGACGCAGATGCAGCCAAGGGTTCAGGTCATTGACCAAAATGAAGCCCGCAACGCGATCAAGCAGGCGCAGGCCAAGGCGCGCGCCAAACAGGCGCTGGCCGAAGACTTTGAAAAGCGCAGCCGCAGCGCGTCGCGCACCTCTTCTCCCTCCGCTAGACGCCAGACGGCACAGCCCCGCAAAGCTGTCGTCAATGTCACCGCACAAAGCCAGCCGAGACAAAAGCGCGAACCGCTTTTCATCGAACCACAAAAAGAATCGTCCGCTCATCCGTCAAAACACACCCGCAGCGCGGGACCACAGCGTTCGCAGGTGCAGGCCAATTCGGCGAAACGCCGTGTATCGACCCAGCCGCGGGTTCGCGTTCAGCAGCCTGAAAATCAACGAACTGCCACTCCACGGCCAACCCATCACACACAACCAGCTCGCCACGCTCAGCCCGCTGCCTTGGCAGACGCCACCACAAAATGGGAACCAAAGAAGGTCCGTCAGGCTGAAGAAGCCGCGCAAAGAGCTGCGAAGCTTAGAGAGCTGAAGGCGCGGAAAGCGGCCATGCGCACCCGCACCCCGTCGTCCACTCCTGCAGATTCTGCGGCGTCGTCCACCGAGTCCCCGCAATGGGCCACTCAGCGCAAGCGCCGGCCCAAGCCTCATCATTATACGAAGAGCGCCACTCACCTGTTTATCCGGGACGATGATCAAGAATAATCCTGTACGTTATTCAAAGTTAATTCGCCGGCAGGGCGGTTTTGACCGCTCCAGCCGGCTTTTTTCAATTTAATAAATTTTTTTAAAATAATACTTGATTTTTATTTTTGAACTGCTATAATAATCAAGTAAGCTTTTTTAAAGCAGATGCGCCAATAGCTCAGCTGGATAGAGCGTTCGGCTACGAACCGAAAGGGCAGGGGTTCGAATCCCTTTTGGCGCACCACTTTTTTATTTTTAAGCCTCAGGGCTTATTTTTTTTGTCATTTTTCCTAATTTTCCTAATGAGGCTATGCTATAATCAACCTTAACCTTTGATTCATCAGGAAAGTAGGAAATTTATGGTTATCAAAATCGCACTGGTTCTCATTTTCTTTGCCGTCATGCTGTTCATCGGGTTCACCTGCAGAAAGCGCGCGACAGATGTCAACGGCTTTGTCCTCGGCGGGCGCAGCGTCGGTCCCTGGCTCACAGCATTCGCCTACGGCACGTCCTATTTCTCGGCGGTCGTTTTCGTCGGCTACGCCGGACAATTCGGCTGGAAATACGGCATCGCCGCCACCTGGGCCGGGATTGGCAATGCGCTGCTCGGTTCCTTCCTCGCATGGACAGTTTTGGGGCGCCGCACCCGCATCATGACCCAGCACCTCAATTCGGCGACCATGCCCGACTTTTTCGGCAAGCGTTTTGACAGCGACGCGCTGAAAATCGCCGCGTCGATCATCACCTTTATCTTCATGATTCCGTACACCGCCTCGCTTTACAACGGACTGTCCCGCCTTTTCGGCATGGCCTTCAACATCGACTACAGCGTCTGCGTCATCGCGATGGCGATTCTGACCGGAATTTACGTCATCGCCGGCGGCTATATGGCGACCGCGATCAACGACTTCATTCAAGGGCTGATTATGCTCGTGGGCATCGTCGCCGTCATTGCCGCTGTCCTCGCCAGCAAAGGCGGTTTCATGGCTGCGCTGGATCAAATGGCGCGAGTCAGCGATCCGGCGATCTCCAAGACCCCCGGCGTTTTCGCGTCCTTTTTCGGACCCGATCCCCTCAACCTGCTCGGCGTCGTGCTGCTGACCTCTCTCGGGACTTGGGGCTTGCCGCAAATGGTTCAGAAATTCTACGCGATCAAAAGTGAAAAAGCCATCGACACCGGCACTGTGGTCTCCACCGCCTTTGCCTTTATTGTCGCCGGAGGCTGCTATTTTCTCGGCGGTTTCGGCCGATTATTTGCCGGTCAGATCGACGTAGTTAAAAATGGATATGATTCAATCTTACCGACGATGATCTCCGGTCTGCCGGATCTGCTCATCGGCGTCGTGGTCGTGCTCGTTCTGTCTGCGTCGATGTCGACGCTCTCCTCCCTCGTGCTGACGTCCAGCTCGACGATCACTTTAGATCTCATCCGCGGACAGTCTAAAAAACACAGGGATGACGACACACTCGTCGCCATTATGCGCGGTTTGATCGTCGTCTTTATCGCGATCTCCGTCGTCATTGCCCTGATTCAGTACCGCTCGAACGTGACCTTTATCGCCCAGCTCATGGGAATTTCCTGGGGCGCCATGGCCGGCGCGTTCTTGGCGCCCTTCCTTTACGGTTTGTATTGGAAAGGGACTACTGCTGCGGGCTGCTGGTGCAGTTTTATCTTCGCCGTCTGCTTTATGCTCGTGGATTTGTTTGCCGGCGCCCATCTGCCGGCGGTGCTCCAGTCGCCCATTAACGCCGGTGCCTTTTGTATGGTGGCTGGCCTTGTAATCGTCCCGGTCGTTTCTCTGTTCACGAAAAAGCCCGACGCGGACCGCGTGGCCGCCACCTTCGCCTGCTACGGCAAAAAGGTTCTCGTTGAACAGCGCGAAGCGCTGTCTGACGATGAAGAAGCGTAAATCATCGGCAGATACAAAAAAGCGTTTGGCAGAAGAAAAAATTCTCCTGCCAAACGTTTTTTAATGCCAACTGATGATTTCGATTTCGCCGTTCACTGTAATTTTCAATATCCAAACGTTACTTTGAAATAAATAAAAGATACGAAATATTCCACTTTTACTCAAGATGATTGCTCGTTTCTTTACTTTTAATTAATAAAACGCGTACATTTTATAAATTTTATTCTTAGATTTTGACAATACAAGTTACTCTCAAGTCCACGGCCTCAACATCGTAAAAAGGGGGATGCTTCGTTTTTGAGCAATAAAAAAACGCCCAAACTGAGCGAAATCATTAGATCAACCTGCATCTGCAAACAGCACAGCTTGAGAATACGCGTACCGTGATTTTATTTAAAAAAAATCGATTCTGGATGTTCAATTTTCAAAATCTCGATCATTTTCTCGATTTCATCCGTTCCAAAAACACTTTCTGACATGCGTCTGGCGAATTCACTGGACGTCAGACCGATTGCATCAGCCAGATCGTCGTCCCGATATCCCTGTTCTTTCATAATTTTACGCAATTGAATTGTGTCGACCATTTTTCCTTTTCTTTTCCTTTTTTGTTTTTGTTTTTGTTTTTGTTTTTGTTTTTGTTTTTGTTTTTGTTTTTGTTTTTGTTTTTGTTTTTGTTTTTGTTTTTGTTTTTGTTTTTGTTTTTGTTTTTGTTTTTGTTTTTGTTTTTGTAATTAAGTATCTTCTTAGTAAATTTTATTCTCTCACCTTTTTCTAAGGTTGTCAAGTTATAATTGTATTAAAATTCATTTACATGTTATAATGTAAACAGTCAGAAATTTCACAAATGAGATGGATAAAATAATGAAGAAAGAACAAATTACTACATCAAAACCCGTGATGACCAAAGGGAAACGCATCCGAACGCTGCGGATCCAGCACGGTTTCCGTCAAGAACAGCTGGCGCGGACTATCGGTGTTTCGAAACAAACCATGTACAAATACGAGTTTGACATCGTCACCAATATTCCGTCGGATAAAATTGAAGCCATCGCCGACGCGCTCGACGTCTCTCCTGCTTACATCATGGGCTGGACCCGCGACGCTGACCCCAATCTTCTGCTTCAAAATCACCTTTCCGAACCTGAGGGGCTCTACAAATACAATTGCCTCGACGAGCATGGCCAAATGGTCGTCGATACGGTTTTAAGCCTCGAATACGAACGGTGCAGCGGCCACAACGCACTGATTCACGATGCCGATATTCAATCAAATGACAACAATTAATTATATTTATTCTAATTTTTGCGCCGTACGCTCGTCTGCATGCGGCGCTGCTTGTTTCTTCACGTTATTTTCGATACAATAAGGGAAACTTTGAAAGGACTCCCTACTCAATATGCGTACTGAAAAAAAGGCTGCCGTCCAAAACGGTGTCGCCAGATTGGTGCTCACCGTCGCGGTGATTGCACTGGAATTTTATTTTCTATACGCCGTTTTTCTTAGGCTTTACTCCGCTTATGCTTGGATTCACACCGGTGTGCGCATCGCGTCGCTGGTCGTCACCATCATCATTTTCGGCGAGCGGCGCAACGCCGGCATCAAAATGCCGTGGATCTTCCTGATCCTATTGTTTCCAGAATTCGGACTTTTGCTCTACGCCCTCGGCGGGCGCATCAACGTCACCAAACGTATGCGCAAACGCTACGCAGCCATCGATAAATTGCTCTACCCGATGATGGCGCAGGATGCCGCTGTCGCCGATCAGCTTCGAAGCACCGATCCGGCGCTGGCCAATATCTGCCATTATGTCCGCCATTACGGCCCCTATCCGGTTTACGACAACACGGCGGTTCAGTTTTTCGATCTGGCCGATAAAGCCCTCGACGCGATGAAGGATGATCTGCGCCGCGCCGAGCATTTTATTTTTATGGAGTACTTTGCCATTGAAGACGCGGAGGCTTTTGCCGGCATCTACCACATTCTAAGGCAAAAGGTCAAGGAAGGGGTCGAGGTGCGTTTGTTTTACGATGACATCGGCAGCATCGGCTTCATCAATCAAAGCTTCATCAAACGCATGGCGGCCGACGGCATCCAGTGCCGGGATTTCAACCCGGTGATTCCGCTGCTCAATGTTTTCATGAACAACCGCGATCACCGCAAGTTCACCGTCATCGACGGAAAGGTAGCCTACTCCGGCGGCTACAACCTCGCCAACGAATACTTCAACATCACCCACCCCTATGGCTATTGGAAGGACACCGGCGTCCGCCTCGAAGGCTCCGCTGTGCGCTCCTTCACGCTGATGTTTTTCGAAATGTGGAACGCCGTCAAACACACCGACACCCCAGACGAAATCGATATGAAATACTTCGCACCCTGGGAAAAAATCGAAGGCGCCGAAGGCTACGTCCAGCCTTATGCCGACAGCCCCCTGGATTTTGAGCACGTCGGCGAAGACGTCTACCTGAACCTGATCAAACACGCCAAGCATTATTTTTACCTGACCACGCCTTACCTGATCATCACCGACGAGATGACCCGCGAACTCGGCCTGGCGGCCAAACGCGGCGTCGACGTGCGCATCATCACCCCCGGTGTGCCGGACAAGCCCCTCGTCTACGCGCTGACGCGGTCATATTATTCCCAGCTCGTGCAAAACGGTGTGCGGATCTTCGAATATCAGCCCGGCTTCATTCACGCCAAGCAATGTATCTGCGACGGCGAGGCTGCTACCGTCGGCACCGTTAATCTAGATTACCGCAGCCTTTACCTGCATTTCGAGTGCGGTGTCCAGATGATCAAAGTCCCGGCGATTCAAAACATTCTCGCCGATTTCAACCACACCTTCACCCTCTGCCACGAAGTCACGCAAACCTATCAGCGCGAACGCCTTTCCCTGTTCCGCCAATTCGTTCAGTCCCTGCTCAGACTGTTCGCTCCGCTTTTGTAAACACGAGACCGCCGCTGCGCGGTCTTTTTTACTTGCCCCCTTTTATTCCCGCTTTCTTGTGGTAAAATATAAGGGCAAAATAACACATGATCATTTGTACGGAAGATCACGATCATTGGAGGTAATATGAGATACGAAAATGTCAAGAAGACCGACCCAGCGGTCTACGATATCATGCGCAAGGAATGGCACCGCCAGCAGGACGGCCTTGAACTGATCGCGTCAGAAAACTTCGTCTCGGAATCGGTAATGGACTGCATGGGCAGCCACCTGACGAATAAATACGCGGAAGGGCTGCCGGGTGCGCGCTACTACGGCGGCTGCCAGTTCGTCGACGAAATTGAACAGCTGGCCATCGACCGCGCCTGCGAACTCTTCGGCGCCGAACACGCCAACGTCCAGCCTCACTCCGGTGCCCAGGCCAACACAGCGGTCTACCTCGCGCTGCTCCAGCCGGGCGACACCGTCATGGGCATGGCCCTCGATCAGGGCGGCCACCTGACCCACGGCTCAAAGGTCAATTTATCGGGCAAGCTCTACAACTTCGTTCCTTACGGGGTCGACAAAACGACCGAATTAATCGACTACGACGCTTTTGAAGCGCAAGTCAAGGAAGTGAAACCTAAACTCGTCGTCGCCGGCGCTTCCGCCTATCCGCGCATCATTGACTTCGAACGCATGGCCAAAATCTGCCACGACAACGGCGCCCTTTACATGGTCGACATGGCTCATATCGCAGGACTCGTCGCTGCAGGCCTGCACCCGTCGCCGGTTCCGGTCGCCGATATCGTCACGACGACAACACACAAGACCCTGCGCGGGCCGAGAGGCGGCCTCATCCTCTGCAAAAACGAATTTGCCAAGGCCATCGACAAAGCCGTGTTCCCAGGCACTCAGGGCGGCCCGCTGATGCATACCATCGCCGCGAAAGCCGTCTGCTTCAAGGAAGCGATGACCGACGACTTCATCGCCTATCAGAAGCAGATCGTCAAAAACGCCGCGGTGCTCGCAGATGAACTCGCCAAACGGGGCTTCCGCATTGTCTCCGGCGGCACCGACAACCACTTGATGCTCGTCGATGTATCTGCCGTCGGCATGACCGGCAAAGAAGCGGATGAAACCCTCGAATCTGTCGGCATCACCGCAAACAAAAACACAATCCCCTACGACACCCAGAAGCCTTTCATCGCCAGTGGTGTCCGCGTCGGCACGCCGGCCGTCACCACCCGCGGATTGGTCGAAGACGACATGCGCGTCATTGCCGACATCTTTGAAGACGCGCTGATCAAGAAGGATTCGGACGCGGCGAAAGCCAAAGTCAAAGCCCTGACCGACAAATACCCGCTGTACCCGGATCTGATGTCTGACGACTGATGGCAGACCAAGATTACAAAACCGTACTGACCGCTGCCGAGGCGGAGCAGACGATCAACAAGTCCCGGTTCATCGGCGTCGTATTTCACGCCGAAACCGAGGATGACGTCGCCGCGGAAATCGCCAAGCTCAGAAAAAAACATTTCAAGGCCACCCACGTCTGTTCGGCCTACGTCCTGGGCACTCAGCCGCCGCGGGAAAAGGCCAGCGACGACGGCGAACCCTCAGGCACGGCCGGCCGCCCCATTCTCGACGTCATCCTCAGGCGGGAGCTGAAAAATGTCGGCGTCGCGGTGGTCCGGTATTTCGGCGGGGTTAAGCTCGGCGCCGGCGGACTGATCCGCGCCTACGCCGGAACAGCGTCCCTCGTCCTCGATCACGCGCGCATCGTCGGGAAAATCTGGTCTGATACCGTCCGCGTCGTGATCCCCTACCCGATGTACGGCGGATTAATCCAAAAACTCGCCGCCTCGGGCAAGGCCTCCTGGCAGCCGGTGCAGTCGCGTTTTGAAGAAACGGTCACTTTGGATTTTGAGGTGCCTGTCGGCGAAACGGCTGAATTCGCCGCATTTCTAACCGACCAAACCGCCGGTCAGGCGGCAATCACCACGGGCGAAGCGAAATGGGTCGACACCTTGATTGCCGCGCCGAAAAAATAGTGGCCATACAGAAAATATGCAGCTTTTGTCAATCCGGCAAGAGCTGTTTTTTATACCTTAAAATTAAAATGTACAAAATAAAAACGCGCCCTGAATGATTCAGAGCGCGCTGAAAACGCGATATCCTCGCAAATTGAACCGAACTGAGCTACTGCAGCACCATGTTCAGGAAATTCTGAGTTCGTTCGTTTTTCGGATGGTTGAACACTTCTTCCGGCGGTCCCTCTTCGACGACGACGCCGCCGTCAATGAAGATCGTCCGGTCGGAAACTTGTTTAGCAAAACCCATTTCGTGGGTCACGACAACCATCGTCATCCCTTCAGACGCCAATTTTTCCATGACGCGCAGCACTTCGCCGACCATTTCCGGGTCGAGGGCGGAAGTCGGTTCGTCGAAAAGCATGACGTCCGGATTCATTTCAAGGGCGCGGGCGATCGCGACACGCTGCTGCTGCCCGCCGGAGAGCTGTCTCGGATAAGCGTCCGCTTTGTCGAGCATGCCGACGCGGTCGAGCAACTCATCGGCCTTCTTGTCCGCTTCTTCCTGGCTCATGAGTCCAAGCTTGACCGGTGCGAAGGTGACGTTCTTTTTGACCGTCATGAACGGGAACAGGTTGAACTGCTGGAACACCATGCCGATGTTGCGCCGAACGAGGTCGATGTCGACCTTCGGATCGGTGATTTCGTGGCCATCGACCACGATGGAACCACTGGTGGCCACTTCAAGTCCATTGAGGCAGCGCAGCATGGTGCTCTTGCCGGAGCCGGACGGCCCGATGACGCAGACCACTTCCCCTTCTTCGACTTCGAGATTGATGTCCTTGAGGACTTCAAGATCGCCGAATTTTTTCTGTAAATTTTTAACGATAATCTTAGGCATCTGCTTTCAACCTCTTTTCAATACGTTTGGAAATGGTTGACAGAATCATGATAATGATAAAGTACATGACCCCGACGATGATCCACACCTTAAAGGATTCCAGATTGTCCGCGATGATTAAGCTCCCGATTTGCGTCAGTTCCGCCATACCGATAACCGACAGAATCGAGCTGTCCTTCAACGTGATGATGCACTGATTGACAATCGCCGGCACCATGGTGCGCACCGCCTGCGGCAAAATAACACTGCGCATGGCCACGCCGTGAGACAGGCCAAGGCTGCGGGCCGCTTCCATCTGGCCCTTATCGACGGATTCAATCCCGCCGCGGAAAATTTCAGCCAGATAAGCGCCGGCATTCAGCGTCAGGGTGATGATGCCGGCCGTCATGGGTTCCATGCGGAAATTCAGCGCACTGGTAATCCCAAAATAAATGAAGAACGCCTGAACGATAATCGGCGTTCCTCGGATGATGTCGACGTAAACGCGCGCGACAGCGCGGGCCCCCACAGCTCTGGACACGGAAAGCATCCCGAAAAGAAGCCCTAATATCGCGGCGAGTACCAGCGATATCAGGGTTGATTCCAAAGTCACTCCAAGTCCCTGGAGCAGGCGGGGCCATGATTGTGAAAGTAATTCAAAAAAACTCACAATGACCTCCAAAAATAATGATGATTCGGCTTATTTGCTGCTTGTCTTGATGTATTTGTTGATGATCTTGTCGTATTCGCCGTTCTTCTTCAGGTTCTTCAGACCTTTATTGAACATCTTGAGCAGCTTCTGATTTTTGCCTTTCTGAACAGCAAAACCGTAGGAATTGCCAGCCTGGAGATCGCCGACGATTTTCAGCGGCTGACCTTTTGTGATGGCGTAGCCGAGGACCGGATAATCTTCGAAGCAGGCAGCGGAGTGTCCGGACTTGACGTCTTCGTACATGTTCGCGCTGCTCTTAAAGGTCGAAAGGGTGTAGCCGTATTTGTCTTGGTTTTCTTTTGCGAAGGACGCGCCTTCCGTACCGGCCTTAACCGCAACATTCTTGCCCTTTAACTGATCGTAGCTGGTGATGCTGGAATCATTCTTGACTGCCATGCCGATCCCGGAGTCAAAATACGGATCTGAGAAATCAAATTTTTTCTTGCGTTCGTCTGTGATGCTCATGCCAGCGATCACGGCGTCGCTCTGGCCGCTTTCAAGAGACTGAACTGCGCCGTCGAAACCGAGCGCCTTGACGGTGTACTTAAATCCCTGATCCTTTGCGATGGCCTTGAGCAAGTCCATATCGATCCCGACGCGCTTGCCCTTGCTGTTTTCAAATTCGAAGGGAGCGAACGTGGTGTCCGTTGCGATGATGTACTCATCGGAGTTTGAGCTGCTGGATGATCCACAAGCACCAAATGTCATGACAGTGACCAAGGCAAGTGCAAAAATCAGGCCCAATTTCAAACCTTTTTTCATAAAAATCCTCCAATTTTTATTGTGTTTTGCTGCTCCGTTAAGAAAGCATTAAAACAGTTTTAAATTACTTTTAATTTTATCATCTTTGTATACCTGGTGCAATTCAAATTATTAAAAAGTGCTTAACTTAAACAGAAATTTCCTGTTATTTTTCGTCGAATACGCTGAATTTATATACAAAATCTGCATGTTCCTCTTTTGGTGGCACACACGGCGTAAATTCGTTTAACCCCTTAAGCTTTCTAAGGTTGAATTAAATTGTATACAATTGACTTTTACCCATGCCTTTGCTAAAATTTATAAAAATAAATAAATTGTATCCAAAATTCACGGCTGCACGATAAACATGCAAGGAGGTTAAGTTCAGATGGCGAACGATCCATTTACCCAGGCTTTTATTCGTAAATACGCGTCGCGGACCGTTGCGCGGGATCAGATCCCGATGGAAACCTACCAGGCCCACAAGGTCAGTCAAGGGCTCCGAGACGAAGAAGGCAACGGACTTGTGGTCGGACTGACCAATATTTCCCGAGCTGACGGTTTCGAAAGCGTTGATGGCAAACGCGTCCCCTGCGAGGGCAAGCTCTGGTATCGCGGCATCGATATTAACGACATTATCAGCGGCTTCACCCAGTGCCGTTTTGGGTACGAATCCGCTGCGTTTTTGCTGCTCTTCGGCGATCTGCCGACTCAGGATGAGCTCAACGACTTCCGCGATGTGTTAGACAGCCAGCGCGCGCTGCCGCCGCATTTTGTGCGGGACATCATCATGCACTCGCCTTCCAACGATCTGATGCGCATGCTGACCCGCTGTGTGCTTTCCCTCGGCGCCTACGACGACAACAGCGAAGACACCTCACCCGAATACGTGCTCGCCCAGAGCATCAAACTCATCGCACAGTTTCCGCAGCTCGTCATGTACACCTATCAGGCGTACAACCACTACATCAAAGGCAATTCTTTGTATCTGCACCGTCCCCACACGAATATGTCCACATCAGAAATTCTCTTGAGCCTCCTCCGTCCAGACCGGAAATACACGGACCTCGAGGCATGGGTGCTCGAAGTGGAACTGATTCTTCACATGGAACACGGCGGCGGCAACAACTCGACTTTTGTCGACCGCGTCGTCTCTTCGACCGGCACGGACACTTACTCGACAATGGCGGCGGCCATCGGTTCTCTCAAAGGGCCGAAGCACGGCGGACAGATTCTGCTCGTGCCCGAAATGATGGAAGACCTGGCAGAAAACATCGCAGGACCCGGAGATATGGCCGGCATCAAGCGCTATCTCTCCGCGCTGCTCGACCACAAGGCCTTTGACAAGAGCGGCAAGATTTACGGCATCGGCAACCCGGTGTATTCCATCTCCGACCCGCGCGCTGAGATTCTACGCAAGTACGGCGAAAAACTCGCCAAGGCGAAAAAACAAAACGACGTATTTGATATGTACGCGGCCGTAGCGGAACTCGCGCCCAAAATGATCAACGAACGCGGCCTTTACCACAAGCCTGTCTGCGCAAACATCGACTTCTTCAGCGGATTTGTCTACCGCATGCTCGACATCCCGCCGGAACTCTACGTCCCGATGATCACCGTCGGCCGCATCGTCGGCTGGAGTGCGCACCGCATCGAAGAAATCGTCAACGGGAAAGTCATCATGCGTCCGGCTTATGAAAGTTTGATTCCGGAACGCAGACCTTTCGTTCCGATCGAAGCGCGGCACGAAGGCGGAAAATAATTTACATGCTTAAGTCATGTAATTCTGAAAGCATTTACAGCGCGAAAAGCCGGATAAATTCCGGCTTTTTTATTTACAACAATTTTCATTTATGATAAATTGTGCATTGTAATCAATTGTTTTAATTTTCGAGTTACATTTGGTCGACCACTTCTTGAAGCATTTGACAGACAAGCCAGTGCAACTCAACAGGAGGTTTAGTGATGGCAAGAAAATTATCCAAAAAATCCGTAGCGTCAGCTGAAACAAAGAAAACAGAAGTCAAAGCTGCACCGAAAGCTGAAGTCAAAACAGAAGTCGAAACAGCAGTAAAGGCTGAACCGAAAAAAGACAAAGCCGAAGCGGCTAAAACTGCCGCCAAGACTGTCGCCAAAACAGCGGTCAAGGCTGCAAAGAGCACTGCAAGTACGGCCAAAACCGGTGCCAAAAAAACGGCTGCAAGACGCAGCTCCAGCCGTGGCTACAAAAGTGAAGTCATTATCCAGCGCAGCGATTTCGAAGTGACATCATCAGGACTGGTTGACGAAGTCAAGGAAATCTGGACGAAAGAAATGGGCAACCTCGTCCGCGATCTCAAGGACGTGAAAGTCTACGTCAACACCGAAGAAGCCATGGCTTATTACGTCATCAACGGCGAAGTCAACGGCAGCTTCGCGCTCTAAGCGCCATGGACGCACAGCGGCTTAACGCCGCTGTTTTTTTTTGCTTAAATCATCTCATTACTGAAGGATTTTCACCTGACACGCCGCCATCGTTTGAAGTGCCGCCGCGTGGCTTTCAGGGGTGACGCCGGCACAGCACCGTGCGTCAACCGCAATCGGCACTTCTGGCAGAAACGCCTTGAGCATCAGCGCGTTAGATACGACACAGATGTCCGTACACAAGCCGACGAGCTCGATTTCAATATCGCGTCCAGCGGCGATTGCCGCTATGCGCTCCGCAAGGGCCACCGAGCCGAAGCTCGGCTTTTCGACGACGTGATCCGGCGGAATCATGGCCGCAATGCGCGGCTCGAGGGCCCAGCCCGGCGTCCCTTTAATGCAGTGGGGCACCGGCAGGTTTTCGCCCTCCTGGGTGTCCAGATAATTTGCCCGATGGGTGTCCTGGGTTGCGTAGACGTTCGCCTTTGGCGTTGCCGCGATCTTGTCGATTACCGGCTGCACAATGGCTTCCGCCTCTTTAGTGCCAAGAGCGCCGTCGATAAAATCCTTCTGCATGTCGACGACAATCAAAATCCGTTCCATACGCACCTCCGTTTGACAAAAATAAATTTAAAGAGCGGCCAGTCCGCGTTTGAGGTCCTCGATAATGTCGTGGACGCTTTCGAGCCCGACGGACAAACGAATCATGCCGCCGTCAATTCCCGCTGCTACGAGCTGTTCGTCGGTGAGCTGGCGATGGGTCGCCGACGCCGGGTGCAGCACACAGGTACGGATGTCGGCGACGTGGACTTCGTTGGACGCCAATTTGAGGCTGTCCATGAATTTCACCGCCTGCGGCCGTCCACCTTTGACGACGAAGGAGATGACGCCGCTCGTGCCGTCCGGCAAATATTTTTCAGCCAACGCGTGATAGCGGTCCCCTGGCAAGCCCGGATAAGTCACAGACGCGATTCCGTCCGCCTGTTCGAGGAACGTCGCCACCTGCATCGCGTTGTCGCAGTACTGGCGCATCCGCACCGGCAGGGTTTCCAGTCCGAGATTAAGCAGAAATGCCGAGTGTGCCGCCGGGTAGCAGCCGAAATCGCGCATCAGCTGCATGCGCGCCTTGGTGATGTAGGGCGCGTCAGCGTATTTATCCGTGTAGACAATGCCGTGGTAGCTTTCATCCGGTTCGGTAAATTCGGGGAATTTCCCGTTGGTGTAATCGAATTTGCCGGCATCGACGATCATGCCGCCGCACTGCAGAGCGTGGCCGTCCATGTATTTACTCGTCGAGTGGGTCACGATGTCGGCGCCCCATTCGAAAGGACGGCAGAGTACCGGCGTTGCAAAGGTATTGTCGACGATCAGCGGCACGCCGTTGGCGTGCGCAATCTTCGCAAATTTTTCGATATCGAACACCGTAAGCGCCGGGTTGGCCAAGGTTTCGCCGAAAACGGCTTTGGTGTTGGGCTTGAAGGCCGCCTGAATTTCTTCTTCCGAAGCCTCTTCGTCGACGAAAATGCATTCAATGCCGAGGCGGCGCAGCGTGATGTTAAACAAATTGAGGGTCCCGCCGTAGACCGAGGGCGTCGCGATGAAGCTGTCCCCCGCCGCACAGAGGTTTAAAATGGCGAGCAGATTGGCCGCCTGTCCGCTGGACGTCGCCATCGCACCGACACCGCCTTCCATATCGGCGACCTTAGCTTCCACCGCCATGACCGTCGGATTCGCGAAGCGCGAGTAAATGATGCTCTTCGTCGGGTCGTCGAAAACGCCGGCGACTTCATCCGTCGAATCGTAAACGTAAGTCGTGCTCTGCACAATCGGGACCACCCGCGGGTCTCCGTTTTTCGGCGTGTAGCCCGAGTGCAGACATTTCGTTTCCATATCCATGATCACACATCTCCTTCCAATTACCTAGTGTTTTAATATGAATGTTGACTCATTTACTATGTTTTAATTCTAGTTTATCAAAAAACGGCGGTCAAGAAAACGTTAAATTGATAAAAGCTCTTCGTCTGCCCTTCACCCTTGCACAGCGGCCCGTCACAGGCTTTTTTTAAAAGCCGCGAGAAAAGTCTCGGCCGCTTTTGAAAAGATGCGGTATTTCTTCCAGACGAACACGGCCCCCACCGATACCCTCGGCTCAAAAGGTACAAAGTGTAAATGGGGATCATCGATTTGGTACAGGCCGTGAATGCTCACGGCACAGGCACATCCGGTGCGCACCAGTTCCGCGCCGTTGCCGATCAAGTCGAACCGCCCCACTACATTGAGGTCTGCCGTCCGCATCTCTCCGCCGGACCATTCCTCCACGTCAAAAGTTGCGTTATTCTTCCGCGACGAGAGGAGCAGCGGCATGGCCTTCAGATCTTCAGGCCGAATGGCGCGCCGCTTGGCCCAGAGACTGCCTGCCGGAACGACGACGCCGACCTCCTCCGTCTCGGGCAGGCGCAGGTAATCGTAAGCGTCGAGGCGCACTGGTTCGAGCAGCAGGGCAAAATCCACGAGGCCCCGCTCCAGCTGCTCCTGAATCACGTCGACGTTGCCGCTGGAAATCTCACAGGTCAGCTTCGGGTATCTTTCGTGAAGCGCGGCGAAGGTTTCCGTCACCAGGTGCATGATTTTCGTCTCAGCCGCCCCGATGCGTACACACCCCGACACGTCCTCGTTTTTTCTGGCAAATTCCTCCTCGGTCTGGTCGACGAGAGAAAGGATTTCCATCGCGCGCTGCTTCAGCCGCATGCCCTCCTCGGTGAGCAGCGTGCTGCGGTTGGTCCGTACGAAGAGCTTCGTGTCGAGCTCATCCTCGAGATCGGCAATCTGACGCGACAGCGTCGGCTGGGTGACGTGAAGGACATTCGCTGCCTCCGTCATGTTTTCGTCCTGGGCCACCTCTAAAAAATATTTCAACGATCGAATTTCCATTTGCACCCCTCTATTCCCGCATCGCAATGTGGTTACTCTTGATATACAAAAATATTATATCATGCTTTTCAACATAAGCATTTCACATTTTAACTTTTTGGGGTTAAGATAAACGTGTCAAAAAAATTACACCACTGGAGTCCACCTATGGATGAAAAACCAGACAAAATCTCGTGGACGCTGGCTGCAGCGCTGACTTCATCAAGGCCTACGCCGCTTTGAACAAGCCGAGCGTGCAGATCCGCAGGCTACGCGAGCACCGCAGAGTGCTGCTGTCGGCTATCCACGACACGCAAAACAAATTGGATTGTCTCGATTACTTGATTTACACCAAACGGAAACAAACCCATTAGATTCAAGAAAGGAAATGAACAATGGAAAAACAAACAGCTGGACGCGACGCCCTCGGCGATTTCGCGCCGAAATTTGCAGCACTTAACGACGACGTACTTTTCGGAGAAGTCTGGGCCAGAGAAGACAAGCTCTCCCCGAAACTCAGAAGCATCATCACCGTCTCGGCCTTGATCGGCAAAGGGATGGTCACCGACGCTTTGAAGTTCCACCTGCAGAGCGCCCGAAAAAACGGCGTGAGCAAGCAGGAAATGGCTGAGCTTTTGACCCACATCGCCTTTTACGCCGGATGGCCCAACGCCTGGGCCGCCTTCCCGATGGCGAAGGACGTGTACGCTGACGACACGACACCGGAAAGCCACGGCGGCTTTTTCGGCCTGGGTCAGCCCAACGACGCCTTCGCCAAATACTTTATCGGTCAGTCCTATTTGAACCCGGTGACCAAGCCGGACGACCCGCTGGCGATTTTCAACGTCACCTTTGAACCGGGCTGCCGCAACAACTGGCACATCCACCACGCCACCTCCGGCGGCGGCCAGATTTTGATCTGCGTCGACGGCGAAGGCTGGTATCAGGAAGAAGGCAAACCAGCACGAGCCCTCAAACCGGGCGACATCGTCGAAATCCCGCCGGAAGTCAAACATTGGCACGGTGCCGCAAAGGACAGCTGGTTCTCCCATCTGGCCTTTGAACTTCCCGGGGAAAACACGTCCAACGAATGGTGCGAACCCGTCGGCGACGACGTCTACCTCGCGCTTTAAACCAGGGGGGACCAATCATGCCCCTATCCGCCGATATTTAATATATCTGCCAAAAAACTGAGCCGGCCTGTAATACAGGCCGGCTCGGTTTCACATATATTGTTTTCAACGTATTCTTATTTCAATGCCCTTTAAAATAATTTGTTTCATCTGCCACAATTAAATCACCAAAATGCGCATTACCCCAATCACACATCACTGTAAGAATAGGAATCAACGTTTCGCCGTAGGGCGTGAGTGAATATTCCGTCTTTGGCGGAACCACTGGATAAACCTCACGATGGACCAAACCGTCAGCTTCGAGCTGTCGGATCTGCTGCGTCAGCATTTTTTGCGTAGCTTGGGGAATTAGTCGTCTGAGTTCCGAAAATCGAAGTGTCTTTCCAATGAGATCGTAAAGAATAATCGGTTTGTATTTGCCGCCTATGACGCTCAGTGTTGCCTCAACCGGGCAATGAAAAATACGTTCTTTCTTCTCATTTTTATTGTGCATACGCTGCCTCCATCATTTACTATTGCGGCTGTACCAGTTGTTCGTGATGATCTGATGCAGCGCTTCAACTCTCTATATATCATAACAGAAATGCAGGTGTCCCTGACATTCATTCGACAAGCTTAATGTTTAAAATCCTTGCCGTAGTTCCAGCATTTTGCTATGACTTTTCCCGTTGAAAGGTACTGCGCGCTTTGAAATTCAAACAGCACCGGGCTGACCTTTTCATAATCAATTTTTCCGCGTTCGTTAAGACATTCTTCCTGCACATACGTGTGGACAGGTTTGAGAATGAAGTCGTGAAAATTTCCAACTGTCATCATCTGTTCCACCTTACAAGTCATGCAAACAGGTGCTACTTCTACAATTGGTGCCTTCTCCAGTTCGTCCATATGCCAGGCAAATGTTTTGGATTTATCGATTTTTTCCGCCTTGACTATGCCGCACCAATCTGCTGCCTTCAACATTGAAGCGCTGACCAAGCTAACTGAAACGACACCATTTTTCTGAATCGCAGCATCGTCCAACTTGTGTGCTTGGTCCACGCTGATCATCAAACGTCCGTGTTCAGCCACACCAACGTGTGCAATCGGGAGAAAATTCACTCTCCCATCCTCAAGCATCGTCCCCACAATCGTCGTTGGCATCGGGTACAACCCCATTACACTTCCAATATCTTTCTGCATAATTGTCATGCTCCTTTCATCTGATAACGGTATAAATTGTCTTATCGATATACGCATTTTACATCGTTCTAACGTATTGTGGAAGTACGCACAATGATGTGCCATAGGTACAAAAAAGTAAGTATCCTGATCTCCTTGAACAAAAAAAGACTCTAAGAGAACTCAGAGCCTTATGCGTCAACTATGGCCATTCCGGTATAACAGTAAATGGTGTCAGTCATTCTGCCCACCCTTTGCTTTGTATTGCTCCTTCAAATTTCGAATATCTTCTTCATGTTTATTTTTCATCCGTTCTAATTTGTATATACGTGCCCGCCATTTTTTGCGTGCCGAAAGGACCACAAGAATCTCAAAAATCTGCTCTATATTTGCCCAAGTTTCCGGCAGGTATTCACGAGCCAGATCCCCGTCGTATTCAGATCAGAAGCCTGCCATTGACTCGTCTTATCGCAGGATGGCTTCAGGCACGAAGCCGATTCATCTTTGTTACAAAGCGACCAGCAGGTAAAACTGATGCCGTTATTTGTCAAAAGGGTCATCCACCGATTTGCATTGTCGATGTCGTATCCGCCGTTTCCCGATGCGTCGCAGATCCCAAATTCCGAGGCAAAAATTGGCGTTTTGCTGTCGACCGCCTGCTTCAATTTATTCTGGACATCGTCTCGGTGCGTGCCGGCGTAAAAGTGGAGTGTGTACATGACGTTTTTCACGCCAAGGGGCTTCTTCGCCACTTCGTCGATATCCTGCGACCAGGTGTTGGTGCCGCAGAGGATGATCGCATCGCTGCCGCTGTCCCGGATTGTTTTCGAAACGGTTTTGCAATAGGTGTAAAGGTCCCGGCCGCTGCCGTCGAACCATTTGGTATGCGTCGGCTCGTTGCAGATTTCAAAAATCACGTGCGCATTATTTTTGTACTTGGCAGCATAGGTTTTGAAAAAGTTCTGGACTTGGGCGAGATCGTCGTTGGGATTATAATTCAGAACGTGCCAATCGATAATGACGTACATGCCCAGTTTGTCGGCCGCTTTGACCGCGGTTTTAATTTTCGCGTCCATTTTCGCCTGACTGCCCTCGAGGTAGCCGCCCTCTCTCGGATAGACCGCAAGGCGAACCGTGTTGATGCCCCATTCGTCGCGGAGAGAGCGCATCGCTTTCTGGTTCACGTACTGCGGATACCACTGAAGCCCGTGGGTGCTGACGCCGCGGAGCTGAACGTATTTTTTGTGTTTGTCGAGGATAACCGGCTGCTTAAATCCTTTCGCGTGACCGACCGAAAGCCTGCCGTGCTGGCCGAAGGGCGTTTTCGAACGCGCCATGGGTTTATTCTTCCCCTTTACCGCATAGCGCAGCCGGGTTCCGCTCGCGTCCGCCCGAAAAGCCTTGGAAGCCGCCACGCTGTTCTGTTTGGCCGCCACTTGGCTAATCCCGTCAAATCCAAAGGCGGTGGAACTCAAAATCAGGCTGCAAAGTGCGAGTGCCGTCAAGACGCGTCTTTTATTCATTTTCTTTTTCATACTGAACTCTCCTATTTTGGCGATGATCATCGTATTCATTATATCATTGTCCGGCGGCGCGCATTTCATCAAAAAAATAAAAGCCCTCACGGGCTTTTATTTTTTATCTCAAGTTTAAACTAGCACAGCTTCGCGCCAGCCGGAATGTGATCGTCGAGGATCAGCAGGTGAAGTTTTTCTTCCCCTTCTTCTTCGTGGACAGCGGAGATCAGCATACCGCAGGATTCGATCCCCATCATCTTCCGCGGCGCGAGGTTCACGATCGCGACGCAGGTGCGGCCCACCAATTCTTCCGGTTCGTAGAATTTATGGATGCCGGAGAGGATGGTGCGGTCCGTGCCGGAGCCATCGTCCAGGGTGAACTGGAGCAGCTTCTTGCTCTTCGGCACCGCTTCGCAGGCCTTGACCTTGACAGCGCGGAAGTCCGCTTCGCAGAAGGTGTCAAAATCGATTTGATCTTCCATTAGCGGTTCAACCTTGACCTTCGAGAAGTCGATGACTTCATCGGAGCCTTCGACTTTAAAGCTCGGCTGCTTCTTCGGCTTTTCGCCGTCCAGCGGTTTCATCGTCGGGAGACGTGCCCCTGAACTTTGTAACCCTTCATATCCCTCCATCACTGCCCGTCCAGAGGTCCTTCGGCGGGGACAAATTTCACACGCGTTCGTATCTCTCCATAACTTTTGGTAAATCGTTGGTAATCCGTTGGTAAGCGTCACTTTTTACCAAACGAATCGGAGAAATTCCGCAACTCACGGTCCCGCAGGTCCTTTGTCACGTCCGCGTAAATGTTCATCGTCGTTTGCGCGTCTGCGTGCCCCAGAACGTCCTGCATTACCTTCA
Organism: Pseudoramibacter porci; assembly: GCF_009696145.1. GTDB lineage: Bacteria > Bacillota > Clostridia > Eubacteriales > Eubacteriaceae > Pseudoramibacter > Pseudoramibacter porci. The sequence goes on from NZ_VUMO01000005.1 coordinate 75,957, forward strand.
CGTTTACTCCCTGCTCCACCATTCTTGTTGCGAATGTATGTCGCAGGTAGTGGCAGCTGAAATGTGGCAGCAGAACCGGGTTGGCGTTATTGGCAGCATTGTCCAGCACCTCGAAGTTGCAATCGCGGATTATCCGGCGGAGGGCCTTGTTCACTGTGCTTTGGTGATACACCTCGCCGAAGCGATTCAGAAAAACAAAGTTGGTATATCCGTCAATGACGGACTTGCAGGTTATCCCAAACTCTTTCTGCAACTGCTTCTCTTCCAGAAAGGCTTCCCGAACCCTCGGAACCATCGGAATGATTCTTTCCCCCGCCTTTGTCTTTGGCGTGTTGATGGCAAAGGTGCAGACGGTGTTTTCCTGCCGATGCGAATAGTAGACAAGGGTATGGTTGACCGAGATTTCATTCTTCTCGAAGTCAACATCTTCCCAGCGCAGGCCGGTAATCTCGCCGACCCTCATGCCCGTCCAGAGCATGCCCTCTACAATCGGGTACCAGTGATGCATCGGTCCCGGCTTTTTCAGAAACCGTTCCAGAAGCTCCTGCTGCTCCTGTGTTAAGGCCCTGCGCTTCAAGCCATCGCCTGCATGTGCCTTCTTCAGCTCCCGGAGGGCATTGTCTGACGGGTTATAGCGGAGGTAATCGTCCTCAACTCCCACCTGCAACACCTGATGGAGGACCGTATGAACGTTGTCGATGGTTGCCGACTTGAGTCCCCGGTTGTCGGAGAGGCTGTTGTAGAAGTTCCGCACATCCGACCGTTTCAAGTCCTGAATCCTGCGCTCGCCAAACCCCGTCGAGACAAACTCGGTGTACATGTAGCAGTAATTGCAGAACGTATTATCTTTCAGCCCGCGTTTCAGCTTCTTCCACATGCCGAACAGGTCATTTATCGTCAGGTTTTTCGCGTCTGCCCGGATGTGGTCAAGCGAGTCCTTCCGGACCGCGTTTTCCTTCTCGCGTAGCTCGTCCAGTGACTTTGCATAGACGGAATGGCTTACGCCCGTCCCGTCCTTCCAGCGATACTCGTAGGTCTGGTTCTTCCTCTGGTATTCTCCCTCCTTCAAAACTCTGTGTTTGTTATCTTTCCGTCTTTCCATCCTGTGGTCTCCTTTCCACAAGACAGAAGCACGTACCTGCTTTTATTTTACCAAGCACGTGCTTCTACGTCCAGCTTTCTGAAATATCCCTGAAAGAATGGTCAAATGGAATAGCTCTTCGCAAGGTACTCGTCGAGCAGGCGGCGCTTTATCAGGCGCTTGCTGCCGTTCCAGAGCACGAACTTGCAGTTCTCGTCATCCGTGATTTGCCGCAGCTTCCCGGTCCCGATGCCGGAGTAGGCGGCGGCTTCCTCCAATGTCAGGTTGGACTTTTCCCAAATCGGCACCTCTGCCTTCATCGTGTCCTCCTTTCCTCACACCTTGAAACGCAGAATCGCGCGGAGGAGCTTTCCCTGAAGGTAGGATTTCATGTACATGTCAACCCCGCGCTCCACATGACCGGCGGCGTCCATGAAGGAATGGGTGCAAAGCCGGTCAATGAACCCGTCAAAGTAGTCCAGCACTTCCGTTGTTTCCAGCAGGCAGCCTTTTGTGGCGGCGGCCACGGTCTCATACGTCAACATCGTCAACCTCCTCTCCCCTCAACAGCATGCGCAGCTGTCGAAGTGCCTTAAACCTGCGATACTGGACGGTGGAGCGGGGGCGGCCCAAAAAGGACGCGATGCGCTTGTCTGTCCATCCAGCGAAGTAGGAGAGAAGTACGATGGACCGGTCATCCTCCTGCAACACCGCCAGCGCGTCCGCAAGCTCTTCATCCACAACCCCGATGGAAAGCCCGCAGACCTCGAAAACAACCTCAGCCGGCGGAAACGCCTGCTCGTCCGGGACGCGGAGACGATTGAGTTCCGCTTCGCTCATCTCGGAAAACAGCTTCTCCCTCCGTTGGTTCTTTGCCATCTCGCGCATCAGGTCCGTCCGCGCGTTTTTCAGAGTCTTCTTGCAGAAGGCGCAGAACATCTGCACGACCGCCTTTTTCTCATTGTCAGATATCATTTGGTTCCTCCTTTCTTCACTTAGTTCACGGAATCAAGGAGCGTTTTTGCCAAAGTGTCTGAAAACAGAAGCGTCCCGGCGGGATTTCCGCAGGGACGCTTCTTGAAGCTAGGACGGATTTTGCGATTGCAGGAACCCGGCAGAGAGCCTTCCGGTGCTACTCGATGCCCAGCTTCTTCCTCATCGCCTTCCGCATTTCCAGACCGTTCTCGCGGCGGCGGTTCGTTCCTTTGAACTCGATGGGAAAGCACCGCTCCAAGATGCGGTCGAATACGCGGCACCAAGGGTCCTCGCTCCTCGCATGGGAGATTCGATTCAGCGTAAAGTTCGTGGTAATCACCATCGGCTTCCCGTTCTTATAACGGCCATCGACAACCGTGAACACGTGCTCCATCATGTACTCCGTGCAGCGCTGCGTGCCGAGGTCTTCAATGAGCAGCAGGTCCGTGCCCAGAATCCGGTCGAGATTTCTTCTCCGGTCCTCGAAGGACGATTCCATGGTGGACACGATGTAACCGATATCCGTCTGCAACGCGCTAAACCCGAGGTCGATGACAGCGTTGGCGATGCAGGAGGACATGAACGACTTGCCGGTCCCCACGTCTCCCCAGAGCAGAAGGCCGTTCGGGTCCTGCCTGTCGAAGGTCGCAGCAAATCTCTGGCAGGCAGATGACTGAAACGGGTTGCGCCCATCGTCCTTCTGGAAGGTGCAGACCTTGTAGAACCCGCTGTTCGGGAAACATTCGTTGCGAAGCCGCTCCGCCCTCTCGGCGAGGGCCTTCCGCTTCTCCTGCTCCTCCCGCTCCCGCTCCCTCCTTTTCTCGCAGTCGCAGAGAACATGGACAATGTGTCCTTCCTTTTCATCAAAAATCGGGGGAAGGCGCATTTCCTTCGGCTTCCCGCAGACCCCGCAGATGAGGATGCCGTCCTCGTTCCGAAAATCCGCCCTGCCGGCTGCACCGGCAGCCGTTCCTTCCTTCTCAGTTCCCATACCTGCTGTCCTTTCTGCCACATCGCCCGACAAGACGCTCAGAGCCGTTCTGTGGGGTTAACCGCCCACGCCATGTGTTTCCCCTCATGTGGGGGAGAAACAGGGCGTCAAATGCGTCCTGACAGGCTCCTGCGGGGTTCTTTTAATAAAGGTCCTCTTCAAGCATCTGCACCGCCTGCTCCCGGCTGCACCCGTACCTGCGCATAATCTCCTCGGGAGTCGGAACACGCGAAGCGGGGGTCCTGCCACCAGACGGCAGGGATGCACGGGCCGGCTTCTCATGCAGATTCCACGTCTCCGCCAGCTTCTTCCAGTCATCCACCGGCCTGCCGTTCTTAGTGACCCAGCCGCGCTTTTCGTTGACCTCAAAGAACCTCCGCGCATCCACGGAGAGTCCGTGTGAGTGAAAGTACTCCTGAACCTCTTCCAGAGATGGAGCCGTCCTTACAGCTGTAGATGGAGATAGATGTTCTTTTTCTTCATCTTCATCTACATCTGTATGCGTGACGGGAGCGTGACTAACGCGTATGTCACGCGTGACACCCCTCTGAGCTGGGGAAATGCTGCCTGTCTCCATCTTTCCTCCACAATTTGCTGCACACGACTCCACTATTTCTTCATGCCCTGCCTTCATCGTTTCTTCACTGTCCGCCGGGTTCGGTTGGGTCTCCCCAAGGAGCAGCTCGCCTTCGTCGTTTCGGGGAAGCCCCTGCCCAATCATCAGCTCGCCGCCCATAAGCTGCTCGCGCTGCTTCTCTCGGAAGCGGCGCTGCCGCTCGCGGTCGGCGGCCTTCTTCCGGTCCATCGCTTCGATGTTCTGGTGCTTTTCCCAGTTCGGCATCGTGATGGTGTCGTTGATGATTTCAATCATGCCGTACTGCTCGAAGGTGGCGAGCGCAAGGCGGATGGTGTTCAGCGGCCGGCGGAATATCGCAGCCAGCATCTCGTCCGTGTAGGGAATCCGGTCGTTCATGAGAAAGATGCCGTCGGTGCAGTGCTTTCCAGCAAGGCAGAGGAGCTTGAACCAGATGACGAGTATCGAGTCGTGCTCTGGAAGGGTTTCAATGAGCAGTATCTTCTCGTCATCAAAGATATTGGTCGAAAGCTTTATCCATTTCATGCCAGCCATCTCGTTTGTCCTTTCTGCTAGATGCGGGGCAATCTATCGTGCTTGTATGCTACTTTACTAGGTTGCTACTATACTATCTTTCTACACGCAAACCGGGCATGGTTTCCAGTTCACAGTTCCTTCATCGCCCATAAGTGACACGTGAAAAGCGTCCTCCGTGCCAGCCAGGACGAAAACTTGCGTCTGTGAAGACGGTGCGTTATAGTAGGCAGCGTCCTTTCTGCTTGGAACTGTGTTCCGGGGCAGACAAGAAAAGGCCAGCCTTCCCGGCTGGCCTTTTCACGTTGCGTCTGTTTTCCCCATACGAAACCTATTGCAAATCTGACGCCCCGTCTCCCATGCCCGCCTTCCTGCCGACAGGCGGTTTTTTGCGGAAGGCATCGCAGCGCTTCTTCGCATCCTCCGGCGTGGACTCCGAAAGGACAACCGGCGGCTGACTTCCGCCGATGGCTTCCTCTAGCCAAGCCTGAAACAGCTCAAGGTTAAGCTCCTGCCATCCGCATCCGACCGCCTGCACCACAATTTCCCCGATGGTGTTCTGGAAGGCCGTCTTCCACTTTCTCTCCCTCTCCCGCTCCTTTCGGAGAAGGGCTTTCCTGCGGGCTTCGAGCCGAACGATTTCATCCTTCTTCTTTTCTATCTTCTCGTCGTAATCAGAAATTGTGGCCATAAGAATCCTTTCTCTCATCCGGAGCCACCTGCTATTTTGCCATTGACGCCCGCAGTTTCCAACCCTTCCGACGGCCTTCGAGTTTTGTTTGGAACTCTACGGCCATCGAAAGCATTGAAAACTGCTTCAAGCGGCGGACAGTCCTTCTCCTCGGCAGGAACCTCTTGGCGGGCGTGTAGAGGATGTGGATGTTACTGCCTTTCTATTTTACAAGAATGGTAGTTTGCTATATTTGTAGTATGGAAGTATGGCAAGCGGCTGATAGGAGACATGAATGGCACGCTACGTCTACACTCGCGAGGTTTCTGGCATGGAAGGCAGGTCCGTGATGGATGGCTACCTTGAGTCCACTCCCGAAGAGGACCGGATGGACATGGCCGGAGACCAGATAATGGTCGGCTTCACCGGGAATGGCTATCTTGCGTTCTGGAAGCGTTGCAGAGAACAGGAACTCCATCTGGCGTGGAGCCGAGCCCGTTCGGTCATCACCGACACCTACACCGGCGAGGAAAAGGTCTGGTAGCGGAAGGACGCTGAGGGCGGCAAGGGAGACTGACTATGGAAAACGACCGGGCAACCAACGCGGTTAAGGCAAGGGGCGGGTGCCCGGTGCTGGCCGCCGGGCCAGATTCAGCCGCGTAACATTTCAAGAATTTGCCTTCGGGCGGAAAGGACGAACACAGATGTTCACGATTCTGTTTCTGAACCAGAAGGGCGGCGTCGGGAAAACCACCATCGCCGACGAGCTTGCTTTTGCGCTTGAGCGCCGGGGCAGGACCGTGGCGTTCGTCTCCACCGACCCGCAGGGAGGAAGCGTACACGAAGCTTGTCTGGAACCGGAGCAGGCAGAACAGTGCGACTTCCAAGTAGTAGATACCGCCGGAGTCCTCAAGGACGGAATTCGCGAATGGTGCCGCGATGCGGACCTCATCCTAATTCCGATGCTTCCGAGCACGCGGGACATGGAACCAACCATGCGGACCTACGAGCTGGCGAGGGAATCCGGAACACAGGCGGGCATCTTCCTTTTGATAAACAATTTCTATGTCTTCGGAAGCCTTGACCGCGAGCTGGTGGCGTATCTGGAAGAGGAAGGCATTCCGGTCCTCGCCAAGATTCCACGTGCCGCAGCCCTGTCCCGGGCGGCGGCAGCCGGAAAGTCCGTAGCAGAGTACAACAAACGCTGTCACGCCATCCCCGCACTGGAAGAGCTGGCGGACAAGGTAACGAAGGAAGCGGAGAAGCATCATGAGTAATGCATTTATGGCATCAGCCGAAAAATCCAAGCGCGAGCAGGAGAAAATCAGAAACCGTGGAGAGCGCGGCAGGTCAGACGGAAAGGAAGAAATGAAGGTTCTCAACATCCGCATCCCTGCCGACCTCCATTACAAGGCGAGCCTGCACCGCCTTGAGACCGGCGAGAGCATGACCCAGCTCATCACCCGTCTGTTGAAAAGGGAACTGGGCTAAAGGCTTCGCGCAGAGAGCAGACCCAAGAAAAGGCCGGAGCAAACAAAGCGCCCGGCCTTTTCTGGTTTCCGGCGCTACCGGAAACCCCGCATAAGGGAGGGAGGAAAACGGTGCGGCGGCACACCGTTTTCCTCCCTCCCTTATGCTCTCGCACTGATAGAATATCAGTGCTCACCAGCTGCGCTGCTCTTCGAGTTGCAAGATGTAGGAAGCGTGGCCACAAACTCCACTAAAGTGGAGTTTTGTCCTCCCTTCCATCTTGCTCGCGGAGTGCTTTAGGAGCCTTCCGTGAGTGAAAAGAAACCGCCGATTTTCCGTGGCGGAAAATTCCGGAGTCGGCATTCTGCCCCTCCGGTTTCGTTCATCTAGTAAACGGCGGCGGCACCGTTTGGAAAGTAAGGAGAAGCGATTGGAGAACAGAAAGATATGGCTGAAGGTTCGCGTGACGGAGAAGGAACGAAAAACCATCAAGCGCAAAGCGAGAAAAGCGGGGATGACGGCATCCGATTACGTGCGTCATTCACTCATCCACTCGCGGGACGGGACGATAAACGTCATCGACACCACGCCACTCAGGGATGCCGTTTTCGAGTTGACAAAGCAGGGCGTCAACCTGAACCAGTTTATGAAGTTCCTCAACACCTACGGGGTAAAGGCCTTCGATGCCGAGCGCGCAGAACAAGTATTGAGCCGGGAGTGCGATTTGCTTCTTGCCGTAGAAGACGCACTCTCCGCCTTGCTGCGGGAAGCCGAGAAGGGCAACGTATTTATCATGAAAGAAGACGGCGCAATTCCGGCGGAGAAGGATTTCCAGTGAGAGAACCCGGCTCTTGCAGAAAGGGGGTTTTGCCGTTGACCATCATCAAACAGACCAGCGTTTCCAGCGGCCGCCATCAGAAGAACCTGCGCAACTACATCAACAACGACAAGAAGGTTCTGCTGCGGGACAGCCAGAACATGGACCTCTGCCCGGACCTGAAACGCTGGGCGTGGTTCATGGACAAAACGCGGGAGAGCTTCGGTCACAACAAGGCATCACGGAAAGGCAAAGACGGAAAGACCGCCAAGAACACGATTCTCTATCACCAGATACTCGGCTTCAATCCCGACGAATGCGACCTCAACGGCGGAACCCTCCGCCCCGAGGACTGCATGCGGTACGCAAAGGAGTACATCTCCACCTACTATCCGCACCAGCAGGTGGTCATGGCCCTTCACAACGAGTTTTGCAAGGCGGACGGGACGCACCGCTACGCCGTCCACATGGTCATCAACCGCAGCGACCTGTCAACCGGAAACCGCCTGAACGAGGGACGCGGGGCGGATGCAAAGCGGGCGCGCGCAAAGCGGATTCGGTCAATGGATGGGGCGTGGAATCTACGGCAGGTGGAGGAGGGTGCAAAGAACTCTACCGTCCACGCAAAGCAGCCATCCAAAGTCGAGCGGGCAATCGCCGCACGCGGCGGTTCCTCCTACAAGACGAACCTGCGCGAACTGTGCCGTCTCGCCGCCACGAAGGCGGAAAGCATCTACGAGTACCGCGAGCAGCTGGAATCATGGGGCGTCGATACGCAGTTCCGGAACGGAAGGCTGTACGCAACCGACCGGGACAACGCCCGCTACTCCTTCTCGATAAAAAAACTCGATGCCCTGCTGGACGAGACGGGGCTTCAAGCAGCCTTCCGCAGCAACCTCGCGAAGGATATACGAGGGAGGGGAGCCAGCGCGGCAAATACGGCGCGGCAGAAGCAGGAAGCGCAGGCGCATGTCCAGAACCTCACGAAGCAGTATCTCGGCGAGATACGGCAGGCGTATCAGGAGTACCGCAGGGAGGTCCATGCCATGAAGGGCCGGACCTTGGAGGAAATTCCGAAGCTCAGGCTCAGGCGTCCGCCGGAGGATATCGCAAACGACAGCGAGGTTCGCAGAGACCTGCTTGCCTACTGGCGTGGAGCGGACGAGCTGAGGGCTGAAATGGCAGCCGATACCCCTGTGCGGAAGTCTCAGACAGGGCGCTCCCGTGGCGGTAGCGGACAGGTGGAACAGGGAAGGCAGCGTGGAGGTGCCGCCCGTGACGCCGGGCACAGAAACGACGAGCGAGGATAAGGAGCCACATGGTGTCAAAGACCCACAGGACACAAATGCAACGCCTGCGTGAAGCCCACCCGGAGCTGCAACACCTTCCGGACGCCGTACACAGGATAGCCAGAAGGCAGGAAATGCCCCTCGCCAGCGTCATAGCCGCGAGCGGCATGAGTTCTTCCGGCTTTTATGCCGCAATGAGGAACAGCGAAGACTTCCGCCGTCTTCCGAATCTTGGAACGTTCTTCTCTCTCGCAGACGCACTGGGTGTTTCTCCGGAAAAACTTCTGTCGGAAATGCGCACGCTGGCCGCCGAGGACAGCGCGCAGAACAAAGCAATCGGTTAAGGAGGTCAAAATGGCCATGCAGAGCAGGGAAGCGGCAAACGAGCTTTATCAGGAAGGCTTCGCGGACGCTGCGAACGACGAGAACACCCTTGCGGAAGAGGAGCTGAGCGGCTCCGATATCGTTGGGGCACTCCTGAAGGTGCAGGAGTCTATTGACAGGCAGGCGGAAAAGAACGAACAGACTGCCGAACAGATGCGACAGATGCTCAGCCAGATGAGGGATGTGCTGGATGAGGTGCAGCGCATGCGGAACGATGCGGCAGACAGCACCCGTGTCGCACAGCTCGCCGCGTTAAGCGGCGTCAGCAAGGTGCAGAAGGATGCTGAGGAGCTGACTGTCAAGAGCATCGGTGAGGTAACCGAACGCAACAGGAAATACATCGACACCTTGGTTCTGGAATCCCGCCGCCGCATCGAGCGTCTCGGGATGATAACCCTGCCAGACAGGCTGTTCTACTACGGGAAGTGGACGGTCCTGATACTCGCGCTCTGCCTTCTGGGACACGCCATCTGGCAGATTGTCGCATAAGCTGAAAGCGGGCCAGCCCATCCGGACTGGCCCGCTACTATTCCTCTATCGCTCGTTTGGATGACGCAGGTCTTGTTCCTGCCCCCTGCGCTCTTCGAGCGCGTCTGATGCGGCCCGCGCTTCCGACACCTCACCGTAAAGAGAGATGCCCCGCTCTCCCTGCGGGTCCCTCGGGTTCTCCGGTCCCTTCCGATGGAGGTATTCGAGCACGTCATGCCGCTCGCCTATTTCCGTCAGCGTGGCAGCCTGCGCACACTCGGCGAACCATGGGAACACCTCATGCAACTCGTCTACTACAACATAAGCTTCCATGTATGACATGGGACTCTCGGACTCATAACCGGAGTATTGTGAATGAGTAAACCCATGCATTTCCATGAACCCCTTGATATCCGACCATGCCCTCTTGTAAGCGGATTGTGCGTTGTCGGTGGAAGGGTAGTGCTGCTTCAGCAGCTCCACGTCAAGGTCAAAGTGAAACTCTTTTCTGCCGTATTCCATACAGTGGCCTTACTCGGCACACAGAAGGCGCGGGCGGACCCTGCCGATGACGGCGAGGTAGTCCTCTCCCTGTGCGTCCCCCTCGAACGTCACCCAGCTCCTCACGTTCTGCATGACCCATTTCTGCTTGGAGAGGTCGCAGACGGCGGGGCACTGCGCGCGGAAGCCGGAGCGCGCGTCGCGCGCCTGCCACGTTCCGCGCCCGACGCGGACGTTGCCGTAGGGCTCCACGAAGGCCCCCACGCGGTCGTAGAGCTCTTCCGCAGTGGTCCCGTGCGCAGCGGCCTTTCTCTCGTCGAACTCGATTGTAAAATGCCAAAGAGATGTCTGCAATGTAGCCATCGCTATACTCCTTTCTTACTATCATTCTTTCTTGCTGTTTTTCTATTATACTATACGCTGCGGAATTTCTCCACGCTTTCTTTTAGCGCGCTTCTACGCGCCTTTCTCTCCCGCCCGCAGTATTAACCCCCCGGGATGCGTCAAGCATGGCGGTCGATTCCGTCTTGAGGGAGAGTCCCGGTTCCTCCCTCCCGGGAGCGGGGCTGTCGCGGTCCTTTTTCAGCTGTTCCTCATACCGGGTGAAGATGTAGGTGTCGGCCTTATCGGCCTTTCCTGCCGCCTTGAACAGGTAGGCGGGGTCATTCTCCAACGCCTTCATCCATGATTGCAGGTAGGAAACGTGGTTCCGGTAGAAGTCTCCCTCCAACTCCGCATTCTGGATGCCGAGGTCCGAGGAGAGAAACAGGCTTCCGAGTTCCGCTACCAGCTCTTCCTCCGCATACTCCGGGCTTCCGAACCGGACCGAGCACTCCCGGTTCAGGGCCGAGGGGTGCCCCGTGGAATGGGTCATCTCGTGGAGCAGGGTCCGTGTGAAGGACTCGTCAGACCGGAACGTGCCGCGCGGCGCAATCAGGATGCAGTCTTTCCCCGGGGAGTACGCGGCCATGCCGGTATACAGGCTGGACTCGTTGACCGGGCAACGGGAGGAGCGAATCAGGTTCTCGGCAATTCCCGCCGTATAATCCGATTGGTGCTGCGGCCCCTCCGGTGCCGGGGGAATGCCGTCGATATCCCCGGCGTTGAACACGTTCCAGTAGCCGACACAACGAAGGTAATGGCCGACTACCTCATCTTCTCCCGTGTCCTCGTTCTTCCCGGTCAGGGGAAGGTCCTTCCACTTTTCGATAATCGCGGCCTTGGACCCCCTTTTCAGGTGCCACCCTTTGTCGCGAATCTGATTGAACGTGCACCAGCGGTTGTCCTCAATGCCGCGCATGTAACCCACAAAGGCGAGGTGGAGCCGGTTTGAGCCGCGATAGACGGTGCCCGAAACTGGATTCCGTGGGCTGAGGGTCGGAAGATAGGGCGCGGACCATTGAAGGCCGTTCTCTCCCATGTCACGGATGATTTTGCGGACTACCTCCTCTCTGTGGCTGTTGACGATATCCACCGGCGACGGTCTTTCCTGGTTCCTCATAACAATCCTTCCTCCTCATTTCATCGGAAATGCCCGGTAGAAAAACAGCCCCACAGAAACCGTTCTGCGGGGCCAAAAAGAGTTCATGCGTGTCAGAACCCATCGAGTGACGAAATGGCCCGCAGAACGGCTCTCAGCCGCCCGGAAGGGATTCCCGGGTTCAATGGGTTCATGGCGCACTCAAAACAGGCATACTACCTTCATGGCCGCCACGAAGACGAAGTAGACGGCGCAGAAACCTGCGATACCGTAGAACGTGTAGCGCAGGGCGATTCTGCGCACGGCGGGCAGGGACCTGCGGTTGACGATGCAGGCTATCAGCACCCCTATCAGATTCAGAAAGAATCCGAGCACGAAATACCCGGCCTTGATTGCGGGCGTCATCTTGGGAATGCGTATCTCTGCCATGGTTTTCCTCCTTCTCCTGCACGGCTAGGAAAAATCATACCCTCCTGCCGCACCGGACTCCTCCTCATCCTCAAAGCCGTCATCCTGCGCGAGTTCGGCGGAGCGGATGCGCTCGATGGCAGGGAGGGTGTAACCCATAAGCCGGGCAATCTCGTCCTCCTGCATGTCCGGGTGGGCCTTTTGCAGGTAATCAAAGACAGCTATCGCCCTGCGGTTCACGGACTGCGTGGTAGCGTCCGAGTAGCAGAGCTGTTCCATGGCGAAGAAACGCTCGCCATTGATTAGGTCTTCTCCCTCGCGCCACAGAAGCTTTTCGCCGTCCTTCTTCAGCCAGACCACATTATCCAGCTCGTCCGGGCCTACCAGAAGGAGGGCGCAGCCGACCTTGCGGGACGCTGCCGGAACGCTGACCCCATCCAGCACGGTCTGGGCTGCTTTGCCGCCGACCTCGTACCAGTGCTGCGCGAGCACGACGCCCTCCTCTTCCAGCGCACCGAGATAGAGGTTCCAATCCGTGAGCACGTTGATGCCGTTCGCACGGTACGGTTCCGAACAGGTCTGCACGGAGGGGTCAAACTCCTCATAGCGATGGGACTTGTAAAGCACCTCGATTTTCATCGTCCTGCTCCTTCCCGGACCGTCACTTCTTCTTGCCGGCAAAGGCTACCGCAAGTGTGCCGTCCTTCTTCAGGCTGAGCCTGCAATCGAATGTCTTCCCCGCCTTGGACCGGCAGCCTTTCAGGGAGACCGACTTGCCGTCCAGCAGCCCTCCGGCCTGCTTCGGGGTAAGCGTCTTGCCGCAGAAGGGCAGTATCTTGAATCCGCATCCGGAGACCTGCTTCCAAGTCCCGTCCTCCTGCTTTTCGCTTTGGTTTGACGAGCAGGAATATGCCCTGCCGCACTGCACGACCTCCTTCCCGCAGACGGGACAGCGCCCAACAGAAGTCCGGCTTGCGCCGACGCTCTCTCCCGCATAGGCCGATGCCATGTGGCTGCGAAAGACCTGAATGACGCTGCGCTGCACGGCGTTCACGTCATCGCTCCCCTCCGCAATGCTCTGCTGGATGAGCCACCACCGGGCCGTCACGTCCGCGCCCCGGATTTCCGGCGGCAGCAGGCGGTAGAAGGCCTTCGCCTTATCCGTGGCGTGGACCTTTCCCTTCTGCTCTGCCAGATACCCGCGCTTCTTGAGGTTTTCGATGATGGCCGCCCGTGTTGCCGTGGTCCCGATTCCCCCGTGCTCCCCCTTCTTACCGTCATCCTTCTTCTTGAGGATGGCTTTCACCTCCGGGTCCGTGACGTACTTTGAGATGGCTGCCATGTCCATGATGAGCGTGCCCTCGGTGTAGGGCTTCGGCGGCGTGGTTTCCTTCGCTCCGACCGTGCAACGGACCCCGCAGAGCTGATGGCTGCCTTCCGGCACCCACAAGGCGTCCGGGTCCGCATCCACGCCCTCCTCCTGCGCTTCCCCTCCGAACGTCTCCCGAAATCCGTAAGAGACAACCCGCTTCGCCGTTGCGGAGAACGTGCCTTCCTCCACCGGGAAGGTGCTCGTACTCAGGTCATAGACCATGGGCGGGAGGAACTGCATCGCGTAGCGCTCCACAATCGCACGGTAGACCTTGGACTCGTCCCCGGTCATCCGACTGACCGGCGCATCCGCTTCCTGCGGGATGATGGCGTGGTGCGCCGTCACGTTCCCGTCATTGAAGGCCTTGGAGCGGATGCCAAAATCGAGCGCCCAGTCCGTCCCCAGATTCCGCATCGCCTGCGAAAGGACCGCCGGAGCGTCCTGAAAATGCTCTTCCTTCAGGTACTGCGAATCCGAGCGGTTATAGGTGATGGCCTTGTACTTGTCGCGCAGGTCCTGCGTAATCTGCTGGGTCTTTGCAGCTGCAAACCCATAGCGCTTGGACATATCCGCGAGCAGGACGGTGAGGTTATAGGGTAGCGGCGGGCATGCCTGCTTCCGCGTGACCGTGGTCTCGAAGGTCAGTTCCCTTCCATCCAGTCTTTCCTTCAACCGGTCCAGCGCTTCCCTTGCGAAGAGATGCTTTTCGTCCCCCAGAAGCTCCCTGCCCGGCTTGAAGCAGAACGTCACGGCTCCCCCGGCATCCACGCAGTCTCCCTCGGCGGAAAGGACGAAATACTTCCTCTTCGCATGGTGTTCGATGGCATCGTCACGGGCAACGACAAGTCCCATTGTCGGAGTCTGCACGCGCCCCACGGTACAGAGAGTGTGCAGCCGGAGCGTCGCAAGACGGGTCTCGTTTACGCCAAAGCACATATCCGCCATCTGACGGGCGTAGGCAGCCCTTCCAACGCCACGGCAGCCATCGTTCGGCACAAGCTGGCCGAACGCCCGGACGATGTTTTTCTCAATGTTGTCGTTCACGTAGACACGTTCGACCCTGCCCGCGTAGCCCAGATAGTCCAGCAGTTCATCGACAATCAGCTGTCCCTCATCATCCGGGTCACCGGCGGCAATGACGCTGTCCGCCTTTTCCAGAAGTCCGGCGATTCGGTCCACCAGCTCCCTCTTGTCCGGTGCAGGTTCCTTCGGCCAGTCCGGGACCTCAATCGGGAGCGCATCCAGAGACCACGGCTTCCCCCATGCAGGGTTTAACTCCTCCGGCTCCACGAGTTGCAAGAGATGCCCGGCACAGGCGATGACGGTATAGCCATTCCCGGAAATCGGGAGGGACGCGTTCTCTGAAACGCTTCTCCCGCAGATGGCGCGGGCAATGTCGCGGGCAAGCATCGGCTTCTCCGCAATGACGAGTTTCATAAGGCATCCTCCCTTCTTACCTCTCCGGGTCCCGTTCCCCGGATGCGTCAGGGCTTCGTCCGTCCGCAATCTCCGAGGAAGCTTCCCGGGCCGCAGCCGCTGTCTCCCTCATGCCGCCCCCGGAGCGGCCCCCGAAGCTCTCCTTGAGATGCTGCGCGCTCCGGGCGTCGCCAGCGCCCTCGCACTGGACGCTCATCTGCTGCATCTGCTGCGGCGTGAGTGCCGGGTCGGCGATGGCTGCTACGACCTCCTGCGACAGCTGCGGGTTGGCCATGGCGTCAAAGAGGACGCGCAGCTGCTCCCCGGAGAACCGCAGGGGGTTCTGTGCAAGGCTAAGGACGTCTGCAGGCGGGAGAGAGAGCTTCCCGAGCGCATACGTGATGGCCCTCATGGCCGGAGCGGGGACCGCCGGCCCGAACAGGGTCTTGAACTGTCCGGGCGTGAGGTTATATTCGCTCGTGAGCCGAACACAGGCCAGCTGGTCAGGAGTATAGGCCGGGTCCAACATGCGCAGGGCCGTTGCCCTCTCTGCACCGTCATAGAGCGCGGAGAACACGGAGCGCATGTTCGCCGCAGGAATCTGCGGTTTCGCGAACAGCTCAACCAGAGGGACCGGAAGGCCGAGGGAAAGAGCGCCGGCGGCAACGTCCAGCTGTGCTTCCGACAGTTCTCGCCATGGGAGGGCGCGCCCGCCGGTCTGCACGATGCTCCGGATGAGATGCAGCTTCTCTGCCGAGAACTCCGGACTCAGGCACTCGTCAAAGACGGATGGAAGAAGCTCTTCCGCGATGCGCGCCAGCTCCCGCATCTGCGAGTGGTTGAACCGCGTGTCGGCGATTTTCCCGACGGTCCCGGCATCCAGCCCCTCGCGGAAGGCCTTGCAGATGGCGAAGGCCTGCCAGTCCGTGAAGGCATCTCCCATAAGAAGCTCCGCCGCCCGAATCTGGCTGCCCGCAGGGACGGATTCCAGCATCCCCCTGAGCTGGGAGACCTGCTTTTCCGACAGGAAGCTTACGGGGTCGGCGGCATCCGGATCCACCTCTTCAAACGTGAGGAGCTGGCCTTCGATGCAGTAGCCGAGGTCAATTTCGGTGTAATCCTCTTCCGCAAGGGTGTCCGCATCCAACTCGTCCCTAGGGACAAGGCCGAGCACCTGCCGGACATCATCGGCTGTCCCTCCGTGGTCGAGGATGCCGTGCAGGTTCTCTTCCAGAACGCCCGCCACGTCAACGCCGTCTGCACCGCCGGAAGGTATGACGCAGTAGAACGGCAGAGCGAAGTTTGTATTCCACGAGCTGACGGTGTACTGTGCAACGGCGGTTTCCTCAAGCCCCTGTTCCAGACGCATGATGATGACGGGAAGCGGAACGTTTCCTTTGTATGGCATCGTGAACCTCCTTTCTGCCGGCTATGCCTGCCGGTCCTGCTCAAAGGGGTTCTGCCCCTTGTGGCCACCGGCAAGCGCGGAAGAAGAGGAACGCATCTCAGATGCTTCCTCACGCAGGCCGTTTCTGCTCTCTGCCCGGTCCTGCCGCATCTTCGGCCCCTTGGTGATGGAAAGCACCTCCGACAGGCCGCTTCCGGGCGCGCTGACGCGGGTGAAGTAGTCGCGGACCGTCTGGCACTCGCCGTCCGTCAGCGGACGGTCCTCGCCCGTCTCGGGGTCGAAGCCCACGGCAACAAGGTTGCCAAACAGGACGGTGTAAAGGTCCCCCTCGCGGACCGGCGTGTGGAAGTCCAACTGCGAAAGGTATCCCGCATCCTCCATCTGCTTTGTCGCGTAGACCGCGCGGTTCGGCGGGCAGCTGTACAGCCCCTCCTCGTTCACGTAGATTGAAATCTCTTCTCCGAACAGCACGTTGAGCGGTTCAATCGACCCGCCCACCAAGCGCTGCAACTCTCTGAGCGTAGAGCCGCCGGCGTCCTCCTTCAGGTCGATGGTGACGGGGGTCCCGTCCACGGGTATGAGTAAAGCTTCCATCTTTCCGGTCCTTTCTGCCGTTCCCTTATTTCGGAAACGGGCGGGGAGCAGCTGCGCCCCGCCCGCACTTTCCTGTCGTGAAAGGCACGCCCTCACCGGGAACTCTGCTTTCACCTTTAATAAATTATTAAAGCCGCGCTCTCCCGCCGCTGGGGGCGGGAGTTCGGCAAGGCGCTCCGGCGCTTCGGCCAACAGTTAGCTTCCGAGGATTTCCTTTGCCCATGCGCCGGACTTAATCAGTCCGAACACGAGGAGGAACGAGCAGCCGAGCCACATGAGGACGCCCTGCAAGGCGTCAATGGCCACCTCGCCCGCGGCAAGGGCAAGAATGTTGTCGCTTCCCACCTGAGAGGTAAGGGATGCCAGAATGTGCGGGAACGCCACAAGCAGGAACAGCATGATGGCTCCCGCGAGCGCGGCGGCGGCAAAGTTCTTGAGGAAGCCGACCCCCATCTGCCTTGTCTCGTCAAAGCCAAGGAGCGCCATGGGAATGGAAGAGAACGCGGCCATGACGTAAATCTGCCACGCGCGGGCGTAAGCAACCACGAAGGCAACCACATAGGCAATGATGCCCGTGATGGCGCACAGGATGGCCACGATGAGCGTCGTGAAGCATCCGCCGAACGTGACCTTGCTGAGGTCAAAGTTCTCCGTGCTGATGCCCTCGCCGAGGAAGCTGCCTTTCTTACCCACAGAGCCAATCACAGGGATGATGTTGTCTACGACCATCTGGTACACGGCCTGCACGATATCGAGAGAGTGAATTATGAACCAGTGAAGCAGGACATACGTCACCGCGAGGAAGACGATATCCTTGATGGCCGGAAGCGTAGCTGTCGCATCCATCCTCTGGCTGATTTTGATGAGTTGCACCAGCATGAACAGGGCAAGGATGGACTCCGCGAGCGGGACCACGGCGGTCTGATGGACCGTGACCGTAATCGAGTAGACAGACTCTCCAAGAAGGCTCGAGAATGGAGCCGTCAGAATCCCGTTGTCTCCGATGGCAGAGACAAGGCCGTTGTACATGTTGAAGAAGCCGCATGCGCCATCCAGAAGCCATCCCTTGATGGCTTCTTCCACGGCTCCCTTGAGGTCCCATGGCGCAGCCGCATAGGCTGGTTGCGGCAGGAGCAGCACGAGCGCGGCGGCAGCGAGCACGCTTGTTATCACAGCAGCGCGAAAGCCCGGCCCGCGACGCATATGCCTGCTATTGGTCTTATTTGTGTAAGCGCTCAAAACATATCCTTTCTGCCTGCAAGGCGCGGGCTAGACGCTGAACTTGTAAGTGCTGTCGTTCTGGTCATACGTCACGGTGATGACCGGTGTTGCCGAGCCCGTCAATGACGCCGAGCCGTCCGATTCGTCACTGCTCAGGGTGAAGGCAGTCACAACCAGCCCCTTGTCGTAGTCGATGGTGACGTTCTTGTTCCACGTGGCCTTTACCGCTGATGGGTAATGGGTTGAGCACCACCGGCTGAGCGCGTCCACGAATGCGTCTTGGTCCCCGAGCAGTCCTTTCGCTTCCCCATCCAGCCCCTCAACCGCAATCTTTTCCACCGCGTCTGAGCGCTGATAGGCCGTGTTGGGAAGGGCGAACATGCCGGACAGGAGACTTGCCTGCCCGGCAGACGCGCTGTCGGCGCTCTTGACAAGCGTATAGGTGGCAATGTATGTCCCGGCGTCCGTCTCAAAGGCAATGGTGTCCACCTCGGTATCGGAGCCGTTGTTTCCGAACTCGCAGGCGGAGATGGCAAAGGGATGGGAGGTCTCCTCGCCGTTCACCGTCTCCACGTAGTGGTCATCGTAAAAGCGAACCGTGTATTTCCCGTCGCTGGCGGACCAGACACCGGCGCACAGCGTCTCAATCAGCTTCCGCGTCTTCGAGTCATAGGCTTTAATCAGCTTTTTCTGCGATTCCGTGAGCGAGGTCTTCTCCGCTTCCGAAGCGCCTGCCGTCTTTCCGCTGTCGCTTCCGGCGGCATCGGAAGCCGTCTGGCTCTGCTGCGCCGCCCTCCGCTCCGCCACGTGCAGGGCGCTCGTGACCGAGAACCCTGCAAACACGATAATGGCGAAGAGGGAGAGCAGAGCCACCTTCCTGTGCTTTTTCAGAAGTTCCTTCCAGTCTTTCATTCCCTATCCTTTCTGCTTATTTCACGTTCGGGGGGAACCCCCACCCCGCCGGACTCCATTTGCAGTACGTGCTTATCCACCGGTCCAAATCCCAGACCTCAATCGAGCCGGTGTTGTGGATGATTTTGTTGTCCCCGATGTAGATGCCGACGTGCCCGTAGGTCGCGCCCGCCGTTGAGCCGGAGCTGGAACTTCTCACGGCAACCAGCATGCCGACCTTGAGCTGGGAGCGGTCGGTCGAGTGACAGTAAGCCGCGTACATGTCGCAGGCGTTACCGCTGATGCCGCCCAGCCCTGCCTTCGCGTAGACGTTGGAAACCCACGCGGCGCACCATCCTGCGCCGGGGGACGGCGTTCGATACGCCGCGTCCACGATGGAGCGCTGCGTCGCGTCAGACGCGGCATACTCCTCGCCGCTTCCGCCACCAGAAGAAAGCTTTTCGTAGAAGGCCTGTGCCGCAGGCAGACGGTCCCGGTAGAACGACTGCCGCGCCGCCCAGTCCGCAGGGCGGAGCCAGCAGGCCATCACGCAGTACGTCGCGAACCCCACATCGTCTGTCTTTAGCCAGGCATCGTAGCTTGCATCGCGTCCGGAATACTCGGTGATGTATTTGGTGTAATAGCCGCTGCGGTGCAGGCCGGTGGCCCACGATGCGCGGAGGTTTTCGATGAAGTATTTCGTCTGGGCGCTGGCGCTGTTCTTGTCGAGTCCATTTGCGCTGCACCAGTTGACAAAGCTCGTATATTCGCCGTGTCCCGGCGTCGTGTCTGTGAACTGGTATAGGCCAAACCCATACTCGTAGGCGTAGCTGTTTCCCTCCCCATGATACTCGTTCGTGGGGTCCCAGCCGGACTCTCCGGAGATGTTGCCCATGATGGCGGCAATCTGCGGTTTCCCAAGTCCCTCCGCCGCGAGCGCCTGTGCGACCTCCAGCTGGGTTCCGCTGAGGTCACCGAACGAATCCACCTGACTGGATGGGTTGTCGCTGCCGGCGAGCACCGCCACCAGCACGACCGCCAGAAGGAGACCGAAGATTGCGGGAACTGCCGCGCCGCCCAGCAGCGCGACAAGCCCCTTTCCCTGCGTCCCGGCTGCGGCAGGAAGGGCGCGTTTTACCGCGCTTCCGCCAGCGGAAGCCGCCGCCTTTTGCGTGGCGTCCGTCGCGGTGTACATTTCACGCCTGAGATACCCAGCCGCCTGCGCCTTTCTCTGGACCTCTGCGGCATCGGCAGGCTTTTTGCGGTACTTCTTTTCGGAGAGCGAACCGAGCGGCGCTTCCTTCTCAAGCGCGTCCCTGCCGGAGAGGTGCCGGTGGAGCCTTCGGGCAATCCGGACAGCACGCCGGCCCCGGTAGGCCGCGTCATCCATGCCCTCAAGCTCTGAGTCCTCAAGCGTCTTCGACACCACGCCGCCGATAACCGCATCCCTTGCCGCCGGATTTGCGGCCTTCTTGAGGGATTCCCGGAGATGGTGGTCCGCCTGTGCGCGCGTCTTTTGTGAAGCTGCCCGCTCTTTACCGAACGTGCTCTCGGATTCCTCACCGGAGCCGGCGGCTTCCTTCCCCGCCTTCGCCCTTTTCCCTGCCGCAGCAGCCGCAGCCGCGCCGCCGGCGCTGCTCCTCCTTCCCTTCTCGTATGCGGCGCGCTTGAGCGCCATCGCGCTCTTGTCGGCGCTTCCCACAATGCCGGTGTTGACGGCGTTCGTCTGTTCGGTCCGGATGAGCTGCGCTCCTGCATCCTCGCGTTCGCTTGCCGTGCGCGCGTAGTCTGACGCTTTCATTGACGTTCACCGTCCTTCCGGTTCGTGTCGGAACAGCTACCTGTCCTTCTTCCTGTCATTGGGGTTCGTGCTGAACAGCTCGTAGAGGACGTTGCCCTTCGGGAACTTTCCGCGAATCGGGACGCGGGCGTTTCCGGCAATCAGAAGACCGTCTCCGGGTTCGACGGACTCATCAATGCACTCTTCCTCCTGTTCGGAGAGATTCAGCAGCTCCACCCACCTCATGCGGTCGAGCGGGGACTGCTTGAGCAGCATCAGGAAGTCCGCGTTGAGGACGATGTTCTGCGCCGCTTCGTTGTTGAGCATCGCCGTCGCGTTCTGCGTGATGCCCGTAAGCAGAAGCCCGAACTTGCGGCCCTCGTTCGAGAACCGCGAGAAGTAGTTCAGGACCGTCGGGTAGGCGAACATGGACTGCATCTCCTCCACGTAGAGCCACGTCCGCACGTTTCGCTTTGCGTTGAAGTACATGCGGTTGCGGACGGCTTCGCAGATGTTGATGAGTGCGAAGACCAGCATCGAATCCGGGAGGTCCTTCAAGTTGAAGTCCACGATGCGGCTCTTGAAGTCCACGTTGGACTGGTGATTGAAGAAGTCCATCGGCGGCTGGATAAACCGCTCGTAGCGGAGCGCAATGTCCTCGCGGGCCTGCTTTTCCGGCTGTTCCCGGAGCGTGTCGTAGAAGTCCTGTAGCAGGGGCGGATTGCCGTCTCCGCGCTCCGCCGCGCCCTGGAACGCGATGTTGACGCATCTCGTGATGATGGACTGGTCAATCTGCGTGAACGGCTCGTCAGACTCTGCGGCGCTGGCTGCTGCCTGTGCGAGCATCGCGTCGATTTTGAAGGCAATCTGCTCGTTGCGGGACATGTGCTCGACAGAGACGGTATCGAACGGGTTCAGGTACGTGCCGGTTCCGACGCCGAAGTGGAAGACGGAGCCGCCATAGCGCTCGGCAATTCCGGTGTACTCGCCGGCGCGGTCGATAACATAAATCTCGTCCGTCGGGTTTGAGAAGATGGTCGCGGTCATCTCGGTCTTGACGAACATTCCCTTGCCCGCGCCCGTCTTGCCACAGACAAAGCCCATCGGGGAAGTCAGCTTCTTGCGGTTGCAGAGAACGAGGTTTCTGGAATGCTTGTTCTGACCGTAATAGTTCCCGCCGGCATCGTCCAGCTCCTGCGTCGCGAAGGGCACGAGGATGGCTACCTGCGCCGTGGTGAACATGCGGCTGATTTCCACGTGGTTGTGCCCGAGCGGGAGAATCGAGTTCAGCCCCCTGCGCTGCCGGTACTCGTAGGTGTCCACCTCGATGGAGTTCTGCCGTGCCATGGAGATGATGCGCATGGCCTGCGTGTCCAGCTGCTCCTTGCTCTCCGCATAGGTGTAAATAAGACCCGTGAAGACGTAAAGGCGCTGATTCTTGTTCTGTAGGTTGTCGAGAACGTCTTCCGTTTCTTCCTTGGAGTATTTCAGCTCCTGCGGAAGAATGGAGAAGTCGTACCCCTTGTTGACGGCGCTGCGCTGCTCCTCAATGATTTCCTTGTCAATCCACGCGCTGCGCGTGCGAACGTAGTTGATGGCCTTGGACTTGTCCATGGGCTGGACGAACCACGTGACCTCCATGGGGATAGGCAGGTCCACAATATCCGCCAGCGCGCGGTCGGAAAGCTCCGAGCCGAACTTCTTCATGACGAGGACCTGCCCGTAAATCCCGTTGTCCAGCTTGAAGCAGTCGTTGTACACGCCATCCGGCTTGAAGTCAATCTGCCCCGGCGCGATGCAGTCCTTTGTGGTCTGCATCCGCACGCTGGAAATATCCCTCTGATAGTCGAAGATGAAGGGCCGGTAGGGATTGAGCAGCGAATGGAGGACGGAAAGGCGCTGTGTGCCGTTCATAAGATGCGGCTTCGAGCCCATGGAGTTGAGGATGCGGCTGGATTCCGTCTCGATGCGGGCGAGCTGCCTTGCCGCTTCCTCCGCCGTGTCCGCACTGACGGAATAGGTCAGGTAGCGGTTTCGCCGGATGTTGCTGACGCCTTCCCGCACCTTGTCATTGAGTATGTCATTGAACACCTGCGCGTCATGCATCGCGGCTTCGCAGCTCTGCCTTGACGGGTCGAAGAACTGGCGGTGGCCAACGTCCTCCTTGAGGAGCGGCGTGTTGATGACGCTCATCTGAACCAGCGTGTCCGCACCGAACTGGTCATAGAGCCGCGTGAGGGCCGAGAACATGGCCTTCTGCTGCTCGTCACGGACGGAATGATAGCTCGTGTCATCAAAGGCGATGGTGGACGAGAAAAGCCCCTCCTCCACCTCGCAGATGCCATCCTGATACATGCGGTTGTAGCCGATGTAGCGGACAACGTCCTTCGCGGCTTCCCTCCTTCTCCTCGCGTCCGCCGTCTTCTCGCTCAGCTCGTGGTCCCTGTCCCTGAGTTGGGACTTCACCGACGTGTAGCTCTTCTTTGCTTCTTTTTCGGCTTCCTTCGCCGCACGGCGCTCCTCCCGGATTTTTCGCAGCGCCGCCTTCTTTTCCTTGCGCGGCAGCTTCCTTCCAGTGGTGAACGAGGGGAACATCTGCTTGAGCGCGCCAACATCAACCGGGCCGTTGTCATGGTCCAAATCGGTGCCGGCGCGTCCCGTTCCGAAGTCCTCGCCGGAAGCGTGCACAAAGGCTTCTACATCAAAGCCGGGGCTTTCCCCGCCGCTAGGTGATGACGCGTCCTGCCCTTGGGGAGTAGGACTCGATTCCTCGGAGACCTTGCTGCTTTCGATAAAATCTTCCATAAACCTTGCCTTTCTTCTTGGAGGTTTCGCCCGGGGTCTCCACAAGCCCTGCCAGCTCCATGGAGGGCACGTAAAAAATTCGGTCGTTCTCGAACTGCGCCCTCAGCCAAAGCGGAACGAACTTCTCAAAGGGCATCCCCTTGGGTCTCACAAAGCCGCAGCACCAGAACGGGAGCGAGACGGCATAAATGAGAATCATGTTGTCCCCGGGGTTTATCCCGAGGACGAAGTACATGTAGAGGGCGGAAAGAACCGAGCAGCCGAGAGCGCCCACAACGGAGACCAGCGTGCGTGTTGTGAGCTTTCCAACCACCTTCGGCTGGTACTCAGCAATGTCCTTGTGAACTGCGACAGACAACATGGTGCAGACTCCCCTCCTTTAACCGGCCCACCCGGTGTTCAGGGAGCCGAAGTAGACGGCTGCCGCGATGACAATCGCGCCGCCGACAATCATGGCGATGGCACCGGAGAGCTGACCACCGCCGCCCTGCATACCGTCCTTGATGGTCATTCCGAGATTGACCAGACCAAAAACGACGAGGACGCCACCTAGGAATGTAATTCCCTGCGTGAGCATGGATACTGCGTTCTGTAGCATAAAATCTTCCTTTCCTGCCTGCTGTGTTACTGGCAATCAGAATCCCGTAAAGCCGTACGTCGATGCGAATCCGAGCACAACTGCGCCGGCGGCAATCATGGCGATGGCTTTCCGAATTTCGCCGCCGCGCGACCCCTCACGAAGCACTATCCCGAGGTACACCAGTCCGACAAACAGGACGGCTGTCCCGGCATAGGCGAGCGGCTTCACGGCGAGCCTGACAAGGGCTTCCACCTTTCGTTCACCTTCCTCTCCTTTCTGCCCGTGCAACGTTAATAAATTATTATAACGGTCTACTGGGCGGGCTTCCTTGCGCTGCCCGAAAAATCCGTACCGTTCATATAACGCTTGAAGTCGAAGGGATTCTCATGCAGCCGTTTCGGGTTCCTCTTGTCCACGATGTAGCAGTATCTCTTGTGCCGCCGTGGGTCGAATTTGTCATCCATGAGAGGGTTTGTTCCGGCAATCAGGAGGATGGCTTTTCTGCGGCTCATCTTTCCGATTTCGGCGGCATCAATGAGGTCTCTCCCCTGAATTTGCAGGTTCTTGCTCGCGCTGGACGATTGCCCGGAAGACTCGTTGTAGGTCATCTGATGGATGGTCTGCTTGCCAATCATCTCCGCAATTTCCTTGTTCGTGGAATTGGATTTCCCACCGAGGAAGAGGGTCGAGTCGCAGCAGTCCACAATGGTCTGGGCCTTCTTGTCGTACTTCGATTCCAGCTGGCTCATGGACTGGAGGATAATCGTGATGCCGATGTTCCGGGAGCGTGTGACTGCGATGGTCTCCTCAATCTGCGGGATAGTGCCGATGTTCGCGAACTCGTCAAAGATGAAGTGAACCGGCCTTGGCAGCTTACCTCCATAGTCCGTGAGCGCCTTCCGGCAGAGCTGGTCGATGCACTGCCACATCATGATGGCAAAGAGGAACGATAGCGTCTTGTCCGTGTCGGACAGAATGCCGAACACGGCGGTTCTCGTGTCAGGGTCTCCCAGTGTATCCAGTTCCATTTCGTCATACTCAAGAAGCTGGCGGACCCCGGACGTTGCGATTGGCGCGAGCCGGACGTTGCAGGAGATGATGATGGATTTCAGGGTGCGCCCGGCAGCCACCTTGAAGTTCTTGTAGTTCATCAGGGCAAAGTCCTCATCCGGGGACAGCCCGCCGCGCTCAGCCGGGCGGACGCCATCATAGTTTCGGCGGAACCGCGAGGACTGCCAAGACCAGCCGGTGTCCGCAGTGAAGTCGCGGGACAGCCCGCCCTTCCTGCGGGGCGCACCCGCAGCCCCAACATTTCTGGCAAAGCGCTTCCCGGTTTCAATCTGGTAAAAGATAAGGTCCAGCGCCGACATGAAGTTCTCGTCCTCCTCCCTTGCTTCTGCCAGTGAGAGGAGCGTCAGGAGACCGGAGAGCGTGTAATCCTCCTCCGGGAACCAGTCGCGCAAAAGCGCGATGAGCGCCGTATAGAGCATCTTTTCTGCGTTCTCCCAGAACGGGTCGCTGGTCTTGCCCTCGCCGTTCGTGTTCATAATGAAGCAGTTGACGAACGAGAGGATATCCGTGTCGGTCTTCACGTACCTGAGCGGGTTGTAGTGCATGCTTTCGTCAAGATTGATGGTGTTGAAGCTCTTCACCTGATAGCCGTTGTCGGTGAACAGGTAGCCCGCGTCTTTCAGCAGGGTTCCCTTCGGGTCGGTGATGAAATAGTTCGTGTTGAGCTGACAGATGTTCGGCGTCACGTAGTTGAACGTCTTGCCCGAGCCGGACCCGCCGACCACAAGCACGTTGAGGTTGCGGTCCAGCTCCGGGTCATACTTAGGCCGGTGCAGCGCCAGCCCGTACTTTTCTGTGAAAATGAGGTTGTTGTCCGGGTTGCTGAGGTCCCGGAACCGCCTTCCCTCCTTCACCGTCCCCCAGCGGGCGGAGCCGCTTTCTTCGCCGGAGCGGTAATTCCCGATGTAAACCACGTGCCTGAGCCAGACCATCCACACGACCAGTGCCATGCAGAAACCGGCGAGGAGCGACTTTGTGTCCATGGCGAGTAAGAGAGGATTTTCGCGGATTCGCGCCCACATGGTCAGGAGTGCGTCCCCGCAGTGGTCAAGAAACTGTCCCGGGTAGGACGCCAACGCTTCAAAGTACCGGTTCCCGAGATAGAAGCCTGTCACCGAAAAAGCCAGCGTGACAAGAGCCGACGTGGCGATGCGCCTATTTACTTCCGGGTTTCCCTTTCTGTCTGCCATCTTTCCGTCCTTCTTCCTTTTAGCGCACCGGCTTCATCCGATTTGAAATGTCCAGCTCATGGGAAGGTGTGCCGCTCTCGGCTTCGAGTTCGGTCTTCGCTTCGCGCATCTCCCGAGCTACGCTGCTCAGGGAATAACCGCTGTCAGAGCTTCTGGCAGCACGGTCCTCTGCTTCGCGCGCCATGGAGGGGGAAACATCCGTACCGACGCCCTCATGCTCAATCCGGGCCGTATGGTCATCCGTGTCAATGCTGTCATGGGACTTCACGCCTTGGTCAAGGTCCGGCGTTGCCCCGTCGTTGTCCAGGGCACCATCGACGGGCCGCTGTCCCTCGTGCTCCTGACGCCGGCTTCTGTCCCCCGCTTCCTTCCCGGGCGCGGGACGGTTCTTCTCAAACCAGTCATGCGTGGCATCCACGCCCCATTTTCGGCTCAGCGTGTCCGCCCCAACCGCCCAGTCCGTCCGCCCCTGCGCGTCCTTTCCGAACGGGAGAAGACCGTCCTCGCCCCGGCGGGCTTCGTAAAACATGACCTCGCCCTTTCGGGTTGTGGTGATGCCGATTCCCTGACGGGCAAGAATCTGCTCAAAGTCGTTAAAGTCTCTGCTGCGGTCCCTCGCGTCAAGAACCTTGTCCCGGATGCTTTCCGTGTGGTTGAGGTTTCCGTCGGAGTGGTCCGTGCGAAACGCTTCCCTGCTCTTTGTCTCTTCCGGATGACGGAAGGGAAGGTTAGGCAGTCTGGTGATTTCGGTTAATCCCGCCAGCTGCTCCGCCGTGACGGGACGGCTGTTTTCGAGACGTTCCACGATGGACTGCTCCTGCCGCAAGCTCATCACTTCGGCGAACTGCGGCGCGCAGTCTTTAATCGCTTTGATATCGTCCTCGGCGAACTGAATGAATCCGTTTCCCTCCCTGTCGGCCAGCGCGGACGCAAACGTTCCGTTCTCGCGGCAGACCTGCGCGAAATAGGCAGCATCGTTGGAGGTTCCGAATGGAAGGCAGACTTGTTCGCGCGACGCGAGGGCTTCCGCTTCAATCTCGGCTTCTTCCTCGGACCTCCCGCTTTCCATCAGCCGTTCCTTGTGCCAGTCCCTTGCCTTGTTGTCGATGAACCTTTCCAGCGCCCTGCCGGTCTGGTTCCCGATTGCCTGCATCAGCATCTCGCCAACGTCTTCCCCGTAATCCTGAGCCATGCCGTTTCCTTTCCCTGTAGTTTGGAGAATGCGCGAATCCCGTCCGGGTATCCTTGACATGGAAGTATATCAGCCGCAGCACGATTCCTCCCGCAGTACCTTACACGTCATCAGAAAGGATTTTGCCAAACGGCTCCATCCCGTCGTTGAATGTGCGATTGTCAAAAACCGGAACCGCGCATAACCTCTTTTGCCGTTCCCAAAGCTCTAAACGATTCCAAGCCGGATTTTGCCAACAAAAAAAGACGCCCCGAACGGAGCGCCTTCATCACAGGTCAATATCCTGCCTTACTGGTACGTGCTTCTGTCAAACTGTTGGTAAATCGTTGGTAAATTGGTGCGTTTGCACATCAGAAACCCTTTGTTTTAAGCGTTTTTTTCGTCTTTGGTCTTCATTGTCGGGAAGAGGATGACGTCGCGGATCGTGCGCTGACCGGTAAAGAGCATGACCAAACGGTCGATCCCGATGCCAAGACCACCTGTCGGCGGCAGCCCGACTTCCAGGGCGTTGATGAAGTCCGCGTCGTACGGATGGGCTTCTTCGTCCCCGCCGGCCTTCTTTTCCATCTGAGCGATGAAACGTTCTTTCTGGTCCGCCGGGTCGTTGAGTTCTGAGAAGGCGTTGGCACATTCCGCACCGGAGATGTACAGCTCGAAACGCTGGGTGTAACGCGGATCGTCCGGGTCCTTCTTCGCCAGCGGCGAAATTTCCACCGGGTGCATCGTGACAAAGGTCGGCTGAATCAGCGTGTCTTCGCATTTCGCGTCAAAAACTTCGGCCATGATTTCGCCGACGCTGCCGTCCTTGCCTTCGATATCGACGCCGAGGTCAGCCGCCGCCTTTTTCGCTTCTTCCACATCGGTCATGTGATCGAAATCCACGCTCGTCGCTTCCTGAACCAGATCGACCATGCGGGCCCGTCTGAAAGGTTCACCGAGGTGAATGGTGTGGCCGTCGTATTCGACGTCCTTGGTGCCGAGAATTTCATCGGCCAGATAATGGTAAAGGTCTTCAACCATGTTCATCACGCCGATATAATCGGTGTAGGCTTCGTAGGTTTCGAGTTCGGTGAATTCCGGATTGTGGGTCGCGTCCATCCCTTCGTTTCTGAACACACGGGAAAGTTCGTAGACCTTGTCAAATCCGCCGACGATCAAGCGCTTCAGCGGCAGCTCGAGGGCGATGCGCAGGTACATCGGAATGTCCAGCGTGTTGTGGTGGGTGATGAACGGGCGGGCATTGGCGCCCCCGGCCAAGTTGTTCAAAACCGGGGTTTCCACTTCGAGGAAGCCGCGGTTATCGAGGAATTCGCGAATCTTGGAGATGATGCGCGAACGGGTGACAAAGACGTCGCGCACTTCCGGATTCACGATCAAATCGACGTAGCGCTGACGGTAGCGCAGGTCCTGATCCTTCAGCCCATGGAATTTTTCCGGCAATACCTGAAGGGATTTGGACAAGAGTGTAAATTCGTGAACACGAATCGACACCTGGCCGCGCTTTGTTTTAAAAGTTTCGCCTTTGATGCCGACGATATCGCCGATATCGACTTTTTTAATTTCGTCGTAATTCGGCAGCAAGTCCTTTTTCAGATACAGCTGAATTTTGCCGGTGCTGTCCAGCAAATCGTAAAAGCCGACCTTTCCCTGGCCGCGCTTGGCCATGATGCGCCCCGCAAGGGAAAGCTCCTGACCTTCGTATTGTTCAAAATCGTCGTTAATTGCCTTAGCGTGACCGGTCACATCGTATTTCGTGATTTCGTAGGGGTTCTTGCCTTCTGCTTGAAGGGCGTGCAGCTTGTCCCAGCGGACCTTGATCACATCGCTCATTTTTTCTTCTGCCATGTTTGCTCCTGTTCTCTTTCTCTTTTAGGCTTATCTGTGGATATCGAGGATGGTGTAAGTCACCGTTCCCCGCGGCACTTCGATGACGACGGTATCGCCAACCTTGTGGCCCATCAGGCCTTCGCCGACCGGCGACGCGTTGGACAATTTGCCGGCCTTGATATCCGCTTCGGCCGAACCGACCAGTTGATACGTCATCTGACGCCCGCCGGTTTCCACCGTCATGTAGCTGCCGATCCCGATTTCGTCCGTCTGAACGTCGTCGGCCACTCTGATATTGCGGATCTGTTCTTCAAGTTCTTTGATCCGCCCTTCGACAAAGCTCTGTTCGTTTTTCGCTTCGTCGTATTCCGAGTTTTCGGACAAGTCCCCGTACCCGCGCGCGATGCGCAGCTTTTCGATGACTTCGTAACGGGTAACCGTCTTTAAATGTTCCAGCTCATCTTTGAGTTTCTGCAGGCCCTCTTTGGTGACCACTAATTCCTGTTTGTTTTCGCTCATAGCAATCCCTTCCGCTTGTATTACCGATGCCAAAAAATAAAAAAACACACGCGGCCGCGTCTGATTTTCATCGTTTCAGCATCCATTTTAACCATTTTCAATGACTTTACATATTATATTAATGACCGGCTTAAAAGTCAATGATTTCAAGCGCAACCGCCGGATTTTCCGTCAGAAAATGGGCGATGCCGTCGTGGTCGTTGTCGTAGGCGGTGACGGCGTCCGCCGCGGCCTTGGCCGGCGCCTCGCCGTTTTTCATCGCGACGCCGATTCCCGCGTAGGCGAGCATCCCCGCGTCGTTCTGGGAATCCCCAAAGGCGATCATCTGCGTCCTCGAAATACCCAGCTGATTTTCGAGTGCTTTAAGGCCCGACGCCTTGGAGAAGCCCTTGAAGGTGACCTCGAGGTAATATTCCCCGACGCGGAAAAAATCGAACACGTCGGCAAAAGGCGCCGTGATCTCAGGGGTGACCCGGTCGAGGACGTCGCCGTGACCCATCACGAGAATCTTGCACAGCGGGAAATCGACGAAATCCGCCAGCGGCACGTGCTTTTCGATGGGAATGCCGATCACGCTGCGCTGGTGCTCCACCTTGTAACCGTCGGGGTCGTTGGAAAAATAGGTCCGGCCGTCGTCGACGAGGACCGACACCGGAAAGCGCTCCGCGTTGTGAATAAAGGCGCGGACGATGTCCGGGTCCATGGTCTTTTCGAAGAGGACTTGCTGATTGGTCTGGTCGACGATCTGCGCACCGTTGTAGGCGATGACCAGCCCGTGGTAATCCGCGAGTCTTAACATCCTGCTGTAAGCCGCCGTGCCCACCGCCGGACGGGCTGAGGCGATGGCGACCGTGCCGCCGGCGCGCTGAAAGGCAATGAGCACCTCCCGCGTCCTCGGTGAAATCGTCTTGTCCGTCGTGAGCAGCGTCCCGTCCAAATCAAAGGCCAAAATCTTGGGTTTCATACGCAACCTCCGTCGTTTTGTTTCATCTTATCACATTTTGCCGAACAAAACCGGCGCAACCAAAAAAACTGCCTCGTTTGAGACAGTTTTTCTGGGTTGTTTTATAAGAAGGTCTCTTATAAACAAATGACAATTGGTATTTTATTATTCAACGTCCATGAGCGCCTTCGGTCCTTCTTCACCAGTACGGACCTTGACGACACGATGTACGTCGTAAACAAAGATCTTGCCGTCGCCGATATGGCCGGTGAACAACGATTTCTTCGCTGTTTCGATCACATCGTCAACTGGGATGCCCGAGACGACGACTTCCACCTTAACCTTCGGCAGCAGGGTCGAATCGACCGTCGCGCCACGGTAACGTTCGGCTGAACCCTTCTGGATGCCGCAGCCCATGACTTGGATAATCGTCATGCCGCTGACCCCGAGTTCGTTCAACGCGCGCTTCAAGGCGTCAAACTTGGACAATCTGCAGATAATGACCACTTTGTGCGCTTCCACCGGGCCGCCGGAGACGAGTTCCGGTTCTTTGGACACTTTAACCGCCGCGTCGACCTGAGCCGGTGATGCCTTTTCGTAATCATCTTCGCCGAGATCGGTATTTTCATTGGCTTCGAGGCTCATATCCGTCACGTCTGAAATCGCAAAGCCGGAATAAGCTGAAGCGAGGCCGTGTTCGTGAATATCAAGACCTTCAATTTCAATCTGTGGCGAAACACGCAGGCCGACCGTTTTATCAATGATCTTAAAGATAATGAACATGACAACTAAAACGTAAGCCGCAACGGCCACTACGCCGAGCGCCTGGATGCCGAGCTGATGGGCGCCGCCACCGTAGAAGAGGCCTTTGCCGACGCCGTCTGCGCCAGTTGAGAACAAACCAACGGCGATTGTTCCCCACATCCCGTTAACCATGTGGACGGAAACTGCACCGACCGGGTCGTCGATTTTCGCTATATTATCAAAGAATTCAACCGAAAGGACCACCAGGAAACCAGCCACAAGACCGATAAAGAAAGCACCAAGGGGTGAGACGCAGTCGCAAGGTGCCGTGATCGCAACCAAGCCAGCGAGAGCTGCGTTGAAAGTCATGGACACATCAGGTTTGCCGTAACGCACCCATGTGAAGATCATCGCGACGACGGTAGCCACTGCAGCAGCCAGGTTCGTGTTCATAAAGACGATAGAAGCGGACGCCGCGTTGGCGTTGGTATCCATCGCAACCGTTGAGCCGCCGTTAAATCCAAACCAGCAGAACCAGAGGATGAAGACGCCCAGCGCACAGGCCGTCATGCTGTGGCCCGGAATGGCGCGGGCCTTGCCGTTTTTGTCGTATTTCCCAATACGGGGCCCAAGCAGTGCGGCGCCGAGGCAAGCGATGAGGCCCCCGACCATATGGACACAGGTGGAGCCGGCGAAATCGTGGAAGCCTAAAACGCCGAGCCAGCCGCCGCCCCAAATCCAGTGACCTGAAATCGGGTAAACCAGCAGTGAAATCGCTGCGGAATAAATACAGTAAGCTTTAAAGTTTGTCCGTTCTGCCATGGACCCGGAAACGATGGTCGCTGCCGTCGCACAGAAGACCGTCTGGAAGATGACGTAGCACCAGAGGGGCATGTTCTGCGGCACGACGCTGTTGGCCGCCGTGTATTTTCCAAGGATCATTGGATCGATATGGCCGATCAATGCGCCTGTCCCGCCAAACATCAAGCCGAAGCCGACGAGCCAGAAGCACGGTGTCCCGATACAAAAATCCATCATGTTTTTCATCAAGATGTTCCCGGTGTTTTTCGCACGGGTCAAACCGGCTTCGCAAAGCGCAAATCCCGCCTGCATAAAGAAGACCAGCGCCGCACAAATCAGCACCCAAGAGACAGTGGTTACACTAAATTTCATGATGCACTCCTTCACAAATCACAATATTAACAGATATGAATCAAAGAATAATGAGTCCTGATCAAAGAAAAAAGCGCCTTCCCCCCGCGGGATCCCATAGCGGAGGAAAAGCGCCTTTGCTTTAATCGCGATGCAACAAGAACAAAATAAAAGGCACTTTGAGAAAGAGATCTCAAAGCGCCCTTGCTTCGTTCTTATCGATTTGTTATTTTCATTTTAAAAGCATTTTCAGAAAATGTCAAGGAATTTTTTATATTTTTTAAGCCGTCGTCTTTTATTTTATCAGGCCATCGGGTATGATGAGCTTATCTGATTTTCACCGATCCCTACACCATCATGCAGGAGGCCTTATGACCCAATCCCATCAACCTGAACACACATTCAAAATCGGCGACTTGTCCCGGCTCTTTCACATCGGTGCGGACTCGATCCGCTACTACGAGCGGCTGGGGCTGCTGCACCCGGTGCGCGACCCCAAAAGCAATTACCGCCTCTACACCTTGGACGATATCCGGGCGATGAACACCATCCGCGAGCTGCTCGCCCTGGGCTTTCACACCGATGACATCCGCCGCTTCGAAGCCGATCGCCATCTCGACTCGGTCACCGCGCTGCTCGAAAAAGAAATTCAAGTCGTCGACGCCAAAATGGCCGACTTGAAAAAGACCCGCGCCGATTTAAATGCCCGGCTCACCGCAATCCGGGAAGATTTGTCCCGGGACTGCTCCGGAAAAATTGTCCGCCTCACCCTGCCCGAACGTCCGTGTCTGATGATTGTCGCGTCGCCCATGGCCGACGAGATGATCAGCTACGAGCTCGCCCGGGCCAGCGGCGGCTTCTCCGAAAAAATTGCGACCATCGGCTGCTGCGACTGCTACATCCTCGACACTACCGCCCTCAACGAAGCCGGCACCGATTACCGCACCAAAGGGGTATTTTTCTACTCGTCCCATTTGACCCTCCCCTGCAACCACGTCCTGCCCGCCGGAGACTACCTCAGCGTCTGCTATCGCGGCGACTTCAGCCAGAGCCTCGATCTCGTTCCGAAAATGTACAAAGAAGCCGAACGCCTGGGCCTTGCCCCCGCCGGCGACCCAATGGAATTCTGCCACATCGACCGCTTCGAAACGGCCGATCGGGCCGAATACCTCACCGAGATTCAGCTGCCTGTCGCCGATGCGGCAAAAAAATAAAAGCGGTCATGCCGCTTTTATTTTTTTGCTGTTTTCACTTTACTTCCAAACCCCGCGGGCCCTTCTGATCTTCCCGTACATTTTATTTTCCATCGCCATGACCTCGTTGAGGGGCACATGCTTGAACACCGGACGGCGCATCTTATACTTGATCCAGAACACCGCGTAAACAGCGAGGGCCAGTAGGGTCACGCCTGTGACGAGCCAGATCATGTTGCGTTCCGCCGGATCAGTGGAGATGTTCAAAATCATAAAGACGGTTCCCGCGATACCGATGAGGGGCAGGATCGGCCCGCCCGGCACCTTGAAGGTGCGCGGTGCTTTCGGCAGGCGGCGTCTCAGCACCAGTACGTCCACGTGAGCGAGAATGTAGCTGACCATCCAGAACACCGAGCCGACGAGAATGAAGAAAGAAATCCCGTCGGAAGAACTGTCGCTCATCCATGCGAAAAAGCCGATAGCAGCCGAAATGATCACGACGCCGAACCAGGGCACGTCGTGTTTATTCGTCTTCGCGAAAATCTGCGGCAGCATGTTCATGCCGGCCATGCCCTGGCAAATGCGCGACAGGCCGTTGGCCGTCGAGTTCTGGGTCGAGACAACGGCGAGGGCACCGACGAGGGTCATCCAGACCTTCCCGACGTTGCCGAGGAGTCGTTCGCCGTAGAGCAGATGGGGTGCCGGCGAGTTGAGCAGCTCCTTCCACGGAATGTAATTGTGAAAGCCGAGCACCATGATCGACTGAACGACGCAGATGATGCCAAGGCCGAGCATCATGCCGAGGGGCACGTTGCGCTTCGCGTTTTTCACGTCCTTCGAGATTGGCAGCGCGTATTCAGCGCCGATGAACAGCCAAAAGGCCACGGCAGTCATCGACACGATGTCGCCGAAATTGGTGTCGATCACGTAGGGCTGAGACACCTTCGCCCCGGTGCCCATGCCGATCATGCCGATGATCCCGAGAATCGCCATCGACCCAATCAATAGATACGAGACCAGATCCTGAATCTTCGCGAACATGTCGACGCCGTAGAGATTGACAATCATGATCAGCACGGTCATGATTAACGACCACGCGATTGAGGGAATCGGAATAAAGCTGAAGGTTTCCGCCATCGCGTAGGCGAAAATCGACGCTTCGACCCCGCAGGAAAGCACGTTGCAGATGAGGTACCCGCCAACCATCGAGATCAGCGTCGGGAAAGGCCCGAGCCCAGCCATCGTGTACTGGGCCAGGCCACCTGTCGTGTTCGGCATCAGCGCGTTAAGCTCCGACAGAGAGGCGATCGTCGTCAGGTTCAACGCCAGCGCGATGACCATCGCGACGATAAAGGTCACGCCGATGGTGCCGGCACCCTGTCCGAGGGAGACGAGACAGCTCGTCGCGATGACCAGGCCGACGGAAACCGAAACGACCGAGCCTAAGCCGAGTTTTTTCGTTTCATTCATAATCGTTCCTTATGTTTTTCAGAAAGTTCCGTAAAACCAGCTGGTTTAAAGGGCGTCGATCCCTTCGTCGCCGGTCCGAATCCGAATCACATTGTCGAGACTGTAGACGAAAATCTTGCCGTCGCCGATGTGCCCGGTGTACAGTGTCTTCTTGATGTCTTCGACGGTGTCCGCCACTTTTTCGGTTTCCACCACGACCGACACCTGAATCTTCGGCAGCAGTTCCATTTCGTAATTTTCTTCGACCTCGTATTCCTTGGTGCCCTTTTCGACGCCGCACCCCAAAACCTGGGTGAAGGTCATGCCGCCGACCTTCAGGTGGCTCAGCAGGCGCTTCAGCGCCGCAAATTTCGACATGTCGCAAATGACATCAATCTTTGACAATCCTGTGCTCATTTTTATTTCCTCGTTTCTTTTATATTTTGTATTTTTTGACAACTGCCTTATGCCATTTCCGGTTTATCCCAAAGGTTGAGTTTGACACCGATGCCCATTTCCACGGCTCTGCGGTAAACGCTGCAGCCCCAGGCCACGTCTTCCACCGGCATGCCGCCGACCGAGTACACAATGACTTCGTCGTCGGAGGTCCGCCCCGGCGCCTTGCCTTCGATGATGTCGGCCATTTCGATCAAATCTTCTGGCTTGGATTTGCCTTCGTGGATCAAATCGGTGAACTTGCAGCCGATGATCCCCATTTTCGGATAAGTCGGGTACGGGTATTCCGCTTCCCAGGCTTCGTACAATTCCTTGTTGTCGACGACAAATTTACACGTCGTCAGGAAGTCGTCGTCGAAGCGGGCCGCGCTCGGCATCGAAATGAAAGCGCCGGGCTTGACCCATTCCCCGTTGATGTAGGGGTAGGTGTTGACCACGTTCGGGTCGTCGTCGGTCATCGCCGTCGTCGTCAGCGAGATCACGTCCGCGCCGCGCACGGCCTCTTCAATGGTGTCGCAGACCACGATGTCGTCGATCTGCGGGTATTCCGCCTTGACGAATTCGACGAAGGCGTCGAGGGATTTCCTGCCCCGGCCCTTGATCTGCACCCGGTGCAGCTTCGGACAGGTCGCCGCAAAAGCGGCCAGGCTCGTCTTGCCCATGACCCCCGGTCCGATGATCGCGGCAGTTTCACTGTCTTTCCGAGCCAGGTATTTTGCCCCGACCCCCGGGATGCCGCCGGTCCGATAAGCGGAGAGCAGGTTAGCCGACATAAAGGCCAGCGGCGCGCCGGTGTCCTTGTCGCTTAGCGTCATCATCAAAATCGACCGCGGCAGACCTTTTTCCTTGTTTTCAATATTCGAGCCGTACCATTTCACGCCGGCCATCTGGTATTTGCCGCCAAGGTAAGCCGGCATCGCCATGAAGCGGCGGTCCTGGGTGTTGACAGGCATCCCCGGGAATGTCGGCTCGTCCGGGAACATGATCATGCAGCCGTGGGAGTTGTGATTTTCCCCGCCCATGCGGTAATCCCCCGCCTTGAGCAAAAGCAGCATGTCTTCCATCGATTGAATGCAGGCGCTCATGTCCTTCACGCCAGCTTTGATCATATCGGGTTCTGACAAATACAAGAAATCAATTTTCGTATCCATTTGCGTCCTCCTGTTTTCGCTTTTCACCATTATATCATCTTCTGCACAAAAAAATGGAGCCGGTGCGCCGCTTTTGCGGCGTTTCAGCTCCATTGCATGTTCGTCTTTCGTTTTACAACCTCTATTCTAAACACTGGTAATATACCAGAGTCAAGGGGGTTTTCTCAATTTTTATAATTTGTCGTTCCGGTGATCAGCGCCATGTCGTGGTCAAAGTCGTAGCGCTGAATTGGCAGGGTGTCCGGCGCCTCACCTTTTTCAGCCCAGTCCGTCAGCGCCGCCATGCCGTCGGCCAGGCTCACGGCCGGTCCGCTCCAGTCGAGAATAGAGTGCCCAGCGTAGGGCATCCGGTACAGCCGGCACGCGTCGGCCATCGCTTCGGCGCTCTCGAAATGTTTGGCCATGTCTTTGACGTAAGCGAAGGTGTTTACAAAAGGCACCACCGGATCGCCGGTGCCCTGAGTGATGATGAGCTTGCCGCCCCGGGCCGCAAAGGCCGAGAGATCTGAGCGGCCAAAATCCCATTCGGGATGTTCCTGGCGCCGCACCCACAGGGCTTCAAAATCGTCGTAGCTCAAATCGTGAATATCCATCTTCGGATCAGCCGTCAGCCAGCGCAGAATCTGCTCTGAAATTGGCATCACAAGCAGGCGGCCGTCGGGCCGGCGTCTAAAATAGCCGTAAAGCGGGTTGCCAAAGGGCAGAGGCCACTGGCGAATGGCCGGTCCAAAACTGTGTCCCATGCGCCTGCCGTCCCGGGTAAAGGGACCGCGCCACGTCTTCACCATGACTTCGAAATCCCTCTGTGTGATAGGGCCAGCAGTGGTGGCGACCCCGACCAGTCCATTGAGATACGCTTTAAAATCCGGATCGTCCTCGTCAAAGGGGCGCTCGCCGATGGCTTGATCTGCCCGCGCCAGAGCGTAAGCCGCCTGATATTTTTCAAGGGGCACGATGTGATGTTCATTTTCCTCGACAACCACTGGCCAAAGGCTCGCAAATACCACATCCCATTGGTAAATCGCCGGGGCGTCGGCCCAAAGTCCGTCGTAGTCCGCCGGATAGCAGACCCCTTCGGTCAGCACCTGCCGGCCGCCGCCGGACGTTCCCTGCAGATAGGATTTTTTCGGCGCTTCGCCGTAGGCCAGGGTGGTCACCGCCTTGCCCCAGACCGTTGTCTCGTGCAGCGCGCGGCCGATCCAGCTTTCAATGTGATGCCATTCCGGGGTGCCGTCCGCCTTAAAGCCCCAATCGCAGTTAAGCCGAGTGCCTGAGTCGTTGTCAGACGCGGCGCAGGCATAGCCATTCGCCAAGGCGACCGGCCAGCTCAAAACGTTAAACCGGCCAGAAGTGTACCAATCAATTTCGTTGTTGGTGCCGCCGCCGGCAATCCCCATAAAACAGCCATTCCATTTCGCCGGCAGGTAAACCCGGAAGGCAGCGGTGTGGCCGTCGCCGACGTCCTGTCCAATTCGCACCTCCCAAAAAGGCCCGAGGGCGGTCAGCGGCGCTTTGCCCGGCTCGGTGTACTGCCCAGCCGGATAATAGGTCACGCCGCGAAAGGAAAGCCCCGGCCCGTGGCTGAGCAGACGGCCCATCGCGTCCGATGTCGCCTGCGCCCGCAGCCTGTCTGAGTAATCTGGCAGCCCCGCTGCATCCACCCACTGATACAGCGGATGGCCGAGCCACACGTTGATGCTCGAGTCTGGTTCTTTGACGAGATTCATTTTCCGTTTCATGTTATTCCCCCTAGCCTGTGCCTATTATCGCTATTTTAGTTTATTATACTGCTCAGGGTCTCGACTTGTACAGGCAGAGAAATGCCGGGAAAGGGCAAATATCCGAAAAAACCGGTGTGCTGTGCACACCGGCTGAAATCATCTTTATAAAGTTGTCAGGGCTTCGCCTTTTAAAGTACCCGTCTTCCAGGGAATCAGCGCTTCGTGGCCGCCAGAGCGCCGATCAACCCGGTTGATCCACGCCGCTTCATGAGCCGCTTTTGCGCGAAGGGAGGGATTGGTCGTGTCAAGGCCATTGAAAGATTGGTTGACGACCCACCATTTCACGCCGATTTGCGCGCGTTTGAGATCATCCTCCAGCCGTTCGGCCTCGTATACCGGCGTCGCTTCCGGCAGGGTCACGATGATCACTTCAGTCTCATCGCTTTTGAGGCGCGGCAAAAGTTTTTTCACGGCTTCCGGCGTTTTCCCCTGGGTCCGCTTCAGTTCCTTGTCGTAGCTGTCTGTCGATTCGAGCAACAGCAGGGTGTGGCCGGTCGGTGCTGTGTCGATCACGACGATTTCATTTTCAGACTGTTCGACTAAATCAGCAAAAGCGCGGAACACCGCAATCTCTTGCGTGCACGGTGAGCGGAGATCTTCTTTGATATAGTCGAGATCATCTTCTGAAATCCCCGTGGCGAGCGCTTCCTGTATCACCGCGTTCTGATATTTTTTTAGTTCTTCCTTTTCGTCGATATGACTCATGCGCACGCCGTCGTGGGCGTCCAGTACAAATTTTAAATGGGCCGCCGGGTCCGTCGTTGCCAAATGCACCTTTTTCCCTTTTTTCGACAGATCAAGGGCAATGGCTGCCGCGACAGTGGTTTTCCCCACACCGCCTTTTCCCATGGTGAAGATCACCTTGCGGTGATGGGCGGCGATGTCGTCGACCACATCCGCCAGCTGGTACAGATGAGAAACGTCAATCGTCTGCTCTGCTGCTGCCGCGTGATCGCTCCTCAGCATCGCGCGGACGTTGTCGATTCCCGTGATGTTGTAAGTGCGCATCGGAATCTGGGTGGTGTCCATGTCTTGCAGAGCTTCCGGCATTTCCGCAAGGGCCCGTTGCTGTTTGTCGTACAGCGCTTCGGACACCGGGTCGCTGCCTTTTTTCGCGACGGCGTTCATGACGAGCACCTGCCGGTTGAGGCCCAGCTCCCGCAATTCGCGGGACGCCCGAGCCGCTTCCTTCAACGGGGTTTCTTCCGGCCGCGCGACCAGCACCAATGTCGTCTGCTCAGGATCCGCCAGTGTCGCCACCGCCTGCTGATACACCTGCTTCTTTTCGTCCAAGCCTGAGAGCTGCCCGAGACAGGACGCGCCGTGCTTACTCTGCTGAATAAAGCCCGCCCAGGCTGATGGCAGCTGCAGCAGGCGCAGGGTATGCCCTGTCGGCGCCGTATCGAAAATAATCTGGTCGTACTTTCCTTGAACCGCAGGATCGGTCAAAAATTCGGTGAATTCATTAAACGCGGCGATCTCTGTCGTACACGACCCCGACAGCTGTTCTTCCATATTTTGAATAGCTGATTCCGGCAATACCCCCCGGTACGGTGCCACTGCGCGCTCGCGGTACGCTGCGGCCGCCTCAACCGGGTCTAAATTGGCGACGAAAAGATTGGGCACTTCCGGAATCGCGGTGCCTTTATTGTCAAGATCTGCCGAAAACACGTCCTGAAGGTTGGACGCCGGGTCTGTGCTGACAAGCAGCACTTTTTTTCCCTGATCGGCGAGGAACACCGCGGTGGCGCAGGCCGTCGACGTCTTGCCGACGCCGCCTTTCCCGGTAAAGAACACGTACTTTGTCTGCGTGACCGCCGCAGGATTGAATGGTTCCATTTTGATGCCTCCGATGTTGTCAGCAGCAGCCTCCGCCGCAGCCACAGCCTGTGTCCCCGTCGTCGTCTGAATCCGGCGCGTCCGTCTGCGGGTCGTCGAGTTTCAGCCAGCCGAAAACTTCCGCGTTGCTCGGATAGCGGTCGGTCAAAACGACCGTGTCGTCGAGCATCGTTATCGGCAGAGCGTCCGTCCCCCGGACCGCCAGCATATTCTTGACCGTTTCGTTTTCGGCAAAGGCCGCCGGTGCACTGTTCAAATTAAAACGTTCCACTTCGACGCCCGCTTTTTTCAAATCGTCAATCAGCGTCGAGATCCGCAGCAGCTCCGGATCGATTGAAGGGCCGCATAGCCCTGTCGAGCAGCACATCGCCGGTTCAAAAAGTTGCAGTTTTTTCATTGTTTTGCCTCCTGAATGTATATTCGTTTTTTCCGTAAATGTTTCTCCCTGATTTGCCTTTCCCTTCGGCGGCACCCAGGGGGTATCTTCGCCAAAATAGGTGATCGCGCCAGCCGGGCAGCGCGTCCCGCAGCCGTGACAATGATCGACGCAGCCCACAGGATTGACCACCTGGGGCGTCGGCGCCGCGCCGCGGTCATAGACCCCGTGGCCGCACATCGCAATACATGCGCCGCATTCGCGGCAAAGGTCCCGATCGATGACCGGATACCAGTTTTCAGCCATTTGCCTATCCTCCTTTTTTACATTTATATATTTAAATTTATCAATGTATTGAGCAAAAACCCGCCCCTTCAAACGCTGTTTCAGCCGCAGGCGGGCCCTGAGCACTCTGACTCGACCGGCCTGCAGTCCAGCGCGGCGATAAATTGCTGGAAGGCCCGAAGGGTGTCGCAGTTCAGCGAATAATAGCACCATTTGCCCGCTTTTCTGACGTTGACCAGGCCGCAGTCCCGCAGAATCTTCATATGGTGCGACAGCGTCGGCTGAGAGATGTTCAGCGCTTCCAAAATGACACAGGCGCATTTTTCACAGCCCGACAGCGTCTGCACGATTTTCAAGCGGTTGGCATCGCCAAGGGCCTTGCAAATCGATGCGGTATCGATGGTTTCCATCTTATCACCTCTCACTTATTTCATATTGATATTGATCTATGTATAGAAGTTTATCAGATATATAGATATTCGTCAATATATAAAGCAAAAAAATAACAGACCCCACGCCGGGCCTGCTATTCTATTCTTTACCCAAATACAACGTCCAAAATCATCATCACCGAGAAACCCAGGGCGAACATCATGACGCCGACATTCGAATGGGCGCCGACGGACATTTCCGGGACCAGCTCTTCGACAACGACGTAGAGCATCGCGCCGGCGGCAAAGCCCAAAAGGGCCGGCAGCACCGGCACGATGAGATCGGCAAAGAGAATGGTCAAAAGTGCCGCTGCCGGTTCCACGGCGCCGGAGCCGGTGCCGGATAAAAAGGCCTTGGCCTTCGACTGCCCCGCCGCGCGCAGGGGCATCGAAATGATCGTGCCTTCCGGGAAATTTTGGATGGCAATGCCGACGGAGAGGGCCATCGCCCCCGACACGGTCATGCTTTTTCCGCCGAGGAGCAGCCCCGCGTAAACGGCGCCGACGGCCATCCCCTCCGGAATGTTGTGAAGGGTGACGGCGAGGACCATCATCGTCGTCTTGGCTAAATGGCTCTTGAGGCCTTCGGGCTGATCTTCGTCGAGGTGCAGATGGGGGATCAGCTCGTCGAGGAGCAGCATGAAAGCGGTGCCGCCCCAAAATCCGCCGACG
The DNA here is from genome assembly GCF_009696145.1 of Pseudoramibacter porci. GTDB lineage: Bacteria > Bacillota > Clostridia > Eubacteriales > Eubacteriaceae > Pseudoramibacter > Pseudoramibacter porci. The sequence continues at coordinate 117,937 of NZ_VUMO01000005.1, forward strand.
GCCGGCAGAAAGGCCAGCCGGCCGAGGTGCGCGCTCTGCTCCATCGCCGGAATCAAAAGGCTCCAGACCGAAGCGGCGACCATGACGCCGGCGGCAAACCCCGTCAGCGCGCGCTGCAGCCCCTCTGACATTTGCTCCTTCATCAAAAAGACACAGGCCGCGCCGAGGGTCGTGCCGATAAATGGGATCATCAATCCCTGAAAAATAATGAGATTCATGTGTTTATCCTTTCCTTCCGCGTATTGCGGAAAACGTTCATTCTCTGCTGTATGATTATCCATTTTAACAGAAGTGATGCGTCTGGAAAAGATCAAGGTGGAGACTGAATCCCACCTGTCCCTTTAATTCATCGCGCCAGCATTCTATCGATACAAGGTAATTGCCGTATTTTTCACGGAATAATCGTATATCTCCACCAGTCTTTTCGCATCGGACAGTTCTGCCTTGCGAATTGCAATCATTGGGATTCTCCTTCAAATTCTAATTAGCTTTTTCTCTCTTATGTCTTTCGAGCAACAATAGCATTAACATCACTGCCCATATGATCCATGCAATCAGCGTTCCCTTCATGGGAAAGACAAAGTCAATAACAGCTCCAATTGCGAAAGGGATCGTCCATAACATATTCTGTTCGGCGCTTCGCGCAAAGAAAAAACGGACAGCGATTAAACTGTCCGTTATGCATTTGATTTGAGGATGCTGCCTATATCCTGGCCGCTATAAAAAATACGCACAATGTTCACCGTTTTGCTTTCATTGTTTATTATATAAATCACGACGTATTGATCAACTGGAACTTTGTGTGTATTTCTGCTTTTCCAGGGCTCCCAATCCACAAAAGCAAATCGTGAAGGCATCTGATCGAGCGATCTTATTTCATTTCGGATTCTATTAACCTGATCTTTTGCAATGTCAGGCACTTGCAGATCGTACGCGATATATGCGTAAATATTCCGCAAGTCATCATATGCTTCGGGCGCGTAGATGATCTCGTATAAATCACTCATATGCCAAACGCGTCATCCAACATGGCGTCCACTTCATCTGCCGTATAAGCATGACCGGATTGGATCGATTCGTATCCCTTGGAAAGTTCTGCATTGAGTTCATCGTGCGACATCGACCCCAGCGCCTTTGGTTTATCATAAGGAAGTTTGAGACTAATCGGAAAACTTTTCGTTAAAATAATTTGGCTGTAAAGCATCTGGATCGCGCTGGATGGTGAAATGCCAAGGCGGTGAAGGATGTTTTCAGCGTTTTCTTTTAGGTCTGTATCGATTCTTGCGTAAACAGGTGATGTCTTCGCCATAAAGATCACACTCCTTTTTTCTTTATTATAGCATGTTTATCAATTATCGCAAGCATACGCAAGCGTTTATTGTTTTTCATGTTGCAAATTCGCGCTTTAGGGCAAATAAAAAACGGACAGCGATTAGACTTGTCCGTTATGCATTTGATGATAGGTCGAACGCGTCATTTAGTAAAAATCTTCCATGTTCAAATGCTCTGGTCTTTACCTCTATGACCACATAGCAATGAAGCGTCACATTATAAAAAGCATATCTAAAAACTGTTCCGTTTCTCCAGCAGCGAGGCGATATTCCCGTCCAAGGAATGTGAAACCAGTTCCAAGTTCTAAAAGAAAACGCTGGATATCGCTTTCGATTGGATTATTCATCGTTCACACGCTCCATTTTGTTCCGCCTTATTTTCCTTCCGCTTCCGTCAATTTTTGATACATCTTCATGAGTTCTGCGACACAGTCAGATTCGCTCATCTTTCTCGAAAAGCCGTAGGCCTGCATCACCGCGCGGTCGTTCATCTGATGTGCCTTACGAAGCTCCGGCGGCATCGTCAGCGGATCGTAAAGGTCGGCTAGAGAACTGTCCGGATAAAGGTCGCGGGCGTCGAGAATCGCCTGCGCGGTTTTCTCAATTCTTTCCTTCTGCGCGGCTGTTGGGGTAGGCCAGGGGAAATTGTTGTAGACGATGTTTTTGGAGTAACGATAATCGCTTTTAAGTCTGCCGCAAACCGTACGCATCCAGGCGTTATGAACGTTAGAAGTTAAAACAGCAAAATCGAATAAAGTAGCATTAGGCACAATTTGGACAGCATCTGAAGCAATAATATCAGATGTCATGAATCCTATAGGAATATATCTTCGACGCTCTGAAGACACGCGCGGTATCATTAAATAATCTACATTATCAGGTTGCGTTATTTGTGCGAATAATTGAGGAACTTTAGCATATCCTTGTGTTGTTTTTGCTCTTGAATTGAGACGAAATTCTCTTACTGACTGAACTTTTTCTTTTAATATTTTGCTTTTGCTGATATCTGATGGTGTTGCATGTTTAAGCCAAAGGCACCAGCGTTTTTTGTTATTTAAGAATTCAGCTGCACCAATATATTCATGCAACCATTTAGAAAGATTTGGTTCTTTTTTTATTATTTCGTTTCTTTCTTCTTCGGATATGACAAAAAAACCACCGTCACGAGGTTGATTGCCAAAACACATTTTTGGAACGTCACATAATGGTGTTCTTCTTTCTGCAATAAAAACATCGCTGCCATCAAGCAAATAAGGGTTAATGTTTTTTACTATAGTTTTGTTATTTTCATCACTAAACAATATATTATTGTGAGAATTGTTCAGTGAAAATCCAATGATGACACAATGAACCGCTGCTTGATGCGTTGATTCACTGTTCCATCTGAACGTTTGATAAGCGAAATTGATATGAATATGGTATTGATTTAATAAAACCTGCCATAAAATGGGAACCTGCGAACCTTGGCAAATTGAATTTGTAGCAACAAAGCAACATTTGATTTGTGTAGATTGAATGTATTCAGCAGCTATTTTAAACCAGCATGTAACATAATCTAAATCCTGAACTTCATTTTTCGACATTTTATCAAAAATATGCTGAACATCTAATTTTTGAGGACTTCCTTGTGGCATAATTGAAGAACCCACAAACGGCGGATTCCCCATAATATAGTTTAGTTGATTCGATGGCACGACGTCATTCCAATCGATCCGCAGGGCGTTGCCTTCGACGATATTGGCGTTAGTGGTCAACGGCAGAAAGTCGAGTTCGGTCTTGATGATGCTCTCAGTCTCTTGCATCATCTGGCTTTCGGCGATCCACAACGCGGTTTTGGCGACGGTGACGGCGAAGTCGTTGATTTCAATGCCGTAGAATTGCGAGATAGACACTTGAATCGGGTTGCGCATCCCTTCGAGGGCGTACATGATCTGCCCATGCTGCAGTTCGGAGATTACCTCGTTTTCAATCCGCCGCACCGATAAATAGGTCTCGGTTAGGAAGTTACCGGAGCCGCAGGCCGGGTCTAACAAGACTCTATCTTTGATACAATGTACCTGTGTCAAAGATGCGCTCCGACACCCGTGAAAAGGCTTGATTTCAGGGCTTTTGCGACTTCTGGCAGGCGCAATCCGGTCTGTGAATCTTCTCCGATATGCTGTTGCTGCTCCGGCGCTCATTCCGGCTGCGCCTCCTTTCCGAAACCCCTAAAGGGCAATCCTTAAAAAGTATGGGTATCCTTAAATTGTGTTAGGAAACCTTAAAAGGTTTACATACTACCTCGTCAGCATATCCACGGCTTCCTCTTCCGTAGAAACAAAGAACACATCCTTGCCTTTGTTACTCTCATAGATGAAGTCCTTCAACGGCTTGCTGGTGTAATGAGAGCAGTCACCGTAAATTGCGATGCGTCCACCATAGTTGATGTACTTCTGCAAAATCTCTCCGGCCAGTCCGCTGCTGAGGATAAAGAAATCTTCGACAATCAGTTTTTTGTCGATGACAATGTCCTTAGTACCCGCATCATATTTCGCATTCATCAGCACATCCAGTGCTGACTGTGCATCTGTAATTACCGGCTCGTCTGCGATCACAACGGCGCAGATGGTGCCGTTCTTTTCTATCTTCTTAAATTCCATAATCGTTATCTCTTTCAAATCATATCTAAAGTCAGTTGCTCATACTTTTCCGGCATTCAGCCCGTATAGGCATCCTCTACTGTGTTCTTAAAGTTCTGTTTTTCCAGCCATTCTCGTTCTTCATCTGTCTCCGGAATATCGCTCCGCTCGATCTTGAAGATGACAGGCCGTGTGCCGTCGTTGCAGCAGTTCGATCCAATAGGACCGGCCGTCTTCATCTTCGTTGCCTTTATTTTTCCATCTGTTGATGAATTGTCGTGCTGCTTCGCGCTGTTCTGCGTCAGTCATTACCGTGTTCTCCCCTGTCTTCAATCGTTGTGTCTTATTTTACCATATTTTGTTCGGCCTTTGCGGCAAAGAAAAAACGGACAGCGATTAAACTGTCCGTTGTGCACTCGATGATAGTTCGAACGCGTCGTCCAATATGGCGTCTACTTCATCTGCCGTATAAGCATGACCGGAATGAACCGATTTGTATCCCTTGGAAACTTCCACATTGCGTTGATCGTGCCCAGCACTTTTGGATGTTCGTAAAGAAAAGCTTCCGATAATTTGCTTGAGCTTCCGCTGCTGAAGCATCCGCTTATGACCACGCTTCCGGGTTTTGAATCGTGCAGATTCCGGGTTTTAATTGAGCAAAGGATGTAAACCGAATCATGTTATAATAAAGGAGATTCTATCGAAATAAGGGGTGATTTTATGATTCGCAAAACACAAGTCAAACACGTGGAACACCTTGCCGGAGGCAAAGGCACGGTTAAAATTGAACATATCATTGATGAAAATGAACTCCTCGGCGCTGCACGCATGTACGCCAAGGTCACGATTCCGCCGGGCGCCTCTATCGGCGTCCACACCCACACCGGGGAAACGGAACCCTATTACATCCTCGAAGGGGTTGGCGATTTCCGGGACAATGACGGCTCGGTCACGCCGGTGGTCCCCGGGGACTGCTGCCTCATCAAACCTGGAGAATGCCACGGCATGAGCAATCCCTACAACGCCGATCTGGTGTTCATGGCCCTGATCTATTTTGACATCGACCACAAAAAATAAACCAGGCCGCAGACAAACACCCCCGTGCCATATGACGCAGGGGTGTTGCTTTAATTGTTTGAGATTATATGATTTTTTACTGCACCGAAAAATCCGATTTCGGCGCACCGCACACCGGGCATTTGAAATCGTCAGGAAGATCTTCCCATTTGGTGCCCGGAGCGATGCCGTGTTCCGGATCGCCTTTAGCTTCGTCGTAGGTCCAGCCGCACACGTTGCAGACGTAGACTTTGCTTTCGGATTTGGCCGGCTGTTCCGGCGTTTCTTCTCCGGCGAGGAGTTCCTGTACCATTTCCGGAATGGCTGCGAAGTCGCCGTCTTCCGGATTCCACAGGGAGCGGACGCTGGCGTCGACGACGTCAAAGCCGTCGGCGGCAAGGCGTTCTTTCAAGAGCTTCACCGATTCGCCGCTCCAGCCGTAGCATCCGAAGGCCGCGGCCTTTTTGTTTTTAAACTTCAGAGTTTTCGCAAAGGCGAGAAAGGCGCTGACGCTGGTGAGGACTTCGTTCACGCAGGTCGGCGAGCCCACGGCGATGGCCTTAGACTTAAACACTTCAGTCATGAGTTCGTTCTTGTCCGTTTCGGCGATGTTGAAAACCTTCACCACGGTGTCCGGGCTCTGTCTGTGAATTTCGTCGGCCACCGCGTGAGCCAGGGTCTTGGTCCCGTTCCACATCGTGTCGTAGGCGACGGTGATCTGATCTTCCTGATAGGCGTCCGCCCATTCGGCGTACTTCTTAACGATCTGTTCCGGATGATCCCGCCAGATGACGCCGTGAGCCGGCGCGATCATGTCGATGGGCAGGTTCAGCTTCGCGATTTCGGCAAGCTTGCGGGTGACAAAGGGCGCGAAGGGATTTAAGATATTGGCGAAGTATTTCATCGCTTCTTTATACAAGATGGCCTGGTTCGCCTTGTCGTTGAACATTTCTTCGACGGCGAAATGCTGGCCGAAGGCGTCCATGGAGAACAGGATGTTGTCTTCTGTCAGATAAGTTGCCATGGAATCCGGCCAGTGGAGCATCTTCATTTCCACGAAGATGAGCTGCTTGCCGTTGCCGACGTAGAGGGTGTCGCCGGTTTTGACTTTGTGGAAGTCCCAGCCCCGCTTGCCGTACTGGCCTTCGATGCTCTTCACAGCGGCGGCCGTGCAGTAAATCGGCGTGCCCGGGATTTCCTTCATGAGCGCCGGCAGGGAGCCCGAGTGATCCTGTTCCCCGTGGTTCATGACGATGGCGTCGATTTTCGACAGATCCCCGCCGAGTTCTTTCCGGAGGTTGTCGATAAAGGCGTCCCGATGGGACATCCACACCGTATCGACCAAAATGGTCTTGTCTTCTTCGATCAGATAAGCGTTCTGACTCGACCCGTTTTTCACTGAATATTCGTCGCCGTGGAACTGCTTCAGTTCCCAATCCATGTAGCCGACCCAGCTCACGTTGTTTTTAACCTGTTTTCTCATCCGTCCCGTCTCCTTATTTATATCATCAAACTTAAAAATCTCTCTTTTTTCCTGAACGGTTTAATTATAGTCCCCGGGCCGGCATATTTCCGTGGTTATGACAACGCTTTTGATTTTTTACGCGAGGTGCAGTTTGGCTTTCGCCGCGGTTTCGATCATGCCTGCTGTTTCTGCCAGGCCCATTTCGTCAGAACGGATGGCCAGATCGTAATGGGACAGGTCTTTCCAATGCTGATGGGTAAAATACTGGCAGTGATTCGCCCGTTCCCGCTCGACCTTCTCGATTTTCGCCCGGGCCGCCTTTTCGTCCAGACTGTCCCGTTCCATAACGGTTTTGATCTTGGCGTCCGGTGAAGCGCTGACAAACACATTGAAGCTCGGCACCTTGTCTTTCAAGATGAAATTGCCGAGGCGGCCGACGATGACGCAGGGCGCCTTTTCAGCGAGCTCGAGGATGATCTTTTCCTGGATGTCAAAAATCCGTTCGATGACGGGCAGCTCATCTTCCTGAGTCGTCCCCGCCGCCCAGAAATACAGAGAGTGAGCCAAGGGTCTGTCGATGATCTGATCGTTGTCCGTTAAAATTTTTTCGGTCATCCCGCTTCTTTTGGCCGCTTCGTGAATGATTTCTAAATCGTAATAGGCGATGCCCAGATCTTCGGCGATTTGCTTTCCGATCGTCCGGCCGCCGCTGCCGTATTCCCGGGCGATGGTGATCGCCCAGCTTTTCTGCGGTTCTGTTTTCGGACTTGCGGCTGTTTTCGTTTTTTCCGGATAGAGCCAGCGGTCCCGTTTGGCGCCAAAATGCCGGTTGACCACCCCTAAAATGTTGCCCACCAGAAAAGCAGCGATCACTGTGCCGATGCCGACGCTGCCCAACTGATGAAGCAGAACCATGCATGTGGCGAAAGAAATCACCACCATCGAGACGTCAAAGCCGATCTTAACTTTTGAAAATTCGATACCGGTCACATCAGAGACGGCCTTCATGACCCCTTCTCCGGCGAGAGGCATGATGTCCGGCGGCAGGTAAAAGAAAATCCCTACGGCGACGATCACCGAGCTGATGCCCACCATGACGAGACGGATCACGAGATTCGACGGAGCCGGCAGAAAATGCATCGTCCAATTTCCGAAAGTCGTAAAATACCCGAAGACGACCCCCACGGCAATCTGCAGCAGGTTCTTGATCTTGAAATGCCGGCGCAGCAGGACAATCTGAAACAGCACCAGAAAGCAGTGAAAGATGATGGTCGCCCGTCCCATTTCGATGCCCCAAACGCAGGTCATCGTGTAGGGAATGGAACTCACCGGGGAAACCCCGAGATCTGACTTCACCGAGACCGCGATCCCGATGGTCATGATAAACAAGCCAAAAAGATAACTGGCAAACCGTCTTCCAAGATGCTGATTCTTACGCATGCAGACTCCTTTCTTTTTTCATCTGATGACAAACCTTTTCCAAAGCCGTTTTGAGGACCTGCCGTTCTGTTTCAGACAGCGGCGCCAGGACCTTCTCGTCTTCTTCTTCAAAAATCTGCGCCATTCCCAAAGCTTTCTTTTTCCCCTCTGGTGTGAGATAGGCGTACAGGGAGCGGCGGTTGTCCGGCTTTTTCCGCCGTTCAATGAGCCCGGCCTTTTCCATGCCCAAAAGAATACTGCCCAGAGTCGCCGGCTCAATTTCGCAGATCGCCGCCAAGGTCTTCTGATCCTGACCTTCGTGATGAATCAAAGCCTCTAAGACTTTGGGCTGGCCCGAGGTCAGATGCAGTTCTGCTCTGGCCCTCGCCATAATATCCCGCCTCAAAAGTGAGTGGGTTTTCATAAGTGTATAGTGAAATGACATGACGCACCTCCTTTTAATAAGCTTTCTTATTGTATGGTTTCTTATTATATTTGTCAAAAAAAAGAACGGCCTTTTTTAATCAAGGCTGTTCTTGAGAAATTTAATAAACTTCGTATGGTTCAATCGCTTTAAATAAGGACGTGGTGGTCATTTCGTTTTCCGCCACGATCTGGTCCATCATGTCCTCGATTTCCGCCACGTCGGGCAGGGGAAAATTGAACACGGTGATTTCTTTTCCCATGTCCCCGGGAATCACCAGATGGGGCGAAATGAGTACGACGTTTTTCCGGGCCTCGGAGTTGTGCAGGGACGGGATCAGGAAATCAAAGATTACGTCCAAAAGCACGAAGATGAGATCTATCATCTAAATTTAAGCCACTACGATCTGTGGGGCATTCTCAAATATGCAAAATCAAAGGGCGTTGAGCCCAATGATTTGACCATTAGGGAAATCTCGCAGTTTTGGAATGAATAAGACGGCAGTGCTGAGCTGCCAGAAGATACCCCCGCCTGCCGCATTTCTGCAGCAGACGGGGGTTGTACGCTCTCACGCATCCTCATTCACATAGCGTTTTCCCGGCCGCATCGGTTTCGCTTCAGGGTGGGCTTCCTTCACCATTATGTACAACAGCGCCAGATCCTCGCTGTGGTCGTCTTCCCGTTCTTCGTAGTCCAGGGTTTTGATCACCGACCATTGAAACGCCGACGGGTCGGCATTGTAGGCTTCCTGCATTTCCCGGTTCGGCCAGGAACCCAGTTCCAGCTGGAAGGAAGAGCCGTTGTAATCCGCCTTGGTGTCCGTTGATTTCGCGATCCACATGTCATCGCCGTTGGACCAACACACGATCCCCATTTCCGGATGGCGCCGGTCGTACTGGGCCCGGAGTGCTTTTTTCTTGGTTTTGTCCATTTTTTCTCTCCAAATATTTTTATATTTTTTAATTCATTATAACAGTTTTTTTCTTTCCCGATCAAACACCAGCCCCGCCACCGCTAAATTCACCAGGCCCAGCGCCGCCGCCAGCAGATAGGTCCGGCTTCCGGCCACTGCAGAGACCACGAGGGACGAAACGAACTGGCCAGAGAACTGGGCAATGGAGTAGCCGCTCAGATTGCGTGCCTTCGTCTCCGGCGTGCTCCGCTCGACGGTCAGGTTGTTGATCAAAGGCGTCGAGAACCCGAAGCCGATGCCCATGATCGGCGCTGCGGCGAAGAGCAGGCCGTGATGGTTCAGGGCCACGAAATACAATAAATGGCCGACAGTAAAGCAGAGCGCCGAAACCGTCAGGGAGCATTTTGCGGAAGTTCTGCCGACGAATTTCGGCATGAATCCGGCGAAGATCACCGCCACCACTGAAATGGACGCCAGGTAAATCCCGCTGAAGGCGGCGGAATACCCCATATCGGTCTGGATGTAGACCGGCAGAGAGACGATGGCCGTGAAGAACGTCAGCATGCTGATGAAAGCCAAGGCGAGGACTACGGAAATGCCGCTCTGCCCAGATTTGAGCGCCTTGGTCTGGTCGATTTCTTCGCCGTCGTAGGCCGGGGCCTGTTTCGGCACAAAGGCCAGGATCAGAATCAGGGCTGCCGCTGCGATCAAATAGATCAAATAGGACGCGTTCCACGCGATCTCGGTCAGCACCCCGCCGAGGCTCAAAAAGATGACCCCGCCCATTTCAATGGCCATCCCCTGCACGGCGATCATCTTCAGGCGCGCCTGCCCGTGATAGAATTCCGAGATCAGACTTGTGGACGAGGTCATGACGGCTGCGCAGGCCATCCCGAGCAGAAACCGGTCGAGAAGCTCGACGCCAATATTGGGCATCACCGCGCCGGAGACCCCGAAGAGGGCGTAAAAGAACAGGCCGACGCAGATCGTCTTGTAAGCGCCAAAGCGGTTGAGCACTTTTCCCGTGCCCAGCGCCCCGCACACGACCCCGAGGGACGGCACGGTGATGAGCCAGCTCGTGGAAAATGTCATGGCGTAATGGCGGCCAATGGCCGGCAGCGCCGAGGTCAGCGCCTCCCCGACCATGATGGTCAGGCTGCTCGCGAGCATGATCGCGAAAACGCCCATAAAAGACAGCGGTTGTTTTGTTTTTTCGTTCATACGCAAATTCCTTTCTTTTAGTCTTTACCATAAAAAAAGTTCCGGAGATTCGGAACTTTTGAGAAGCCGTTATTTAATGAGATACCCGCCGAAGAACACGCACAGCTTCGGGTTCGCTGTCACCGCTGCAAAGGCCTGGGCGATCTGGGCGCTGTTCATGCCGGCGAAATCGCAGCCACTGAAGCCGCAACCGCTATTTTTACTTTAATATCATTTTTCATCCGATATCTTTCCCCCTTATTAATCTTTTATGTATAGTATTACATTTATAATTATTTACCTAATATTCTGCTATTAAGATACTATAACTTCAAAAGATATACATAAATTTATATTTAAAAATAGGGGCTTATCGATAATCAAAAAGCGGCTCCTAAGCAAACGCCAATTTGACGTTTGCTTTGCATAAAAATTTCACTTACCGATCGCTCCGTCTTCTGCGGAAGCTGTGTCCTTTGTCACGGTACATGTTAAAGTCAGACTCCGTGAGCAGCGCGTCAAAATCGGTCACCTTGCCGCACCTGCAGGCATAGCCGATTGCCATGCTGATGCCATTGTTGACCGCGCTCTGGCGCATATGATGGATCAACAGGCGGATATCCCGTTCCTCCAAATCTTCAGTCACGACGACGAACTCGTCGCCGCCGGTCCGGAAAACGCTGTCCTCACCCGCACATTCTCGGAGCACCCGCGCCGTTTCACTGATCAGTACATCACCGGCGTGATGGCCTTGGGTATCGTTGGTGTTTTTCAATCCATTCAAATCGATAGAAATCACGCCCAAGGTGCCGTCACCCTGCCATGCCTGGATGCGCTGTTCCAGCGCCCAGCGGTTGCCCGCGCCGGTCAGCTGGTCGATCAGGCTTTGTTTCTCCAGCTCCCGCATGCTGTTCCGGTTGCGGACCATCACCGCGATGAAATCCGTCAGCGTCGAATACAAGACGCTTCCAGTATTAAAGCTTTCTTCCGACGGGTTGACAACCAGTGTAAAGCCTTCCGTCTGATTCTGAAGGAGCAGATGGCCGGAGACAAAGCTGTGCACGCCGTGGATTCGGAATGAGAAATTCGGATGAACCTTCTGGTATGCGTCCATATCGCGGACCATGACCAGATGCTCTGAAATAAACTGGGTGTACAGTGCCCGAAGCTCGGTCTTCGGGATGCTCTGCAGCTCCGCCTGAAGCGGGACAACACCCGGCGCCGTCCATTCGTAGGTGGCGCTGACGGTATTATCGTCCCCCTCTTCAAAAATGAGGAAGCGCTCCGGCTGCATGTTCTCAGCGATGCTCGAGATGGTCTTCTCAATGCCCATTTCAGGGTCAGCCTCCTGCATCCCGCGGAAGATGGCCTCGTTCGCCCGCATTTCCTGGTAAAACAGCTCCCGTTCTTTCGCCATGGAGTCGAGATATTCGTTCAGGTTAAAGGCAATGGTCATCTTCAACGTGCGATTCTCCCAGATGGTCAGGAAAGAACGAACGATTAGATTTTCCCCGGTTTTATGGTTCATATGATTGGCCGAAAACGCGCGGTCCATCCGCAGCATCAAGTTGGGGCAGTCCCGGCACGGCGTGTCAAAGCCCTCGAGTGTCCGATAACAGCGGCATCCTTCCAAGCTGGCGTCCGAATCGACGCCGAGAACTTTCCGTGCAGCTTGGTTGAGATAGACCAGCTCGTAAGAATCCGGATCGCTGATGACAACGTGTTCCGGCAGATCATCCAGCACTTCCCGCCTGATGTAGATGCGGTCTTCCGTGTAGGGTTTGTCTCCAAACGCCTCTTTTTCCGCGCTGCTCAGCCTCCGGATCAACAACTGAAGCATTTCATCAAGACTCAGCACCTCCGAGCCGTACACCACCGCATGGGTCAGCACCGGAACGCCTTGTATCCCCTGCTGCTTCCACAATAGCGGCAGCATCTCCGCTACCGTTTTGAGTTTTTCTTCCACATTCCCCATGCTTTTCCGCTGGCAAAAGCAGAGGAAACAGCAGAGGCCGATCCGCGCAATCGTCCATCCAGGCGTCAACACTTTCCGAAGGGCCTCCGATATTCTCGTTAGAATCACTTTCCCATTCTCGGTGCTGTTGCGCATCACTTCCGCGAAGGCGGGCACATCAATCAAAAGCCCAGTATAATCTAAGTTTTTCAAACGGAAATGGTCCGCGTAGAGCAGGCCGGCCTCAATCGCGCCTCGGAAGCTCAACAGGCCTGTTTCCGGATCGACCAGCCCCAGACGGTTTTCTTCCTCTCGGTTTTCCGGCGCGCTGCCCCAGACCATGTTCAGTGTTCCCGCAATTTCCTTTTCCCGATACCAGGGGGCGCGGTCCACCCGGACGTCCTGAAGCCGGCCATCGACCAGCGCCATCTCCTCTACTGCACCGGCTTCCTCCCCGTCGCCTTGTATTTTCTCCCCGTTCAGGCTCAGCTCTGCTGCGTCGAAGTGGCAGCCGATGTCTTCCGTCTTTTTTCCCAAAAACGCTGACGCATCGCGAACGCCTTCCTTCTCCTTAAGGCTTTGACTGGCGCCGAGAACCCGTCCGTCTCGGTCTTCCCAGTAAAATAAATAGGGCGACGTTTCGCAAAGCGTCCGGAAAAGATTGGCTTCGTCCGAAATTTCCGGACGGGTGGTTTTGCCTTCCGATATGCCGAAAGACCGGCAGAACTCCGGAAGAAGGGTCTCACGGTCGCGCTTCCGCTCCCAGATATCCTCCCGTTCACAAAGGAGGATATTCTTCGCCGTGCTCTTGTAAAGCATCAGCGCCTCGAACACCGACCAGCGGTACGTGCCGTCCGCCCGGCGGATGCGCACCACTTCAGATTGGATCGATCCATTCTCGATTCTGGTTTGAGTTTCCACTTGTTCCGGGGTGATGAACGCCAAAAAACGCGCCCGGTCATCCGGATAAACCAGATGATCCACGAAAAAGCTGATAAAATCGCGCATCGTGTGAGGCGCCCGCTGCCGATTCACCTCCGGATGGTTGGAGCGCAGCACACTGACCGCGTCCTTGCTGCGGTCGAACAGATAAAACCCTTCGTAAAACTGGAAGATATTGCGCAGTGTCTGATCCAGCGTTTTCGCTTGTTGGAGTGCTTCGTTATTGCTGATGTTGTAAAGGTGAGCCTCGCCGACCCACAGGCGCTTGTCCCCGGCAATCCAGCGGACACTCACCCGCATGTACTGGCCATTATCCGCGTAGGTCAGGGTTTCCTCCGACTTCGACCACAGTGCCTTCGTCATCAGGTGCTGAAACCGGCCACGAAAAGGATACCTCGCGTCTACAAGGTTGGCGTTGGCTTCAGCCATGTCCCGAGTGCCGGTGCTTCTCAATTCCCGCTTGTAGGCGTCATTTTCGATGAGAAGGGAAATATCCGTTCCGTCGAAGCTGAAGAGTGCCGTGGGCGAATCGGAAATCACGTTGACGCTTTCCGCTGCATCCATCAAATGGGCTTCCTCCGGCCGCTCTATCCGAAGGCCTTTGCCGTGGATGAAAGAAAATGTATCGTCATACCGCATTGGCCGCCCGTAGAAATACCCCTGGATCCGTCCGCAGCCGATCTTTTTCAGGAAAGCGACCTGTTCCTTTGTCTCTACCCCCTCGGCCAGCGTCTGCACGTCCAGCATCCTGGCCATGGTCACCACCGAGGTGATGATCTGCCGGCTTCGGTCGTCAAAATGGCTGAAAAAGCCCATATCGATCTTGATCACGTCAAAATGGTAGTTGTGGAGAGAATTCATCGAGGAGTACTCGCTGCCGAAATCGTCCATCCACACCTGATAGCCGGCCTGCTGAAATTGGCAAATTGTCCTGGACATGCTCAGATGGTTTCTAATCATGACCCGTTCGGTGATTTCAAAGCAGAGCACGGTTTTCGGAATCTGGTAGCGCGCAACCGTCTTCTCAATGGTTTCGATGGGGTTGGCCACTTCAAAATCGTAGGCCGAAAGATTCATCGAGACGGGAACCAGTGGCAGGCCGTTGTCCATACGGTCGCGGATCAGCCGGGCCACCTGTTCGAGGACGTAGCGGTCCAGACGGTTGATGAGCTGCGCTTCCTCCAGCACCGGAATGAAGACGTTGGGGAAAATCATACCGAGGGCCGGATCTTCCCAACGCGCCAGCGCTTCAAACCCGCACAATTTTCCGGTCAAGGTCCGGATCACCGGCTGAAAATACACCTTGATGTAATGCTTCTTCAGCGCCTCGTTGAAATGACGCAGGACATAGCTTTTATTGGCAAGTCTTTCACCCATCTCGGGCTGGTAGATGGCGACGCTGCGGTTGCCGTCTCTTTTGATGCTGTCGCAGGCAATTTTGGCCGAGTCAAAGGCGTGGCGCAGCGTGTCCAGCGTATCCTCTTCCGTCGCTTTGTAAATCCCTGCCTTCATTTGGATCCCGTCGTCGTGGATGTAGCCGTTCACCTCATTGCAGACCTGCTCCAGCTTCACTTCGAGATCCGCTGACGGCAGCAGCGCAGCGAAATGGTCCGCCGTCAGGTGGCCGACCAAAGCGCCTGGAAAAAATCCGGTAATGGTCTCGGCCATTTTCTCCAGGCAACGATCCCCCTGGCGCATGCCGTACTGTCTATTGTATTCTTTAAAGCTGGTCGCATTAAAGCTGACCGGGCAGAGCTCGCGCACCGCAGCAGTGTTTTGCCGCTTTTGCACTTCTTTGAGCGCTGCTTGCAAGAAATCGTGCATGCCCAGCACGCCCGTTTTATCCTTTTCCCTCAAATCGCTTGCCATCTCCTCTGACGAGAAGAGCAAGAGCACATAAGCCTGGCCAAAGGGGGTCTCCTTCAGCGTGCCGACCCCCTCCGCCTTCCTAAAATGCCCTTTTTTGGTTCGATAATGGAAGTGAAACACAAAATGCTCCGGATGCTTGCCGGCAAGCTGTGAAAGGGCCTTGTAATCCTCGTCTTCCATCAGATTCCGAAAGTTGGCAGAAAAAAACGACAGAAAATCCTCCGCGTCTTCGCACTCGTAGAGTGCCGCCGTCTTCTCGTTGGCCATGACGATGCGTTCTGTCCCGTCCGCAAGAACAATGCAGACGCCGCCCTCGATCAGATCAAAATAAGATTGGCACTGTCCCTGCAAATGCGGGTTCTGTTCCGGCCGATTCATCTTCATATCATCCATGCCGCTCACCTCGCGCCGACCCATGCAAATTTAGAAAATAACATTGACATTGCCTCCTTGTTCTCACCGTCTGTTCCCTCATTTTGACCGCCGAAGGGACGCAGCCTGAGCTGAAACACTTCGAGCTTGAACCTTTCCGTCTACCAGACTGGCGTTTCATTTTCATTCATTTCTTTTTGTTTTATATTACCATATTTTTGTGTGCCGAGATAAAAAAAAGCAAACGCCAAAATTGGCGTCTGCCTCTGTATAAAATCTTCCACATCTAATCAAACTGGCTCATCCGCCATTTCCTCAAGTTTTTCCAATAACGTTTGTCTGAGTTTTTCGAATGCCGGGATAAAACTGTCACGGATCATGATGAGCAGCTCGTCAATTTCCGCCTCATTGTAGAGACGAACCGACAGGTTTCGCTTTTTTAACATCATCAGCCAAACTTCGGCGTCATCGACAAAGCCAAATTTATATCCAAGCTGGAGCATCTCTCTCGGCGAGCCTGTGTTGGCTTCGGCAATCCCGTGCTCTCTCATGACCGCCTGCAGCGCTTTCCACGCGAGCTCAAAAGTTAAATTGAACTGCCCAACCACACCCGTTCGATAAATCTCGTTATCATTTGCCATTTCAAAATCTGCCTGCTGCAAAACGGCTAAACAATTCGAAAAATTGTCAAACTTTTTCATAGAGCACGACACCGTCCTTTTTAATTTCATCTTTCAGCGCATCTGAAACGGGATGATTCAAATCAACCACATCAAACATTAAAAGCGAATGGGTTTTTTCTTTAAGGTCCCAATAAAATCCATCGACATCTCCCCCGAGTACAGCGAGATCGATATCGCTTCTTTTTGTATGCGTCCCTCTTGCCCGCGATCCGAATAAAATAACCTTTTCAATTTGGTGCTCATCAGCAAAACGCGTCAAGTCTCTGACGACCCTTCCCGGAATATTGTATTTCATCGCCGATCCCCTCCCAAACCGGAATTATCAAATTTAGTTTTATTTTACCACATTTTTCTGAGCCCTCCGAGCCCAATAAAAAAAGCAAACGCCAAAATTGGCGTCTGCTCTGAATCGGTATAGATCCCTTTATTGGGTCCCGGCCAAAATATCCTGAACCCGGTGCTGCAATTCCGGCACCACTTGTTCCACAAACCACGGATTTTTCTTCTGCCATCTAAAATTGAGCGGGCTCGGGTGCACAATCGGGAAATAGTCCGGCAAATAGTCTTTGTACGCCGCGACGGTTTCGGTCAGATTCCGCTTTTTACGCTTCTTGAGGTAATAATCCGAGGCATACTTACCGACCAGCAAGGTCATCTGAATGTTTGGCATGGTCTGCAGCATGGCCGGATGATAGGTCTCGGCGATGAATTTTCTCGGCGGGAGATCCCCGGTCTTCCCCTTGCCCGGATAATAAAAATCCATGGGCAGAATGGCGATGTCCGGCGAATAAAAAATCGCTCGGTCAATGCCCATCCACTGCATCAGCGTCTCACCCGATTTGTCGTTAAAAGGGATGAGAGTTTCTTCGACCTTCCGGCCCGGCGCCTGCCCGATGATGAGGATTTTCGCCTCCGGACTGACCTTAAATACCGGCGGCACGCCCCGTTTTGTGTAATCCTGATTGCGTTCGTCCGCCTTCAGCTTTTCGACAATGTCCTTGATGGTCATGTGATCCCCCGCTCCTTCCGTGCTCTTTTTAATGATAAATTGATTGTGACACATCATCGCTCGACTGTCTGTTGTTATAACAACACCTTTTTGTCCCTAATAAAAAAGCAAACGCCTATTTTGACGTTTGCCCAAACTGTTTTCTTCTGCTCAGTCCGTGGCATTAATCCACACAGGCCACTTGGTTTTTGCCGCGCCGCTTCGCCAAATACATGGCCTGATCGGCAAGATCCACCATCCGCTGCCAACCACAGCCTTTAGTGGTATAGCCGATGGAGACGGTCAGTGAAATCTCTGTGCCGTCCTCTAGTTTCACTCGCATGCGCCTGATCACTTCCATCAGCTGTGACGCAATCTCTTGAATGTCTTGTCCGGCATCGAGGACGATCCCGACAAATTCTTCACCACCGTAGCGGTAAAAAGGGACTTCCACCTTTTCTCCAAATTCGGCAATGGTCCTTCCCAGCGTCTGCAGGCACAGGTCCCCCGCCAAATGTCCGTAAGTATCGTTCACTTTTCTAAAATCATCAATATCCAGCATCATGACAGCCTGAACGAGATCGCCGATTTCCCGTCCTGCCCGATTCAGCGTGTCGTACAGACCGAGCCGGTTGTTTAACCCTGTCAAGTGGTCGCACCGCCGGCCGCGGTCTGCCTGCGAATACGAATCCCAAATGGTCTCGGCTTCTTTTTCAAGGACCTCTTTTTTATATTGGCGCTGCTGACGCTTTCTTTCTATTTCAAGTTCTTCAACATGTGTTTTTTCTTTTGAAATATCCACGCCGTAGATCACACTCTCGACATGCCCATTTTCGGGATTGTCAATCAGTTGAGCGGTGATTCTTGCCCACCGGATCGAGTGGTCATCGAAATAAGACTGGGTTTCAAGAATGATCTGGTGTTTATTTCTAGCGTACGCTTCCAATTGCGCCTGCCGGTTAAAGGTCTCGAAAAATTTCTCCTGCCCGTCTTTGCTGGGGACGAAGGCACCGACCTTCCGGACCAGTGTATCGACATCCTCGATATTTTGCAAATTTCTGGCATTTTGCGCATGGCCGCCGGAGCTCAGCCACCGGTCCGCCGTCAAATCGACGTGGAACACGCCCTGCCCGTCTGGAATATTTTCGAGGATCGACCGCAGATGACTGGTGTAACGGCGGTGAGAGGTTTTCGTATTGGTGACGTCTTTGCCGTATTCGATGAAGACCTTCCGGCCGTTCCAATGGGTGTAGCGCCCCTTCAATGCGAAAATATGCGCGCCGTCGTCCACTTCAATCTCTTTTTCCGTTTCGGTACCCATCTGCTTCATCGGGCAATGGCCGCACGGCCCGTCCAGGCCGAGCATATACTGATAGCACTTTTCACCATGATACGACTTGTCCGGATGCCCCGAGACCTGCCGCGTCATTGCATTGGCAAAGACCATGGTGTAATCCTCCGGGCAGCAGACTTGGATAAACTGCCCGGAGTGGTCGACCAAATCAATCAGGTTGTCGAAATCGACATCGCTTTCCATCGGCTGAAGGACCGCCGTATTGTCCCGCGCGATCTTGTCTTCAAAAGACACCAAATACTCGCTGAACGCCGCCGCGCTCATGGGCTTCGCGTAATAATACCCCTGAATATAATCGCAGCGGTGCCGCTTCAGGAAGTCCAGCTGTTCCGCCGTTTCGACCCCTTCCGCAACGGTTTTTAAACCGATTTTGTGGCACATCTCAATGGTCGAGATGATGACGGCGCGCACCACAGATTTTGTCGCGATCTGATCGATAAAGGATTTGTCGATTTTGACGACGTCGAAGGAATAATCGCCGATCATCCCCAAAGAGGAGTAGCCGCTTCCAAAATCATCCAGCAGAATATGCGCCCCCATCTGCTGAATCTGTTTCAGCAAATAGGCACAGTTCTCTTTTAAGATGGCGACCGACGTTTCGGTGACCTCGTAATTCACAAATCCTTCCGGCAGCGCGCTTCGACCGCCCAAATCGAAAATATCATTGATCAAATGCTCATTGTAAAAATCCTGCCGCGACAAATTGACCGAAACCGGCACGAAGGGCAGGCCCTGCGCCATCATTTTTTCCTGAAAGGCGTAAACCTGCTTCAGCATATAGCGGTCCAGCCGGGTAATCAGTCCCCCTTTTTCCAAAGTCGGAATGAAAAGATTCGGCCCGATCACGCCTCTGGACGGATGGATCCAGCGCACCAAAGCTTCGGCTGACACAATCTTTTCATCTGCTGTTCGAATAATCGGCTGAAAATAAATTTTAAAGTCCTGATGGTTGAGGCTGTTTTGAAAATTGGACAGGATCTCCGCGCGGTCGATATACGATTGGCGCATCGTCTCGTTAAATATCGCACAGCCGCCGTATTCTTCCCGCTCTGCGCATTCTTTGGCGAGAATGGCCCACTCGATCATATTGGATACCGCGGCCTGTCTGTTCTCGATCTCGTAAATCTCGCAGCGCAGATGCATGTGCAGCATCTGGTGGTCGCTGTGCCATTCCATGTTCAGAAGGGCGCTCCAGTTGGTGCTTTCAATGCGTTTTCTTTCGACCAGAAAAACAAACCAGTCCGATTCGATACGGGCCGAGACAGCCGGCTGCAGCCAGCTCGTCTTCAGGCAGTCAAAAACGTAGCGCAGGATCTGGTCGCCGCCGTCGATCCCGAAAATATCGTTGACCGCTTTGAAATTGTAAATATCGAACATCACAATGGCGTAGTCCCTTTGATCGTTTTCCTTCAGAATCCGTTCGGTTTCCCGGATAAAGCCCTTTCTGGAGTAACTCTCGGTCAGCGCGTCGTAATATTCCTGCTCCAAGAGCTTTTTTAACTCATCCCGGTTTCTCGGCAATTTGGCCGCAACCATTTCGCTCTCGCCCACGGTGCTGCAAACCAGCGCGTGTCCCATTTGACCGCCGCCCAAATCCATCTCCACCGCGTCGACAGTTTCGTAGATGCCGCGAATGGGATCCATATAGGTCCGCGGCCCGCAAATGTGATTGGCGACCGGGCAGGGCGGACAGGGTTCATCCAGATTCATCAGGCATCGATGGCATTTCTCGCCTTTTTTTAGCTGCGGATACATCGCTTTGATCGTTGGGTTATAACTGACGATGTTATAATCCTGATCGATGACGTACACGCCAGAGGATTGGTCGCTCATATTTTTCTCTCTCCTATTGAAATTTTTCTCAAACTTACCAATGGTATTATATCATACTATTGAAAATTTGAAAACGATCACTGTGAGACCGCAAAAAAATCGGCAGCCGGTTCGCCATGCAAACCGAGACCGCCGATGGCTGGCGCTTCTTTTATTTTACAGCGTCCAACGCCTCATCAATTGGCGTATCGCCGCCGGTCATATAGATGACTTTGCCGAAGGTGTTCGGCCGATCGAGCACCCCGGCGAGAACTGCCGCGACGTCCGCAATCGGGTTGGTCGTGCCGTGTTCGGGATTCACCTCAATTTTGCCCGCCGCCGGTGCTTCCGTCAGGACGGACGGCCCGACGATGGTGTAATCGAGCGCGGTGTTGCGGATCAGCCATTGATCGGCGAAAAATCGAGCGATATCGTAATTCACAATCGATGCGAGGGACGGTTCGCCCTGCCATTTTTCAGGCTGGAGGGAATAGATCGAGCTCAGCTGAATGTAGCGCTTGACTCCGGCCCTTTCGCAGGCCTGCATCAGTTTGACGCAGCCGAAAGCGTCGGTCTGCAGCAAATCTTTTCCCCGGGAGCCCGCGAGAAAATACACAGCGTCCATGCCCGCGACCTGTTCCGCCAGGGCGTCGACCGCTCCGTGAAGGTCCAGCGCCTGAGGAAAGATGTTGGCCCCTTTGACAATGGTGTCCGGATGGCGCGAACCCGCGTAAACCGCGTGCCCCTGCCCCGCCAGAATGCGGATGGTTGCTGTAGCGACCCGGCCGCTGCCGCCGGCTGCAAAGATTTTCACAATGACCACCTCCGTTTGTCTTATTTTCTCATCTTACCAAATCTCAGCGCGAAATGGTCGATGTATTTTTATAAGTGCACTTTTCTTAAAGAAAGTGTTCTGAGAACCCATACGCTGCCGCCGATGGCTTTTCTAAACGATAACGTCACGCCTCAAATAAATAAGGGGCGAAACAAATAGGCAAATAATGTATCCCTTCTTTTTTGCTAACATCTTTCTGTGACAAGACGTACAATTCCCCAGCGCTGGCAGACCATTTTTCTTTAAATGCGTTCAGCGATGCGTGGCGGCCCGTTCCAGAGGACTTGACCTCAATGGCAGAGACCTTTGTCCCCTTGGTAAAAAGAAAGTCGATTTCGTAGTAATGCGTGCTGTTTTTTTTCTTCCACGTGTGATAATACAATTCTCGGCCGGAAGCCGCCAACATCTGGGCGACCACATTCTCGTACAGATATCCTAGATTCGCGGGCAATTTGTCAGAAAGCAACTGCGTGTAAAGGACATTTTCGATTTCTGGCCTGTCCATAAAGAGCAGCGTGACAAACAAACCGGTATCCGCAATATAAAGTTTATAACTATCCAAATCTTGACTGGCTGATAGGCTGACCCTCGGGTCAGTTGAATTGCTGCAAAACAATACGGTTTTGGAGTCAATCAACTCACTGATCATCTCCTCTTTAACCGTATGCGTCATTCTGCCAATCGTGCTCGGCACGTAAAACCGCCTGACATCTCTTGCGAGTTGAGCCGGAATCGCGTGAAAAATCTTTGCCGTGCGCCCCGTCGCATCGATTTTTTGAAAATCTTCTTCGTAAAGCCCAATGATTTCTCTTTTAATTCGATCGATCTCTGCAAAGTTCTTGCCTTCTGTGTAAGCTTCCACTGCCTGAGGCATCCCGCCAACTGCCATATAAATTCTAAAATCCCGCATGATTTTACGGATGGTCTGCCCGATTGGTTTACCTGTTTCGTAAATTTTCCGATTCAACGCGTACATCTGACTGCCTGATACCAAGCAAAATTCTTCGTAATCCATCGGATAAATCTGAATTTTCATTTCTTCCGACGGAATCAAAATATCGCGTACATTTTTTCTGATGGAAATGAGCGATCCAGTTTCAATATAATGATAGCGCCCATCCTTTACCAAATGTTTGATGGCCTGCCTTGCTTTCGGGAAGAGCTGAACTTCATCAAAAATGACAACGGAATGCCCGACGATGAGCGAAACCCCGGTTGCCGCCTGAAGTCTGAGAAAAAATAAATCTAAATCGCCAATATCATCAAAACAGGCGAGCACTTCTCCAGAAGCATTGCTAAAATCGATCAGCAAATACGCGTCGTATTCTTTTTCTGCAAAATGCTGGGCGATTGTCGATTTTCCGACACGTCTCGCCCCTTCCAGCAAAACGGCGTACCGATCTGCATATCGATTTTTCCAATCCAAAAGTTTCTGATAGGCTTTTCTCTCAAAATACATGATTCACTCCTCCTATACCTTTATTTTAAGGGGAAGTTTACATTTCTTCAAGATTATTTTTACCAAAATCTGCAGTTTCTTCAAAACTTTTTTTGCCAAAAATTGCAGTTTCTTCAAGATTTTGATCATCACACAAAAAAAGAAGGCCCCTGACGAGAGAGGCCTGAAGCTTAATGAATCAAATACCCGCCGAGGAACACGCAGAGCACCACCAGCGGCAAAATATAAGTCAGATAGGTTTTGGTCAAGGGCGATTCCGGCATGGCGAGTCCCTTGCCGGTGTTCACCTCGTGGATGAAGCCGTCGTAGCCCCAGCCCATCTTGGTGACGCAGAAGAGCAAATAGACCAGCGAGCCGAGGGGCATCAGGTTATTGCTCAAGATGAAGTCCTCGAAATCGAGAATCGTCGTGCCGACGCCCATCGGGTGCACGCCCGAGAGCACCGAGAAGCCCATGGCGCAGGGCAGCGACAGCAGGATCATCGCGATCGTGTTGATCAGGCAGGAGGTCTTCACCGAAACGCCTTTTAAATCGGTCATGTAGGCGACGATGTTCTGGAACACCGCGATGACCGTCGACATGGCCGCGAAGGTCATGAACAAAAAGAACAGCGCGCCCCAGATCTGGCCGTGGGGCATGTGGTTGAACACGTTGGGCAGGGTGATGAAGATCAGTGACGGCCCGGCCGTCGGCGTCACGCCGTAGGCAAAGCAGGCCGGGAAGATGATCAGCCCGGCCAAAATGGCCACAAAGGTGTCGAGGGCTGAAATCGTGACCGCTTCTCCCATGAGCCGCTTGTCCCGGTC
Source organism: Pseudoramibacter porci (assembly GCF_009696145.1). Lineage (GTDB taxonomy): Bacteria > Bacillota > Clostridia > Eubacteriales > Eubacteriaceae > Pseudoramibacter > Pseudoramibacter porci. Next base: position 141,437 of record NZ_VUMO01000005.1, read on the forward strand.
GATGTACGAGCCGAAAATCGCCATCGATCCGGTGCCGATGCTCAGCGTGAAGAAGGCCTGGCCCATCGCCGCGAATATCGTCTTGCTGATGCCGTATTTGACCATGTGGTGCAGGTTGGGCTTTAAATAAAAGGCGATGCCCTTTGCAGCGCCGGGCAGCCGCGCGGAGTTGACCGCCAGCGCCGCCATCAGCACAATGAGAGCCACCATCATCACTTTGACGATGCGCTCGACCCCGCCCTGGAGGCCGCCGGCGCAGACGCCGAAGCCGATCAGCACGACCACGATCATAAAACCGACGCAAAGCCTCGGATCGGCGGTGACTGCCGCAAAGGCCGCGGCGATCTGCGCGGCGTTCATCCCGACAAAATCGCCACGGATCATCTTGAAAAAGAACAAAATCATCCAGCCGGAGATCGTCGTGTAATACATCATGAGCAAATAATTGCCGGCCATCGCAAAGTATTTGTAAATGTGCCATTTCGATCCCTTCGGCTCCAGCTGCTCGAAGGACAACGCCGTCGAGCGCCGGCTCGCCCGGCCCACGGCGAATTCCACGGTCATGATCGGAATGCCGAGGATCAGCAGGAAAAACAGGTACAAAATGACAAAGGCGCCGCCGCCGTAGCGGCCGGTGATGTAAGGAAAGCGCCAGACGTTGCCGAGGCCGATGGCGCAGCCGGCCGACACCAGAATAAAGCCCAGCCGGCTCGAAAAGGTTTCTCTTTTTTGATCTGCCATAAAAGTCCTTTCTTTAATGAATCAAATAGCCGCCGAGGAAGACGCAGAAGACGACAAAGGGCAGCACGTAAGTCAGATAGATTTTTGAGACGCCGCCTTCGGGCATGCGAAGGCCTTCCCCTTCGTTGGCCTCGTGAATGAAGCCGTCGTAGCCCCAGCCGCTCTTGGTGACGCAGAACAGCAGATAAATCATCGAGCCGATGGGCATCAGGTTGTTGCTCAAGATAAAGTCTTCAAAATCGAGAATCGTCGTGCCGACCCCCATCGGATGCACACCGGAGAGCACCGAAAAGCCCAGAGCGCAGGGCAGTGACAGCAGGATCACAACGGCCCCATTGATCAGACAGGCTTTTTTCACCGAAACCGACGTCAGATCCGTCGCGTAGGACACGATGTTTTGAAACACCGCGAGAACAGTCGACAGCGCCGCAAAGGTCATGAACACGAAAAACAGCGCCCCCCAGATCTGGCCGTGGGGCATGTGGTTGAACACGTTGGGCAAGGTGATGAAGATCAAAGACGGCCCGGCCGTCGGCGTCACCCCGTAGGCGAAGCAGGCCGGGAAGATGATCAGCCCCGCGAGGATGGCCACCAGGGTATCCAGCGCCGAAATCGTCACCGATTCGCCGAGCAGGCGCTTTTCTTTCCCAATGTACGAGCCGAAAATGGCCATCGCGCCGATGCCGATGCTCAAGGTGAAGAAGGCCTGGCCCATGGCCGCGAAAATGGTCCGCCCGATGCCGTACTGAACCATGTGGTGAAAATTCGGCGTCAGGTAAAACCGAAGCCCCTTCGAGGCGCCGGGCAGCCGCACCGAATTGACCGCCAGCACGATCATCAGCACGATCAGCGCCGTCATCATCACCTTGACGATCCGTTCGACCCCGCCCTGGAGGCCGCCGGCGCAGATCGCAAAGCCGAGCACCACCACCAGCACCATAAAGCCGACACAAAGCCACGGATTCTGGGTCACCTGAGTAAAAGCGGCCGCGATTTGATTGGGGCTCATCCCGGTGAAATCGCCGCGCAGCATCTTGACGAAAAACAAGATCAGCCAGCCGCAGATGGTCGTGTAATACATCATCAAAAGGTAATTTCCAGCCATCGCAAACCATTTGTAGACGTGCCATTTTGTGCCTTCCGGCTCGAGGCGTTCAAAGGACATCGCCGTCGAGCGCCGGCTCGCCCGGCCCACGGCGAATTCCGCCGTCATGACCGGAATGCCGAGAATCACTAAAAAGAACAAATACAAAAGCACAAAGGCGCCGCCGCCGTACTTCCCTGTGATGTAGGGAAACCGCCAGACATTCCCAAGGCCGATGGCGCAGCCGGCGGAGACCAGAATAAACCCCAATCGGTTCGAGAATGTCTCTCTTTTTTTCTCCATAAAATGAATTCTCCTCTACTTAATTTCTTATTTGCTCGAATATTGTCCGATCGACAGCTACCCTAAATAGCCGCCGATCATGATCACCGCGATGAGAACCGGCAGCACCACACCCATGTAAAACCGGCTGGCGCGCCCGCCGGGGAAGCGCAGGCCCGTCCCGGTGTTGACTTCCGACAAAAAGCCGTCGAAGCCCCAGCCCGCTCTGGCTGTGATAAACAGCACGTAAATGATGGAGCCGACGGGCACGATGTTGCTCGACACGAGGAAATCCTCGAGATCGAGAATCGTCGACCCAGCGCCCAGGGGCTGGACGAACGACAAGACGTTGAAGCCCAGCGCGCAGGGCAGCGACAATACAATCAGCAGCACCGCGTTGACGGCGCAGCTTTTCTTGAGGGGCAGGCCCGTCACATCGCGGAAATTGGCGATGATGTTCTGAAACACGGCGATCACCGTCGACAGCGCCGCGAAGGTCATGAACAAAAAGAACAGCGCGCCCCAGAACCGGCCATTGGGCATATGGTTGAACACGTTGGGCAGGGTGATGAAAATCAAAGGCGGCCCGGAGGTCGGCTTGACCCCGTAGGAAAAACACGCCGGGAAGATCACCACACCGGCGAGGATCGCGATCACCGTGTCCAGCGCCGCAATGGTCACCCCTTCGCCGAAGAGGCGCTTCTCTTTGCCGATATAAGCCCCGAAAATTCCCATGGAGCCGATGCCGACGCCGAGGGTGAACAGCGACTGGCCCATCGCCGCGTAAATCGTCTCCGGCAGGGTGTGCAGGGTGAGCTCGCCTGGGGTGGGCTTCAAATAAAAAGCCATTCCGGCCTTGGCGCCGGGCAGCCGCAGAGAATTGACGGCGAGCAGCACCATCAGCACAAAAAGCGCAACCATGATGCCCTTGGTAATCCGCTCGACCCCGCCCTGGAGTCCGCCGGCGCAGATGCCAAAACCGAGGGCCACGATGACCGCCATGAAGACCACGGACACCACCGGGCTGGCGGTCGTCGCCCCAAAGGCCTGAGCCACGCCCGCGCTTTTCAAGCCGACAAAATCACCGCGGGCCGTCTTGAAAAAATACAGCAGAATCCAGCCGGCGATGGTCGTGTAATACATCATCAAAAGGTAATTGCCGGCCATCGCGATCCATTTGTAGGCGTGCCACTTCGTCCCTTCCGGTTCGAGCACGTCGAAAGAGCGCATCACGCTCTTCCGGCTGGCTCGCCCGACGGACAGCTCCGCCGTCACAATCGGAATCCCGAGAATCAGCAGAAACAGAATGTAGATCGCCACAAAGAGCCCCCCGCCGTATTTCCCTGTGATGTAAGGGAAGCGCCAGACGTTGCCGAGGCCGATGGCGCAGCCGGCCGAGGTCAGAATAAAGCCCAGCCGGCTCGAAAATTTTTCTTCATTGGTTTGATTGGTCATGTGCGTTTTGTCCTCAAATGGATTAAGATAGATTTAAACAATGGTTTTTATTCTACCACATTTATGGGCAATCGTCACAAATCTTTAAAGCCATTTTAAAGTAATTGCCGATAAAATAAGGTCTTGCTTAAGAACGAAAACACAAGAACACGATGATCGATAAAGGAGGTCATGATATGAGTGTACTCACCATTACAAAAGATAACTTTGAACAAAGCGTGCTGCAGGCTGACAAGCCGGTGCTCCTCGATTTCTGGGCCAGCTGGTGCGGTCCGTGCAAAATGGTCTCGCCGATGGTCGACCAAATTGCCGAAGAACACGACGAATTCATCGTCGGCAAGGTCAACGTCGACGAAGAACCGGATATCGCCAAACAATACGGCATCATGAGCATCCCGACGCTGATGGTCTTCAAAAACGGCGAAATCACCAACCGCCAGGTCGGTGCGATCCCGAAGGACCGCATTCTCGCCCTTTTGGACTAATTTTAACGGACACGCAAAAACGGCCAGCCGAAAATTTCGGCTGGCCGTTTTTTGAATATGCCGCTTTAGCCCGCAATGGCGCGCACGGTGTTTTCGTACACTTCCGCCAAGGTGTGACGGCTTAAATCCTCTTCAAAATCGCGGTGAATGGCTTCGAGAATATCGTCCAGCGCGAAGTGAATGTTGCGGCCGACCGGGCACTTGAGGTTGGGATTGCTGTGAAAACGGAACAGCGCTTCCTCCCCGTGGGTTTCCACCGCGCGGTACACGTCCCGAAATGTGATCTGATCCAGCGGCCGGGTAATGGCCATGCCGCCCGGGCCGCGCTTCACTGCAATCAGCCCCGCTTTTTTGAGCTGACCCATGATGTTGCGGATGATCACCGGGTTGCTGCCCACACTCGCTGCCAGAAATTCACTGGTCACCTTTTGATCCTTTGAAAAATAAGCGGTCGCCGTCAGTACGTGAATGGCGATCGTAAATTTTGTTGAAACCTGCATTGCCTGCCTCCTATCAAAACGAAGTACGTCCTATCTGTAATATATTAGATATCATCCCTTTTGTCAAATTTTATTGACGCACTTTGCAAAAAAACAGACCGGCCGCCGACGCCGCCGATCTGAAAAGTTCACACTGGCCCACGCTCAACGGTTGAGAATTTCTGCCGCTTCTTCGCCGGTCATGCCGTCTTGGACGCCGAGGGCCCTCGCCGCTGCCGTCATTCCCTTGATCGGATTGTGCAGCACCGCGTCAAAATCTGCGCCGCCGACGAGCACCGCCGCGTCGCCGAATTTGTCGGCTGCGTCCAGATTCAGGTAGCCGCACATCAGATAGCCCTTTGCACATTGAATCAAAATCATGTTCGGATGGCCTTCGCCGCCGGGGGACTGAATCAAAAGGCCTTCGCTTCTTTTGCCGTCTATTTGAATGTTATCGATCGTAATCATGGTTTCACCTCGGATTTGTTATTTACCTTGATTTTACCCTCACCGCCCTGCCGTGTCAATGCGGCAAAGCTTCTGCCTGTGCTATAATAAAACCAACGCAAACAAAAGGAGGCATCTTTATGTTAGGAGCGGTATTGGGCGACATCGCCGGCTCGATCTACGAGCGTCATCCCATTAAAACGACGGATTTTCCGCTGATTCAGGACGGGTCCGCCTTCACCGACGACACGGTGATGACTTTCGCTGTCGCCAAATCTTTAATCGAAGCAGACGCCCAGGGGGCGGGGGCGCTTAAAAAAGCGCTGGTCCAGAATATGCAGGCGCTGGGACAGGCCTACCCAGACCGAGGCTATGGCGGCTATTTCAGCCAATGGCTCCGCGCCGAAAATCCCAAGCCCTACGGCAGTTTCGGCAACGGCAGCGCCATGCGCGTGTCGCCGGTGGGCTGGATCGCCGCTTCGGTAGAAGAGGCGGCCCATCTGGCCAAGATCACAGCCGAAGTGACCCACGACCACCCCGAGGGCATCAAGGGCGCCCAGGCCATCGCCGTCTGCATCGTCCTCGCGCGCCAGGGCGCGGACAAGGACACAATCCGGCAGACCGTCACAGATCGTTTCGGCTACGATCTATCGAGAAATCTCGACGCCATCCGCCCGGATTACCAGATGGACGCCACCTGCCCGGGCTCTGTGCCCGAAGCCATCACCGCTTTTCTCGAAGGGCGGGATTACGAGGGCACCCTCCGCCTAGCCATCTCCCTCGGCGGCGACAGCGACACCCTCGCCTGCATGGCCGGCGGCATCGCCGAAGCGGCCTTTGGCATGCCGGCAGTCCTCCGCGAAAAGGCTTACGCCATGCTGGACGACAACCTGCGGCGGCTGGCCTGCGCCTTTTCGGCCTTCCGGTTTGGAAAGCTCGGCGCGTGATGGGTTTGAATTGAAAGGAGACGACATGTCCAAAACAAAAAAATGCGCGATCCTCTTCCCCGGCGTCGGCTACGGCGTCGACCGGCCCCTTTTGTATTACAGCGCCAAGCTCGCGAAACAAGCCGGCTGGGAAGTCCGCACCGTCGGCTACCCCGAGTTCAAAAGCGCGGCCATCTCCGACATGCGCCGGGATCAGGCCCGCCGAGAACGGGCTTTTGACCAAGCGCTGAATTCGGTTCAGGGACAGCTTCGGGCTTTTCCCGATTACGACAGCTACCTCTTGATCGGCAAGAGCATCGGCACCATTCTCGCCGCCCATCTGGCGGCCGGCACCTTTCAGCGCAAAACCGTTCACCACATTTTTTACACCCCGCTGAAAGAAACCTTTGATTTTGCCCGGGACGGCTGCGGGATTGCGTTCTGCGGCGACGCGGACCCGTGGGTCGGCCGCGAAACCGTCGCCGCCGGCGCCAAGGCCCGCCATCTGCCGCTGACGGTCTACCCCGGCGCCAACCACTCCCTCGAAACCGGCGACGTGCTGCACGATCTCGACACCTTAAAAGACGTCATGCGCCGCACCGAAAATTACATCCAGACCCTCTAGCCGCCCCTTAAGAAAAACTTGTCCTTTCAAATCTATAATACCTTTGCAAAAAAGACCAAGGAGGTTTCACCATGAGTTTAAAAGACATCGGCGTCAAGCCGATTTTATTTCCACAGCCGACGTACATGATCGGCTCCTACGACGATGACGATTCTGTCGACGTGATGATGATGGCCTGGGGCGGCGTCTGCGCCCGGGACATGGTCGCGCTGAACATCGGCGCCCGCCACAAAACCAGCGAAAACATCCGCAAGCGCGGCGCCTTTACCCTCGCCGTTCCGGGAACGGACACCCTCGCCGAATCGGACTATTTCGGCATCGCGTCGGCCAACGACGTCGCGGACAAGTTCGCCAAGACCGGCCTGCACGCCGAAAAGAGCGCCCACGTGGACGCGCCGGTCATCACCGAATATCCGCTGACCTTCGAATGTGAAGTGGTTGAAATTCAAGATCAGCCCTACGGCCAGCGCATTCTCGGCAAAGTCGTCAATATCGTCGCCGACGAATCCGTCCTGACGGCAGACAGCAAGGTTGATGCTGAAAAACTCGGCGCCTTCGCTTTCGACGGCGACCAGAACGGCTATTACGCCATCGGCAGCCGGGTCGGCACCGCCTGGGGCAACGGGAAAAAGTATATGCAGTAAAACAAACGCCCCGGTGTAAAACACCAGAGCGTTCGAAATGAATTCGCGATTATTTTTTCTCTTTAATCGACGGATTGAGCTTTAATCCCGCCAGCGCCGGCCAGTCCTGTTCGAGGTCGGACGCGTCAAAGGGCGCGCCATGCCCGGGATAGATGCGTTCGGGCTGTGCGTCGATCATGGTCCGCCAGCTGTCCCGGTAGGTGTCGGCATCGCCAATCCAAATTGTCGTCTTCATGGGCCAGTCCGGCCGGTTCTGAGCGGCATCGCCGCAGAACAATGCCCCGTCCCAGAGCAGGCCGATGCTGTCCGCTGTGTGGCCAGGCAGGGCGAGCACCGCCGCGCCGGGCAGGATCCCGCCGATCGCAACGTCCTCGATCCACAAAAAACGGGCAAGCTGTTCCTCCGCAATCGTCGGGAAACGGTGACGGCCGTGGCCGTCCCGGACCATCTGCCGGCAGACGGCGGCCGCGTTGTCGTCGGGCACGCCGCCGCCCGGCCCGTTCTGCCCTCGGCGAAGACCCGACAGCGCCTTTTTTGAGGCCAAAACCTTGAGCGCAGGCGCCATTTGCATCACCTCGTTGACAAAGCCGGCGTGATCGTCGTGGGCGTGGGTCAAAAATAAATAATTGAGGGCCGATACCTCGATGTCCGCCGCCTGCATCCGGCTTAAAAAATTCGGCCAGTCCTCCGCGTAGCCCGTATCCACCAAAACCGTCAAGTTCCGGTTTTGAATCACCCAGCTGTGGACGAAATCCGTCCCGCAATCGACAATTTTCATTGGTTTTCCTTATCTTCTTTACAAATAATACACGTGGGGCACGATCGCTTCGTAATGGCCGTCATCCATGCGAAAGCCCCGTTCGATGGTCCCAAGGGGTTTAAACCCGATATCCTGATACAATTTTAGCGCCGTCTGATTCGTCGCGACAACGGCATTGAGCTGGATGAGGCCATAGCCCAAGTCCCGGGCCTGGGCAATGGAATCCTCGACCAGCAGGCGGCCGATGTGCTGTCCGCGGCGCTCCCGGTCGACAGCGTAGCTCGTGTTGGCGATGTGGCCGCAGCGCCCGACGTTGTTGGGGTGCAGGATGTAGAGCCCGACGATGGCGCCGCTTTCGATGTCAGCGGCGATGCCAGTGTAATCCTGTTTCGCGAAAAAAGCGCGGCCTTCTTCGTAGGACAATAGGTTCGTCTGCGGAAAGGCATTCCCTTCTGCCACGATCTGATTCCAGATGCGCACCATGCTGCCGACTTCTTTTTCTTTCCATTTTCTCACTTCAACTGTCATATTTTCCCTCCAGATGTTTTGTATTTTCAATGTCAAGCGCCCATCCGGCACTTTATTTTATGAAATTGAATATTTTACATTATATCATATCCGGCGCGCGCAAAAGAAAAAAGAATGTAAATTCGAATGACGGCATCATTCTATCCTGTAATCTGTGTAATTGTATTGAAATAAATACAAAAAAAGATAATATTTTGCGATTGCCTTGCATTCTGAAAGAAATCCGCGTAGGATACGGGTAAATCCAATGGAGGAGGTTGAAAACATGACTGCTCTTAAACGCCGCGGCACATTTGCCTATTTTCTCGTCCTGGTGACGATGCTTCTGGTTTGGCCCATGGGCGTCATTCTGATGTGGGCGTACACCCCGTGGTCCAAATCCGTCAAGGTCGCCATCACCATCTGTCTCACCATTCTCACCGTTCTGACGGTCCACTCCGTCTGCTATTTTCGCATCATGCCATCTTAATCATCATTTGTCATCTCCACCGCTGCCTCTGGCAGCGGTTTTATTTTTCCGAAAGGTTTTCGAAAACCGGGCTGGCCAGCAAATCGTCGATCAGCTGCTTGGCGTCTTCTACCGTTTGGGCGCTGTCATTTTTTTTGCCGCTGGCAAAAATGAATCCCCACAGCCCATAGGTTAAAAACGCATCGATCTGTTCCACACAATACTTCGTCTTCAGCCGGTCCGCATTTTCTTTGCCAAACATTTTCAAATTCTTCAGGACAAAATGATAATACATGGTCACCGCCGGACTCGCTTCTGTCTGCGCTGCCGAGTGGACAAATGGCGCCGTCACTTCGATGAGCACCATGAGAAAATGCTGACAGGAAAGATTCAGCTTATGATCGGGATTATCCTGTTCTAATTCTCTAAAACGTTCCGTCGCCTCTTCCTGGATGTCCTCGAAGCAATGCTCGAGCAAGTCGTACTTGTCGCCGTAATAGGTGTAGAAGGTGATGCGGCTGGTGTTGGCCCGCTTGCAGATCTCCGTCACCGAAATCTTTTCAAAGGGTTTTTCCAAAACCATCTGCCGCAGCGTATTTTTTAAATTTTTTTGAGTTTTTACGATCCGTTTATCCATGTTTCCTTACACTTCTTGAATGATTTCATATTAATTAGACATATTTCACAAACGGTCATTGCGCAAAATTTTGCCAACGCTTATAAATATGTTTATCCATCTAAATTAACATCGACTTATTATTTGTATTCTTAATCATACAACCATACAATCAATTTTACAAGTGTATAATTAAATCTTTAACCCGTACGCAAAAAAGGCGCCGCCATTCCCGGCGGCGGGGCCGGCTCCGCCCCGAATACACGCACGTGCCGGCTTTTTGAAATGATCGGCGTAAAAAATTTGAAAAAAAAAGACGAACATCTTATAATAGAATACAAATTAATTTTTCATGCAGAAGGGAGTCAGAAATGAACTCAAAGAAATTTCCCGAACAATCCAAAGAATCCGCCACCATGATTGACGCCGCAAACGATCTGCTGACCGAAATCACCGAGCTGGCCAATAGTCTCGACGATGTTCTGGACCGCTACCTTGGCATGTACGATTTTGAATCCATCGACGATCCTTTTTGGAGCGACGCCCTCGAAGGCATCGACGTCAGCAAAAACAATTTGATCAACGATCTCGACGACTTGACCGGCAGCATCAGCCCGGTGCGCGGCCTCGAAAAAGGCCGAGTCGATTTTGAAACCAAAGACGAAATAGGGAGATGAGCATTGTGGCATCACGACTGAAACGCAAATGGCAGGCTTTTCTCGACCGCCTGGCCCGGCAAAACAGCCAGGCCTTCGACGGCGGCAAGCCCTCTTGCTGCAGCGACACCAACAAGAAAGTCACGCCGAAGGAAGCCGCGCACAAGCACTAATGGGCGCGCCATTCAACTTTTTTCACACAAGCAGCCATTTTCGGCTGTTTTTTTCTTGTGTTCTCTGATAAAATAGAGACGTTTATTTGAATCCCATTTTGCGCTGCGGCGCATTTTAAATTTACAATTAATTTAGATTTTCAGGAGTTTTACTTGCAAACAGATTTAACGCAAAAGACCATCGCCGAATTGAAGCAGATGGCCGACAAATTATCTTTATCCTACAAGAGCAAAATTCGGAAGGCCGACCTCATCGCCCTGATCGCGGACGCTCTGGCCGAAGAAGAAAAGCAGCGCGAAAAAGAAAATCGGCAACATCAAAAGAAAGAAGCCGCGCACATCAAAAACCGCTACAAGCTCAAGGACAACTTGAGCGATGCGACTTATTCCGAAGGGCCGGTCAAGATTCTGCCCGCCGGCTACGGCATCATCGAGCGGGACGGCGGCGCTCTGCCGGTTTACGTCTCCTCCTCCCAGGTGCAGAAGTTCCGCGTGGAAACCGGTGACATCCTCGGCGGACGGGTGCGCTCGCCGAAAAAGGGCGAAAAGTACGCGGCCATGCTCTTCCTCGAAAAGGTCAACGGCGTCAAGACCGCCGATTTGATCAAAAAAATGGAAAAGATGATGAACCCGCCGAAGAACAACCGCGCGGACCGCTACGCGAAAACCCAGACCGGTGTGCTCGACGTGAATCCGGAAGGCTACGGCTTTCTGCGCATCGAAAAGAACTGCTACCCGGGGGACAACGACGTCTACGTGCCGGCCAACATCATCCGGCGCTACAACCTGCGCACCGGTGATTTGATCGCCGGCCACCTTCGCAAATCCGACGAGGGCGAAAAGCAGGACGCCCTCCTCTACGTCGAGACCGTCAACGGCGCCATCCCCGAATCCATCGTCCACCGTCCCCAATTTGAGCGGCTGACGCCGATTTTCCCGCGGGAGCAGATTTCCCTGGAAACCCACCGCGACGCCATCTCGGCCCGGATCATCGACTTGTTTGCCCCCATCGGCAAGGGGCAGCGCGGCCTGATCGTCGCCCCGCCGAAATCCGGCAAGACGACACTGCTCAAAGCCATCGCCAACGGCGTGCGCCAGAACGCGCCGGACATCAAGCTGATGATTCTCCTCGTCGACGAGCGGCCCGAAGAAGTCACCGACATGGAACGGTCGGTCGACGCCGAAATCATCTACTCCACCTTCGACGAATCGGCCCACCGGCAGCTCAGCGCCGCCCAGATGACCCTCGCCCGGGCCAAGCGCCTGGTCGAACAAGGACAGGACGTGATGATCCTCGTCGACAGCCTGACCCGCCTCGTGCGCGGGAACAACCTCGTCATCGAGCCCTCGGGCCGGACGCTGACCGGCGGTCTCGACCCGGCGAGCCTCCACTTCCCGAAGCAGTTCTTCGGCAGCGCCCGCAACATCGAAGGCGGCGGCAGCCTGACCATCATCGCCACTGCCCTCGTCGATACGGGCAGCCGCATGGACGACATCATCTACGAAGAATTCAAGGGCACCGGCAACATGGAGCTCCACCTGAACCGCGACCTCGCTGAACGGCGAATCTACCCGGCCATCGACATCAAGCGCAGCGGCACCCGGCGCGAAGAACTCCTGCTCAGCCCCGAAGCCCTTAAAATGTCGACCAATATCCGAAAAATTTACGGCAAGGACGGCGCCGACGAAATGGCCGAAAAAATCATCCTGCTGCTCACCCGGACGGAGAGCAACGCCGTCTTCCTCAAACGGATTCTCAAGAATTAAAGATACAAAATACAGGCGCCCGCTCAAATCCATGAGCGGGCGCCTGCTTGTTAATTTAAATCCATATGGTAAAAGGTTTTGTACAGCCGCATTTCCTCCGGCGTGTCGATGCTGGAATGGAAGACGACGCCGCCCGGCCCTTCCTCCGGCCGCCGGAGGGCCTCTCTCTTGGCGAGGACCCGGCGCAGCTCTCTGGCCGTGCCGCGGCCGCCGTCGTACAGCTTCACGTCATCGCCGAGGACCCGGCGAATCTGCTTTTTCACAAAGGGATAATGGGTACAGCCGAGGACCAGGCTGTCGATTTTCCCGCGGTAGGGCCCGAGAAAGCGTTCGAGCATCGCCGCCAGGTCCGGCGCGTCGAGACGGCCGCCCTCGATGCGCTTGGCCAGCCCCGGGCAGGACTGGGAGGCGCAGTCGGCGTAGCCCGCGTACCGTTCCCACAAATCGTGGTATTTTTTTAAGGAGAGGGTCACCGGCGTGGCCATGACGAGCACCCGGTGGCTGCCTGCCGAGGTGGCCGCCGGCTTCAGCGCCGGTTCGATGCCGACGATCGGAATCGTGAACGTGGTTCTCAGCAAATCCGCCGCGGCGCTCGTCGCGGTATTGCAGGCGATGACGATGGCCTTCACGCCGTCGTCGACCATGCGCTGCGCGATGGCCATGGTCATCTGCTGGACCCGTTCCACCGACTTTTCGCCGTAGGGCGCGTTGGCCGAGTCGCCGAAAAACAGAAACCGCTCGTCCGGCAGCTCCCGAGTCATTTCCTGAAGGACGGAAATCCCGCCGAGCCCGGAGTCAATGACCCCAACGTAATTGTGAAATGCTGGTCGCATAAGGCCCTCCTTGTCGTGTAATCTTTTGATATTATACGTCATTTTTTATTTAATTGAAAGAGTGGTGAACAAGTAAAATTTCTGTGTTATAATAATCCCTACACGAATTCATACAAAAGAGGTTCAGTGTTATAATGCGAATTAAAAATATTGTACAGACAAGCATCGGTTTCGCTGCGGTGCTTGTTTTTTGTTCCCTGTTTGCGGTCGGTGCCCGCGCCGCGAGCTTAAGCTCCTACATCGCCTACACCCAGGCGACGGGCAGCTTCTCTGTGCTGGGGTCCTCCGAATCCGACGAGGCCTCTCCCGACGCGCTGATCCCCGGCAAGGCGCCGGGCCGCGACACCCAATCCGACAAAAAAATCGTCTATTTGACTTTTGATGACGGCCCATCGGAAAACACCGACGCCATTCTCTCCATTCTGAAGCAGAATCACATCCACGCCACCTTTTTCGTCTCGGGCATGTACCCCCAGTACCGCCATTTGATCAAAAAGGCTTACGATGAAGGCAATACCATCGGCCTGCACACCGAAACACACAAATACGACATCTACCGCTCGGAAGACACCTATTTTAACGATCTGAACCAGATCGCCCAAATCGTCAAATCGGAAATCGGCTTTGTGCCCGCCTACGTCCGCTTCCCCGGCGGCTCGTCCAACACCGTGTCCCGGAATTACGCCCAGGGCATCATGGGTAAACTGGCCGCGGAATTGAACAAACGCGGCTACCAGTACTACGACTGGAACGCCGATTCCACCGACGCCGCCCACAGCGAGGACGCGGTGGACGACCTCGTCAAGCACGCCACCGCCTGCAATGACAACAACGTCGTGCTGCTGTGCCACGACGCTCCCGGCAAAGGGACGACCGTCCAGGCGCTGCAGCGCATCATCGACAATTACCGCTCCCGGGGCTACACCTTCAAAGGGATTTCCCGCAATTCTTACGCCCCCCATCAGCCCATTGCAAATTAATGAAACGGAGAACGATCTTGAAACACCTATCCCAATTATTCGAACGCGTTTTTACCAAGTCTCTCGAAAACAGTGACCGCACCGTCTACGACCTATTCGACTGGCAAACCGTTGACGTCTCATTAACCGACTACCGCACCGGCCAAATTGCCTTCGAAATGAAAGGCCTGGAATTCCCGAAGGCCTACTCCCAGAACGCCTGCAACATCATCGCGAGCAAATACTTCAGAAAAGAAGGGGTGCCCGGCACCGGCCACGAAACGTCGATGCGCCAGGTCGCCGACCGTCTCGTCGGCTTCTGGACCGACGCGCTGCGCGAGGAAGGTCTCATCGACAACGACGCACAGTGGCAGATCGTCTACGACGAGCTAGTCTTCGCCTTCTTGAGCCAGATGTGGGCGCCCAACTCGCCCCAGTGGTTCAACACCGGCATCAAACGCAATTACGGCATTGAAGCCGAATCGGACAACCTCTATTACTACGACGAAAAGGCCGGCAAAGTCGTGCTGTCCAACGACCGCTACACGCGGACCCAGTCCTCGGCCTGCTTCATCCTCTCGATCAAAGATCAGCTTTTGGGCGAAGGGTCGATCTCCGATCACTACGTCTCCGAAACGAAGCTCTTCAAAGGCGGCTCCGGCGTCGGCACCAACTTCTCCTCGCTGCGGGGCGTCAACGAAAAGCTCTCCTCCGGCGGCAAATCCTCCGGGATGATGAGCTTCCTCCAGGGGCTCGACCGCAATGCCGGCGCGATCAAATCCGGCGGCACCACCAGACGGGCGGCCAAAATGGTCATCGCCGACATCGACCACCCGGAAATCGAAGCCTTTATCAATTGGAAGGCCCACGAAGAACAAAAGGTTCGGGATCTGGGCAAGATGGGCTACGACACCAGCATGGACGGCGAAGCCTACCAGACCGTCTCCGGCCAGAACGCCAACAACTCGGTGCGCGTCAACCGGGATTTCATGGACAAGGTCATGCATTTAGACGACGACCCGGACGCCACCTTGACGCTGAAGGGCCGGGTAGACGATCGGGTGAACCGCGACGTCAAGGTCCAGGAGCTTTGGCACGAAATAAATCAGGCTGCCTGGGAATGCGCCGATCCAGGGCTGCAGTTCGACGACCGCTTCAACGCCTGGCACACCTGCCCGGCCGGCGAGGACGGCAACGTCGGCGCCAAGTACAACCGGATCAACGCGACCAACCCGTGCTCGGAATACGCCTTTCTCGACGACACCGCCTGCAACCTGGCCTCCATCAACGTGTACCGCTTTTATCACGACGGCGTCTTCGACGTCGAACGCTTCGTCCACTTGGTGGGATTGATTCAGCTGGTGCTGGAAGCGTCCATTTACTGGGGACAGTTCCCCACTGAGGAAGTGGCCCGCAAGAGCTACCTCTTCCGCACCACCGGCCTGGGGCTGGCCAACATCGCCTCATTGGTGATGGATGCCGGCTACCCCTACGATTCCGACGAAGCGCGGAACATCGCCGCGGCCCTCGCCGGCATCATGACCGGCGCCTCCTACGCGGTGTCCGCGCTGATGGCTGAAAAGGTCGGGCCCTTCCCGTGCTACGCCGTCAACGCGCCCTACATGGCCCGGGTCATCCGCAACCATGCGAGGATCGCCGGCGCCCGCACTGACGCCTTTGAAGATCTGGGATACGACCCCTATATCGTCGACCATCCAATTCTGAATCAGGTCGGCATGTCCAACCTGTCCGACACCGTCAAGCAGGTCTGGCACGACGCGATGGATCTGGGCGAAGCCTACGGCTACCGCAACGCCCAAGTGACCGTCATCGCGCCAACAGGTACGATCTCCTTCGCGATGGACTGCGGCGCCACCTCGATCGAACCCTTCTACAGCCAAGTCGTGCTGAAAAAGCTCATCGGCGGCGGCGCGATGCAGATCGTCAATCCGGTGCTGGAAACGGCGCTGCACCATTTAGGCTACCCCGATGACCAGGTGCAGGCGATGATGGATTACCTGCTCGAAACCGACGACAACGGCATGCTGAAGCACGGTGGCCTGAAGGGCGCGCCTTATATCAAAGAAAAGGATCTGCCGATTTTCGACTGTGCCAACGACATTCGACCGGAAGGCCACGTGTTAATGGTCGCGGCGATCACGCCGATGATCTCCGGCTCGGTCAGCAAAACCGTCAACATGCCGAACAGCGCGACGGAAGCTGACATCGCGAACATCAACCTGATGGCCTACCGCTCGGGCTGCAAGGCCATCGCCACCTACCGCGACGGCTGCAAGGCGGCCCAGCCGCTGTCAACCGGCGGCCAGCAGGACGGCAAGCGCAAGCTGACAGACCTGAGCTACGACGAACTCATCGATTTGGTCCAGAGCAATGCCAACGTGCTGGAACGCAAAAAGCCCAAGGGCATCCGCAACAGCCGCACCCACGCGGCCAAGATCGGCGACATCGAGCTGTACATCACCGTGTCCTTCTACGACAACGATCAGATCAGCGAAATCTTCGTCTCGACCGACCGGGAAGGCACCGTCGTCAAGGGGCTGCTGGCGTCATTGTCTAAGTCGATTTCCCACATGCTCCAGTACGGGATCCCGCCGAAGGACATCTCCGCGATGCTCAGAGGCCAAAAGTACGAACCTTCGGGGCTTGTGCTGCGCCACCCCTACATCAAGAGCGCGTCGTCGATTTCCGATTTGATCTCCAAGGTCATCGACATCGAATGCGGCGACTATTCCCGCTGCCAGGTCAAGCCGACCCACCACTACAAGCGCTCCGAATTCGTGCCGACTCAGGTCGACATGTCCTCGATGTCGGGGATGACCGAGCTCGACGACGGCGAACAGCCAGCCGACGACGCCGAATCCGGCGAACGCCTTTACGGTGAAATCTGCCCGAACTGCGGCAGCGACCGGATGGTGCGCAACGGCACCTGCAAAGTCTGCCTCGACTGCGGCTCCACCACCGGGTGTTCCTGATTCACACACGCAAGAAAGCCTCAAACGCAATGTTTGAGGCTTCAGACTGTAGACAAACGAGGCTCTGAGAAAATACTCAGGAGCCTCGTTTGATTTAATATCAAGCTGCAATTTGTAGATTTATAAATTGAAATCGAAATATAGGACGATTCGGTCCTGAGTGGTTCT
>NZ_VUMO01000006.1 GCF_009696145.1 Pseudoramibacter porci
GCTTACTGAATGCATGGCCTGTTTCTATTATTGCTATTTTACCACGGTTGTATGGCAACAGGTGAAAAATGATTGCGATAATAAACAAAGCCTAGAGCGTTTGCCCTAGACTTTGTCTACAGTCTGAAAGGACCATGTTGTAAAACATGGTCCTTTAATATTTTGTAAATTTCCTGCCTTGGCAACTGGTTATTGTTGTGATAGAATAATACGGATAAAAATATTGGAGGTTATGGATTTGGATACTTTTTTGGTTGCATTAATGATTATATCAAGTTTTGTTGTGATCATCAGTGTATTAATGTCACCAGTTAAGACCCAAGGTCTTGGGGCAATTGAGGGCGGCGCCGAAACGTTATTTGGAAAACATAAAGCACGTGGATTTGATGCCTTTCTTGAAAAAGTGACGATCGTTTCCGCAATTGTATTCATGCTATCAGCTTTTATTTACGCTGTTATTGTTGCATAATTATATTTTAAAGATTCCGGGATCTCATTCCGGATTTTTTTGTTTATATGAACGGAGGTTTGCAATTTCATTATGCAGGCAAGTATTTTCGATATGACTTACGATCGTAATACAGAGCAGAACGAACCATTAGCGGCCCGGATGCGTCCAAAAACTCTTGAAGAATTCTGCGGCCAGGAACAAGTGATCGGGCAAGGCAAAATGCTTAATCGATTAATCCGGACGGACCGTTTAACGTCTGCAATTTTTTACGGACCACCCGGGACAGGCAAAACAACGCTAGCTAATATCATTGCAAACCAAACAAAAGCAGATTTTAAAATATTAAATGCTGTAACTTCTGGAAAGAAGGATATTGAAACTGCTATACAACAGGCAAAAAACAATATTGCGTTATATAACCGAAAAACGATATTATTTATTGACGAAATTCACAGATTTAACAAATCTCAGCAGGATGCCTTACTGCCCAGCGTTGAGAAGGGCGAAATTATTTTAATTGGCGCAACTACCGAGAATCCGTATTTTGAAATTAATTCGGCACTGCTTTCAAGATCGACTGTATTCGAATTTTCTCCGTTAACGGAGAAAGACATCCGCCAGATTATTTTGCGGACAATACAAGATAAGGAAAAGGGATTGGGTGCTTTACATGTTCAAATTACGGATGAGGCCCTTAATCATCTCACACTTATGGCGAACGGTGATGTCCGCAAAGCATTAAACGCATTGGAATTGGCAGTTTTAAGTACGAATAAAAATGCAGATGGAACAATAGAGATTAATTTAGATGTTGCTCAGGAATGCATACAGAAAAAAGCGCTGGACTATGATAAAACAGGGGACAATCATTATGATACTATTTCTGCTTTTATCAAAAGTATTCGGGGATCTGATCCTGATGCAGCATTGTTTTGGATGGCCAAAATGCTTAACGCCGGAGAAGATCCTAAATTTATAGCCAGACGAATGATCATTTCGGCTTCAGAAGATATTGGAAATGCAGAGCCTATGGCTTTGGTGGTCGCAGTTTCTGCTGCACAAGCTTTGGAAATGGTCGGCTTGCCTGAAGCAAAAATTAATTTATCTCAGGCCGTTACTTTTTTAGCATCTGCGCCAAAATCCAATGCTTCAAATATCGGGATTCAGCGTGCAAACCATGCCGTTCGGTATGACTCGAACGGACAAGTCCCGGCGCATCTAAAGGATGCGCATTATCAAGGATCTGCTAAATTAAATAGAGGAACGACTTATAAATTTCCACACGATTATCCGAATCATTATGTTCAGCAACAGTATTTGCCGTCAGATCTTTTAGATGCTGAATTTTACTCGCCAACCTCTATTGGTTATGAAAAGAAAATAAAAGAGAGACTTCAAAAATTGAAGGAGTCCAAATAAAGAACAGGAGAAATCATGGAATATCAAATTGACCAAGTGATCCACGGTTTTAAATTATGCCATAAAGAATATTTAAAAGATATTCAAGGGACAGCTTATTATTTTGAATATCAGAAAACGCATACGCCTTTGTTGTACCTATCTAATCAGGACAATAATAAAGTTTTTCATATTGCATTTCGCACACCCTCAAATAATAGCACAGGCGTCGCGCACATTATCGAGCATTCGGTTTTGGATGGTTCACGAAAATATCCGGTTAAAGAACCTTTTGTTGAGCTTGTTAAAGGCTCCGTTAACACATTTTTGAATGCGATGACTTATCCGGATAAAACCGTGTACCCAGTTGCCAGCACGAATGACAAGGATTTTATGAACCTGATAGACGTCTATTTGGATGCAGTTTTTTATCCGAATATCTACAAAAATAAAAAGATATTTGAACAGGAAGGCTGGCACTATCATCTTGAAAATCCAAACGGTACGATGAACTACAATGGCGTTGTTTATAACGAGATGAAAGGCGTTTATTCTAGTCCAGAAGAAATTTTACAAAATGAATTGTTTAAGCAATTGTATCCGGATTCCATTTATGGAAAAGAATCAGGCGGTTTTCCAGATGATATTCCGGATTTATCCTACGATGAATTTTTGAATTTTCATCGCAAATTTTATCATCCTTCCAATGCTTATATTTATTTATACGGCGATGGCGATATTGAAGCACATTTAAAATACCTTGATGAAGCGTATTTATCTGACTTTGATTTTCAGAAAGTTGATTCGCAAATTAAACTACAGCCGTATTTTTCAAAACCCGTTGAATCTTCGTCATATTATCCACTGTCAGGTGAAACACAGTTGAATAACAAGAACTACTTAACGATTGGATGGGTGCTAAAAGATTTGAAGGATGATTGGTTAGCCTTTGATATTTTGACCAATATTTTGTTGGGCGAAAATTCTTATCCGCTTAAAAAGGCTTTACTTGATTTAAATATTTGTGAAGATATCAGCTATTCCTATACGACTTCAGTGCGGCAGCCCTATTTTGCAATCACCCTTAAAAACATGATGGATGAAACGGAAAATATCGATCGTGTACAAGCGACAATTAGTAATGTTTTGTCTCGTCTTGTGGAAAAGGGCATTGATCAAAAAATGCTGGAAGCAGGTATCAATTCAGCAATTTTTGAAATTAAAGAAAAAGATTTCGGTTCATACCCGCCAGGATTAATGTTTGGTTTAGAGTTAATGGATACTTGGCTGTACGATCAAGATCCACTGAGTCACATGCGAATGGACGATGCTATTAAGCACGTTAAGGCAATGGCTGAAAATGGTGGCTTTGAAAGATTAATCGATAAACAGCTGATTCAGAATCATCATTGTGCCGTTGTGACCTTAAAACCCGATCCGGGCTTGGCATCAAAAAACGCGAAGGCATTATCAGAACGGCTGGAAAAATATCAGTCATCGTTATCAGATGATGAAATTGATGGCATCGTTAAAGATACGAAAGAACTATTAGCCTATCAGAATCGTGAAGATACCCCGGAAAATTTAGCGACCATTCCGAAACTCGAATTATCAGACTTAAACGCCAAGGCGCGGGTACCGCAAATTGCGCGTGGGATGATGGATGATTGTTTTGTTTTATGGCACCCGGCACCAACAGATGGCATCGTTCATCTTAAATTTTATTTTGATATTCGTACAGTAGCACAAGAAGATCTGGCGGTTTTGGGCATACTCAACAAGTTGTTGTTTAATGTCCGGACAGATCGGTATGCTGTTGATGAAATGGATCAAATGATTCAAATCCACACAGGCGGGATATCGACAAATCTTGAAGTGTTAGATGACGTTCAGAGCGAAGGCCAATATCAGGCCTATTTATCCATTGGCGGGAAGGCATTGATTGATCAGATAGATCACTTGCTTGAACTGTTGGTTCAAGGGATGACGGCGTCTCACTTTGACGAAAAAGAAATTATCGAAGCGATTTTACAGGAACATCGTACAAAATTTGAAAATCGTTTTTTGACGTCTGGAAACGTGCTGGCTTCACAGCGGCTGCAATCCTATTATTCACAATCGGCGGCGCTGTATCAGCAATTAGGAGGCATTGATTTTGGACGTAATCTGACTGCAATCTGTCAGGATTACGATATAAATTTTGACGATTTATCAAGAAAACTTTTACGTGTATATCGGCAGGTCATTAATCGGAATCATGTTAAATTATCGATAACTTGTGAGCCAGTTAACCAAAATAAAATCTATCATAAAGTTAAAAGATGCCTTCAGTCCATTGATAATAACGAACAGACGCTTTATTCTTATCATTTTGAAACAGAAAAAAAGAATGAAGGGTTTATGACGTCATCAAAGATCAATTATGTTACCAAAGGGTTTAACATCAAGCGATTAGGTTACGATTATAAAGGTAGTCTTTTTGTCCTTAAAACCATTATGGATATGGGATATTTATGGAATCGCGTTCGCGTCAAAGGCGGCGCATATGGAACGGGCTTTTCAGTTTCAAAAGCTGGAGATTTGATTTTTACATCATATCGCGATCCTCATGTCGCAAATACACTTCAGGTTTACGACGAAGCTGGAAAATATGTGAGTGAAATGCAAATCAGTCAGCGGGAATTAGAAAAAGCCATTATCGGTTCAATTTCAACGAAAGATCATCCACTTTCGCTTGCTATGCAGTCATACGTAGCAGATCGACAGTTTTTAACGCGTCAAACGCCAGAGTGGACTCAAATTGAGCGCGATCAAATTCTCAGCACGACGGTGGATGATCTAAGAAAATGTGGTGAAATTATTGATGCTGCGATGCGTCAAAATGCACTTTGCGTCATTGGAAATGAAGAAAAAATTCGTGAAAATCAGGAACGCTTCAATGAACTTACATTTATTCAAAAATAATCGAAATAAAATATTGGTCTCTATTTGCTGTGTGTTTTTGTCAGTCCTATTTTTAGGCAATTCTGTTTTTGCGGCAATGCCTGCATTTAGCAGCGATGAAGCAGTATGCGCTGCTGATGTGAATACAGGTGATGTCATTGTTGAGCAAAATGCGCACCAGAAAATGTACCCTGCAAGTACGACAAAGACCATGACAGCACTTGTGGCCATGCATTACGTACAGAATAAACTTAATCAAAAAGTTACTGTAGGCGATGAAGTGAATGAAATTAGCGGGGATTCTTCGAAAGCCGACATTCGCAAAGGGGACGTTTTGACGTGGCGGCAGTTGCTTTACGCATTGATGTTACCTTCTGGAAATGATGCGGCTATGACAATTGCTGCGAATGTGGGCCGTCTGGATGCGAAAAATTCAAAATTAAGCGCAGATGCAGCGATTAAACGCTTTGTTTCTTTGATGAATAAAGAAGCAAAAACATTAAAACTAGAAAATTCTCATTTTGTGAATCCTCATGGTTATCACGATGATAACCATTATACAACGGCGGCCGATCTCGTCAAAATTGGCACGCAGCTGATGAAGTACAAAGCAATTGATGAAATTGTAAAGCAGCCTGCATACACTTGTCACCTTAAAAGTGGCGATAAAAAATGGATTAATACCAATGCTTTGATAATCAGCACGAAAGATTTACCCTTAGTTACAGGCTCATCACATGATGGAAAAAAATTCAACCCATACGCTACTGGTGTAAAAACAGGACATACAGATAAAGCAGGACATTGCCTGGTATTTTCTTCTAAGTACAAAAATAAATCGTTGGTCGCTGTTATTCTACATTCAGATAACAATATTTGGTCTCAGGCGAACGGCATTATCAATACATTTGATATTGAGTATTCAAAAGTAAACTGGACAAATAAAGATGGCATTTACAAGACGATTCAACTAAAAAATGTCAGATTCGCTAATTCGAAACATTTAACACTATCCTCAAAAAAACAAGCCTCATCCTATATTGATAAAAATCAAAAGGATCAGTATACAACAACCCTTAAACTCAATCAATCGCTGTTTAAAAAGCATGGCAATACCTACAAGTTGCTTCAAACTGTAAAGGTCAATCAAAAGGTGGGGACTTTACTTGTTCAAAATAACAATAAAACGGTAAAACGTATTTCGTTGTACACGACGAAAACAATTCATCGCCGTGGATTTATCGATTATCTGCTTATGATTTTGATTGTATTGATCGTTGGATTTTTTGTTTTTCGGTATTTTCAGGTTAAACAAATTAAGAAGAGAAGAAGAGCAAGGGCAAAAAAGCGAGCGGACAGTATAAAAAACAACAAGAGACAGGTTAAGAGATGAATAACAAAAGGAACCGACCAGAAATCTTAGCACCGGCTGGCAATGAGGCTGAAGTGATTGCCGCTATTCATGCCGGTGCGGATGCCGTCTATTTTGGCGGCCCTTTTTTTAATGCGCGCTTAAGAGCGGAAAATATTGAAATTGATCATTTCAAACACATTGTGAGGCTGTGCCACCAGTATGATGTGAAAGTGTACATTACAGTCAATACCCTCATAAAAGATGGGGAATGGGCCGATCTTGTCCGCTATATTGAATTATTATATCACGCTGGTGTCGATGGTATGATTGTCCAGGATCCTGGTTTGATTTATTGGATCAGAACGAATTATGCGGAGATAAAGCTTCAAACGAGTACGCAGGCTTCTATTGGCGGTTTAGAAGGCGTAAAATTTTTTGAAAATTTGGGATTTTTACGTGTTGTTTTGCCAAGGGAAATGCCTCTAAAAGAGATCAAGCAAATCCGAGAAGCAACTGACATCGAGTTAAAAGTTTTTATTCATGGTGCGCTATGTTATGCACGTTCAGGTCAGTGTTTAATGAGCAGTTTGATCGGCGGACGAAGTGGCAATCGCGGAATGTGTGCGCAGCCATGCAGAAAGAAATATCGTTTGATCAACGACAAAGGCAAGACCATTCATCAAGGCTATTTGCTTTCGATGAAAGATTTAAATACATCACATCACATCAACGCACTTATTGGTGCTGGTATCGATGCATTTAAGATTGAAGGACGGTTAAAGAGCCCTCAGTACGTTTATCAAGTTACACGAATGTACCGTCAGATCGTGGATAATAACGAGCAGTTCATCTCAACCCAAGAGTTAGACACCGTGTTTGGACGAGATTTTACATCTGGCTGGATGTTTAGCGATAAGAATCATTTGAATACAAATGTTCAGAAAAAACGCGGAGCATATCTTGGAAAAATCGAAAGCATTGAGAAGGGATTGATGAAAATTAAGCTGGATGATTCGATTCAACTCAATCGAGGTGATGGGCTTGCTTTTGGGAAAAATGCATACGTTGGGTGCAACTTGACCTCTTTTTCCCAAAAGGAGCGCAATGTGATAATGGAGCGAATCCCTGGCGTAAAAAAAGGTATGCCGGTTTACCGCAATAAGAACATTGAATTGACAGAAAGCTTAACTTTACAAGCAGAAAAGCCGCTTTTGTTTAATAAAATACCCATCAATATCGACTTGTCCTTTTCAGAAAAAACACCAGTTACCGGTCAGGTGAAAAATATGCAAACAGGACAAATCCAGCGTTTTGTCATAAAAGAGGTGCAACCTGCATTAGCACAAAAACATGTTTTGACCGAGGCAATGGTCAAAGAACAGCTTCAAAAATTAGGTGACACGGATTTTTCGCTTTCAAATTTTTCCGTCAGCTTAAATGGTAATTTGTTTTTATCGCGTTCCGATTTAAATCGTATTAGGCGGAAAATTGTTTCAATTATTGATCCACTGATCAATGAAAAAACCGTTAAGAAAAATATGCAACGCCTTTGTTTAGAACTTAAAACGAAACACCATCAAGTCAGCGTTCATCAGATCCCTAAAATATCACTTAGATTGTGGCGCTGTGACCAATACGAAAAATATGCAGATATACCAGTGGATGAATGGGCGATACCTTTGGAAAATTTGTCAGAATTGGCGTATATTCAGGAAATTAGTCTTGAGATTCACAAAAAAGGTCAGAAATTGAGATTGATTTTACCAGAAATTATCAATACACAAAAAGGTATCGCGTTAGATAAAAACTTCGAAATCATTGATCATGGAGAGATTGATGGATATTTAGTACGCAACTACGAGGGGGTAGAGCTCTGCCGTCGTCATGGGACAAAACATTCGATTGAGGCAGATACAAATCTGCAAATTTTTAATGCGATTTCTACTACGGCGTTTAAATCTTGGGGCTGTGACCGCTGCGCAGCATCTTGCGAATTAGACGGCAAATCTCTCCAACAATTGAATGATAAGACCGCTTTGCCATTGACACTTAACGTTTATGGTTTTCAAGAAGTTATGGTATCGGATAATTGCATAATCAATTGTTCAAAAAAGGATTGTACGTCATGCGCTAATAACGGATATTATCAATTAGTCGATGAAAAAGGTGCTTCCTTTCCACTTGTCCTTCAAAATAAAGAAGTTCATATTTTTAATGCAGACAAATTATGCTTGACGCTCAAGGAATTAAAAGACTTGGATTGTGTTGATGTCTATAGGATCAACGTCTTAAATGAAGAGCCAAATGAAATTGCGGCGGCGGTAGCCTTTTACCGACATCCAAGTACAACAACGGATTATTTACAAAATAGTCAATATCGTTTGACGACGGGAAATTTTCACAGGGGAATACAATAGTCGATGAATGAAAAATGTATCAATGTTTTAGAATATCCTAAAATTTTAAATCAGCTGGCGGATTGCTGTGTCACGGAAGCGGGTAAGGCATTTGCTTTACAATTAGAACCGCTGACTCAGTTTGACGACATTACTAAAGCACTTGATGAAACAGAAGAAGCAGTTAATATGTCGCTTAGAAATGGTCGGCCTCCGCTTACCCGAACCAACAACATTTTGCATATACTGCAGTTGGCAGAAATCGGATCTGTATTGGATATGAGCTCACTGCTCGAGATCGCTTCAACACTTCGTCTTACAAAAGATTTGATCGATTATTACGATAAAGATATTGAAAAGCAGAGCCTGCACCAATTAGTGCCATTCTTCGAAGCTCTTGATGATTGCTTAGATTTAGAAAGAGAAATCTCAAAAAAAATTATCGGTCCTAATGAAATGGCCGATAATGCAACACCAAAATTGGCCAGCATTCGTCGCGAAATCATTGCCAAAAACAATCAGATATCTGATAAATTAAACCGCATTGTGACGTCTTCTAGTTATGAAAGCATCTTGCAGGATCGGTTAGTTACGGTTCGGGATAATCGTTATGTTATTCCAGTCAAGCAGGAGTATCGCAATCGCATCCCAGGAATTGTTTTGGACAAATCGTCAACGGGCTCTACCGTTTTCATCGAGCCGCTGTCCGTTATTAATTTAAACAATGATCTTAAATTATTAAGAGCAGAAGAAGAAAAAGAGATCTTTGCGATTTTGGAAAATTTAACGGGAAAAGTTGGTGCCTACCACGCTGTTATTGAACGTGATTTTAATATGATCTCAAGATTAGATTTCACTTTTGCGAAGGCGGGATATGCCTTATCAAGTGGCAGTGTGCGTGTAAAAATTAATCCTGGCGGCGCGATTTCCTTATTCAATGCGAAACATCCTCTTTTAGATCCGAAGAAGGCTGTAGCGAGTGATATTGTATTTCGACCGGATATTAAGGTCGTTGTCATTACTGGCCCCAACACAGGCGGCAAAACGGTTACACTCAAAACGATTGGGTTATTGACACTTATGATCCAATCCGGTCTGTTTGTACCCGTTAAAGAAGGCAGTTCTACTGGTATTTTTCAAAACGTTTTTGCAGATATCGGGGATGAGCAGAGCATTGAACAATCTCTTTCGACTTTTTCAGCACATATGCAAAACATTGTTTATTTTATGGCACAGGCTAAAAAAGGTGATCTTGTTCTTTTTGATGAACTTGGCGCAGGAACGGATCCAACAGAAGGTGCGGCCCTAGCCATTGCTCTGTTGAATGAACTATTTAGGCGAGATATTGTTACAGTCGCAACGACGCATTATTCTGAACTCAAAGAATATGCGTTAACGACGCCGGGAATCATCAATGCATCTGTAGAATTTGATGTTAAAACTTTAAAACCAACATACCGCCTGATTATTGGCATTCCAGGAAAATCTAACGCTTTTGAAATAGCGAAGCGATTGGGATTGAATGATCAGATCATTTCTGAAGCGAGACATTTCATTAATTCGGGTTCCGTTAGATTTGAAAAGACATTAGATCTAATCGATGAAAAGAGAAAAGAAATGGAAGCAGCGCTGCAAAAAGCTGAACAAAAAGAACGGACAGCCGAAGAAAAAATAAGAAGTGCTGAAGAAAAAGCAAGTGATGTATATCAAAAGAGGGACGCAATTATAAGACAGGCCCATCAAGAAGCGGAGTCTATCGTTGAAAGAACAAAAGCTCAGTCTGAATCGATTTATCAGGAAATTCGAGCGATTCAGGAAAACACGATGGCATCGATTGATAATAAGAAATTAGAGTCGCTTCGAAAAGAAATTAATCGTCAGGCTCAGTTATCAAAGAAGCAAATTCAAAAAGATCAGCAGAAAAATTACAAAAAGAAAAAAGCAAATCTTCGAACATTAAGTAAAGGCGATGTTGTTTTTGTTGATAGCTTAAAAAAAGAAGGAGAAATCCTCGAAATAAAACCGGATGAAAAGAAAGCAATGGTTCAAATTGGCCCAATGAAACTCCAGGTTAAAACAAGCCAGCTTTCACAAATTCAACATTATGAGAAGAAAAATGAAAGAAAGCATAAAAAAATTAATTCAGCTGATTGTCATAAGATGAGCAACAGACTAGACCTAAGAGGGATGACGGGAGACGAAGCAAGATATGCTGTTGAGAAATTTCTTTCAGATGCAGTCGTATCGAACACAAATCATTTAACGATTATTCACGGCAAGGGAACTGGTGTCTTACAAAAAGTAGTACAGAATTATCTCAAACACACGTCTATTGTCAAGTCTTTTCGCTTTGGCAATCCTTCGGAAGGGGGAACAGGTGCAACTATTGTTGAGCTAAAATAATAAATATTTAAGCAATCTTTATTAAAATAAAATGCATTAAAGAAAAAAGAGGAGTGTATATGGAAAAACGGGATTTCAATCAAGAAGATGTTGCCAGACGAATTCGCAAATCGGGATTACGTGCGACGTTCCAGCGCACGATATTGCTTAAAATTATTCTTGATTCAAACCGTCATCCCACGGCAGAAATGCTCATGAGAAAAGTTAACGAACAAGGTTTGCATTTATCGATGGGAACCATATACAATACGTTAGACCGTTTTGAAGAGCATGGCTTAATTACACGCGTACATGATGAAAATGATGTAATGAGATACGATGGCAATACGGATTTTCACATTCATTTGGTTGATCACGATCACATTGATGATCTGTTTGATGCGGAATTGGAAAATGTGATTCGGAAAAGATTGTCAAATAAGTTGCCAGATAATATGCAAAATGCGAAAATAGAAGTAACTTTGTATAAATAATTAGAGGAGAAAATATGAGCGAATTAATTCATATTAAAATTGAAATGGAAAATGGTGGTACAATCCGAGCAGAGTTGTATCCGGAAATTGCGCCAGTTACGGTTGAAAATTTCGTAAAATTGGTTAAAGATCAATTTTATGATGGCCTGATTTTCCATCGCGTTATTCCAGGATTTATGATCCAGGGTGGTGACCCAGAGGGAAATGGAATGGGCGGACCGGGATATGGCATTAAAGGCGAGTTTTTATCTAATGGATTTAAAAACGATTTAAAACACACACGCGGCGTGTTATCCATGGCGAGAGCAATGGATCCGAATTCTGCTGGATCGCAATTTTTTATCATGGTTGCCGATGCGCCGCATTTAGATGGCGACTATGCTGGTTTTGGAAAAGTTACTGAGGGAATGGATGTTGTCGATCAGATTGTCTCTGCTGAAAGAGACATGTGGGATAAACCTTTGGAAGATCAAAAAATCGCAACCATTCGAATCGAAGAAGCTGAGTAATTTTAGACCGAAGGATGAAAATCCTTCGGTTTTTTAGTTGAATCGACAGTATATTTTAGATAAAATGAAAATAGTCTAAAAACTATAGAATGTGAGGCAATATCATTGAATCTCTATCATAGAAATTTTTTAACTTTGCGTGATTTTTCACCAGATGAAATTACATTTTTAATTGATTATGCGGCGGCGCTAAAAGAAAAAAAACGGAAGGGCATTCGAGGACATTTATTGGAAGGCAAAAATATTGTCAGTATTTTTGAAAAAACCTCAACTAGAACGCGGTGCTCCTTTGAAGTAGGCGCGTTCGATGAAGGCGCCAATGTGACTTATTTGACCAATAGCCAAATGGGGAAAAAGGAGTCGATTGAAGATACGGCGAAAGTATTAGGACGTTTTTATGACGGCATTGCATTTAGAGGATTCTCACAAGATACAGTTGAAGCATTGGCTGAATTTTCTGGTGTTCCGGTGTGGAACGGTCTGACAGATACATACCATCCAACACAAATTTTAGCGGATATGTTGACAATTAGGGAAAACTTTGGCGAATTATCAGGGAAGAAACTTGTTTTTGTTGGTGATGCTCGAAATAATATGGGAAATTCGCTGATGATTGGCTGTGCAAAATTAGGCATGCACTTTGTAGCTTTAGCCCCTAAAACGCTGTTTCCTGACGAAGAATTAGTTGCTTCCATGGAAAAGGTAGCTGAGGAAACAAAAGGCTCGATCACGCTAACGGATAATATTGATGAGGCTGTTCAAAATGCGGATGTGATTTATACGGACGTATGGGTATCAATGGGTGAAGAAGCGAAAACGGCAGAACGCATTGCTTTATTAAAAGATTACCAAGTTAATGAAGAAATGATCAATAAAACCAATAATCCGAATACGATCTTTCTGCATTGTTTGCCGGCCTTTCACGATTTAAATACGAAGGTTGCTAAAGAAGTTCATGAAAAATATGGCTTGACGGAAATGGAAGTAAGTGATCAGGTTTTCAGAGCACCGTACTCAAAAGTATTTAATGAAGCTGAAAATCGTATGCACGCCATTAAGGCTGTTATGTGTGCGACTTTGGCAGAAAACAAAGTAGACGACAAGGGAAAGCCGATCGTTGAATAGAGAGGAATTGAGATGATATTAAGAGGAATCGTTGAGCTCCAGAATGGAACAGATGTACGTGGTGTTGCGGCTAAAGGTGTTCCGGGAGAAGAAATTAATTTAGACGACAATAAGACGATGAAAATCGTCTATACCTTTGCGGAACGAATTAAAAAACAAACCGGTAAGCAACATATTAAATTAGCAATTGGGAGAGACAGCCGCGTCTCCGGCGAATTTTTGGCACAGGCAGCTTGTGTGGGTGCAGTTTGTTCAGGTGCGGTTGTGTACGACTGTGGATTGGCGACAACGCCCGCAATGTTTATGACGACGGTAGATCCGTATTTAAAATGCGACGGCGCTGTAATGATTACGGCCAGCCATCTGCCAGCAAATCGCAATGGTATTAAATTCTTTACACGGCGCGGCGGAATTGAAAAGAACGAATTGACAAGTTTATTAAAAGAAGCAGAAGAAATAGAAACTTCTTTTTTGGGCGGCAAACGCATTCCATCTGATTTTTTAAAGGCTTATGCGGCAAATATTGTTGGCATTATTCGCTCTGAAACGAAAGAAATCAAACCGCTTGAAGGACTTCACATCGTTGTAGATGCTGGTAATGGCGCTGGTGGTTTTTTCGTTGACGATGTTTTAAAACCATTGGGCGCAGAAACAAAGGGATCTCAATTTTTAAATCCAGACGGTCATTTCCCGAATCATATTCCAAATCCGGAAAATGCAGAAGCAATGGCTTCGGCGGTTAAAATGGTTCATAACAGTCACGCAGATATGGGCATTATCTTTGATACAGATGTGGATCGCAGTGCTATCATCGACGAAAAGGGAGACCCCATTAATCGCAATGCGTTTATTGCTTTTATTTCTAAGATTGTTCTCAAAAAATATCCTAATTCAACGATCGTGACAGACTCAGTTACCTCTACAGGATTGACCAAATTCATTGAGCAACATGGCGGTCACCATCTTCGCTTTAAAAGAGGATATCGAAATGTCATTAACGAAGCCATTCGATTGAATAAGTCCGGTGAACCCGCATATTTGGCTATGGAAACGAGCGGACACGGGGCACTGAAAGACAATTATTTTTTAGATGACGGTGCTTATCTGGCGACACTGGCATTGATCGAACTGTACCACCTGAAAAAAGAAGGCAAAACGCTATCAACTTTTGTCGATGATTTAGAAGAACCAGCGGAATCATTAGAGGTGCGTTATCATATTAACAGTGATCACTTTAGAAAACTTGGAGAGAAGATATTAGAGGACTTTAAGGCTTTCGCTGAAGATCAGGAAGGCTGGACACTGGTTCAGCCCAATTATGAAGGGGTTCGAATCGCATGTGATGCAGACCACGGAAACGGATGGGTTCTGATGCGACTAAGTCTTCATGAGCCTAAGATGCCGACAAATATTGAATCAGATACGATTGGAGGGTGTCAGATTATTTTGGAAAAGGTTGATGCGTTTTTGAAGAAATACAACGAAATAGAAAAATAAAATTTGCTTTCACAAAAAATAATAACGTCAGTAAGTCATTGACCTGCTGACGTTATTTTTATAATAAATAACGATTGATTTAAAAGGCTACAACAATGCCACCTTGGTCAGCATATACTGTTCCAAGGCCGCCTGATTCCAAAATAAGTATATTTTTAAAACGAATTCCCGTTTTCTCCACGGCATCTCTAAGTTTTAACGCTGTTTCTGGCGCGTTAACATGCGTGATAGCGAGATTTTTTGTCTGGGGGCTTTCCGCTTCACTTGCAATAATTTTAGCTAAGGAAAACAAGGCCTTTTTATGCCCACGGCATTTTTCTTTTAATTCAATTTCACCATCAACCCCTTTCATAATAGGGTTGATTTTTAATAATTTACCGACAAGCGCAACAGTATGCTTGATACGTCCATTTTTTACTAAATTATCAAAGGAATTTAAAATAAAGTAAGTTGACATGTGTGTGATATAATCACGGACCATATGAAACAAATCATCGGGCTCAAAGCCACGTTTAAGCATTTCGATAATATAAAGTACTGTTAGATCTTCACCGCTGACGGCAGAGCGCGAGTCAAAAACATATACATTTTCTCCGAATCCTTTTTCTTCTGCCATGGATTTTGCCAGGCAAGCGGAATTATAGGAACCGCTCAGTTTACTAGAAATGGTAACAACAAAATTCACAGCACTTGGATCCATTTCGTCAAAAAAAGATTGGGGCGAAGGACAAGCTGTTTGTACCTTATTTTTTGCCAGATGCATGCGGTCAATTAATTCAGATCGATTGAGACGCTCGTCAACGAGTTCATCGTCGTCGATGTAAATTTTAAAAGGGACGCGTGTCATTGTGATGTGGGGATGATCAGACTGAAGGGCAACTTCGGAACAACTATCCATAATAATCCGAACTGGATAATCAGGCAATGAGTGAGTGACTGTCATAAAAATCTCCTATAGATAATGATGCAATTGTTAAAGGGGACAGTCTTGTTTTAATGGCTGATGTGTGTAGTGGGCGGAGCCATTTACGTAGTCAGAAACAATTTGTCCGTGGCCAATTAATTTATACTTATAAGTGACTAAGCCTTCCAGTCCGACGGGGCCACGAGCGTGTAATTTTCCTGTGGCAATGCCGACTTCTGCTCCAAAACCATATCTAAATCCATCAGCAAAACGCGTTGACGCATTTTGATAGACGCCGGATGAGTCGACTTCTAATAAAAATTTTCGGGCGGTTTCCTCATTTTCAGTAACGATTGCATCCGTGTGTTTGCTGCTATAGTGGTTAATGTGTCGGATAGCTTCGTCGACACTATCAACCATTTTTATTGATACGATGCGATCGAGATATTCAGTATGCCAGTCTGCTTCAGTCGCGGGTTCGCAAGATATAATTTGTTGGATTCGTTCATCTCCGCGAATTGAAATATTCTCTTTCTCAAGAGATTGTTTCAAAGATTGAATGAACGATTTTGGAAGATCGCGGTGCAGCAAAAAAGTTTCGGCGGCATTACAAACGGATACAGACTGTGCTTTAGAATCTACAGCGATGCGAATCGCTTTTTTGAGATCAGCATCTCTATCTATATAAACATGACAAATGCCTTCAGAGTGCCCCATGACAGGAATAGAGGTATGATCCATGATGTATTGAACGAAATGATTAGATCCTCGCGGTATGATTAAATCAATTGTTTCCCGCTGCTTCAGCATTTCATTGACATCGTCGCGAGATTCTAAATTTTGGATCCATCCGGATGGGATACCTGCTTCTTCTGTAGCTTTACGGATCAGCTGATATAAAAATTGATTGGTTTTTAAAGCTTCATGGCCACCTTTAAGCAGGACTGCATTGCCTGATTTTAAACATAAAGAAGAAATTTGGATAAAAGCATCTGGACGAGATTCAAAGATGACGCCAATCACTCCGATGGGACAGGTAACACGGTATAGATCTAACCCGTTGTCTAATTCGGTTGCCATTTGCGTGACACCGACAGGATCAGGCAATGCAATTAAATCTTCAATGCCTTTTATCGCATCCGTAAGCTTTTGA
Organism: Pseudoramibacter porci; assembly: GCF_009696145.1. Lineage (GTDB taxonomy): Bacteria > Bacillota > Clostridia > Eubacteriales > Eubacteriaceae > Pseudoramibacter > Pseudoramibacter porci. The sequence continues at coordinate 16,607 of NZ_VUMO01000006.1, forward strand.
GGACTTAATTTTAAACGTTTGTGCAACGGTGCAGCGAGATGTTCGGCCTCTGCGCGGTCCAAATCTTCTTGATTGACGGCTTGAAGCTGATCAACATTTTCTTTTATATATTTGATGATGTTTTGTAAAGCGCGGTTTCGTGTTTCGACATCGACGGCAGCAAGCGTAAAAGCAGCTTGACTGGCTTTTTTACTTTTTTCCATTATTGAAATTTCATTCATGATAGCTCCCCTTTAATGATGATTAAATATAACTAAACCCGTACATAACAACCATACCGATAACGAGAGCGATAATCAAAATAATTGCTCCGACGCGATGCCAAGGTTTAATGGTTTGATGAACTGGCAGACTACGATCTGTATCGTTTCTTTTTTTCTTTTTTCTATTTTTTGTTTTTGACATTTTTACCTCGAGAACTATTGATTATTTTCTTTTTTCTGTTTCTTTGCCTGTGGCTTCATGTGATCTTTTAAAATAGATTCTCCATTATTATTAAAGTACTCCGGATGTTGCTCACGATATTCGCGGCGCATTTCTTCGATCATTCTCTTTTCTTCTTCGGCAGCTTTACGTTCTTCTTCTATGACTTTTGTATTATAATCTTTTAATAGTTGAGAACCGATGGCTTTTTCGCCAGGCGAAAGGATTGAACCGACGTGTGAGATAAAAATCATGCGATCTTTTTTAGGCCCGCCAAAGTCAGCGGCAAAAATACCTTGGTGAAGTCCAAGAACAAGTGTTCCTTCGTGAACTGTCAAACGCATCGATTGTCCGACCATCGCAGCTTTAATCCCAGGTGTTGACGGTCCAGTGTATTGCATACCGTTGAATCGAGGAAACGCGTGGTCCAAGGCCTTCAAATAATCCTTAATCATATCTTTATTCTTTGGATCCGCGAGAGTGATACCAACGCTGCTTTCTGGTGTTTGCAGTAATACTTCACCGTCACGAATGCGTTCGGATTCGACGTAATCGACAACTTGTGATGTTATATTTGCCATGTCTTCAAATTGTTCTGAAGAAAATTTTATAATTTTCATAAAAACCTCACTAAAAGTACTTGATTTTCTTGTGACCTTATTCTATAATAAACATCGTTGATTTGCAAATCACACATCGGGGTGTGGCTCAGCTTGGTAGAGCGCATGGTTCGGGACCATGAGGCCGGAGGTTCAAATCCTCTCACTCCGACCATTTGATAATTAGCTGCTGAGCATATTAGAAAGCTCAGCAGTTTTTTTGATTTAAAAAGAACAGGAGCAGAGAAATGAAAAGAAGGGCAGTCGTTGGAATTATTGTTATTTTAATTGCAGCGGGCGTTGCAGGCTACGGTTATTGGCGAACGCATCCATCCAGTTTTTCATTCAATTTTTCCGGGACAAAGGGAACCCATTCACCCAGTGTGAAAGTGCCAAGTAATCAATCTGCAAAGAAGGCAACAACTACATCTGACACATCGTCCAGTTCTTTAAACCAAATGAAGGATGACGCAAAAGCATTTTATCAGCTTATCTACAATAAAAACTATGATCAGGCAGAAGCATATATGACATCTGATTTTGCAGAAAGTTTAAAACAGGCGACAGATCAAAATCAAAGTAATGAAGCTTCTGTAGCAAAAGACATTTCATCTTACACAACGGTTGACACCCCTGTTTCGGTGTCAGAACCGATTGTGATTGCTGAGGATTTAGAATATCAGGTGACCCTAAAGTTGTCTGATGATTATGAAGCAAAAGTTGGATTTAGGAAATCTGGAAAGACGTACAAAGTTTTTTCATTTTCTGCCCAAGATCCTAATATGAACAATGGCGGTTATGCAGGGAGCTCGCAGAAAGGGCAATGAACAAAAATAAATTATTACTTGACATCTAATTTAATATTCAGTAGAATCTATATGTAAATTAAAGCAGAGGCAATAAAGCTTCTCACCTTGTGTCACTAAAGGTGAACGGGTTATAATGCAGTAAAGATGCTTTATGTGCAGGTGCTTTAGTTTACCTGCACATTTTTTATTTTATAATATGGGGGTGTATTACAATAGCAAGAGATGTTCAACATGAAATCAATGAAATGATTCGCGATCGTGAAATTAGAGTCATTGATGCTAATGGTGAAATGATTGGAATCATGAAACCGGCCGATGCGCGGAAACTGGCAGAAGAAGCCGGTCTTGACTTAGTTAAAGTATCTCCGCACGCTAAGCCGCCTGTTTGTAAAATTCTGGATTACGGTAAATTCCGATATGAAGAAATCCGTAAACAGAAAGAAGCGAAGAAAAAACAAAAATCGATGACGGTTAAAGAAATTCGAATGTCAGTTCGTGTTGAAGAACATGATATTCAAGTCAAAGCGAGAAATGCTGAAAAATTTCTTCAACAAGGTCACCGTGTTAAATTGACTATTCGATTTAGAGGACGTGAAATGATTTACACCAATCAAGGGCGACAAGTTCTTTTGGATTTTGCAAATCGATTGAAAGATTACGGAACTGTCGCAAAAAGTCCAAAATTAGAAGGTCGAAATATGTCTATCTTTTTGTCCCCAAAAGGCAGTAAAGATAACAAATGAAATTATATATTAAAAAATTAGGAGGACAATCATGCCAAAGATGAAATCACATCGCGGATCTGCGAAACGTTTTAAAGTTAAAAAATCAGGAATTATCAAGAGATCAAAGGCGTATAAAAGCCATATTTTAAATAAAAAATCACCTAAACGTAAAAGAAATCTTAGAAAAGCAGGCTATTTAGTACCAAGCAATGCTAAAAACGTTAAGAAAATGCTGTTAAAGTAAGAATTCATTTTTGATAAACAATTAGGAGGAAAAAATGGCCAGAGTAAAAAAAGGCGTTAATGCTCATAAAAAACATAAAAAAATCTTAAAACTTGCAAAAGGTTATTATGGTGCGAAAAGCAAATTGTACCGTCCGGCGAATGAAGCTGTTATGCGTGCGCTCCGTTCCGCGTACAGCGGACGTAAACAAAAAAAGCGTGATTATCGCAAATTGTGGATTACAAGAATTAATGCAGCTGCACATATGAATGGTTTGAGCTACAGCCGTATGATTCATGGTTTAAAAGTAGCGAACGTCGAAATTGACCGCAAGATTCTTGCAGATCTTGCTATGAACGACGCAGAATCATTTGCGAAATTAGCTGATTTGGCAAAAGAAAACTTATAATTAATTATACTGATTTTCCGAAGGAGTCCAGTGGTTATTCAATCTAAACAAAACCGTAAAATAAAGCAGATTCGAAAACTCTTCACGCATAAGAGAAGAGAGTTAGAAAAATGTTTTGTTTTTGAAGGGAAAAAGCTTTTTGAAGAAGCGCTAAAAAGCGCAGTGCCACTTGAAGGCATACTAGTTGCGCGCCGATTTATGGATGTAAATCGTCACCAACTAGATGCCATTTCATCGGAAGTCTCAATAGAGGTGGTTGAAAACCACATTTATGATCAATTATCACGTCAAAAGAATCCTGAAGGTATTCTTTGTGTTGCGAAATATTTTGATTTCCAAATAGATTTACAACATGCACGTCACCTTTTATTATTAGACGAAATAGCGGATCCGGGAAATTTAGGTACGATTATTCGCACAGCAGATGGCGTTGGCTATGATGGCATCGTTTGTTCAGAAAAAACAGTTGATTTTTATAATGACAAAGTGATACGAGCGACGATGGGATCTTTTTTTCATATTCCAATTTATAAGGCGGATCATTTTGAAGCGTTTCTTCAAGGCTTGAAGCATCAAAATTTCTTTGTTTGCGGAACATCATTAAACGGAAATTCATCTCCGAAATCGCCGATACCACGTCATTCTAAAAGCGCATTAATTTTGGGCAACGAATCCCATGGGATGCGGCCACAGATTGAAACACTCTGTGATTTTTCATGGAAATTACCAATATACGGGAAGGCGGAGTCTCTGAATGTTGCTGTGGCGGCAGGCATTATGATGTACTTGACGGTGATAGGCGATAAGAAGTAAAATAATAATTAATAGCGATGACGAAGCAAATAGCATGAACCACTGTTCTAGAGAGAAGCAATTCACGGCTGGAAAATTGCGGACAAGTTTATGTGAAATTTCACTTTTGAGCTTTTTAGATGAAATTAGTATTCTAAAACGTTTTCTGTTGCGTTAAACAGTTGAGAGATCTTATTGATTTAAGATAAAAAAGGTGGTACCGCGGAAAATTTCGTCCTTGATTTCAAGGACTTTTTTTTATGGTAAAAATTAAGGAGAAAAAAATGAATAGGGATCAGCTTGATCAAATCAAAAACGAATTTAAAGAAAAAATTAGCCATATTGAAAACATAAAAGATTTAGAAGAGCTGCGCGTTCAATTTCTTGGGAAAAAAGGCGTAATTACCCAATTTATGAAAGGAATGGGAAAGCTTTCGAAGGAAGAACGCCCGATTGTTGGTAAAAAAGCTAACGAAGTCAGAAAAGAAATCCAAGATAGTCTGGACCATATTAAGGGTGATATCGAAGCAAAAATATTAGAATCGCGATTGGAACGTGAAAAGATTGATGTAACCTTACCGGGAAAGCCTTGTCAATGTGGGGCGCATCATCCTTTAAATATTGTAACTGAAGAATTGGAAGATATATTTTTGGGAATGGGTTTTTCGATTGTGAGCGGTCCAGAAATAGAATGGGTTAAATATAATTTCGACGATTTAAACATGCCGAAGGATCATTCCTCGAGAGACAAGCAAGAATCTTTCTATTATCAAGATGATATTGTGTTAAGAACGCAAACTTCACCTGTTCAAGTTCGAACAATGCTGTCCCAAAAGCCACCGCTGCGCATTATTTCTCCAGGCCGTGTTTACCGTTCAGATGAAATTGACGCAACGCATTCACCGGTGTTTCATCAGATGGAAGGTTTGGTGATTGACAAGGGAATTGCGATGTCGGATTTAAAAGGTACTATGGATCTTTTTGCTAAGAAACTTTTCGGCAATAAAACGAAAACAAAATTCAGACCACATCAGTTTTATTTTACTGAACCAAGTGCGGAAATGGATGTCACATGTTTTAAATGCGGTGGAGAAGGATGCCCCGTTTGTGATTATTCAGGTTGGGTCGAATTATTAGGCTGTGGTATGGTACATCCGAATGTATTACGTGCTTGTGGTATCGATCCGGAAGAATACAGCGGATTTGCTTTTGGACTTGGGTTAGATCGTATTGCACTAACGAAATATGGCATTTCAGATCTTCGTCTGCTGTTTGAAAATGACGTGCGTTTTCTTTCGCAGTTCAAGTAAAGGAGGAAAAAGATGTTAGCTTCTTTCAATTGGTTAAAAGAGTTTGTGAAAATAGATCAGGATGCGAAAACATTTGGTGATACATTAACAATGGCAGGGACAAAAGTCGAAACGATTACCCCCGTCAATGAGAAAGTCAAGGGCATTGTGACAGGAAAAATCACAAAAATAGAAAATCATCCCAATGCTGATCGATTGCGCGTGTGCACTGTAAAATTTGGCCCAAATAAGGCGCTTCCGATTATTACAAATGCCCAAAACGTATATGAAGGAGCAGTTGTTCCGGTTGCTCTTGACGGTGCAATTATTGATACTGGCACGCAGATCAATGCTTCAGAAATGAGAGGCGTTCGATCTGAAGGGATGATGTGCTCCGTTAAGGAAATGGGATTAGATACTTCTTTATTTAATAAAGACGCAACACAAAATGTCTACATATTCCCAGAAGGAACGGAAAGTGGCCTCGATGTTCGAGAGCTATTTTGGGTTGACGATCAGATCATAGATATTGAATTGACGGCGAATCGGGGAGATTGTCAGTCGATTTACGGAATAGCAAAAGAAGCTTCAGCCGCCTTAGATCAGCCAATCCGGTCTATTGATTTGTACGAATCCGCGGCAAAAGATTCGGAAATAGAAAAATATCTTAAGGTATCAGTTAAAGATCCCAACTGCAAAAGATATACGGCAAAAGTTTTTAAAGTTAATAAAATCGAGCCATCACCAGTATGGATGCAGCGGAAATTATTAAACTCGGGGGTTCGCCCGATCAACAATATTGTCGATGTGACGAACTACGTTATGATCGAATTGGGGCAACCGCTGCACGCATTTGACTACGATCATATCGGGACGAAAGAAATTGTGGTAGATCGCGTCGATGATCCGGCCTTTACAACCCTTGATGGGGAAGAACGGAAAATCGATAATCAAATGATGATGATTACCAATGGTGAAAAACCCATTTCGATTGCTGGCATTATGGGCGGTTTGAATTCTGAGATCACAAATCAGACCCATTACATGGTTTTGGAGTCAGCTTTTTTTGACAAAACAAGCATTCGAACAACATCGAGAAAATTAGGGTTGCGTACAGAAGCATCAGCGCGATATGAAAAAGGTTCGTACGCCGAATTATGTGAAACAGCTTCCTTGCGTGCGGCGTATTTATTGGAAAAAATTGGCGCGTGCACAGCAGTTTCAGGCATGATTGATATTTATCCAAATCCTGAGGAAAACTATCAAATTAAAGTGGATTGTAATTGGATTAACCGATATTTAGGCATTCAGATCAGTGAAGACGAAATTGTTTCGATTCTTAAACGCCTTTTCCTTGGCATTGAGATTTTAGATGATGCGACGCTTTTAATTACCGTTCCGGATGAAAGACAGGATTTGCGAATCCGAGAAGATATTGCTGAAGAAGTCGCGAGAATTTACGGATATGACAAAATACCGAATACGTTAATGAAAGGCAGCACATTAATCGGCCAGAAGACGGCATCTCAGAAATATCAGGAACAGATTGAAAGTTTCTTAATTGGCGCTGGATTTTATCAAACGATGACGACGTCTTTCACTTCACCTAAAATGATTGAAGCTATGCAGCTTGACGGCAGTGAAACTCCGATTAAGATTGTTAATCCATTGGGCGAAGATACGTCCATTATGCGTTTTACTTTGGCTGGCCAGCAATTGGATTTGATTGCGATGAACCACAGTCGCAAGAATCCATCAGGACGCTTCTTTGAAATCGCAGCAACCTATCATGAAAATGCGAATGAAGAAGATTTGCCGATTCAAAAGAACCATTTAGTACTTTCAATGTATAATGATGGAGATTTTTACACCATGAAAGGTGTTTTGGAGGCTTTGCTCCGTAATCAAGATGCGCGTTTTGAAATGGGCGGGCGTGATTTATTCCATCCAGGACGAAAGGCGGTCATCACTATTGATGGCAAACAGATCGGTGATTTTGGGGAAATTCACCCAGTTGTGGCCAAACAATTATCACTTCCTAAACGAGTGTATTTAGCTGAACTGGATTTTGATCAGTTGACAGAATTGAATGCCGATTATACTGTTAAATATAAAAATCTTCCCAAATATCCAGCTTCACAGCGCGATTTGGCTGTTGTTATTGACAAAGACATTCCGGCGATTAAAGTCAGAGATATTATTCACGCACATCGTGGTGATATTATTGAAAGCATTAAACTTTTTGATGTTTATCGGGGAGAACAGATCCCAAAAGATAAGAAGAGCTTAGCTTATTCAATTACCTTCCGTCATTCAGATCGAACCCTAAAAGATAAAGAAATTAACAAAGTAATGGACACGATTGTTTCTGAGCTGCAAACGAAATTAAATGCGCAGTTGAGAGATGAATAATATCGATATTGGATTGTTGGCCATTTCCTGCTTGAAGGGATTTGGCCAACATCGTTTAAGTCGGTTGGTCAAAACAGTAGATAAATATCATCCTCAGCGTTTGTGTTCAACTCAGGATCTAAATTTTTTTGATCTGATTCAAATAGGTATCGAATTCAATCAGTTTTCAGAAATGCTGCCGATTTCTTTTTTTATGGATGGATATCGGAAGGCAGAAGCAATCATTGAGCAGTGTGACAAGGAGAATATCCTCATTGCAACACAATTCTCAAAATCATTTCCAAAACGGCTCAAAATGTCCAATCATTTGAAAGATAACAGTGACGAATGTCCAATCATTTTATATTATTTCGGGGATTTGTCGACTTTGGATCAAAAACAATGCGCTGCTATTATCGGAACACGCCATCCAACGGAATTAGGGTATCAATCAAATGTTATGATTGCAGAAAGGCTTGCAGAAAAAAATGTGACGGTTGTCAGCGGGCTGGCGACGGGGTGCGATCAAGCGGCTCATCTAGGATGTTTGAATGCTGGTGGTAAGACGGCGGCTTTTTTGCCAAGTCCGGTCAGTCAGGTGCTTCCGGTCTCTAACCGAAAACTAGGTGAAAAAATTATAGAAAGTGGGGGATGCCTTCTTTCTGAATACCCGCCTAGTCCGAAGAACTTTTCTGTGCAGAATTATTATTACGTTCAAAGAGATCGACTTCAGGCGATGGCATCGGATGTGGTTATCACTTCGGAATTTAATGAGAATAGCGGAACGGTTCACACATTGCGCTACGCGAAGAAATATCATAGACCCATTTTTGCATTAAAGGATATTGCGAAGTCTGAGCAATTTGCATTGGATTTTCTAAATCAAGAAAAAATTAACATTCGATTATTTGCTGAGACAGATCAGTTAGTGAAAAAATTTGAGAACAAATAAAAAAGCCTTCAAATTTAATGATTTGGAGGCTTTTTATTGTATGGAGAAAACCACGCGTTTGACGCGTGGTTCCGGAAACCTTAAAGGTTTGAACAGAAAAAACCTCCTTAACGTGTTACACTTTGAATGCGGTCTGTCAGCTGCAATCAAAGTAACGAAAAGGAGGGATCATTCATAATGGGAATGAATGATATTAATAGTCTATCGCATTCAAAGTGGAACTGCAAATACCATATCGTGTTTGCACCGAAATATAGACGGCTGGTTTTCTACAAGGAGAAAAAGCGGAGTATTGGCAAGATATTAAGAAAATTATGTGAATGAAAAGGCGTAAAAATAATCAACGCGGAAGTTTGTCCGGATCATATTCATATGCTTGTAGAAATACCACCAAAATATACTGTGTCAAAATTTATGGGATATTTAGAAGGAAAAAGCAGCACAATGTTGTATGAAGCATTTGGAGAATTGAAGTATAAATATCGAAATAGAGAATTCTGGTGTAAAGGGTATTATGTGGATACTGTTGGGAAAAATGAGAAAAGAATCAGTGAATATATATCCAATCAGTTGGAAGAAGATCGATTGGGAGAACAACTGAGAATATCAGGAACAAGTCCATTCAGAAGTAAAAAGTAACAAAAAGGGCAAAGCGACTGACAGATCGTGTTTACACGTTTTACGTGTCCGCTAGGAGCAGAGGGCTTTGCCCGTCGAATGACAACCACGCGTTTGACGCGTGGTTGGTTTTTTAAGTGTAGATCTTACAATCTATTATGCTAATGCTGCAGTAACCATCGCCATCTTGTAAACTTCGTCTTCGGTACAACCTCTGGACAAGTCGTTAATTGGGGCATTTAGGCCTTGAAGCACAGGACCGATGGCTTCAAATCCACCTAAACGTGATGCGATTTTGTATCCCATATTACCTGCTTCGATCAATGGGAAAATAAAGACATTCGCTTGTCCAGCAACTTTTGAGTCCGGACATTTTGTCTTGGCAACTTCAGGAGAAACCGCAGCATCGAATTGAAGTTCTCCGTCGATTGCAACATCTGGTGCCATCTTCTGAGCTTCGATAGTCGCATCGTGTGATAACTGAACGGTGCCGCCCTTTCCAGAACCGTATGTTGAGAATGAGAGGAAGGCAACTTTAGGATCGATACCAAAGATTTTTGCAGTTTTTGCAGATTCAACACCGACTTCGGCTAATTGTTTTGCCGCACTAAGTGTCACGTTTCCTTCTTTATCAACGCGGTCTTTGTAGTCAATATTGATTGCGCAGTCAGAGAAAACAAGGCGTTCTTTTTCATCGTTTCTCATCAGAATAAATGAAGAGCTGACGAGATGAGCGCCAGGTTTAGTTTTGATGAGCTGAAGTGCTGGACGGACAGTATCCGCGGTGGAGTAGGTTGCGCCGCCGAGTAAGCAGTCGGCTTTTCCCATTTTAACGAGCATCGTTCCAAAATAGTTAGTGTGGGACAGTGCTTCTCTAACCTGTTCTTCGGTCATTTTACCTTTACGCAGTTCGAGCATGGCATTGACCATTTCATCCATATCTTCTTTTGGATATGTTGCAGGATCGATGAATTCTGCATCGTTAATGTGATCGTATTCTTCACTGCGAGTTGCTTTGAATACGGACATGGTGTCGCCAAGTAAAATGACTTTTAATGTTTTATCTTTTAATAATTGGTTGGCCGCATGAAGAATTCTCGGATCATCGCCTTCTGGGAAAACAATGGTTTTTGGATTTGCCTTAAGCTGTTCTTTAAAGCCTTCAAAAATTGATGCCATAGGTATAGAACCTCCCTTTAATTTGCAAAATTTTCTTTTTATATTATACCGCACTTTTTATAGATGCGACATTATATTCTTGTCTTATAAGTAAAAAAATAAGAGAAATAGTGTGTACTTATCTGAGCACAGCGAGAGAAATCTTAGCTTTTTTTTAATTAATTTGTAATTTTGGACATAATCCGTTAAACTAAATTCAAATGAATTTTATATTAGAATTAAAGGAGTGTGAAAGGTTGAAACGTTTGATAACGTTCATCCTCTCTGCGGCGATTATCTGTACACCTATTTCTGCCTTGGCAGCGCCGACTCAGCAGGATGTCGAACAATCCAAACAGGAATTGGCTCAAACAACTCAGAAGTTAAAAGATATTCAATCTCAAATCGACAAGGCGAACGAAGAATTAACCATTAACCAGTCGCTTTTGCCTCAGCGTGAAGCCGAATACAAAGCTGCGAAAAAGTTGATGGGTAAGCGAGTTCGCGCGATGTATATGATGGGACAGACATCTGCGCTGGAATATATTTTTTCAGCAAAAAGTTTTTCTCAGATGTTAAGCAATCTGGCCAGTATCCGCTACGTATATGCAAGCGATAATCAAATTGTAGAAAAAGCAGACACTGCAAAAAAAGAACTCGAAGAATCGACTCAATCCATTCAAGAAAATCAGAAAAAGTTGCAGCAGCAGAAAGAAGAAATTACAAAGCTCCAGCAAACGCAGCAGGGAAAACTTGCTGAACAGTTAGCCAAGCTTTCTTCTCAGGCTGGCAGTGCGGGAAGTTTCTCAGTACCGGCAGATGTCAGCTCAATTGCAGCATCCAATTCACCAAAAGTTGAAAAGTTTATCCAGATTATGGTAGCTTTGTGTAATGACAACAGTCATGGCTATTCTCAGGCAAATCGTTGGGGACCGGATTTTGATTGTTCATCATCGATAATTTATTCACTTCGAATGGCTGGTTTTCCGATCAACGCGAATTCAACGCATGATTTAGGTGCCGCGCTAAGAGCGAATGGATGGGTTCTTGTTTCGTCACCGTCGCGGGGAGATATTGAATTGGATCCTTCAAGCCATGTTGAATTGTCTTTGGGAGGTAATAGCTCAGCAGGATTTCATTCAAATCGCGGTCATCCAGAAACAGGAGACCAAACAGGTACAGAAGCAAGTGTCGGGACAAATTGGCGTTCATATCCACAATATTGGCATTACGCTGGCCAATAATGGGCAAGGATGTTAGGTGCAGTATCCAGAGAATTTTATACTCTGAGTACTGCACTTTTTTATTTGGTTCGAAGGGACAGTTTGATATAATATTTTTAATCAGTAAAGCGAGGGATTGTATGAAAGAATACAAAGGAATTATTTTTGATATGGATGGCGTGCTCCTGGATTCAGAACGCCTCTATAAGCAAATTGAAGCAGACATGTATCAGGCAGTTGGCATTCAGCCAACACAAAAAGAGATTGCAAAAAGTATGGGACGCGGCTGTGAAAATTGGTGGCAATACCTGAAGAATGTATATCATTTAGATATTGATCCGGCAGCCCAAGCAGAATATGAAAGCCGACGTTATTTTGAGTTATTAGATGTACCGGAGAAAAGACCAGCTATTTTTCCAGGTGTCCGTGAATGCTTTGCAGCCTGCCATCATGCAGGATTTCATTTATCGATTGCTTCAGGATCAAAACGCTACCTTGTTGATAAAGTGATTGATCTATTAGGGATTAGGCCGTATATTGATGGATTCGTTACATCGGAAGACGTAGAAGTGGGAAAGCCTGAACCGGATATCATGGAAGCGGCCGCATCGGTTATGGGTGTTTCACCTGAGGAGTGTTTGGTAATTGACGATGCAACTAACGGCATCATTGCTGGAAAAAAAGCTGGCGCCGATTCATGGTTGTTCGCCAGTGCAGATGCAGCTTTAGTTGATGCTTCTATAGCGGATGCTGTTGTTCAATCTCATTGGGAAATTATGGATCGCTTATATCTTTCTAAATGAAAAATCCTGAAAAAAATTATCAAATATGCTACACAAAGATAAGTGCGCCTTTTAGAAAACATCCTCATTCAGTTGATGCGCTAAAAATAATCAACAAAGTGTTGACCATTATTCCGTTTGTAATGTATCCGCTTTTGCTTATATTTTTGTGGTCTGAGAAAGACGCAATATTTTGGAAAATTTTACTTTATCCGGCTGTTGGTTTCGTTCTTTTAAGCTTATTTCGGAGGGGTATTAACCGAGCAAGGCCCTATCAGACGTGGGCAATTGATCCTTTAATTGTAAAAAGAAAAAGGGGATGTTCGATGCCGAGTCGACATGTGTTCTCCTCGGTTGTCATTGCGATGGCATTTGTCAAAGTTGTTCCGATTTTAGGAATAATCTTTTTTATTATTAGTTTTTTTACAGGGTTTATTCGAATTGTCGGCGGAGTCCATTACCCGTCGGATGTACTTGTTGGCATTGCGTGTGGTGTTATTGTTGGATTATTCATATAAGAATAGAGAGGAAATTAGGATATGACAGAACAGAAATGGATTAAAATAAAGGACAAACTGCCAGAACAACAGCGGGTTTGTCTAGTAAGCATTATGCATCAATCATCACAGGAAAATTATAAGCATGTTTTAGATCGTGAAGTAGCTTTGGCGGTTTACATTCCACCTTATCAAACCAATGGTGCATTTATTTTTTTGACCCATTCCAATAGTAAAGACATGGATAATGTTATTTTTAACAATGGACAAGTCGTTGAGTCTGATGGTAGCATTTCATCTAAGATTACAGCATGGATGCCTTTACCCGAGCCTGATACAGACGAATGAAAGCAGAACAAGATCGACGAAACAAAAAAATCATTACGCTTTCTGTTCGTGAATTTGTCGAATTTGTTTATCAGCATGGTAGTATTGATACGCGTTTTGGAAGGGCGCGTCGTGCTCAGGAAGGCGCCATCATCCATCGCAAGCTTCAGAAAAGTATGGGCGCCTCTTATCATCCAGAAGTGACGCTTAAATATCAAACCTGCTTTCAAAATCATATTTTTAATTTGTGGGGACGCGCTGATGGAATTGTCTTTCAGAACGGCAAGCCATGTTTGATTGACGAGATTAAAACGACGACTCGTAATGTTATGACAATTTCGGAAGACGATTATCCAGAGTATTTCGCTCAAGTGAGGACTTACGCGTGGATGGTGTGCAGCGAGAATCAATTGGATGAGATTGAAGTACAGCTGACTTTTTACCAAGTTCCAAGCGGCACAATCCGCCAAATAAAAGAAAAAATTTCATTTGAAGGTTTGTGCGAATATGTTAATAAGATGTTTCGTGAATGGAACAAGTGGATTGATTTACAAAGCCAATTGATGCTTTGGCGTAACGACAGTATCCGACGTATGCCCTTTCCGTTTGAAAATTGGCGAAAAGGACAGCATCAAATTGCAAGTGCAGTTTATCGAACGATTGAAGACAAGGGTCTGCTCATTTGTCAGGCACCGACAGGAATCGGAAAAACGATGGGAGTTTTGATTGGAGCGCTGCATGCTTTGGCCCATGAAAATGGCGATCGTATTTTTTATGCGACAGCCAGAACGACCGGAACCGAAGCAATAGAAAATGCATTGATGTGCCTACGAGAAAAAAGTGGTTTATCTATTCGATACGTTACACTCATTGCTAAAGATAAAATTTGCTTAAAAGAGGATAGAAAATGCAATCCCGATGATTGCGAGTACGCTGATCATTTTTTCGATCGTATCAAACCGGCAGTCTATGAATTGTTACAAGCTGAGGAACAATTTAATAGCCGAAATCTTATTGCCGCATCAAAAAAATATTGTTTATGTCCTTTTGAACTTTCGCTGTATTTGGCAAGATGGTGCGACGTCATTATTGGCGATTATAATTATATTTATGATCCGGTCATTAGCTTGCAAAGTCTGTGTGAAAACGAAAATAGAGGCAAGAGCATTTTGCTCGTGGATGAAGCGCATCATCTTGTGGAGCGCGTGCGGGATATGTACAGTAATCGTTTGATCAGTAAACAAAATTTTTTGGAAATCAGAAGAAAAGTCCGCAAAATTAATGGTTTTTTCAAAGCGTTGACAGAGGTTATTGATTACCTCGAACAAGAGCGGGTGATGTTAACCGTTCAAAAGACATCGTGGCATGTTGAAAAACAATTTCCCATTGACTTATATCACCGTTTAAGAAGCGTTGCACAAACAGGTGAGGTGATGATTTCGCAATACGCGCAGCAGGGAAAAGTGATTGATGAAAAGGTATTGGAGTTTTACTTTGAAATTCGTCGAATTCTAGTTCTTCACGATACTTACGGGGAAGAGAGCCGAACGTCATTTGCCCTTTCTGATGATCGCAGCGATATTCACGTTGGGATTCATTGTTTAGATCCGGCATCTGCTATATTTGACAAAGCGCAGATATGTCAATCGGTCATTTATTTTTCAGCTACTTTATCGCCGCTTGTCTATTTCAAACGCTTTTTAGGCGGATCTCAAATGTCGTTGGTCAATTTGGACTCACCTTACGATGCTAACCATTTATTAGTTTTGACAGCAGATCAAATTTCAACGCAATATAAAGATCGGCAGCAGACATTTGAACAGGTTTCTGAAACATTGATCGCTTTTGTTCAAAGCCATGACGGAAATTATTTGTTTTACTTTCCATCTTATGCTTATATGAATTTGATTTATCAAGATTTTATTAAAAAAGTCCAGACAGCTCAGTTTGATATTATCTGCCAAAAACAGGATATGTCTTCAAAAGAAAAAGAAGCATATCTCAATCAATTTCGTAAAGATCAAAATAGGAGTTTGGTAGGATTTGCGATTCTAGGTAGTGCTTTCGGTGAGGGCATAGACTTAGCAGGAGAATCTTTGATTGGTGTTGCCATTATTGGTGTTGGCCTTCCAATGATCAATAGAGAAAATGACATGCTGCGGAATTATTTTCAGAAACTCAATCATCAAGGTTATTGTTATGCTTATATGTATCCCGGGTTTTCTAAAGTTCTTCAAGCGATGGGACGCGTCATCCGCACAGAAACAGATCGCGGCGTTGCACTTTTAATTGACGATCGCTACAAAGAGGAACGATATCAAAAACTTTTTCCTAAATACATCAATGGACCAGAGCGCGTTCAAAATCGTTCACAGCTTGAGCAAAAGCTTCGTACCTTTTGGGAAATGTCTTGAATTATATCGTTGTGTGAAGTTTTGCGCTTTAATGTATTTTATTTATTATATTTGCAAGCAATATCAATGACAGAGATTTTCTTTTATGCTAAAATCAAAAATAGTTTGACGTTGAAAGAAGGGGTATTATTGAATTTTGACGAGATCATTTCGACAATTAATAATTTTGTTTGGGGCCCTGTAATGCTAACTTTGTTAGTTGGGACAGGTGTTTTTTTAACGATTCGATTAAAATTTTTACCGTGGCGTAATTTGGGATTTGCGATCAAATCTGTTTTTTCAAAGCCAGATTATTTAGATGAAACGAAGGGGGATATCACACCTTTTCAATCTTTAATGACAGCATTAGCTGCGACAATTGGGACTGGCAATATTGTCGGTGTTGCAACAGCAATGGTTTTGGGCGGTCCTGGCGCATTGGTTTGGATGTGGATTGCTGCCATTTTTGGATTGTCTACAAAATACAGCGAATCGGTTCTAGCGGTGAAATATCGAATTAAAAAGGCTAATGGACAAATGGCAGGCGGTCCAATGTACGCCTTAGAACAAGGATTTCCACAAAAGCAGATTGGCAAGGTTCTAGCGGTCTTATTTGCATTCTTCGCTTCTTTAGCGTCTTTTGGTATTGGCAACATGACACAATCCAATTCTATTTCTGACGCTTTATTGAGTACATTCCATATTCCAACTTGGATTACTGGCCTTATTATTTTAGTCATGGTTTTTATTGTTCTGGTAGGCGGTATTCAAAGTATTGGACGTGTTTGCGGAACGATCGTGCCGCTTATGGGTGTTTTTTATTTTTTATCAGGTATTATCGTTATTATCATCAACCATGGGAATTTATTGCCGGGCATCGAAAAAATATTCCAAATGGCTTTTTCAACGAAAGCAGCTGCCGGTGGCGCGGGAGGCATGATTATTGCTCAAGCACTCCGATACGGTGTTGCACGAGGCGTTTTTTCAAATGAAGCAGGTTTAGGTTCAGCGCCAATAGCGGCGGCTGCTGCAAAAACAGATCACCCATCACGTCAAGGATATATCAATATGACGGGAACCTTTTTTGATACAATTATTATTTGTTCAGTTACAGGACTTGTTATTGCATCATCCGGGACATTAGGGCAATTGGATGCACAGGGAAATCCACTTACAGGCGTGAGACTCACAATAGCGGCCTTTTCAAGCGCATTAGGGCAATTCGGCGCATTAATTGTTACTATTGGTATTGCACTATTTGCTTTTTCAACCATACTTGGATGGGAATATTATGGAGAAAAATCTTTTGAATATTTAATCGACCATCCAATCGCTACGAAAATTTATCGTATTATTTATTCCCTCATTACTTATGTAGGGGCGACAACGGCGTTGCAGACGATCTGGAATGTCTCTGATACGATGAACGGTTTGATGGCAATTCCAAATTTGATTTGTTTACTGGTATTGTCAGGTGAAGTTGCAGACCAGTGTTTTGATTTTCAGAAAAAATATCGTGCTAAAAAATAAAGTAAAAAACTTGACGATAACCAGTATGTGTGATATCTTTATCACGTTATGAAGCCGCTCACTTATGGTTTAAACAAAAACGTACCTATAGTGGCGAGACTGGTATGAGGAGGAATTTTTCATGTACGCAATTATTAAAACAGGTGGCAAACAATATCGCGTTGCCAAGGATGATGTGATCGAAATCGAAAAGTTGAAGGATGTTTCAGTCAACGATGAAATTTCGTTCGATGATGTATTAGCTGTTGGTGAAGGCGCCGACCTTACTATTGGAACTCCTGTTGTGGAAGGTGCAACTGTAAAAGGCGAAGTGCTTGATCTTTGCAAGAGTCAGAAGGTTATTGTTTATAAGTACAAAGCCAAAAAAGATTATCGCCGCAAACAAGGCCATCGTCAGCCGTTTATGAAAGTTAAAATCACGACGATCGAAAAATAATGATTCAAGTCCGCATCACCTATCGCGATGAAACCATTACACACATTGATGTAACGGGCCATAGTGGATATGAAGATAGTGGAAAGGATATTGTTTGTGCTGGCGTTTCTGTTTTGACGATCGCATTAATCAATGGAATGATCGAAGTTTTGAATTTTCCTGAGAATGAGGTCGTGGAAAAATATGAACCCGGGGAAACGCGTATTTGTGTTCCACAGTTAACAGCTGTAGATGAGATGGAACGGAAAGGCAAATTATTGGTTTTGCTTCAAACTTATCTCATTAATATTCGGCTTATTACAGAAACGTACAGTGATTTTGTTAATATCATCGAAGTTGATGAAACGTGTTAACTCAAGAATTGGAGGTAATGATCATGTTAGAAATGAATTTACAGCTTTTTGCTCATAAAAAAGGAGTTGGGAGTTCAAAGAACGGCCGTGACTCTGAATCAAAACGTTTAGGTGTTAAAAAGGGTGACGGTGCTCATGTTTTAGCTGGCAATATTTTGGTTCGTCAGCGTGGAACAAAAATTCATCCAGGCAAAAATGTTGGAAAAGGCGGAGATGATACGCTTTTTGCCACGATTGACGGCGTTGTCGCATTTGAACGTTTAGGGCGTGATAAGAAACAGTGCTCTGTTTATCCGCGTAATTTAGCTGAATAATTAAATCAAGTGAGAGCTGTCGCAGCGTCCTGCGGCAGCTTTTATTCATATAAAAGAGAAATAGAGATATATACTACTGGGAGTATTCATGATCGATCAAGTTCAAATTTATGTAAAAGGCGGACGAGGCGGTCACGGGGGAATGACCTTTCACCGTGCAAAATATATTCCAAAGGGCGGACCAGATGGCGGAAACGGCGGAAAGGGCGGATCTGTCATCATTCAGGCAAGCTACAGTATGCGCACGCTCGCGCCATTTAAATATAAGAAAAAATTTCAAGCAACTGATGGCGGTGACGGTGCGTCCAGCAAAAGCTCGGGGAAAAATGGCAGCGATGTTATTGTGACAGTACCTGTGGGCACGATTGTTAAAGACCGAACTACGGAAGAAATATTGGCTGATCTCTGTGAAGATGGACAGACTGTTATTGCAGCACAAGGCGGCCGAGGCGGTTTGGGTAATTATAACTTTGCAACTTCGACGCGTCAGTCGCCACGGTTTGCTCAAGGTGGTTCAAAGGGTGAAGAGCGAACATTAGTACTCGAGTTAAAGCTTATTGCGGATGTTGGGCTCCTCGGATTTCCTAATGTTGGAAAATCGACTTTTTTGTCTGTTGTGACGAAGGCCAACCCTAAAATTGGTAATTATCCATTCACGACTATTGATCCAAATCTCGGCGTTGTTGAATGGAAAAATTTTGATTCCTTTGTTGTTGCTGATGTCCCAGGCATTATCGAAGGGGCTAGTGAGGGCGTTGGATTGGGGTTACGCTTTCTGCGTCATATTGAAAGAACTAAATTATTTCTGCACTTTCTGGATGTTTCGGAGACAGCTTTGTTAAGCGGAGAAGATCCCCTTGATTGTTTCGAAAAAATTAATAATGAGTTGGAACAGTATAATCCTAAAATGCTGGATAAGCCACAAATCGTCGTATTGTCTAAATCTGATATGGCAGATCCAGACGTTGTTGAAGAGGTGGCGAAAAAGCTCAAAGAAAAAAAATATCCAGTTTTTCCTATTTCTTCTGCGACGAACAAAGGCATTGACGAATTATTGGGCTATACAATTAACAAGTTAAAAGAAATTCCAGATCAAAAATCTGTAGCATTGAGTCAAGAAGTGGCGTCTGAATCATCGAACCGAGTTTATTCTTTGAAGAGAACGAAACCTCATTTTTCAATTGAAGTGCAACATAGGGGGGCAGAAAAAGTCTATGTTGTGACCGGTGATTTCGATCAGCTTATTCATTCAGTAAATTTCGATGATTTAACGTCGACGCGTTATTTTCAAAAACGATTGAAAGACGCAGGGGTGTTTTCAGCTCTTGAACAGGAAGGCATCCAAGAAGAAGATATCGTTTCAATTGAAGGAATAGAGTTTGAATATTTTATATAGAAATTATGTTAACAAGTAAACAAAGAAATTATTTAAGAAAATTGGCCGTTTCAGAGAATCCTGTCATATACATAGGGAAAGGCGGCATTGACAGAGAAATTACAAATCAGTCTTACAAAGCCATTGTGGCCAGAGAATTGATTAAGGGGAAAGTTCAGCAGAACGCACCGATTGATGCGCGATCCGCTGCTGAAGAACTGGCTTTACATCTGAAAGCAGATGTTGTCACGGTGCTTGGAAATACTTTTGTCTTATTTAAGAGAAATCCTCAGCATATTCGTATCGATTTACCGACAAAGAAAAACGAATTAAAATAAAATGAATGGAAAAATTGGGATCTTTGGAGGGAGTTTTAATCCAATTCATATTGGACACCTTCATTTGGCCGAATCTGCAAGAATTCAATTCGGATTAGAACGGG
Organism: Pseudoramibacter porci; assembly: GCF_009696145.1. Taxonomy (GTDB): domain Bacteria; phylum Bacillota; class Clostridia; order Eubacteriales; family Eubacteriaceae; genus Pseudoramibacter; species Pseudoramibacter porci. The sequence continues at coordinate 36,667 of NZ_VUMO01000006.1, forward strand.
TGATTTTTATCCCAACGGGAGCTAATCCGTTTAAATTTGAAACCGCGCCGACGAACGATGTATTAGAACGCAAAAATCGTTATAAAATGGTTACACTAGCGATTGCGTCAAATCCTTTTTTTGAAGTTTCACCGATTGAAATCAATCGCACGGGAAAAACTTATACAATTGACACGATCCAAAAAATCAGGGAACAATATCCGGATAAGGAATTGTTCTTTATAGCGGGTGCTGATATTGTTTTTAATATTACCAAATGGCGTAAAATTGATGCATTGTTCAAGCAAACGGCGTTCATTGTAGCGGAGCGTCCGGGATATCCCACTTTTAAATTGAGATGGGCGATATTGAGGCTGCGAAAGCGTTATCGGGCAATGATTTACCCTATGATGTTATCTGGAATGGATATCACTTCAACTGATATTCGAAAAAGAATTCGGGAGGGGAAATCCGTTCGTTATTTAATTCCAGACGATGTCAATGCTTATATTCAGTCAAAAAATTTATACCGTTGAATAGGAAATCATATTGAAAAAAGAAAAGAATCAATTTGAGCAAATCAAGATTGAACTTAAAAAAGTACTAAAACCACATCGATTCAATCACACACTTGGCGTTGTAAAATCGGCGTCAAAATTAGCAAGACAAAATGGTATTGATGTTTGCCAAGCTGAGATGGCCGCGTTATTGCACGATTGTGCAAAGAATTTTTCGAATCATGAAATGCTTCAAATAGCAAAGGATGAAAAAATCGCTTTGGACCCGATCATGATACTTGAACCTCAATTATTACACGGCCCTGTTGGCGCTGTAGTCGCTAAGAAAAAGTATCATGTAAAAGATCCTGAAGTTTTGTCGGCGATTGATTGTCACACAACGGGAAAAAGCAATATGAGTACGCTAGACAAAATTATTTATCTGGCTGATTTTATTGAGCCTGGCAGAGATTATCCTGGTGTAGAGCATTTGAGAAAAACTAGTTATGACAAAGATTTGGATATGGCATGTCGGGAAGCCTTTGATAATACTATTTCATATGTTATGCGTATTGGCGGCTTAATTCATCCTAGGACGATTGAAGCGCGAAATTACATGATCATTGAAGAGAAGTATCAGATAAATAAAGAGTAATGAGGATCAAAATGAGTACAAATAAAATTTTTGAAATAGAACCGATGGAATTTGTTGAATATGTACAAAAATGGATCGACGACCGTTTGGGGATCGATACAAAAGTGATTGATGTTCGGGGACGCTCATCCTTAGCCGACTTTATTGTGATTACCAGTGGCAGTAATGTTCGTCAAGTTAATGCTATTAGTCAGAATATTCAGGACAACGCCTCTAAGATGGGGATAGAGCCTAAAAATGTTGAGGGTGAACGAGAATCACGTTGGATTCTTTTGGATTATTACGATGTTATTATTCATGTTTTCTCTCAGGAAGAACGTGAATTTTACGATTTGGAACGATTATGGCAAGATGATATGCGGCCGTCAAATCAGAAATAAGTAGAAAGGATAGTTTAATGCAGATAGGGATTATAGGGTTACCTAATGTAGGAAAGAGTACAATTTTTAATGCCATTACAAAAGCTGGAGCAGAATCGGCCAATTATCCATTTTGTACCATTGATCCAAATGTTGGGATGGTAGCGGTTCCCGACCCGCGTTTGGATGTGTTGGGGAAAATGTATGACACAAAAAAGATTGTTCCAACCACCATTGAATTTGTTGATATAGCGGGCTTAGTAAAAGGCGCAAGCCGAGGTGAAGGTCTAGGCAATAAGTTTCTTGCGAATATTCGTGAAGTCGATGCGGTTGCTCATGTTGTCCGTTGCTTTGAAAATGAAAATATCGTTCATGTCGAGGGAAAGATTGATCCAGTCGACGATGTGGAAACCATCAATCTTGAATTGATTTTCGCTGATTTGGAAATGATTGAACGAAGAATTGATAAAACAACACGAGCAGCAAAAGGCTCTAAAGAAGCTAAAAAGCAGCTGGAAATTTTGCAACGCGTAAAAGCATCTTTAGAAGCACAAAAAAAACCAGATCCCGCAGATTATTCTGAAGATGAGTGGAAGTGGGTCTCTAGTCTTCAAATGATCTGTACGAAGCCGATTTTCTATGTTGCCAATGTTTCAGAAGATGATTTGTCGGAAGATAACGATTATGTCAAAGCACTTAGAGATTATGTGGCACCAGCGGAAGTTGTTAAAATTTCAGCCAAAATTGAAGAAGAGATCTCAACATTAGAAGATGATGAAAAACAAGAGTTTCTTGACGCTATGGGAATGGATTCGTCAGGTTTAGATCGTGTGATTTCAGTTGCTTATCGTTTATTGGGGTTGATATCATTTTTGACCGCTGGTCCTGATGAATGCCGCGCGTGGACCATTACAAAGGGGACGAAGGCCCCACAGGCAGCTGGAAAAGTTCATACTGATATGGAACGAGGTTTTATTAAAGCGGAAATTACGAGCTATGATGATCTCATCGAAGCGGGAAGCGAAGCAAAAGCAAGAGAATTAGGTTTAACGCGGACAGAAGGTAAAGATTACGTTATGAAAGATGGCGATGTCACTTTCTTTAAATTCAATGTTTGATAAAAAAAGGTTATTTCCGTAGCACACAAGACGGAAATAACCTTTTTTATCTAATTATCTTTTGACATTGCGATTGATTTTTTTATCGTATCTTTTACCGCTTGTGAAACAATTCCTCTAAACCCTTTATTTTCTAATGTTAAAACGCCTTCGATGGTCGTTCCGGAAGGGGAGGTGACCATATCTTTTAGTGCGCCAGGGTGTTGCCCGGAATCTAGAACCATTTTTGCAGAGCCTAAGACCGCTTGAGCAGCAAAGGTATAAGCCTGTTGCCGCGGCATCCCGGCCTGTACCCCGGCATCGGCCATCGCTTCGATAAACATAAATACAAAGGCAGGAGAGGAACCGGAAATGCCCGTTACAGCATCCATTAATTTTTCAGGAATCAATTCAGCTTTCCCGAGACATTTAAATAAAGTTAATACTTCATTTTGATTTTCATTAGAGATGAATTGATTCGGAGTCAAGGCAGACATGCCTTCTCCGACAAGAGCTGGTGTATTGGGCATGACTCGAACAAGAGAGATAGTCTTTCCAAAGAGATCTTCGATTGCAGAAATCTTTTGACCAGCAGCAATTGTGACGATAATTTTAGACGAATCGACGGTATCGCGGATTTCTTTTATGATATTGGGATAAATATTTGGCTTAACCGCTAAAATGATGATATTTGCGTTTTTCACCAAGGACACATTGTCAGTCTCTGGAATAATATTTAATTCATTTACCAGACCAGTTAGTTTTTCCGAGTCAGGATCGAACATACGAACGGATGAAGGGACTACAACTTTTTTATTAATAATGCCCCTTGCTATTGCTGATGCCATATTTCCAGCACCAATAATGCCGACAGGTTGATTAATCATGAAATAACCTCCTTAAGATTTATTAGACCATTATAATCATTTTATGGAAAAGAAAAAATAAAAAAATGATTAATATCTTTTAGATAAGACTTGACATAAAAAAGAACAATGGTAAAATATTTATCGTAGTCTTTTGGAGAAGTATCGAAGAGGTCATAACGAGCCGCACTCGAAATGCGGTTGTCCATTTTTGGGCACGTGGGTTCGAATCCCACCTTCTCCGCCAGTCAAAAACATAATAAATGGGGGTGTAGCTCAGTTGGGAGAGCGCGTGATTCGCATTTACGAGGTCAGGGGTTCGAATCCCCTCATCTCCACCATTTGGCTAAATACCGACGTTTCAAGGCGTCGGTTTTTTTGTTACAACGAGAATGCACGAAAAATGCACGAATTCTGCATATCGCCTTTGCCGACAATACTCAATCCATAATTGCGATAATATGCAATTTTCTGCATATTATGCATTTTTTCTATTCAGTGCGCGGGAATTCACAGAACTAACGGATAATATTTTACAAATTTTTGTACGCAATTTATACTACTTGGCAAGAATTGAATTTTCAATTGTTAATGCAAAAGAAAGCCTTTAGAATATTTATTGTATCGATTGGGAGGCTTTTGAGAGTAAGTAAAAAATAAGCAGAAATGCTATATTAGATTCCGAATGATAAGAAAGTGAGTATTATAAAACGAGAGGGAAAACAAAGCATCTTGATTTTCGAAATATCAAACCAGAAGAGACAGTTCAGGTCGTTGCCATTGAACTTATCTGTTTTTCTAACAGTGAAATTTGCATAGCTTAAGCTGTGCGTGAACAAAGAAATGATATTCATACACACTTTCTTTACCGCGTATAGTAAAGAAGTAACAGAGCAAGTATAGTGTATTTTCAGCTTGCTTTTTTAACAAGACAGATTCTCACAATTTAATCCTAATTTCAGACAAATGGATTATAAATATAACGTAGTTTTAATCAGGATTAGTGAGGTGGAATTTACATATATATGGAAAGTATACGGGAAAAGAAGTATTTTAAACCATTTTATTCTATTACAGCTGATATTATCAATGATCCTAAATTTCAAACATTAAAGCAGCAGCGTCATCATGGAAATGAATTAGGCAGATATGCCCACTGTGTACGGGTTGCTTATTATGCCTACGTCATTGCAAAAAAAATGCATCTCGATAGTTGGTCGACGGCGAGGGGGGCGTTGTTGCACGATTATTATTTTGAAGATTGGCGAACAGTAGAACACAATGAAAGAGGATTCGATCGTATTCGGAATATGCATGCGGTCGTGCACCCGAAACACGCATTAAAAAATGCGGAAAAAGATTATGATCTCAATAAAAAAGAAGCAAATATGATTTTGAGACATATGTTTCCGGTGACGGTTACACCTCCTAAATACGCTGAAAGTTGGATTGTTTCTATAGTTGACAAAGGCGTAGCAACATGTGAATTTGCACACGCTATTAAGATGTCATGGGTACAATTCCGTTCATCACAGATAGCAAATGTATAAATTAATCGAGAAAAGTTATTGCATTTCGAATTTTATTTTGATATACTAAAAAAGTTGAATTTTAGCTAAAGTTCGATCTTAAATATGCGAATGAGAAAGAGGTGAATACGATGAAAGAAGGCATCCACCCAAAATATGGTAAAGCCATTGTAAAATGTGCTTGTGGCAATACTTTTGAAACTGGTTCCACAAAACCGGAACTGCGTGTTGAAATTTGTTCTGCTTGTCATCCATTCTATACGGGTAAACAAAAATTAGTCGATTCTGGCGGGCGAGTGGAAAGATTTAAGAAAAAATACGCTAAGGTATTAAATAACGAAGAAAAATAAGTCGGTAAACCGGCTTATTTTTTTGCTTAATTGCTAAGATGAAAAACGAAACTTATGAACATGCGCTTCGCCGAGGCGCACAGATACTGAAACAGGCCAATATTCCTGAACCGCGCTTTGAAGCAGAATTATTTTTATCTCATGCGTTAAATACGAATCGGCTTCAATTGCTCGTAAATCAAAATACGAAGCTGACTTTGGAACAAAAACAACGTTACGATCAATGTCTCTTTAAGAGAACCCACCATCAGCCTTACGCTCAAATTGTAGGGCATAAGGAATTTATGGGTTTGGATTTTGTTGTCACGCCGGATGTGTTGATTCCACGACCAGACACCGAGAATATTGTTGAAAATGCTTTACAGATTTTAAAAAAGATGCCACAACAGAAACTTCGTGTTTTAGACTTGTGTTGCGGATCCGGAGATATAGGGATTGCCATAGCCTATTATGAAAAAAGAGCAGTTGTGACGGGATCAGATTTGTCGTTCAAAGCCTTAAAAATCGCAAAGGAAAATGCAAGGAAACACCAGATAGATATAAAGTTTGTGCAGAGTGATTTGTTTCAAGAGCTTTCAGATCAGTACAATATGATTGTAACTAATCCGCCATATATTCCAACTGAGGAAATCGATGATTTATCTCAAGATGTTAAAGATTTTGAACCTCAAATGGCTCTGGATGGCGGGAAAACAGGATTGGATTTTTATCGAAGCATTTTTTCGGAAGCGCGCAATTTTTTAATGCCTGGCGGGACAATCATTTGCGAATGCGGATGGAACCAAATACATGACATCACTTTTATTGCAAATACTAATTATTTTAGCGTTCAAAAAGTTATTCGCGATTTATCCGGGTTAGATCGAGGGTTAGTTTGCAAGAGCTTAAGTCATTGAACAAAAATATCAGGTGTGATAAAATATTAAATAATCATTATTAATTTAGAATAAAATAGAAAAAATATTTCTATGATGGAGGTATAACGGATATGATTTCAGCAGGTGAATTTAAAAAAGGCGTTACATTTGTAATGGATGGGCAGGTTTATGTTGTGGTTGAATTTCAACATGTTAAACCTGGTAAGGGTGCTGCCTTTGTCAGAACAAAGATTCGCAATGTTATTTCCGGAGCGGTAACTGAAACAACTTTCTCACCGAACGAAAAATTTGAACGTGCACATATCGATACAAAAGAAATGCAGTATCTTTACGCGGACGGCGACCTGTATTATTTTATGGATCTGGAATCTTACGAACAGATCCCAATTGAATATGACAAGGTCAAGGATGCTTTACAGTATTTAAAAGAAAACGACAACGCTACCATTCGATTCTTTAAAGGCGAACCCTTTGAAGTCAAAGCGCCAAATTTTGTTACATTAAAAGTTACTCAAACAGAACCAGGTTTTAAAGGAGATACTGCTACAGGGGCAAACAAACCGTGTACGGTTGAAACAGGCGCTCAAATTACGGTGCCGCTGTTTGTTAACGAAGGAGATACCATTCGTGTGGACACACGGGCCGGTGAATACATGGAACGTGTTTAATGGTTGACAATACAAAAACAGCGATTGAAAAACTGGCAAAGCGTATAGATGATTTAGAACGTCGGGTTGCTGAGTTGGAAAACGCAGTGGAAACGTGTCATCATGATGAACAAGATGATTATTATGAAGTCACCTGCGCAAATTGCGGACATACCTTCATTGCAAGTTTTGAAGATTTCGCAGAGGATCGCGTTGTATGTCCTCAGTGCGAAAGTAAGTTTTGTTTAGATGATGACACCCTAGAAAAACTCCAGGATCATGACGAACATCATCATTGAAAAGAGGTATGTAGATGGAAGAAAATATTCATACAACTTCAAACGACATATCAAATGAAATGATATGTTCGATTGCAAGCATGGCTGCATTGGGTATTGATGGAATCGAAAAAATGTTTATGCGTATTTCAGATGAAATACTGGATGCCATTTACCCTTCTGCAGTTTCTAAGGGCGTTAAAGTTGTTGAAAAAGAAGATGGCTATCAGATCGATCTTCATGTCATTACAAGCCTTGGTATAAAAATCCCAGAAGTTTGTGAAGAAGTACAGAAAAAGGTTAAAGAGTCAGTTGAGATTATGGCGGGTAAACCGGTTTCACAAGTGAACATTCTGGTTAAAGGCTGCGGAAAATATTAAATAAATAACTTAAGCCGCTGACAAGCGGCTTTTTTAACGGAGAAAAATGAATAAAGAAAAACGAAAATTTGAAAGAGAGCTTGCTTATCGGGCGGTTTTTCAGATTGGATTTGAAGATCGCGGACAATCTGATTTAAAAGCTAAAATAATGGCAACATTAGATAATGGCGCAGGCTTTGCAGATCCAAAAGAAGATTTCCAGGGTGATCAATATACATACGCACATTTACTCGTGGAAACGGTGGTTGCCCATTTAGAAACAATAGATTCTGAAATTAATAAATATCTCCGGGAAGACTGGCATTTTGATCGTATTCCAAGTGCAGAACTTGCAGCCATGCGAATCGGAGCTGCAGAAATGATGTATTTAGGCTTGCCAATCGAAATAGCTGTTAATGAGTCTGTTGAACTTGCTAAAAAATATTGTGACGAAAAATCATATCGATATATCAACGGTATATTAAATAATTTGGGTAAACATCTAATAAATTGAGGTGGAAATGTTTATTGGAATTGATACGAGCAATTATACGACGTCCATAGCGGGAGTGGATGCACGCAACACAATCATTGTTGACAATAGAAAGATTTTGACAGTGAAGAAGGGGCAGAGAGGATTGCGACAGTCCGAAGCTGTTTTTGAACATGTTCGCAATATCCCTGAGTTGACGGCATGTTTTGCGTCAATTCCAGAGATTAGAAAAAAGGTAAAGGCAATAGGTGTATCTGTTTCGCCAAGACCTCAGACGGGATCGTATATGCCAGTGTTCCGTGTCGGATACGCTATTGCTAAATCCTATGCCGATTTACTGCAAGTTCCACTGTATCGTTTTAGTCACCAGGAGGGTCATATTCGAGCGGCTCTAATTGGACATGAAGAGGTTCTTGACCGGATAAATCAGCCTTTTTTAGCAGTTCATTTATCAGGAGGGACTTCTGAAATTGTTATGGTCGATCCACAAGCTCATACCAATCAAATTGTTGGAAAGACATTAGATTTAAATGCTGGACAGTTAATTGATCGCATTGGCGTTGCTATGGGCTGTTCCTTTCCTGCGGGAAAGGCATTAGAAAAGTTGGCATTAATTTCTAAGCGGCATGACATAAAAGTTGCTTCGCGCCTTGAAGGATGTGATTTTCATTTTTCTGGCCAGGAAAATTATATTCACCAATTAATTGATGATGGAGCGGAATATTCAGAAATCGCATACGCTTTGTTTGAATGTATCGGTAGAACGATTGGTCGATCCATTAATTTATTGTGTGAGCAATATAAAGTTCAATTTGCCGTTTTTTCAGGGGGTGTGATGGCAAACAGTATTGTAAAAGAAACGATAAGAAAACGAATGAAACGTCAATACCATGCTGTATTTGCCAAGCCGCAGTATGCAACGGATAATAGTGTTGGCTGTGCCTTTTTGACAAAAGAAAGGTTTAATCAACAGGAGACATTAAATTGATTTGTAGACACTTAAGTGTTACACAGGCAAACCACTTTGTAAAAAGTGTTATTGCGTCAAATAGCCTGCTGAAAAATGTTGAGATAGAAGGCGAAATTTCTAATTTTAAGGCATATTACAGTGGCCATCTGTATTTTTCGTTAAAAGATGAAGAAAGTAAAATTTCTTGTGTTATGTTTTCGTTTCAAGCAGAACAGCTTTCTTTTCTTCCAAACGAGGGGATGCACGTTATCTGCCGCGGTTCTATAGATGTTTATGAAAAAAACGGTCAGTATCAGTTATATGTCAATGCGATGGAACCAGCAGGTGTCGGAGAATTATTTGTATCGCTGCAAAAGTTAAAAAATCAGTTAGATCAGCTGGGCTATTTTGATGCAGAAAGAAAAAAAAGACTGCCGTCAAATATTCATACTGTCGGCGTTGTGACTTCTGGGAAAGGTGCCGCGGTTCATGATATAATTTCAACTATTCAGAGAAGAAATGCCAGTATAAATATTATTTTTTTTCCTGCAAAAGTACAGGGAGAAAATGCAGCAGAGGAAATAGCAGAAGGGATCCGCACTCTTGATCAAAGAAATGATATTGATGTCATTATTGTGGGCAGAGGCGGTGGCTCAATTGAAGATCTTTGGGCATTTAATGAAAGAAAAGTTGCGGATGCAATTTATCACGCGGAAAAGCCCATTGTCTCGGCAGTTGGTCATGAAACGGATATAACCATCGCGGATCTTGTAGCCGATATGCGTGCAGCGACGCCAACAGCTGCTGCTGAATTAGTTGCGACAGATCAAAACTATCAAAGTCATCGGATATTAAAGATAAAAAATGATCTCGGTTATGCTTTTAATCGTAAAATTCAAAATTTACGCAAACAAATACAATATGATCGTCGAATTATTGAAATAAATAATCCGAGAAAAAAAATAAAAGCACAAAATATTCAACTGCATCATTTGTCTCACCAACTTCAATGGTCGATTCAAAAAAAAGTATTGTCAGCGCAGACTCAAATGCAGTTCATTCAGAAACAATTGTATTTACTTAATCCAAATCAAGTGTTAGAACGTGGATATGCGATTGTATTTGCACCAAATAGGGCGGTTGTTGAGACGGCGACTCAAGCGTCTCAATGGAATCAACTAATGATCAAATTTAATGATGGTGAAGTGAAAGTCCTACTCGAAAAAGAAAGCGAGAATAATAATGCCTCGAAAAAAAACATTTGATGAAAAAATATCAAGACTAGAAGAAATTGTGGCAGAAATGAGCAGTGACCAGCTCAGTCTTGAAAAATCCGTTAAACTTTATGAAGAGGGGATGACGCTGTTAAAAAAGTGCGAAGATGATTTGAAGTCAGCAGAGGGAAAAATAGCGTTATTAACAAATAATCAATCAGGTTATTCTGAATTAGAAGAAATAACAGAAAAAGATTTGGAGGAATAAATCCCATGGATCAGGATTTTAAAAATACTTTGGAAATAATGGCAAAGGATGTTGAAGACGACCTACTTTCTTGTTTTGAAAAACCTTTTGACGCGCCTGATATTATTGTTTCTGCTATGAAATATAGTTTATTTGCTGGTGGAAAAAGAATACGCCCCGTGATTATGCGAAAAACATGCGAGTTATTTGGCGGCGATATTGAAGATGTACGGGCTTTATCATGTGCCATTGAAATGATTCATACGTATTCTTTAATTCACGACGATTTACCAGCAATGGATGACGATGATTTGCGACGCGGCCAGCCTTCTAATCATAAAGTGTACGGTGAAGATATCGCAATATTGGCGGGAGATGCACTGCTCAATTATGCGATGGAAACGGCGTTAGTCGGATTGCAAAATCTATCCCCACAACAGAAAAATAATGGGATTCAGGCTTTGAAAATATTAATGCAGGCTGCTGGTGTCGATGGTATGATCGGCGGGCAGGTCGGCGATGTTTTAGCCGAAGAAGATAGTGAAATGAACGCTGAAAAATTAAAATATATTCACTCTCATAAAACTGGAGCGATATTGACAGCTTCATTGCTTTGCGGCGCGGTAATGGCAGATACCGATTCGAATTCATTAAAATGGATAAGACAATACGGTGAAGCGATCGGAACGGCTTTTCAAATTGTTGATGACATCCTAGATGTCACATCAAATACACAGGTGCTTGGAAAACCTGCGGGAAGTGATCTGGAAGAGCATAAAACAACAATGGTCTCGCTTTATGGTTTGAAAAGTGCTCAAGAAAAAGTTGAAGAGTATCATTCTGTCGCAATTCAAGCTTTATCAAATCTGTCAATTGATACTTCATTTTATGTTCAAATGGCAAATTTTGTGTGCAATCGTGTTTACTAAAATAATAGTGAAAGGATTTGACAAAAAAGTACCGAGAATTTTCAATGAGATTATGGTAAATTAATTATAAATAATGCAAAAGAGGTTGGTCAAATGTGTACAATCAATATTTATAATCCTATCAATGTCGATTTGAAATCTCAACAAGCTTTAGCTATTCAAGTAATTGTTAAAGATTTAAAAAGTCAAGGTATTGATATTCATTTGCGGAATTTTTCTGAAGATCAATCTCGATATACAAATGGGCCGGTAGAGCGTGTCCTTTTGACCGATGGGCCAGATGCCTTTCCGGTTACTGTTGTAGACGGCGAAATATTCCAGAAGGATTCCTATCCGGATTATTATGAGTTGTTAAAATGGAGCGGTGTTGACCATACACCTTGATGAACACTTAGACTGCGTTGGATAACGCAGTTTTTTTTATGTCGATTATAAGTTTCATCATGATAAAAAAGATGAAAAATTTTCAAAAAACTGGATGAAAGCCTTTAAAGCTATGCTATAATAGTAATGTAAAATCTTTTGAAAGGATCAAATGAAATACTGTGAAAATTATTCAGGCAAAAGATATTACAGAAAAAGTCGCTAAATTGTGTATTCAAATTAATACGAGATTAACAGACGATATCGATCGTTCTCTTACCGCAGCACAGCAAAAAGAAGCCTATCCTTTGGCAAAAAATATTTTATCAGTGATTAATGAGAATCGGGAGTTGGCAGCAAATAATCGACGTCCCATTTGTCAGGATACGGGTATGGTAATCGCGTTCGTTCAATGCGGTCAAGATGTGCACATTACAGGCGGCAGCCTTGAAAAGGCCATTCAAAACGGTGTAAAGCAAGCGTACTGTCAAGGCTATATGAGAAAGTCGATTGTTTCAGATCCGCTGATTCGAGATGAAAACACAGATGACAACACGCCAGCTGTTATTCATTATCAAATCATAGAAGGAGACAGCCTCAAGATATCAATTATGGCCAAAGGATTTGGCAGTGAAAATACAAGTGCACTAAAAATGCTTAAGCCATCTGATGGTATGGACGGTGCTAATGATTTTATAGTTGAAACGATCCAAAGGGGAGCGCCAAATGCTTGTGCGCCGATTATTGTTGGCGTTGGGATCGGCGGTGATTTTGAAAAAGCAGCAATGATGTCAAAACAAGCATTGTTTATCCCATTGGATCAAAATAGTGAAAAGCCGCATTTACGCTCCATGGAAAAGAACATTATGCGGACTATTAATGAGACAGGAATTGGCCCAATGGGAATGGGAGGATTGACAACGATGCTTGGTATTCATATTCTTGACTACCCAACGCATATTGCGGGATTGCCCGTTGCTGTTAATATTTGCTGCTATGTTGATCGAAGAGGGACGGTGATCTTATAGATGAAAAAAGTCACTACACCGATTACAAATGATAAAATTGAGCAATTAGTTTGCGGTGAACAAGTTTTATTGTCTGGGACAATTTATACAGCGAGAGATGCTGCACACAAACGGATGATAGAAGATCTTTCTCAGCAAAAATCACTTCCTTTTGATATTAAAGACCAAATTATTTTTTATATGGGACCTTGTCCGGCAGCACCCGGAGAAATTATTGGACCAGCAGGGCCGACAACCTCTCACAGAATGGATAAATACACACCTCGGTTGTTGGATTTAGGCTTAAAAGGCATGATTGGAAAGGGAAACCGTACCAAACCTGTGATCGAAAGTATCCAAAATAATAAAGCTATTTATTTTGCTTGTGTAGGAGGAACGGGTACACTTTGTGCAAACCATATTAAATATTCAGAAATTATTGCGTATCCAGAACTGGGAACAGAAGCAATCAGAAAATTGGAAGTTGAGAATTTTCCGATTTTTGTTGCAATAGATGCAAAAGGTAATAATATTTACGATAACGGTCCGAAGTTATTTCGAAAATACTTGATTGACAATTAAACAAATGGAGGAACTCATGAGTAATAGAATGGTAATTTCATCATCAGTTAGAGAAGCGGGCAATGACCCGATTTTTCACATCGCAGAATTGGCGAAGAACAGAATTGCAGAAATCGGGTCTGAACCTGTAATTAATTCGACGATTGGTTCGTTGATGGATGATGACGGTAATTTAGTAGCATTTGATAGTGTATATTCGACATTCCGCAGTTTGAATAATGCCGAAATTGCAGGTTATGCAAGTATTGCGGGTATTCCTGAATTTTTGGAAAATGTTGTTTACGCATGCTTTAAACATCATCAACCCAAAGGGTACATTGAAGCGGTTGCAACACCGGGTGGTACTGGTGCAGTTCGAAATGCGATTGCAAATTACAGTGAATTTGGTGATGAAATTTTAGTTCAGGATTGGCACTGGGCCCCGTATGGAACAATCGCTCAAGAAAATCGAAGAAAGATTACAACTTTTGAACTTTTTGACGAAAATGGAAATTTTAATTTTGAATCATATGAAAATAAAGTTTTAGAACTGCTAGAAAAACAGAAACGTGTTCTAAGTATTTTAAATACACCGGCACATAATCCGACAGGATATAACATTTCTGACGAAGAATGGAAGCAGTTAGTTGAATTTTATACAAAGACGGCAAATGAACATCCGGATTGGCGCATTATTGTTCTTTGTGATATTGCTTATATCGATTTTGCTGGAAAGGGTGAAAGTGCGCGTCAGTTTATGGAAATTCTCTCGGGGATGCCGGAAAATGTTCTAACGCTTTATGCATACTCGGCTTCAAAAGCAATGACGATGTATGGGCTTAGAAATGGCGCACTTTTATGTGTCGCCCCAACCCAGGAAATTGCAAGTGAATTTAAGGCATCTTGTTCTTTCTCAAATCGAGGCACCTGGTCAAACGGGACAAGATCAGCGCAGGCAACACTGGCAAAAATTATTTCGAATGATCAGTTAAGAGAAGCATTTGAAGCTGAACAAGCAGACTGGAGAAATAAGCTTCAGGCGCGTGCTAAAGCCTTTATGGATTCAGCTAGTCAAGTTGGATTAAAGACATGTACTTATCGTGATGGTTTCTTTATTTCAATTCCGTGCGAAAATCGAGAAGCAATTAGAGATTATTTAGCTGAACATGATAATTTCTTTATTGTTGCCTTAAAGAAGGGACTCCGTTTTGCACCGTGTGCGGTTAATGAAGAAAAATGCAGCAAGGCTCCAGCATTAATTAAAAAAGCGATTGATAAATTAGATTAATCTTTTAGCGAGTGGAGAAGTTTTATGAAAGTAAAAATTGTTGACGTTGCAAAAGAGGCGAATGTCTCTGTTGCAACAGTTTCGCGTGTTGTCAATAATATTCCTTTAGTCAATGAGGAAACTCGGGAAAGGGTTTTAAAAGCAATAAAAAAGACGGGATATAAACCAAACGCAATCGCAAGAAGTTTAAAAATTCAAAAAACCAATACTTTGGGGATTATGATCCCGGATATTTTGGATCCTTTTTATACCTGGATTGTCCGAGGCGCAGAAGATGTTTGCGGTATATACAACTACAATATTATTTTAAGTGATACAGATTTCAATCCAGAAAAAGAAAAAAAATCTCTTGATGTCTTAGTTGAAAAACAATGCGATGGTATTATCTATGTCGGGAAAAACCTTACGGACGAAATGAGAGATCGGTTAACTTCCGCTTCATGCGAAGTGGTTTTGGGCTGTGTACCTGATGTGACGGGAAAACTTTCCGGTGTGTTAATTGATAATACCTCTGCAGCTTATGATCTGGCTGTTAAAGTCATTGATGCCGGACACCGCAACAATATTATTTTTAGTGATGAAAATGACAATGGTTATATCGCTGAAAAACGTCTTGAAGGGATTCAGAAAGCTTACAAAGAAAAGGGATTAGAATTTAATCCGGACCAGATCTATCACTGCCTCTCATCTATTTCGGGAGGATACAATCAAATGAAAGATATTTTGGAAAAGGGTGAAGTATCTTTTTCAAATGTATTTTGTTTTAACGATCAAATGGCTCTGGGCGCCATTCGCGCAATTGAAGAAAAAGGTTATAGTGTACCTAGAGACTATTCTGTAGCTGGATTTAATGATTTTTGGATTTCTGAGTGGGTGACCCCCAAAATCACAACTATTTCTCAGCCAATGTATGATATCGGTGCTGTTGCGACACGAATGTTGATTAAAATGTGCGAAAAAGAAGAAACGGAAATGAAGACCTTATACGTTCCTTATGAAGTTAAAGTCCGTGATTCGGTAAAAGGTATCAGCGAATAAATATTCTTAGACAGCAGCAGTGCATTTATGTTGCGTCTGCTGCTGTCTACTGAATTTAATAAAAAAAAGGGAAAAAAGTATTGACATCGCCGAATATTTCACTTATAATAAGTCCTGTTCTGTTACGAAAGTATTCGCAACAAGAATTTGCGGGTGTAGCTCAGTGGTAGAGCCCTGGCCTTCCAAGCCAGTCGCGAGGGTCCGATTCCCTTCACCCGCTCCAGAAAGTCATTATGGTTGAGGCACGAGCGCCAATAGCTCAGTTGGATAGAGCAACGGCCTTCTAAGCCGTGTGCCCGGGGTTCGAATCCCTGTTGGCGCGCCATTTGCTTGTGGTGGATGTAGTTCAGTTGGTAGAGCGCCAGATTGTGGTTCTGGTTGTCGGGGGTTCGAGTCCCTTCATCCACCCCATTTTTTATTTAGGGGTATGGCCAAGTGGTTAAGGCACCAGACTTTGACTCTGGAATTCGCAGGTTCGACTCCTGCTACCCCTGCCATAACGAATATGATCCATTAGCTCAGTTGGTAGAGCATCTGACTTTTAATCAGGGTGTCCGGGGTTCAAATCCCCGATGGATCACCATCGTCAGAATTGCATCAAATCTTTTATTTGGATTTGGTGCTTTATTTTTTTCAAAAGTATTTCAAATCTTTTATAATGTTTAAATTTACGAAATTCAATCTCAAAGCGCTGCAAGGCGCTTTTTTCATGCCAAAACGAAAAAAGCCATTATGGCAAATGCTATTAAGTGGTCACTCAAAAAAGAGCGTAAAAGCGCGGTAGGTCGGTATATAAAGTCATTAATAGAAGGTTCCCGCCAGGTTTTCTTCAAGGAGAATGAGCCCATTCAGAATTTGATCAAAGCCACAACGGCGCAAACCCACGGCACTTTTCAGAACATTACCCAGTCCATGGGCTTTGCGATGAAAGACCCGGCCGGGAAGATGCGTTATCAATCCCTCCGGAACTTTTACACTCAAACGCTGGACAATGCCATGATGGACATTGAATCCGGCGCTTTTTTGTATAACACGGTATTGGAGCGGACGATCAACACCATGACCAATTCGGGACTTCGATACATCGACTACGCCAGCGGGGTGAGCAGCCGGATCGAGGTTGCCATCCGGCGGGCACTGATGACCGGCTACGGGCAGGTGCAGCGGTACATGAGCGACCAGATCGCAGATGAACTCGGCACCGAATACTTTGAAGTCTCCGCCCACAGCGGCGCCAGACCCGAGCACGAAGAATGGCAGGGCGGCGTCTACACCAAAGACGAGCTTTATTCCATCTGCGGCCTGGACGACGCATTGGGCCTTTGCGGGATCAACTGCTATCACTCTTACGATCCATTTTTCCCAGGCATTTCAAAAAGGCGATACACCGATGAACAGCTCGAAGCCCTCAAGGCCGAAGACGCGAAAGAGATTGAATTCAACGGGAAGAAATACAACAAGTATCAAGCCCTGCAAGAGCAACGCAAAATGGAGCGCCAGATGCGCAAGTACCGGCAGGACATTGACCTGCTCAAAAAGGGCGAAGCTGATAGTTATACGATTGAATGTCGCAAAATAAAATATCAGGTAAGATACAGTCAATATAAGGATTTTAGTGAAAGTATGGGATTACCTATGCAACGTGAGAGAATTTATCAAGACGGTTTATCTTTAAAAAGCGTTGCAAATAGGATTAAAGTTGATAAAATAGATACAAAGAAATTAATTCAAAGTGCCGCTGATTCTGGAATAATAAAACTTGAAATCAATGAGAGAAAACAGACAAGACACATAATTGAGAGCGACAATTACATTGAGGGAAGAAGCGGATTATACGGTGATATTAATAAAGCAAAAGAATTATTCAATAGATATTCAATGACAGGTGAAGCAGTAATTTCAAAAAGTGGTGTTTGGCAACATAAAGAAAAAATAAAAGCCGATGAGCCTATAGGTGTTTATATTTCATTAGATGGCAAAAAATCTGAAACTAATTGTGCAACAATCGTTTATTCAAAAACTGGTTCACATATTTTCCCGAGAAGAGGTGAAAAATAATGGATTTGAAAAAGTATGCGGGAAAGAGAGTAAAAATAACTACGAAAAATCCAACAGCAGTGTTTATAGGTCCTTTAGATGATTATATTTGGCCAGAAGATAATGAAAATGGGAAGGAAAGTGTTATTATTGTTTGCGAAGAAGGAAGCTACTTTGCAAAGGGCACATCTGTTGAATTTTACGAATCAGATATCGATAAAATTGAGATTCTTGAGAAGAAGTAAGCATCGCTTAGGCGGTGCTTTTTTAGTGCCTGAAAATAGGAGGAATGATGAACAAGAAAAAAATAATATCATTTGCTTTGGTGGCGGTTTTAGCCGTGTCTTTGTGCGCTTGCCGTCAGGCAAATCGGGCAGATCACAACATCACGCAGGAAGCTGAAAACTTTAATATTTATCGTCGATTAACGGTGATCGACTGCATCACTGGACAGACACTTTATACCGTTGAAGGTAAAATGAACATCAAAGCAGATACTGAGGACCATCAACTTGAAGTCATTGTCGAAACGGGCAAAGGCAAATATAAAAAGCATATATTCGGAATCAGCGACAACATGTCTTATATTGTCGAAGACATCTCAGGGAGTGAAGTCAGTAAGTATCACTACGAAATTAATTTTAATCCGAAGCTGTGGATTCCGTATAAGCCGACCGTGAGTGATTGAGAGGCGTCTATGAAACTATTTTGGACCATCGTCGCGGCGATCCTCGCCGTGAAAGTCATTGAATTTGCTGCGGCGTTCATTGTGGGAATCATCTCAGCTGTCATTGAAGAAATGAAAAGGAGGTAGAAATGAACAGAGGCGAGACGCCGACCTTGACAATTGAAATCGATCAGGATGGCCTGGATCTGACAAAGGCCAAGGCGATCCGCGTGACATTTTTACAAAACAGCACAGAGAAGACGACGAAAGAGCTGGATGCGATCAGCGTCAGAAATGCGAGCACCCTCGCCGTGAAGCTCAGCCAGGCGGAAACCCTCGCTCTTTCAGAAGGAACAGTCTTCATCCAGGCCAAGATTAAGATGGATTCAGACAATGTCTTGGTGACCGATATTGTCAAGCAGAGAATTGACACATATTGATTTTAAAGTTTTTTCGAAATTTTCTTAAAATATTAAAAGTTATGTTATAATTATTAGAAATAAATGTGAAAAAGACTGTAGCAAAGAGGCTGTTTTCTATTAAGAAGGCAGTCTCTTTTTATAGATTGAATAAAGATTATCAAAGCACGTTGTTGATCGAATTATTCCTGTAATGCAGTAGAAATTCTATATTAAAATTGTAAATACAAATACAGGGATGAAATTTTAAGTTGATTATAAAAATTGTGTATCGTATAATTATACCGTTCATTATTGTTTATTAATTAATAGGAAGTGAGGAGTTTCATTTGTTAACTTCAGCTCAAGGATGGGAAATTTTCCATGGCACAGTTTTGACCATTGAAATTGCCTTGGTTGCACTTTTCTTTGGCGTGGTTTTAGGTATCATAGTTGCGTTAGGACGCATTTCCCATAACAAAGTGGCAAGAGCGGTCACGTGGTTTTACGTTTGGTTTTTTCGTGGGACACCATTGCTATTGCAGCTTTTCATGATTTATTTTGCAGTTCCCATTATTTATTTAAATGCAACAGGTAGTACTTTAGTAGTTGATCCGATGCTATGTGCTTTTATTACATTTTCTTTGAATTCGACTGCATACATGGCAGAAATCATCCGGGCCGCGATTGAATCTATCCCAGAAGGCCAAATGGAAGCGGCAAAAGCACTGGGCATGAACTATCATCAAGCAATGCGGAAAATCATCATTCCGCAGACTTTTAAACGACTTGTAGCGCCGTTGGGAAATGAATTAATCATGTTGTTAAAAGATACGTCGTTGGTTTCAACGATTGCTTTGTTCGATGTGTTGAGGACTGTTAAAACAATGGCGACGTCAACAGGAAATTGGGTCTATTATTTATATGCGGCAGCAATCTATTTGTTTCTAACAACAATTTTACAGGTGCTTTTCGACCATCTGGAAAAACGTTTTGGCGCGTATGAAAAGAGGTAAAAGATGGATACAACGAATCAAAGCAATAATAAAACGATGGTCGAAGTTCGTAATATTACGAAATATTTCGGCGATTTAAAAGTTTTAAAAGGGGTCAATTTTAAAGTAAATCGTGGCGAAGTTGTTTGTATTCTCGGTCCGTCTGGATCTGGAAAAAGTACAATGCTGCGTTGTCTGAACCAGCTTGAACGCATTACTGATGGTGAAATATACATCGAGGGAGAATTGATGGACCAACGAAAAAATAATAGAACGGTCAATCACATCGATGCGGGCCGATTGCAGCAATTACGCTGCGATTTGGGGATGGTGTTTCAAAATTTTAATTTGTTTCCACATTTAAATGTTATCGAAAATGTAACGGTTGCGCCGATTACGGTTTTGAAAGCAAATAAACAAGAGATCACAAAACGTGGACTCGAATTATTGGATATGGTTGGTCTAAAAGATCGAGCTTACGAATATCCAATTCGTTTGTCAGGAGGGCAGCAGCAACGCGTTGCCATTGCAAGAGCACTGGCTATGAATCCTAAAATCATGCTGTTTGATGAACCGACTTCTGCCTTGGATCCAGAACTGGTTGGAGATGTTTTGGGAACAATGCGCCAGCTTGCTGACGATGGGATGACAATGATCATTGTGACGCATGAAATTGGTTTTGCGCGCGAAGTAGCAGACCGTGTTATTTTTATGGATAATGGCGTGATCTGTGAGGAAGGTACACCAGAACAGGTGATTGATCATCCGCAAGAAGAAAGAACACAGAGTTTTTTGAAAAAAATTTTGTAAGAATAGCATTAGAATAAATAGAGGCTGTCTTCTTTAAATATATTATTTGGGAGGACGGCCTTTTTAAGTAAGAAAATGAAGAAGACAAATTATCATATTCATACAAACTATTGTGATGGAGAAAATTCAATTGAAGAAATGGTTCAAATGGCCATTGCCAAGGGATTCGACAATATCGGCATCTCAAGTCATGCACCATTGATGTATCAAAATGATTGGACAATGCCCGAAAACGCATTGCCACAATATTTTAATGAATTAAGTCAAGTCTCCCAAAAGTATCAGACGAAAATGAAAGTCTTTAAAGGTTTAGAAATTGATTATTATTTACCAAATCATGATCTCTCACCATTGTGTAAGAGCTGTTTAGACAAGTTGGACTATTGGATAGGCAGCATACATTGCCTTGGCCTGATTGACAACGGAGATGTGTCGTATATTGATGATACAAAAGAAAGCTTACAAAAGGGAATTGATCAAATATATGGAGGAGACATTAAAAAAGCCGTTTGTCAGTATTACACAGGGATAGGAGAAATGGCAGAAAAATTCCACCCTGATATCATAGGGCATATTGATATAATAAAAAAGAACAACGAAGATCATTATTTCTTTGACGATTCTTCAGAATGGTATGAGAACGCCTGGCATAATGCGCTAGATCAAATAAAAAAAGCTGGATCCATATTAGAAATTAATACTGGTGGAGCGTTTCGCTACGGCTTGCGGTGTTTGTATCCGAGCGAAGCAATTTTAAAAGAAGCAATAAAAATGAAAATTCCGCTTACAATTAATACAGATGCACACAGTTTTGAAGCGATAGATTATCTAATTAAGGACGCTCTTTATTACTTATCTCAACATGGCCAAGATACTTTAATGGTATATAACGGAAAGGACTGGGTTTCTCAAAAAATATAAATAGATGTTTATTTTTTCCACATTATGGTTTTTTTTCAAAATAATTAATGGTATACTAATGTCTGAGAAATTTAAACCTTACTCACGATTAGGATTTAGGAGGTTAATTTTATGACTAAATGGGTGTATTTATTTACCGAAGGTAATGCGAACATGCGCGAACTTCTCGGTGGTAAAGGCGCAAACCTTGCTGAAATGACCAATTTAGGGTTACCAGTTCCGCAAGGATTTACGATTACCACAGAAGCATGTACACAGTATTATGAAGATGGTAAACAAATCAATGATGAAATTATCGGACAAATCAAAGATTATATGAAAAAGCTGGAAGAAATTACCGGCAAAAAATTCGGCGATAAAGAAAATCCATTGTTGGTTTCAGTTCGTTCTGGCGCACGAGCATCAATGCCGGGGATGATGGACACAATCTTAAACTTAGGTTTAAATGAAGATGTTGTCGAAGCTATTGCTAAAAAATCAGGAAATCCACGTTGGGCATGGGACTGCTATAGAAGATTTATTCAGATGTTCTCTGACGTGGTTATGGAAGTTGGAAAAAAATACTTCGAAACTCTGATTGATAAAATGAAAGCAGATCGTGGGGTCAAACAAGATATTGATTTGAACGCTGACGATTTGAAGGAACTCGCAAACCAGTTTAAAACTGAATATAAGAACCAGCTTGGACAAGATTTCCCAGAAGATCCTGAAACACAATTAATTGAAGCGGTTAAAGCTGTATTCCGTTCGTGGGATAACCCAAGAGCAAATGTCTACCGTCGCGATAACGACATTCCATATTCCTGGGGAACAGCTGTAAATGTTCAGGAAATGGTCTTTGGTAATATGGGTGAATCTTCTGGTTCAGGTGTCGCCTTTACACGAGATCCTGCAACCGGAGAAAACAAATTTTACGCGGAAGTTCTGATGAACGCACAAGGCGAAGACGTCGTTGCCGGTGTGCGCACACCGATGAAGATTGAAGCGATCAAGGAAAAATTACCAAAAATTTATGATCAGCTGCTTGACATTGCGAATACGCTGGAAAATCATTATCGCGATATGCAGGATATGGAATTTACCATTGAAGAAGGTAAATTATTCATGCTCCAGACGCGTAACGGGAAGAGAACAGCAAAGGCTGCTTTGAAGATTGCCAATGATTTAGTCAAAGAAGGCAAGATCGATAAGAAAAAAGCTGTCCTTGATGTGGAACCGAGAAATTTGGATACACTGCTTCACGGATCATTTGTCAAATCAGAATTAGATAAGGCAGAACAAATTGGAAAAGGCCTTCCGGCTGCACCTGGTGCTGCAAGTGGTAAAATTGTCTTTACAGCTGAAGATGCTAAAGAAGCAGCTGCCGATGGTGAAAAAGTTGTCCTGGTTCGTCTTGAAACTTCACCGGAAGACATTGAAGGAATGAAAGCAGCACAAGGGATTTTGACCGCCCGCGGTGGTATGACTTCACATGCTGCTGTTGTTGCTCGTGGTATGGGCAGCTGCTGTGTTGCTGGATGTTCTGATATCGAAATGGACGAAGCCAATCGTACGTTTAAATTAGGCGGACATACTTACACAGAAGGCGATATTATTTCTTTCGATGGCTCTACAGGAAATATTTACGATGGACCGTTGGATGTTCAAGAAGGCTCTATTGACGACGAAGATTTTGCCACAATTATGAAATGGGCAGATGAATTTAGAACCATGCAAGTCAGAACCAATGCAGATACACCTGAAGATGCAGCAAAAGCTGTTGAATTAGGTGCGGAAGGTATTGGCCTCTGCCGTACTGAACACATGTTCTTCCAAGGCGATCGCATCGATGCCTTTAGAGAAATGATTTGCTCCGATACTGTTGAAGAAAGAGAAGAAGCCTTAGAAAAGATTTTGCCGCTGCAGCAAGGCGACTTTGAAAAATTATTCGAAACCCTGGCCGGACGTCCGGTTACTATTCGTTTCTTAGATCCACCATTGCATGAATTTGTTCCGACAACTGAAGAAGAAATCCAGAAAGTTGCGGATGCAAAAGGTAAATCTGTTGAACAGATTAAAGCAATTATCAGCAGCTTACATGAGTTCAACCCAATGATGGGTCATCGTGGATGCCGTCTGACGGTAACGTATCCTGAAATTGGCGTTATGCAGACAAAAGCTGTCATTCGCGCGGCATTGAATGTTCAGAAGGCTCATCCTGAATGGACAATTGTTCCGGAAATTATGATTCCTTTGGTTGGTGAAATCAAAGAAATGAAATTTGTCAAGGATGTTGTCGTGAAAACAGCGGACGCAGAATTAGAAGCTGTTGGTTCTGACATGCAGTACAAAGTTGGGACAATGATCGAAATTCCGCGTGCCTGCTTAACAGCTGACGAAATTGCAAAAGAAGCGGAATTCTTCTGTTTCGGTACTAATGACTTAACCCAAATGACATTTGGGTTCTCACGTGATGACGCGGGTAAATTCCTTGGTTCATATTATGATAATAAAATATATGAAAATGATCCATTCTCAAGACTCGATCAGGATGGTGTTGGCCAACTTATGAAAATGGCAATTAAAAAAGGTAAAGCAACTCGTGCTGATCTCCATTGCGGCATTTGCGGCGAACATGGTGGCGATCCGACATCTGTTGAATTCTGCAATTCATTAGGTTTGGATTATGTTTCTTGTTCACCGTTTAGAGTTCCAATTGCAAGACTTGCCGCAGCACAAGCAGCAATTAAACAGAATGCGTAATTCTTAAATAGCTAAATTCACGCCAGCAGATTAATCTGCTGGCTTTTTATGTGTGTGAAATATTTTATTGTCGACAAAAGGGCAGGCATATAATAGGTTAGATCCATTCAAACAGAATTAAGACAGAATCGATATAATCGTTCGTAAAATTATTTGAGGTGAATATAATGCGAATATTATTTATAGAAGATGAAACAAAAATAACAGATGCATTAAAAGAATTGTGCCGAATCCAAAGTATAGATTGTGATGTTGCAAATGATGGCGAAGAAGGATTACTTTTTGCATTAAATCCGATATATGATGTTGTTGTTTTAGATATTATGTTGCCGGGGAAAAATGGTTTGGAAATTTTAAAAGAAGTGCGAGATCACGATATTACAACACCCATTTTACTCTTGACCGCGAAAGGAACTGTTGACGATAAGGTAAAAGGACTTGATTTGGGTGCAGACGATTATTTGGTTAAGCCTTTTTCAGCAAAAGAACTTTTTGCGAGAATTCGCGCATTAAGCCGAAGACCGGATAATGAAATTAAAGGGGAATGTATCGATTTTGAAGATGTCTCTTTTAATACAAAGAAGAATACATTGATAACGAAATCCGATGAATATAAATTGTCAGTAAAAGAATCAAAAATATTGGAAATGCTTATCAAACGTCCCAATCAGGTTTTTACGAGAGAACAAATATTAGATCGTGTCTGGGGATTTGATAAAGAGGTTAATGAAAACAATATTGAGATCTATGTCCATAATTTAAGAAAAAAATTAGCCGATACAGATGTAAAGATTGATACCATCCGAGGTGTTGGATATACAATGGGCAAACGTTAATAAAGACCGTGGGAGACGTCAATGTTTAGAGAAATTAAAAAGCAGATCACGCTTTTTAATATATTAATATTAATTGCCTTTTTGGTTTTTTTTATTGCACTTCTTATGTTTATGTGGCGATGGACATACGTGAATTTCAGTGAGCGTTTTTTAGTTCAGACAACTCAAAATATTATCGATAGTGAAAAATATGAGACGAGAAAAAACACGAATTATAATGGTCACGCCAGTAACTATGAATTTATTTTATGGGATGCCGATCACCATACCGAGCATATGAAGGTATTTAATGATTCGCTGATTCTCAGGGGACATGAATTGCTTCAAGATACGAAGTTTAATCAAACATTTCGTACCTTCGAAACGAATCATATCACTTATCGCGTTTATTCAAAACGTTTTAAAAAAGATAATGAGGTAAAAACGTTACAAGTTTTCCAGCAGATCAGTAATGAACAAAATTTTACAAAAACAGTATTTATTATTTTATTGTTTTTTGGGTCAGCAGGGATTCTAATATTGATTCCAATTAGTTATTTTTTAGCTGGGAAATCACTTCAACCTGTCAAAGAATCTTACGAAAATCAGAAAAAGTTTATTGCTGACGCTTCTCATGAATTGCGCACACCCTTAACAGTCATTCAAACGAATGTTGAAGTGTTACGGATGAAAGAGGATGAAATATTATCAGAAAATATCCATTGGCTTAACAATATTTCATCTGAAAGTGAGACCATGTCAAAACTGATTGCGAACTTGTTAACCATCGCACAAGCAGATAATAATCGACTTGTATTTAATAAAAAAGTGTTTGATTTGAGTGCTTTGTGCGCAGAAGTTTATGATTTAATGTTTGATTTTGCAAATCAGCAGGAAATTACTTTAAGGAGCGATATTCAACAAGATATTGAATACAAAGGCGATGAAGATAAACTTAAACAAGCTATCCGAATTTTAGTGGATAATGCCATCAAATATACGATTGCACCAGGGACTGTGACAATCAGATTGACAGCGTCTATGCGTTCCATTCAAATTGCAGTAATAGATACTGGCATTGGCTTGTCAAGCGAAGATAAGAAGAAAATTTTTGAACGTTTTTACCGCGTCGACGATGCCCGACATCGCGAGCAAGGCGGTTTTGGTTTGGGATTAAATATTTGCAATTTAATTGTCAAGCAGCACGGCGGGAAAATAACGATAGATTCTGAATTAGGGAAGGGAAGTACATTTACAATTACGCTTCCAAAATATTCATTATAACGAATGATAGAAAGGCTGTTTTATTCATTATGCTAAATGTTGTTCTTTACGAACCAGAAATTCCGCAGAATACAGGTAATATTGCGAGAACCTGCGCTCTGACAGAAACAAGACTACATCTGATCGAGCCACTGGGTTTTTCAATTAGTGATAAAGCCGTTAAAAGAGCGGGCTTAGATTATTGGAATTTGGTTGATATTTCAGTTTATATTGATTTTGAATCGTTTCTGGAAAAGAATAATTACCCGCAACCATATATTTTAACGACCCACGCGACAAAAAATTATGCAGAGATCAAATTTAAAGATAATGATTTTCTCATGTTCGGAAGGGAAACAGCTGGATTACCGGAAGTAATTCATAAGCGTTTTTCTGACAGAAGGTTTAGAATTCCAATGAGGGATCATCCTGAAGCAAGATCATTGAATCTGGCTAATTCTGTAAATATCGTTTTGTACGAAGCGCTACGGCAAAATCAATTTTTTAATTTGATTTAAGCAAAAAGCTGTTATTGTGATATTTTGCAATAACAGCTTTTTTCAATATGTATTTAATAACTAGTCTACATCAAAAGGAATTGCTTCAAAAACGTCTTCCATATCTTTTCGATCCGCGTAATATATTTTTTTAATTAATGGATTGATAATTAAGTTAATGTACTTAGCATCTGGAGTAGTGGGTTCTGGCTTGGCAGCATAAAGAATATAAATCATTTCATTTCTTGTGGTGTAGCGGACATCTTTAAATAATGTATTGAGTATTTTTTTCTCTTCTTTGGATAAATTTAACATATTGGAAAAATCTCCGAATTTTTATTTTTATAATAATATTTTTTTATCATGCAGGCAAGCTAATAATTTATTTAAATTCTATCTAATTTTATTGCTAAATCTTCCCATTGTTCAGTGAGTTCTGATATTTTTTCTTTTAATTGGGAATAGTCAGCAATTTTTTGATCGGCAGTTTCTTGATTATTATAGAATTGAGGCTGATTCATTTCTAATTCAATTTGTTTGATTTGTTCGGATAAAATATCAATTTGATTTTCAAGTTTTTGTAGTTCTTTTTTCTGATTTCTAATTTGCTTTTGAATGGCGTGCTGATTTTTGTTATCCTGCTGTTTTTCACTATGTATTCGACTAGATTTTTTTTCTTGCATGTGTTGATGTGTTGTACGATACATCAAATAATCGTCGTAATTTCCGGGAAGATCAAAAATATGGCTTGGCGAAATGGATAAAATACGTGTGGCAACTTTGTTGAGAAAATAACGGTCGTGAGAAACAGTAATAATCGTTCCTTCATAATTCATTAAAGCATTTTCGAGTATTTCCTTTGTGTCCATATCAATGTGATTTGTCGGTTCATCTAAGAGCAACAGATTAGCCTGTGAGATCATAAGCATGGCCAAGCGAAGACGCGATTTTTCGCCACCAGATAGTTCAGTTACTGTTTTAAAAACAGCATCGTTTCTAAACATAAATTGTGCTAGAATATTTCGGATTTCACCGTCAGATAGTTTGATATTTACGGTGCGCAGTGCATCAATAAGCGTTTCCGAATGATTAGATAATGTATCATCGGCTTCTTGAGAATAATAGCCGATATGCACATTTTCTCCGAATACAAGTCGGCCAGAGTCAGGTAGTAATTCCCGTTTGATTATTTTAAGAAGTGTTGATTTTCCAGTGCCATTTGGGCCAATAATACCAATGCGGTCGCCTCGAAAAACATCGATATTTAAATCAGAGTACAAAGATAATTGATCAAATGATTTTGATAAATGCTTGATTTTTAACACATCGTCAGATGATCGAACACTGGGAGACAATGAAAAATGAAAATCGAAATTTTCGGAAAAAGAACGCATGTTTGAATAATCATTTTTAATTTTGTCTAATTTTTTTTCGCGACTTTTTGCGCGTTTCGTGTTTTTAGTTGTAAAGTTGCCTCTTAATTTTGAAATGATTGCTTCTTCGCGGTCGATTTCTTTTTGAACTTGCTCGATTTTTTTTTGTTCTGCTTGATCGTGCTTTTTCTTTTTATCAAGGTAAGATGTGTAATTACCTTCAAAATGAATCAGTTTTTCATTTTGAATCTCTGAAATAGATGTGCACACAGAGTCTAAAAGGTATCGGTCATGTGAGATAACGATAAATGCATTGGGATAGTTCTTTAGATAATTTTCTAACCAGTTTAAAGATTGGATATCAAGATAGTTAGTTGGTTCATCTAGAAGCAGAAGGTCAGGTTCTTGTAAGAGTAATGAACCGAGAGCAATTCTTGTTCTTTGTCCGCTGCTGAAAGTATTGATTTTGCGATTTAAATCGTCATCATTAAAACCGAGTCCTGCAACAACACCTCTAATGCGGCTGGGATAGGCATATCCGCCATTATTTTTATAGGTTTCCTGTAATTCTCCCAATTTGATAACTGCAGTTTCTTGTTCTTTACCGTCGACACAGTCAATTGTTTCTTGGAGAATGTGCATTTCCTTTTCTAATTCAATCAATGATTGAAAATACGACAAAAAAACTTCCTGAAGTGTTAAATCGGAATTGAAGATTTGTTCTTGTTTTAAATAGCCGATTTGACTAGAGGTGTGATAATAAATTTTGCCAGAATCGGGCGAAAGTTCATGAGTTATCAACTTAAAAAGAGTGGTTTTACCGGAACCATTTTGTCCAATTAGACCTAGTTTTTGATGTTCTTTTATAGAAAATGTTAAACCATTGAAAATTTGATGTTCACCGTAACCGAAACATATATGATCTGCATTTAATAACATTGTCATCCTCTTTTCTAAATATAGATAAATATGATAGCAGAAAGAAAAGAAAAATTCTATAAGTTACGATTAACCAGTTTGACACAAATAATTACGATGTCTATAATAAAGGGACGAATGAGAACAATTATGGAGGTTCCAATGGAAAGATATAATCACGAAAAGGTTGAAAAAAAATGGCAACAAATTTGGGAGGATACCAACGCTTTTAAAGCAGAAGATAATTTTGACAAACCTAAATTTTATGGATTAGTGGAATTTCCATACCCAAGTGGCGTTGGTTTGCATGTCGGTCATGTTCGCGCGTATACTTCTTTGGAAGTAATTGCTAGAAAACGCAGAATGCAGGGCTATAATGTTTTGTTTCCAATTGGATTTGATGCGTATGGACTGCCTACGGAGAATTACGCGATCAAAACAGGACAACATCCGAGAAAAGTCACTGATCGAAATATAGAGGTCTTTACACAGCAATTGAAATCGATTGGGTATTCATTTGATTGGGATCGCGTGATCGATACGACAGATCCAGACTATTTTAAGTGGACACAGTGGATATTTTTGCAAATGTATAAGCATGGCTTGGCTTATAAAGACCATACTTATGTTAATTTTTGCACGCATTGCAAAGTTGTTTTATCTAATGAAGACTTTAGAGATGGAAAATGCGACCGATGCGGCAGTGACGTTATTCAAATGGAAAAGGATGTATGGTTTTTAAAGATTAGGGATTATGCAGAAAAATTGTTAAAGGGGCTGGATGATGTTGATTATCTGCCGCGCATTAAAACTGAACAGAAAAACTGGATTGGTAAATCCATTGGCGCTGAAATAGATTTTAAAATCAAAGATCATGAAGAAAAATTAAAAGTCTTTACGACACGAGCAGATACTTTGTTTGGCGTGACATTTATGGTTATTGCGCCTGAGCATCCGATTATCGAAAAATTATCTTCAGAAATTCTTAATATGGATGAAATTCTCGATTATAAGAAGGAAGCGCAGCACAAAACAGAATTTGAAAGAGTTCAGTTAGTAAAGGACAAAACAGGTGTAAAAATCAACGGCATCACAGCGATTAATCCTGTTTCTGGTAAAGAAATCCCGATTTTTGTGGCAGATTATGTCATGATGGGATATGGAACTGGTGCAATTATGGCGGTCCCAGCTCATGATACAAGAGACTGGGATTTTGCGAAGAAATTTGATCTTCCTATAATCGAAGTTATTAGTGGCGGAAATGTCCAGGAAGAAGCTTTTACGGACGTGAGTTCAGGCACATTAGTAAACTCAGATTTTTTAAATGGGTTAGAAGTCAAAGAAGCCATTCCAACGATGATCCAGTATTTAGAAGAACATCATATTGGGAAAAAGACCATTAATTATAAGATGAAAAATTGGGCTTTTAACCGACAACGTTATTGGGGTGAACCCATACCAATTGTTTATTGTGAACACTGCGGAACAGTGCCAGTTCCTGAAAAAGATTTGCCGGTTGAACTTCCAAAGGTTACACATTATGAACCAACAGATACAGGCGAGTCACCGTTAGCGGATATTCCAGAATGGGTTAATACAACTTGTCCGGTTTGCGGCGGCCCGGCAAAAAGAGAAACGGATACCATGCCGCAATGGGCGGGATCAAGCTGGTATTTTCTGCGCTACACAGATCCACATAACACCGAAGCTTTAGCTGATATGGATAAAATGAAGTATTGGCTTCCGGTAGATTGGTATAATGGCGGAATGGAACATGTCACGAGACACTTATTGTATTCGCGGTTTTGGCACCAATTCCTTTATGATATTGGCGCTGTTCCAACAAAAGAACCGTATAAAAAGCGTACTGCTCAGGGTTTGATTTTAGGATCAGACGGAGAAAAAATGAGTAAATCAAAGGGGAATGTTGTAAACCCCAATGATATTATCAATGAATACGGTGCAGACGCTTTAAGAACGTACATCATGTTTATTGGGGATTATGAAAAGCCAGCACCTTGGTCAGAAAATGGACTCAAAGGCTGCAATCGATTCTTAGAAAGAGTCTGGAGACTTCAGGATTCAGTGATCGACAAAAATGTTTACAGTGATGCGCTTGAAGGCGATATGCACAAAACGATTAAAAAGGTCAGCGAAGATTATGAAGCGATGAAATATAATACAGCGATTGCTGCGTTAATGTCCCTTCTGAATCGTTTTACTGAAGTCGGAACGGTAACCAAGGCAGAGTTCGGCGACTTTTTAAAATTATTATATCCAGTAGCGCCGCATATGACAGAAGAGCTTTGGGAAATCATAGGTCAACCGGGCATGCTGCATCAGGCATCATGGCCAACTTTTGATGAAGAAAAGACCATAGACAATATCATTGAAATGGCTGTTCAAATCAATGGGAAAGTTAGAGGAAAAATTCAGATTGCCATTGATGCTGATCAAGAAACTGCACATAATATGGCACTTCAGAATGATAATATTAATAAATTCATCCAAAACAAGCAAATTGTAAAAGAAATTTACAGACCAGGGAAGATTTATAACATTGTTGTAAAATAAAACACATAAGCAAAGGGATTATTAGAAAATAATCCCTTTTTATATATAAAAGAAAATGAAAAAAGTTAAAATTTATACAGATGGTGGCTGTCGAGGAAATGGCCAATCCAAAGAAAACGTCGGTGGTATTGGTGGAATATTAATATATGGTGATTACCAAAAAACATTTAAACAAGGTTTTAAGAATACAACGAATAACAAAATGGAATTGTTAGCTGCAATTACAGGCCTCCAAATGTTGAAAGAACCTTGTGAGGTTGCCCTTTATTCTGATTCGGCCTATGTTGTCAATGCATTTAATCAGCATTGGGTCGATGGTTGGGCACAAAAGGGATGGAAAAGAGGAAAAAATTCAGAATTAAAAAATGCCGACCTGTGGAAGACATTGTACAGTTTGGCAAAAATACATCGTGTGTCCTTTATAAAAGTTAAAGGGCATGCAAATGATCATTATAATAATAAAGCAGATCAATTGGTCAACCAAGCGATGGATGAAGTGAATTAATATGATGTAAAAAAATCTTGCACAGGTATATTCCTATAGATTATAATAAATACGGTATTTTATTGTCATGCAGTTGTTTATTAGGAGGTATAAAATATGTCATATGTTGACGAAGTGTATGAACGGGTTGTTAAAAAAAATCCAAGTGAACCAGAATTTCACCAAGCTGTAAAGGAAGTCTTGGAATCTCTTGCTCCTGTAATAGAAAAACATGAAGAAGAATTCAGAAAGGTAGCTTTACTGGAAAGATTGACCGAACCAGAACGTGTTGTTTCTTTCCGTGTACCTTGGACTGATGATCAAGGCCAAGTGCAGGTTAACAAGGGATTCCGTGTTCAATTTAACTCTGCAATTGGGCCGTACAAAGGTGGGTTGCGTTTTCACCCAACAGTCAACCAAGGGATTTTGAAATTCTTAGGATTTGAACAAGTTTTCAAGAATTCACTAACAGGGCTTCCAATTGGCGGTGGTAAAGGTGGTTCTGATTTTGATCCAAAAGGGAAATCAGATGCTGAAGTCATGCGCTTCTGTCAAAGCTTTATGACAGAATTATACAAATATATCGGTGCTGATCAGGATGTGCCGGCTGGAGATATCGGAGTAGGCGGACGTGAAATCGGATTTTTATACGGTCAGTATAAAAGAATTACCGGCCTGTATGAAGGTGTTTTGACAGGAAAAGGTCTGACTTGGGGCGGTTCTCTTGCGAGAACAGAAGCTACCGGATATGGTCTTGTCTATATTGTTGAAGAAATGTTAAAGCATGTGGACAGCAGCTTAGAAGGCAAAACAGTTGTTATTTCCGGTTCTGGTAATGTCGCAATTTACGCAACAGAAAAAGCTCAGCAGTTAGGCGCAAAAGTTGTTGCTTTATGTGATTCGACCGGATATATCTATGATCCAGATGGCATTCAGCTGGATATTGTTAAAGATATCAAAGAAGTACAGCGCGGAAGAATTAAAGAATACGCTGATCAAGTTGCTTCTGCTGAATATCATGAAGGAACAGGCATTTGGAGTATTCCATGTGACATTGCACTGCCGTGTGCAACACAAAACGAATTGGATCTTGACGACGCCAAACAGTTAGTTGCTAATGGTGTTCGTTTAGTTGCTGAGGGTGCAAATATGCCGACAACCATCGAAGCAACGCAGTATCTGCAGGAAAACAGCGTTTTGTTTATGCCTGGTAAGGCAGCAAATGCTGGCGGTGTAGCAACCTCTGCATTAGAAATGACGCAGAACAGCGAACGCTTGAGCTGGTCTTTCGAAGAAGTTGATGCTAAATTAAAGGATATTATGGTCAATATCTACGCGAAGGTGTCGGATGCAGCAAAACGTTATGACCAAGAAGGGAATTTCGTTGTTGGAGCAAATATCGCGGGATTTGAAAAAGTTGTTGATGCTATGATGGCCCAAGGACTTGTTTAATTACAATTGAGGAAATTGATTGTCCTGCTTTCCTTTAATGGAAGAGCAGGACTTTTTTGTATATTATTTATACATAGTTGTACGCATTGAGGTGATTATTATCAAAGCAACCAAAAAACAAATTCAGGCTATGAAAAATTTGTATCAGAAGTCCGATGTTGAAGCACTTGAAAAAATGATCAAGTTACATTGGGAAAAAATAAAAGAAATTGTTAATAGCGACGGTGATTCAACTGAATTGGCGAATAATGTTGTGATGTTATTTCATTTAGTTTTCAATGAACGCATGCACATGCTTTCAACTTTTGATCCCAAAGCCTATGAACGTGCTGTGAATGACGTCCAAGATAAAAAGATTACACAGAGGGATTTTTCAAAGCTTGTATTTAAAAATTTAGATTCTGCAAAACAAAATTTTGCATTTGGACAAACATATAATAGTATGGACCGATTAGTGAGCAATACCATAAAGGATATCAGGGTTTTTATGCATAAATACCCACAATATGAGGAGTCGATCCGGGCGATTTGGCAGTCGGAACATTAAGGAATTAGAAAGGGTAGGATTGAAGATTGGAACAAGAGAAGGGTAATCAGGGCAGAGCAAATTTTTCTAGCCGGATTGGTTACGTAATGGCTGCGGCAGGTTCTGCTGTTGGTTTAGGAAATATTTGGCGTTTCCCATATTTAGCTGCAAAATATGGAGGCGGTACCTTTTTAATTGTATACCTTATCTTAGTGTATACATTTGGATATACCATGATTATGTCAGAAACGACATTGGGAAGAATGACTCATAAAAGTCCTGTCGGGGCGTTCAGATTTTTTGGAGATACATCGGCTCATAAAATTGGTGGATGGATCAATGCCGTCATTCCAATGATAATCGTTTCTTATTATTCAGTTATTGGCGGATGGGTACTTAAGTATTTAGTAGGATACATTTGCGGCGCTACAAAAAAAATGGCTACTGATACATATTTTTCTAATTTCATTAGTCAAAGTGTTCCTACAGAAGTATATTTTCTGATCTTTACTGTTGTAACAATGATCATTATTTTGATTGGTGTTCAAAATGGGGTCGAGCGGATCTCGAAGATAGGGATGCCAATTTTGATTATTTTAGGCGTATTTGTCGCTATTTATTCGATGACTCGTCCAGGAGCTGCTGCTGGAATAAAATACTTTTTTATTCCAAATTTTGATAATTTTTCATGGATGACGGTGGTTGCGGCAATGGGACAAATGTTTTATTCTTTATCTATTGCGATGGGAATCTTGTACACCTATGGTTCCTACATGAAAGAGGACATGGATATTGAAAAAGCAACTTCTCAAGTAGAATTTTTTGATACTGCTGTTGCTGTTCTCGCTGGACTTATGATTATCCCTGCAGTGTTTGCATTTTCGGGCGGAACACCCAAAGCGTTGCAGGTTGGTCCTTCACTTATGTTTGTAACAATTCCTAAAGTTTTCGCCAGTATGGGATTGGGAATGTCGGCAGGTATTGCATTTTTCTTGTTGGTTCTTATTGCAGCCTTGACGAGTGCGATTGCATTGGCTGAATCAGCCGTTTCAACATTTGAAGATGAAGCGGGGATGAGCCGAAAAAAAGCAACAGTGCTAGTCAGTGTTATCATTATTTGTCTAGGAACGTTATCCTCTTTAGGCTACAGTGTTCTAGGCAGTATCAAAATATTGGGAATGGATTTCCTCGATTTCTTTGACTTTATTTCAAATTCTGTGATGATGCCAATAGCTGCAATTGCAACTTGTGTGTTGATTTTACGTTCTGTTACGCTTGAAAGAATTGAGAACGAAATTAAGGTATCTTCTGAATTCAAAAGACAAAAAATATATAATATATTTATTAAATATTTTTGTATTGCTTTTTTAGCCATTATTTTGGTTAGTTCAATTTTAAACGTCTTTGGTATCATTAAAATGTAATTAAAAAACTCTTGCTGTTAGAGAATGTCTAACAACAAGAGTTTTTATTTTTTGGATAAAATGCTTTGTGCGCTATTATAATTTTGTCAGTAATCCCTTATTGATTGCAATAGCACGTTCAACAGTCGCTTTTGCGGGACCGCCGACAATATTTCTTTGACTGACACAGTTATGAAGGTCAATTGCTTCATAAATGGTGTTATCAAAAATAGGATCAATTTTTTGATACTCTTCAAGAGAAAGTTTATCCAAGCTCTTTCCATTTTGGATGCAATAATACACCAATTGTCCGACGATTCCATGTGCGTCTCTAAAAGGAATACCGTGTTTGACAAGCCAGTCTGCTGCATCGGTAGCATTTGCAAAACCGTGGGCGGCAGCATCGTACATCGCGTCTTTATTTACTGTGATGGTTGCAATCATCTTATTAAAAGTTTTTAGACAGATCTCAATTGTATCAAATGCATCGAAAACAGGTTCTTTATCTTCCTGCATATCTTTGTTGTAGGCGAGAGGTAGTCCTTTCATTGTAGACAACAATGAAATTAAATCACCATAAGTCCTTCCGGTTTTACCTCTAACTAATTCAGCAATATCTGGATTTTTTTTCTGAGGCATAATAGAAGAACCGGTCGAAAAGGCATCGTCTAAAGTAATAAAATGAAACTCTGAAGAGCACCATAAAACAATTTCTTCGGAGAAACGGCTGAGATGCATCATTGTAATAGAAACAGCCTCTAAAAAATCTATACAAAAATCGCGATCAGATACAGCATCTAAGCTATTAAGATAAACACTTGAAAAGTTCAGTTCCTTTGCGACGAAATAACGATCGAGCGGGTAGGTTGTCGTTGCAAGTGCACCAGCACCCAATGGAAGGGAATCTGCCATTTCACAGACTTGCCGAAAACGCTTTATATCGCGTTTGAGCATTTCGACATAAGCCATTAATTGGTGAGCAAAGGTAATAGGCTGAGCACGCTGCAAATGTGTGTAACCAGGAACGATCGTTTCAGTGTGTTTAGCAGCTAAGTCAAGAAGCGTTGAAATTAATTCTTTGATGTCATTAATAATTAACAAGCAAATATCTTTTACATACAGATGCATGTCTGTTGCAACTTGGTCATTGCGACTGCGACCAGTATGAAGCTTTTTGCCTACATCGCCAATGCGATCGATTAAAATCGATTCAATGTTCATATGGATATCTTCCATTTGCTCGGAGAATTCGATTTTATTATCCTGAATATCTGATAATATTTGTTTTAACGATTCAACAATTAAATCGGCATCCTCTTGAGGTATAACCTTTTGTTTGCCAAGCATTTTTGCATGGGCGATTGATCCTTTAATATCTTGTTGATAAAGTCGCGCATCAAAAGAAATAGATGAATTAAAATCATCAGTTAATGCATCTGTTTCTTTTTGAAAGCGACCGCTCCATAATTTTTTGGCCATATTATTTTTCCTTATTTTTTGCTTTTTCTTCTGCACTCATACGCATTAAAGCGCGAACGCGAAGCGGCAAACCATACAAATGAATAAATCCTTCTGCGTCTTTGTGATTATACAAATCGCCTGTCGTGAAGCTGGCTATTTCAGCATTATATAAAGAATAAGGTGAAGAGACATAAGTTAAAATCATGTTCCCTTTGAATAATTTTAATTTTACAGTCCCAGTAACGGTTTTTTGCGTTTCGTCGAAAAACTTGGATAAAGCTTCGCGTAATGGGGTAAACCATTTTCCGCCATATACGATTTCAGCAAACTTAACAGCAGCCTCTTCCTTAAAAGCAAATGTTTCTCGATCAAGACACATGTGTTCCAATTCTTCATGGGCACGATATAAAATGGTTCCGCCAGGTGTTTCATATATACCTCTAGATTTCATACCGACCACGCGGTTTTCGATGAGGTCCACAACGCCAATGCCATGTTTTCCTCCTATTTTATTGCAGAACATCAATATCTCTTTAGGCGTCATTTTCTGATCGTTAATGCTTACAGGGACACCTTCTTCAAAATCAATTTTGATTTCTTCGGGTTCGTCAGGTGTTTCGGAGAGTGCATTGGTAACCCGCAAAATGTGTTTATAATTTGGTTCGATTGATGGATCTTCTAGTTCAAGACCTTCATGACTCATGTGCAGAATATTTGTATCACGGCTGTAGCTTTGATCATAACGGGTGTTAACTTTTATGTCGTGTTCAATACAAAAATCCATTAAATCTTCACGACTTTGGAGATCCCATTCACGCCAAGGGGCAATGATCTTAATCTGAGGATCTAGAGCACCGATTCCCAATTCAAAACGAACCTGATCGTTGCCTTTTCCGGTTGCACCGTGACAAATCGCTTCAGCACCTTCTTTGTGTGCGTAGTCGACCAATACTTTAGCAATTAACGGGCGGGCGAGAGAAGTCCCCAATAAATATTTTTTTTCATACACCGCATCAGCTTTCAAAGCTGGCCAGCAGTAATTTTCGACGAATTCATCAGTTACATCGACAATATAGCATTTAGAAGCACCGCTTTTGATTGCTTTTTCTTCGAGACCGTCTGTTTCCTTTCCCTGCCCTACATCGACACAAACACATATAACATCATAGTCATAGGTTTCTTTTAGCCAGGGGACAATTGTCGTTGTATCTAAACCGCCTGAATATGCAAGAATAACTTTTTTATTTGCCATTTATGAACTCCTTATTTTTATATATTGTTTTTCAAAAATCTGACGTGATTGATTATAAGCCAATGAATGAAATAAATCAAGAGTAAATGTAAATATATGCGAAAATAATTTATAAAAATACTTTTCGAACGCTTGATTATTTACATAAATAGCGTTATAATCCTTGTTGTTATTTGTGATAATAATTAATAAAAATGCATTGGCATTAAGGAGTGAATAATTTGATTAAAGCAGCTATTGTTGGCGCAACAGGATACGCAGGTCAAGAATTGGTTCGTTTATTATTACGGCACCCTGACGTGGAATTAGTTTCAATTGGCTCTAGATCTTATGATGGACAACCCATGAAAGATGTATATCCTTTGTACGAGCATATAACGGAAGATATCTGCAAAAATAGAACAGTAGAAGAGTTATCTGAAATATCAGACGTTATCTTTTTAGCACTGCCTCATGGGGTCGCCTCTCAAGAAGTTAATAAGGATATATTAGATAAGTGTAAAATTATTGATTTAGGCGCAGATTTCAGATTAAAGGATCTTGCTATTTACAAGGATTGGTATAAAGTCGATCATGGCGCACAAGACCTGATCGAAGAAGCTGTATATGGTCTTTGTGAGTTACATCGGAAAGAAATAAAAAAAGCTCGTCTAATTGGCAATCCTGGATGTTATACCACTTGTAGTATTTTAAGTTTGGCACCTTTGGTGAAAAATCATTTAATTGAAGAGAATTCAATTATTATTGATGCAAAATCTGGTGTAACAGGAGCGGGACGCAATGGTCAGCTTCCTTACATGTTCTGTGAATGCACAGAGTCTGTAAAACCTTACAAAGTAGGCGCCCACAGGCATACGCCAGAAATCGAACAGGAATTAAGCCTTTTGGGTAACGAAGAAATTAAACTCATCTTTACACCTAATTTAGTACCTATGAATCGTGGCATTTCAGCGAACTGTTATGCAACATTAAATGATGTGGGGAAACAATATACTGAAGAAGACTTGACAACTTTATATCGTGATTTTTACAAAGATGAATATTTTATTCGTATTTTAGAATCGCGGATTCCAGATACGAAATGGGTTAAAGGGTCTAATTATTGTGATCTTGCGGTAAAAGTTGATCAAAGGACAAACCGCGTGATTGTGATTGGGGCAATTGATAATTTGTTTAAAGGAGCGGCAGGTCAGGCAATTCAAAATATGAATATTATGTTTGACCTTCCAGAAAAGACTGGTATTGATTTAATTACAGATTATCCCGTGTGACAAACAAATTGGAGAAAACAATGAAAGAAAAAAAATTTCACGTTATTTCCGGCGGTGTTACGGCTTCAAAGGGGTTTAAAGCCTGTGGAGCAACGACTGGATTAAAACCAAATAATCGGCTAGATATTGCATTAATAGAATCTGAAGTTGAGGCAATTCCCGCAATTGTAACAACTCAGAACGCAGTAAAAGCAGCTCCCGTTCTATGGGATAATCAAATTGTAAAAAAAGATAAACAAAAAATAAAGGCTGTATTGATTAATAGTGGCAACGCAAATGCTTGTACAGGGGAACAAGGTTTATTAGATGTAAAAACAGAAGCCAAATGTGTAAGTCAGTATTTTGATTGTGATCCTGAGCAAATCTTTATTTCCTCCACGGGCGTTATCGGGGTACCTTTACCGATTAAAGAAATCACTGGAACAATTCCTACGTTAGTCAATAATCTCTCTGTTGATGGCCAAAGTGATGCATCTCGTGCAATCTTAACGACGGACCTTGTCCCAAAGACGGTTGCGGTTGAAACAGAAATCGACGGAAAAACTATTCATATTGGTGCAATGG
This sequence comes from Pseudoramibacter porci, assembly GCF_009696145.1. GTDB lineage: Bacteria > Bacillota > Clostridia > Eubacteriales > Eubacteriaceae > Pseudoramibacter > Pseudoramibacter porci. The sequence goes on from NZ_VUMO01000006.1 coordinate 76,673, forward strand.
CTAAGGGATCAGGTATGATCTGCCCAAACATGGCAACAATGCTTTCTTTTGTCACAACGGATGCCAATATTGAACAAGCTTGCCTACAGAAAATGTTAAGTATCATTGCAGAAGATACGTATAATATGATGTCTGTCGATGGGGACATGAGTACGAATGATACAGTGTTAGTGCTGGCAAATGGCTTAGCTGGTAATGATAAAATTACAGAATCAAATATCGGCGCTTATACAAAATTCTTTGAAGCTTTGTATTTTGTGAATGAGTCTATTGTTAAGTCTATTGTAAAAGATGGGGAAGGCGCGACAAAATACATTGAAGTTCATGTCGATCACGCAGAATCCAGAGGTGATGCACGAATCTTGGCAAAAGCGGTTGTTAATTCTAATCTTGTTAAGACTGCAATTTTTGGAGAAGATGCGAATTGGGGAAGAGTACTTTCCTCTATCGGAGCAACTGGCGTAAAATTTGCTCCAGAGACTGTGTCGCTGACTTTTTCTAATTCAAAAGGAAGTCTGCTTTTGCTGGATCACGGTAAACCTGTACCATTTGATGAGGAACAAGCAAGCGAATTATTAAAACAAAAAGAAGTTATTATTAATGTTGATATGGGAGAAGGCATTTATAAAGCAACAGCCTGGGGATGTGATCTTTCGTATGATTATGTAAAAATCAATGCTGAATATCGAACTTGATTTGAGATAAGGAGATGGTCAAAATGACTGACATGGATATTTATATAGAAAAGGCAAACACGCTGGTTGAAGCACTGCCGTATATCAAGCAATTTAGAAAAAAAGTTGTTGTTATTAAGTATGGTGGTTCTTTTATGGACGATCAGGGCATTAAGCATTCCATGATGGATGATATTGCGCTTATGAAGTTGGTTGGGATTAGACCTATCCTTGTTCATGGTGGCGGCAAAGACATTTCGAACATGTTAAAAAGGCTGGAGATGCAGTCATCTTTTATTGATGGTTTGCGTGTGACGGACAAAGAAACGGTGGGCATAGCAGAAATGGTGCTGTGCGGAAAAATAAATAAAGAAATTGTACAACTCCTTGAAAATCGAGGTATTAATGCTGTTGGCATTTCAGGTAAGGATAGTGCACTTTTAAAAGTTCATAAAAAAGAATATAAAGATAAAGACCTTGGATTTGTCGGTGAAGTCGATAAAGTTAACGTTAAATTTCTTCAAGATTTAATAAAAAATGATTATATTCCAGTTATTGCACCGATCGGCTGCGACCATAAGAGAGAAACGTACAATATCAATGCTGACCATGTTGCATGTGCAGTAGCTAAAGCAGTTAATGCAGAAAAATTGATTTATTTAACGGATACCGATGGTGTTTACATGGATCCAAAAGATCCGAACTCCATTATTAGAAGATTGAACATCAGTGGTGTTGAAGAATTAATCAGGCAGGGAATAATATCTGGAGGAATGATTCCGAAAGTTGAAAATGCAGTGGATGCAATTCGTTCAGGTGTTCGGTCAACGCATATTTTAGACGGCACGATTGAACATTCCTTATTGTTAGAATTGTTCACAGCTGCTGGCTGCGGAACGATGATAAAAGAAGATTAAAGTTATATACTGGAGAATAGAAATGAACATACAAGAATTTATTAAACGAGGCGATCAGGTCATTATGCCGACCTATAGTCGATTTCCTATTGTTTTTGATTATGGAGATGGATGTATCCTGACAGATATTGAAGGAAAAGAATACATTGATTGTGTAGGTGGCATTGCAGTTAATTGTCTAGGCTACAATCACACCGGACTAAATCATGTGATTGAGGAACAGATCCATAAAATGCTTCATGTATCTAATTTGTATTGGAATGTACCAATGATTACTGCTGCCGAAAAATTGGTCAAGTTATCTGGATTGGATAAAGCATTTTTCTGTAATAGTGGTGCGGAAGCGAATGAAGCCGCAATGAAATTAGCGCGCATATATGCAAAGTTATATAAATCGGAAGATGCCACGGAAATTATTGCAATGCAAGATTCTTTTCATGGAAGAACTTATGCTGCGATTACGGCAACAGGGCAGCCGAAATATCAAAAAAATCTCAGTCCATTGATGCCAGATATTACACATGTAAAGTTTAATGATTTTGAAGCATTAGGAAAAGCAGTTGAAAAACATAATTGTGCGGCTATTCTTTTGGAACCCATTCAAGGTGAAGGGGGCATTTATCCAGCAGAAAAAGAATATCTTAAAAAAGTTAGAAAATTGTGCGATGATCAGAATATTGTTTTGATTTTTGACGAAGTGCAGTGCGGAATCGGCAGAACGGGAAAATTTTTTGCATATCAGCATTATGGTATTAAACCGGATGTCGTTTCCTTTGCAAAAGGAATTGCAGGGGGAGTGCCGATGGGAGGCATTCTGGCATGTGATCGTGTGGCTCAAGTTTTTACACCGGGGACGCACGCATCTACTTTTGGAGCTAATCCGTTAGCGACTTCTGCCGCAAACTATATATTGGATACTGTTGGAAATCCGGAATTTTTACAAGAAGTTTCCGAAAAATCTCAGTATTTTGTTCAAAAACTTTCAAAATTAAAGGAAGTGAACCCGCATATCAAAGATATTCGTGGCAAAGGATTAATGATTGGTGTTGAGATTGATGAAAATATATCAGATGTGATCAATCAATGTATTCAGTCTGGTTTACTTGTTTGCGGGGCGGGGCATTCAACGATTAGATTTGTGCCGCCATTGATCATTAGTAAAGAGGAAATCGATCAAACAGTACAATTATTTGCTAAGAGTCTGTAAATGATTAACACTTCAATTATTAATAATTGTTTTTCTTTTAAGTTCATGGTAATATTATCATGAACTTTTTTTATTGGGGTGATAGACTATGTCGATAATTGATGATATTCGGGAGGCCGAAAGAAAAGCAGATCGAATCAGAAAAGAAGCAAAAGAAAAAGGAAAGGAGATTGTAAAAGAGGCAAAGACGGTAGCAGAAAATAATAAGAAAAAAAGATTGACAGACTATCAGAATGCCTGTGACAAAAAATTAAAAGAGGCCGAAGAAAAACAAGAAGTTTATTTAAAAACGAGATTGAAAGCAGCAGCGGAAAATGATGAAAAATTTTTTAGTAATAATGAAAAACATTTACCAAATGCTGTCCAATATATTTTAGAAAAGGTAAAATCAATATGATTATTCCAATGAGGAAAATGAAATTGATTATTTTCCGAGAGGATAAGGAGACAATACTCAAATCGCTGCAAAAGACAGGAGAGTATATGCCTATTTATTTGGAAGATTCCATAAATACGTCGCCTTCGGAAAATAAACTATCGAATGAGGCCCAGCAGGCTTCTGCGATGTTAAAACTTTCAAATAAATATCACAAAAAATATTATCATAAGTTTTTAGAAGATCAACCGGAAATCAATTACGAGACCTTTCTAATGGAAAATACAAAGGGAAAGGAGATTTGCCAGCAGTTACAAGACTATAATGAACAATATAAAACTTTAGAGCTCGATATTGAAAATTGTTCAAAAGCAGTCGAAGAGTTATTGCCATGGGAAAAAATGGATATCCCGCTTGGTCAAATAGAAAAAAGCAAGTATGTCGAAATGTCCACTGTATTCTTCCCAGAAACTGTAATAGATGATGTAGTTAAGATTGTAGAAGATGCAAACGCTCAAATTCAGTTTTTTGGCAATGAAAAGAAAGAAGTCTCGGCTTTGATCATTCAAACAAAAGAGGAAATGCCTGAACTCCAGTCAAAATTAAAAGAGCTTGGGATGAGAGAAGTTATATTGACGAAGATTTCTTGTTCAGCATCTGAAAAAATTGAAGCGCTGAGAAACAAAATTCAACAAGATCAAAAAGAAATAATAAATATTGAGCAATCTATAAAAAATCTATCTAAAGACGAAAGAGATATTAAATTATTAAACGAACAATACGAAACGAAACAAAGTAGAGAAAATATAAAAACAATAAAAACAAACGAAACGGTTTTGCTGCAAGGCTGGGTATGTGAAGATCGGATTAAAAAAGTTGAAAAAGCGATTGCTAAATCTGTTCAATATTATGATCTCCAATTTGATAAACCTACAGAAGAAGACCAGCCCCCAACAGTGACGCGAAATCCACGCTTTTGGTCTCAATTTGAGACCATTACAGATATGTATTCAAAGCCAAACCCTTCAGAACTAGATCCGGCTTTAGTGGCCGGACCGTGGTATTGGGTTATCTTTGGAATGATGATGGGAGACGTTGGCTATGGCGTATGTATGTTTTTTGTGTTTTATTTTTTTAGAAAATTAAAAAAACCAAAAGGTAATAGTGCAAAGCTTGTCAACACGTTGCTGTATTCGTCTTTTACTACGATTCTTTTTGGTATTTTATTTGGTTCTTATTTTGGGGAAACCTGGCATCCGATTTTGTTTGCACCATTGACGAATCCGATGAAAATGTTGATTTTCACACTGATTGTTGGTGTGCTGCATATTTTTTCAGGGATGTCTATTAAGATTGTAGAGCAATTTAAATCTGGTCATCCATGGGATGCAGTCTTTGATCAAGTAAGCTGGATGGTCTTAATAACAGGATTAGGCCTCTTATTTTTGCAGACAACCCGCCGAGCTGGAGCAATTATGGCAATTATAGGTGCTACAATTATTTTATGTACGGCAGGCAGAGAAAATAAACAGATTGTTAAAAAAATTACGGGAGGTTTATTGGGATTATATAGTATCAGTTCTTATTTAAGCGACATTTTATCTTATTCTAGAATATTGGCATTGAGTTTAGCTACAGGCGTTATTGGGATGGTAATGAATCTTTTAGCACGCATGGTCTCTGTTAATATTTTGGGAATAATCGTCGCATTATTTATTTATCTCATTGGTCATACTTTCAATCTGGCAATGAGCTTGTTGTCTGCATATGTACACGATAGTCGATTGCAGTATATTGAATTTTTTAATAAATTTTATGAAGGCGGTGGCATTCCTTTTAAACCATTGTCTATCAAATCGAAGTACGTTAATGTTAATACAGAAGAAAATAACAAGATAGAGAGGTAGTATTATGACGCAGGGAATTATTATTGCTGCTTTTGGAGCGGCTATTTGTGCACTTTTATCAGGAATTGGATCAGCGGTTGGTGTTCAAATTGCAGGTCAAGCCGCTGCCGGAGTTACCTCAGATCAGCCTGATTTATTTGGGAAAGTGCTTGTTCTTCAAGCTCTGCCAGGAACTCAGGGGATTTATGGGTTTTTAATGGCTGTACTTATTTTAGTACAAACCGGCATGATTTCTGGGGCACCGCACAGTATTTCGATCATGCAAGGGTGGGCTTATTTTGCCGCAGCTCTCCCAATTGCAATTGTCGGTCTCTTGTCCGGAATTGCACAAGGTAAAACTGCAGCAGCAGCGATCCACATGACGGGGAAGGATCCGGATTCTTCGGCAAAAGGCATTACGATGACAGCATTGGTGGAAACTTACGCAATTTTGGCTTTACTGGCTTCAATTTTGATCTTGTTCAGCATTAAATAAATCAAGAAGGGTTATCATGGCGCAAAGTACAATTATCAATAGGATTCTTGATAAAGCAAATGAAGACGCAGCTGAAATAATAAACCGTTCACGGCAAAAGGCAGAAGAGTTAAAAAAGACAATCCAAAAAGAATCTGACGATCAGATCCAACAGATGGAAAAAGATTTTGATCAAAAAATTCAGGACTTTGAAAAAAGAAATGAATTGATTTTTCATTTAGAAGCGCGTAAAAATAGACTTTTTAAGAAGAGAGAATTAATCGATCGCGCTTTTGTTAAGGCAAAGAAGGCAATGGACCAATTGCCGGAAAAAGATTGGTCTGTATTAATTGCTGAAATAGTGGCTTCTTCGTCGAGAAGCGGCAGTGAAACCATTAAAGTCCCTGAAAAAGATTATAAAAAATACCAATCTAGTTTTCTTTCTGCTCTGAATAAAGGGTTGAAATTAAACGGCCTTCCCGGCAAATTAACACTTGACTCGGAACCTGCAGAGTTTGAATCGGGTATCATGTTAGAAGGAGATAATTATGATATCAATGGCGATTTTGATGTTCTGCTTCAACAGGTTCGAGACAAATATGAAAGAGAAGTTGCAGCAATATTATTTGAAGATCAAGATGAGGCGTGACTATGTCTGGAATCAGTTACCCTTTTGCAGTTGGCAGAATCAAAGGTCTAGAAAATAAGCTCATTGATCAAAATGTCTGGCAACGGTTATCTGAGGCAGAAGATGAGCCAGCAATGATAAAAATTTTAAAAGAGAATAGTTACGGTTCTTCGGGAAATGGCAGTCATACTGTAAATGAGATGGTTGCGTCGGAATTGAATGAAGTCAATTTGGATATAAAATCTATTTCACCAGATCCAACGTTGACAAATTTATTTTATTATCCCGAAGATGCGTACAACATTAAAATATTGCTGAAAGGTATCCTAATCAGAAAAGATGCGAAATCACTTTTGCATCCATCCGGTGTTATTGACGTTACCAATTTGATTGATGCGATTTCTGATGAAAATTATAATGATCTTCCTCCAATTATAGGTAAATCGATTAAAGATTCATTGGACTTGGATGATCCATTCGAGATTAGCCAAAAAATTGATAACGCAGTTTTAATAACAATTAGAGACACGTTAATTACACATCACAATATTCTATTAAAACATTATTTTGATATTATTTTTGATAAAATTAATATTTTGGCAATTCTCAGAGGAAATGCTTTGAAGTGGAATCCTGAAAGAATTATTCAATTGCTTTTTGATGGAGGAACATTAGATCCAAAAGATATGTGCAAGGCAATTGGACAAACTGACAAACAGTTATATTCTTATTTAGCGACAGGTCCAAACAGAGCGACATATCGGAAAATATTAGAAGGTTATTCAAAGCAGCATATTATTTCTGAAGTGGAAAGTCAACTAGATGATTTTGCCTTTTCGACTATTCATGAAGAAAAAAATGATTCCTTTGGAATTGGACCGATCATAAACTATTTGTTAGAAAAGAGAAGAGAAGGCGCATCATTGAGAGTGATGGCGGCTCAGAAAAATAATCCTTCAAATCACTTAGAAAAAAAGACTTATAGGGGTGATGTTTGATGAGTCGAAAAGCAAAAATTGCTGTTATTGGCGATAATAATTCCGTTATGATTTTTAAAGTGCTGGGGTTTTATGTATTTCCCATTGAAGAATGTGCTGACATTGGCAAACAAATTAAAGAACTCGAGCATAACAAATTTTCTGTTATTTATATAACTGAAAATATTGCAGCGGGAATAGAATCGATCATTGATGAATATAAAGATAAATCGTTTCCGGCGATCATTCCAATTCCTAATAAGAATGGTTCTTTAGGTATCGGAAAAAAAGGAATAAAAAAGAATGTTGAAAAGGCTGTTGGCGCAGATATCTTTTAGAAAGGAAATGATGTTAAGTTGAATCTTGAACAAAGCGGTACCACTTTTGAACAAACGGGTACAGTTGTAAAAGTTGCAGGTCCATTAATTATTGCTGATCATATGGGCGATGTTCAGATGTATGACGTTGTAAAAATCAGCGATAAACATATTATTGGTGAAGTCATTGAATTACGCGGTGATAAAGCGTCGATTCAAGCTTATGAAGAAACTGCGGGTATTGGTCCGGGAGAACCGGTATACAAGACGGGACAACCACTATCAGTTGAACTTGCCCCAGGATTAATCGAAGGGATATATGATGGTATTCAACGCCCACTAACATCCATTTATAATGCAGCTGGTAACAATATCACAAGAGGAATTGATGTTCCTAAATTAGATCGGGAAAGAAAATGGGTATTTAAGCCCGTCGCACAAGTTGGCGATCAACTAGAACCAGGGGATATTATTGGAGAAGTTGAAGAAACACCTGCGGTTATCCATAAGATTATGATGCCATACAAATATTCTGGAATAGTATCTTGGGTTCATAATGGTGAGGCAACGATAACTGAGCCAATTGCCAAAATCAGAACAGAAGATGGCGAGGAAAAAGATGTGGCAATGTTGCAGGTTTGGCCTGTCCGAATTGGTCGTCCATATCGAAATAAATTAACGCCGAATGAACCGATGATTACCGGACAAAGAGTTATTGATTCTTTATTTCCAATTGCTAAGGGCGGTGTTGCGGCAATTCCGGGGCCATTTGGTTCTGGTAAAACGGTCATTCAACATCAACTGGCAAAATGGTCTGATGCGGATATCATTATTTATATTGGATGCGGAGAGCGAGGTAATGAAATGACTGATGTGCTTCGCGAATTTCCCGAATTAAACGACCCACGTACAGGTATGAGCCTGATGAAAAGAACTGTATTAATAGCTAATACATCAGATATGCCAGTTGCTGCTCGAGAAGCTTCAATATATACGGGCATTACCATTGCAGAGTATTTTCGCGATATGGGCTACAAAGTTGCGATTATGGCAGACTCGACTTCACGTTGGGCTGAAGCACTTCGTGAAATGTCGGGCAGACTTGAAGAAATGCCGGGCGAAGAAGGTTACCCAGCTTATTTGTCGTCACGATTAGCTGAGTTTTATGAACGTGCTGGTGTTGTCAATTGTTTGGGGACAGATCATAGAACAGGCGCAATTTCAGCCATCGGAGCAGTATCACCTCCGGGTGGGGATATTTCTGAACCCGTTTCGCAAGCGACATTGAGAATTGTCAAAGTCTTTTGGGGCTTAAGTGCAGATTTGGCCTATCAGCGTCATTTTCCTGCAATTGATTGGTTGACAAGCTATTCTTTGTACAGCAGTAGATTAGATGATTGGTTTGATCAGAATATAGATCCAAGTTGGTCGAAGTCTGTTCAATCAACAATGAATATTTTGCAGAAAGAATCAGAACTTCAAGAAATTGTTCACTTAGTTGGTGTTGATGCTTTAAGTTATAAAGACCGACTCACGTTAGAATGTGCACGTTCAATTCGCGAAGACTTTTTGCATCAATCGGCTTTTGATGATGTGGACACGTACTCCTCGCCCCAAAAGCAAATTGCAATTTTGAATATGATATTGAGCTGGTACGAAGCTGGAGAGAAATATCTCAATGCCGATGGCTCGTTTGACGCAATCATTCAAATGCCAATTCGAGAAAAAATTGCGAGAATGAAGTATGTTCCTGAAAATAAAAAAGAAAAGGAATATGAAGACATTCGCGTAGCATTGAACGATGCTTTTGAAGCATTGTCAGAAGGACAAGAAACGGATGAATAAAGAATATAAAACGATTAGAGAAGTTGTTGGTCCTTTAATGCTTGTTGATCATGTGGAAAATGTCAAGTATGACGAATTGGTTCAAATTAAACAAGCGAGTGGAGAAGAAAGAGTTGGACATGTTCTGGAAATAGATGGAGACGCAGCATTAGTTCAACTTTTTGAAAGTTCACAGGGACTTAAAATATCAGATTCCAAAGTCATTTTTGAAGGACATGGAATAGAACTAGGCGTTAGCAGGGATATGCTAGGCAGAATTTTTGATGGGATGGGACGTCCGATCGATGACGGGCCACAGATTATTCCTGATGAAAAACTAGATATCAATGGTGCGCCAATTAACCCAGTCGCTAGAAATTACCCGGCTGAATTTATCCAGACAGGTATTTCAGCGATAGATGGCTTGAACACACTTGTACGTGGTCAAAAGCTTCCAGTTTTCTCGGGATCTGGTTTACCTCACGCTCAGTTGGCCGCTCAAATTGCTAGACAGGCGAAAGTTCTAGATGATTCGGAAGATTTTGCAGTTGTTTTTGCTGCTATTGGAACAACTTTTGAAGAAGCAGATTATTTTATCCAGGATTTTCAGAAAACAGGCGCAATTGAACGTGCGGTCTTGTTTATGAACTATGCAAACGACCCAGCAGTAGAAAGAATTGCTACACCAAGAATGGCCATAACGTGTGCAGAATATTTAGCTTTTGAATTAGATATGCACGTCCTCGTTATTATGACGGATATGACTAATTATGCTGAGGCATTGCGAGAAGTGTCAGCTGCGCGTAAAGAAGTTCCTGGAAGACGTGGATATCCTGGATATCTTTATACCGACTTAGCTTCAATATATGAACGTGCAGGCCGTATTTTAGGGAAAAAAGGATCTATTACACAGATACCTATTCTGTCAATGCCAGAAGATGACATAACCCATCCAATTCCTGATTTGACTGGTTACATCACTGAAGGACAGATCATTTTATCCCGAGAACTGAATATGCGCGGAATTGAACCGCCAATTAATGTTTTACCTTCATTGAGTCGATTAAAAGATAAAGGGATCGGAAAAGGCAAAACACGTGAAGATCACGCAGACACAATGAATCAACTGTTTTCGGCTTATGCAAGAGGAAAAGAAGCAAAAGAATTAGCTGTTATTCTAGGAGATGCAGCATTATCTGATATGGATAAACTTTATGCGAAATTTGCTGATCAATTCGAAGAAGTATATGTTTCTCAAGGATACGATACAAATCGAGATATTCAAGAGACTTTAGATATTGGATGGAAACTTCTATCCATTTTACCAAAGGCGGAATTAAAACGAATAAAACTCGATTATATTGACAAATATTATCCTGATGACAATAAACAATCATATATTGACGGAGAATAATTATGTGCGCACAAATTAAGCCTACGCGAATGGAACTAACACGTCTAAAAGGTAGGCTGCAAACAGCGGAGCGCGGCCATAAATTGTTAAAGGACAAAAGAGATGAAATGGTCCGCAGATTTATGATCTATATCAAAAAAAATAAAGCCTTAAGGGACGAAATTGAAGACAAATTAACAGAAGCGTTGCAACAATTTTCGGTTGCTGAAAGTAGAATGGGTGAAGATTTAATAACTGAAGCTCTCTTGTGCCCTGTAAAATCAACTAACGTTACTGTAGATAAGGCAAATATTATGAGCGTCGATGTTCCTAAACTAAAGTATGAAGAATCTGAGAAAACGACGCAATTGCCATATGGTTTTTCTTTTACGTCCGGGGAACTTGATCAATCTGTTTTGGACATTGCAGAGTTAATGCCTTTGCTTATTGAATTAGCAGAGGTTGAAAAGACTTGCAATTTGTTGGCTGATGAAATTGAAAAGACACGAAGACGTGTTAATGCGTTGGAGCATGTTATGATTCCAGAGACGAAGAAAGATATCAAATATATCATGATGCGTCTGGAAGAAAATGAACGTGGCACAACGACAAGATTGATGAAAGTAAAAGACATGATGCTAAAAAATGAATAATAAAACAATAAGCGGTCAGTAAAGGGCTGCTTATTATTTTTATTTAGAAGAACGATAATAAATAATAAAGACATGCAATATTACACATATATTCTCACTTGCTCCGACGGAACATTTTATACTGGTTATACTAATAATTTAGAAAAAAGAATTAACACGCATAACAGAGGAAGGGGAAGTAAGTATACGAGGAGCCGTCGGCCAGTTCAATTATCATATTATAAAGTATTTGAAACGAAACACGACGCGATGAGCTGGGAGGCAATTATAAAAAATCAGATGAACCATAATCAAAAGCAAGAATTAATTGAAAAAAATAAAGTAGATTATTATAATGAAACTAATCATCAATAATTAAGGAGAAAAGATATGGCAGATATTCCAAAGCCGAATTTTAAAGTGGATCTTAATCCACTTAGTTCTGTGAAGAAAGTAATAGGTATTGTAAGTGGCAAAGGCGGTGTGGGAAAATCTACTGTTACGTCTGAGATTGCCGTTGCACTAAATAGAATCGGAAAAAAGGTTGGTATTATGGATGCTGATATCACGGGTCCTTCTATTCCAAAGGCATTTGGCATAACGGATAAAGCGAGAGGGTCTGAAGAGTATTTTTATCCTGTAGCAACGCAACAGGGAATCGACATTATTTCGATGAATCTGCTTTTGGAAAATGAAACTGATCCGGTTATTTGGAGAGGTCCTGTTATTGCAGGTGCAGTCAAACAATTTTGGACTGATGTCGTTTGGGGAGATAAAGACTATTTATTAATAGATATGCCTCCGGGAACAGGCGATGTTCCTTTAACAATATTTCAGTCTTTGCCTATTGACGGAATTATCATCGTTACTTCACCTCAGGATTTGGTATCAATGGTCGTAGAAAAAGCTTTAAATATGGCAAAAATGATGAATGTTGATGTTTTAGGTGTGATTGAAAATTATAGTTATTTGCAATGTCCTCATTGTGGAGAAAAAATATCAGTATTTGGCGAAAGTAATATCAAAGAAATTTCAAAAGAAAAAAATATTAATCTCTTGGGACAGCTTCCAATGAATCCAGAAATTGCAAAGTTAATGGATCAAGGAAAAATAGAAGAAATTGAAAATACCAATCAGTTAGATAAAGTGCTCGATACGCTTAATTGTCTGTAATAGTGCGTTTCAGTATTATTTTTCAATAGGCTTATTTGATTTTATTCAAATAGGCCTTTTATTTTTTTAAGATTTTCATTTTTCAAAAATAGAATGATTTTTCTGCACGATTATATTATTTCTTTACGCAATTTATTAATTATAAACAAAATTAAAACGGTACTTTTAGCAATTAATCAAAAAATAAATTTTAAATTTCTGTTTTCTCAGTTTAGCAGTGCAAATCACTTTTTTCAATTCGTTGACCTAGGTCGCATAGCTTTGTTAATCTAAAACCAAGATATTTCATGTTCTTAGGTAGTCCAACAACAGTAGAAAGGAGATCCAATGCATCTAGGAAAAAAGAAAGCATTTATTTTCATTGCTATTGCATGCGTTTGCGCAGGTGTTTTTTTTGCTTTAAAAACTAGTAATAACACTGTGAAAATTTCTTACGATCCAAATGATGGATCCTCAAAAACAACAACTAAGACAGTTTACTCAAAACAGGGACAAACGGTTCAAGATCTATTGAAGAATAACGGTTATTCAGTTGATAAAGATCTTTACTATTATTCAACGAGTCTTGCAGATCAAGCTTCAAAAATCCATAACGTTCGAATCGTGAAAAAGGCAAATGGTGTCATTACAATCGGGGATAAAAAAATAAGATATAGCTCGGTTCAAAAAACAATATCAGATTTATTAGACGAGAAAAATATAAAAATTAATAAAGATGATATTGTAACACCAGGCACATCCACTTTACTGACATCGAAAATAAAAAACATTAATGTTGTCCGTGTTACTAAAGCACAGGTTGCTTCTAGTGAAGACATTCCTTATCAAACAGAGGTCGTAGCAGACAGCAATGTTACCCAAGGGAGTTCAAAAGTCGAGCAGTCTGGGCAAAATGGACAAAAGACAGTGGTTTCAGAAGCCGTCTATCATAATGGTGTTTTGGTTTCTGAAAAAGTCAAAAGCACGTCTGTAAAGACAGAGCCAGTAAAAATGAAAGTCTCCTTGAATCCTTCAGATATTGCGGCAAATACGTCATCGAGGGGAAGTACGAGTTCTATATCTTCCGTGGATTCATCTAACGCTTCATCGACATCATCCAGTCAAGCATCGACTTCTACTGATTCCGCCGGAAAATCTACTGCTGCAACTATCGGAGACAACACATCTAAATCAAAAGGTGTGGCAGAAATAAAAGACGATAGCAAATCAGCAACAGTGAAAGATACAACTCAGAAGTCTGAAACGAGTACGAAAGCACCAGATTCTTCGAATACATCAAATAATCAGGCTGCCTCAAGTGCTTCAGAATCATCTAATAATGCATCAATGACAGAGACCTCAAAAAAATCAGATGAGAATTCAAATACTTCAGAAAAGAGCGATTCCAGTACAATAACCAAAACATCAACTGTAAATATTCCTTTCAAAACCTGTAATGTATATGTTTCGAATTTAGCAAAAGGAACTACACAGATTACGACTCAGGGGGTTAACGGTGAAAAAACAGTTACAACTGAAATGACTTATAAAGATGGTAATTTAGTTTCACAGAAAGAAATTTCTTCAACGATTACTAAACAACCCGTTACACAAGTTGTTGCAGTTGGAACAAAAGAAGAACAAACAACGACTCAATCTACTGACAGCAATCAGTCAGGGACGACTGCAACAAGTGCATCTACGTCAAGTTCATCTGCATCAGCCCCGTCATCTTCGAGTGGCAATACACAGAGTAGTTTAAGCCAATATGTATCCCAGACAAAAAATGTAACGTACAATCATAAAACAGAAAATATAAGTGCATCTGATTTTGATTTCTTATGTGCTGTGGTGTCTCAGGAAGACAATTCTGGGTATGAAGGTGCGTTGGCCGTTATTTCGTGCATTATGAATCGTGCAGATTCTGGAAAGTGGGGAGGAAGTACAGCGGTTTCAGTCGTAAAGGCAGAAGGGCAATTTTCTGCATATGGGGATGGCAATTACACAAAATACTTAAACGGCAAATCTTCGGCAGCTGTTCAAGCAGCAGTCAAGGATTGCGTTTATGGCGGAGTGAGAAATCATTCTTATTATTCTTTCCAAGCGAAAGCGAAAACAACGAAATCTGTAAAAATCGGCGGCAACTATTATCAATAAAGAAAGGTGAGAAATCGTGATAGAGAATCAAAGAGTTAAAAATTATAAGAAGTGGTGGGGGATAGGCTTACTCGCTGTGTTGATTTCTTTAGTATTTCAATGGCCTTCTTTTGCCGCTGCAAGTGTAGAATTAAATGACGGGAGGACATTTGTTGCACAAATTTGGTCCAGTGATCAGAGAAAGGTATTGACGAATCAAAATGGAACCCTAAGCTTTGAGGACAATGCAAACGCAACGAATCAAGCGTGGACTTTTATTTATGACGATACGAAAAATATTTATTCAATCGTTTCAAAATCAAACGCTTATGTTTTAACGGTCGGTTCAGATATTGATGGCGCGAAAGTGTCCTCGGCTGCATCTAAACAGTCGTACGGACAAATGTGGAATCTATTTTTAGAAGATAATAATATGTTTTCACTTAGACCTTCCAGCTCGCTCGCCAAAGTATTAACCATTGATAACAATAACGTATTGATTAAAACAAGTCAGAAAACGAGTCAACAAAAATTTAAAATCAGCATCTTGTCAAATGAACAAATTTCCGCATTAAAATCGATTTCTGATACATCAACGATTTCATCTAAAACGGACACGGCATCAGATATCACAACCACTAAAAGTGAAACAACAGAAAAAAATGATGCGAATTCTGCTTCAACAACAAATAACACAAATAAGGCTACTGTAGAACAATCATCAGATACTACAAAAACGACGGGGGCTTCTTCCGCTTCGAGTGAAAAAACTGATGCATCAGCAGTAAGTGGCAATACAACATCTTCATTTAATTCGACAACAGAAACGAAAAAAATAACAAACGTCGATCTGGGCGATTCTTTCACGGCAAGGATAAAACATAAGGCGAGCGGAAAATCTGTAGCTGTTGGGGATTCAGATAATGTTGTCTTGCAGTCTGTCAATAATTACAAAGAACAGGGTTGGCAGTTTAAGAAAAATTCTGACGGATCATATACGATTTATGCTTTGTCGAATACTTCAAAGGTATTAGATATAAGTGGTGCATCTGATCAGAATGGAGCAAATATTCAGATTTATAGTTCGAATAGTTCAAATGCTCAAAAATTCTATATTAGAGAAACATCTTCTGGATCTGGTGTTTATTATCTCCAGCCCGAATGCAGTCAAACGCGTGTGATGGATTTATCAGGTAATAATACAGCTGATAATGCTAATATCCAGTTATATAGTAATAACAATTCAGCTGCACAACAATTTATTATTGAAAAAGCCGATGCTTCTGGTTTTACAACAAAACCCGTAGTAAATAAAAGACAGCAAGTGATTGACATCGCGCGGTCTCAAATCGGGACGAGAGAAGGTAGAAATAATTACACGAAATATGGCGTATGGTATGGAAATTATGTACATTCTAGCGTTTATCAACATGCTGCATGGTGTGCCATGTTCGTGTCCTGGTGTGGCAATCAAGCTGGACTTTCCAGTGATGTTTTTTACTATCATGCTTACTGTCCAGCCGGTGTAAGCTGGTATCAGAATAAAGGCAAATGGCAATGGAAAGGTTACGTTCCAAAGATGGGTGACATTGTTTATTACGATTGGAACGGCGATCGTGTTGTCGATCATGTCGGTTTTGTTGAATCCTACAGTAATGGTAATATTACAACAATTGAAGGCAATTATAGTGATCAAGTGAAACGTCGAACGATTAACTATAAGTCCAGTTCCATTTTTGGATATGCGACACCAAATTATTAATATTTCATTTATAATATATAATACATAACCCTCAAGCAGGAAATATAAACCTACTTGAGGGTTTTATTTGTCTTTGAGAAAGTAGGTGGAATTTTTTGTATCAACTACTTAGACGTCTGTTGTTTTTAGAATGATGATGAGTTTTTAATAGGCTCAATTTGTAAAATGTGATAAAATAAAAATATAAAGGAGCGTTTAATAAATGGCAAATGATGAAAAAAAACCGATAGAAGTTAATATCGCAGGAACAATTCTTCAAGTTAAAAACGATAATAATGAATTAGAAATACAAAAAGCAACGGATTTAGCTAATCGTGAACTTGAAAAAATTCGGAAGAGTAATCCCAATATTAATCGCATTTATCTAATGGTGATGGGATGTATGAATTTAGCTGATATGTATTGTCAAAGTGAAAATAACAACCAAGTGCTTGCTAAAAAAATTCGAGAATTAACAGATGACAACGATACTTTTGATCAAAAAGCTAAAGACAAAGATATTAAAATTGAGCAGCTCAATCAAAAAATTGATGAATTGCTCACCGCTCAGAATTCCTTAAAAGATCAACTGAATCAGAAGAATGATTTATTAAATCAATACCGGGATCATATTAAACAAATAAAAGATGAAAATGATGCAAATCGGAAATCGATTCTGAATTTACAAAATAAATTATTTGAAAGTCAAATTGAATTGAATAAATCACAGGACGATTTGGAATCATAAAATAAGGAGAAAAACATGAAAAAAATTAATTGGTTATTTGTTTTAGTTGATAAGGGAAAACCAACACAAAGATGGTTGATTAAAATCCGTTCTATTCAACAACTTATTGCTTACTACAATGAGATTTCGGATGCAAAACAGCAAAAATCCGATTTAGATATTCAAAAGCATAATAAAATAAGCGATAAAAAAATAGATATCCAGCAGGCATCACAGCACACTAATGATATCAATTTGGATGAACAAATGAAGGCTCTTGCTTCGAATAAACAACTTTATATTGATAGTGATGGAAAATGGACAACAGAGCCGCAGACTGAGGATAATTTTTTATACCGCAAGTACCCAGCGTTTCCAAATTTTACAAAGAAAGATATCTCAATTAAATCATTTAATGATGGTGTACATTCATATGCGAAGATTGGAGATCTGGAAGTTCGAGAAGGCGATAAAATAAAATGGGATACGTATGAAGAGGCATACGAGGCTTGCATGAAAATTATCGGTTCCAATGCAGATAAGGATAAAGATTAGGAGAGATATAAAGGCCAGCCCAAACAATTGCGTATAACGTCGGTTATACGCAATTGTTTGGCGGAATAATGACAAACACTACATAATTGCTATTAATAAAAGCCCACATTTTGTGGGCTTTTGTATTATTATGGTATTCTCTAAAAAATTGAATTGAAAAAATTGTATAAAGAGTTTCTTGAATTGCCGCTATTGGAATTTCTATCTTCTTCGTTTTGTTGATTATTGTCGAGCGAAGATGTATTTTCTGAAGAACTGTTATTACTCTGATTTTTCTTTAAAGTATTAGCGACGGAGATGGCTTTATTTGACGGCACTGCAAATCCAAGACCTTCCGCATTGGTATCAGATGATGATTTCGATTCAACGATGCCGATTAATTCACCATATTTGTTAAATAAACCACCACCTGAATTTCCAGGACTAACTTGCGCAGATGTTTGGACTAAACTCATTTTTCTTCCGTCAATGGTAATGTCTCGCGCAGTTGCTGAGACGATGCCTTCCGTGACAGTCCCCGATAATGTACCCAAAGGATTTCCAATTGCGACTGCCTTTTCACCAGTGGTTAATTTGTTGGAATCGCCAATTACTGCAGCTGTTAAATTACTTGCATTAATTTTGATTAGTGCAATGTCCGATGATGCATCTGTACCAATAACTGTAGCATTGTATGATTTGTTATCTGAGGTTGTTACTTTGATCGTAGATGCATCAGACACAACATGTTCACAAGTTACAATATAACCGTCTGAAGAAATGATGACACCTGATCCGGCGCCTTGAGTAACATAGTCTCCATAAAACGCAGATGTCGTTTTAGATTCTGTTGTAATAGACACAACGGATGGACTGGCTTTTTTGGCAATTTCCTCTGTTGTTAATTCACTTTCTGATGATGATGTTGATGTCGTTGTGACATGGCTGGCAGCTTTATAAACAAATGAGGAATTCTGATTTGATGAAATGGCTTGATATAGATAATTTCCACCAAGTCCGCCTAAAAAACCTACAATCAAACAAATTAAAACAAGAAGTTTTGGTTTAAAAGACCGTTTAGGTTTTGGCTTGATATTA
Source organism: Pseudoramibacter porci (assembly GCF_009696145.1). GTDB lineage: Bacteria > Bacillota > Clostridia > Eubacteriales > Eubacteriaceae > Pseudoramibacter > Pseudoramibacter porci. The sequence goes on from NZ_VUMO01000006.1 coordinate 95,367, forward strand.
TTTGGAGAATTACTAAAGTCATATTGGTAATCATAATCGTTATTTTGATTGTTATTGTAGTAATTTTGATCATTCATAAAATTGTTATCTTTCATGTTGAAATACACTAAGAATTATGCGTTCTTATTTCTCCTTTCAATTTTCATTTTATGTTATAAAAAAAAGCTTTAAAATAAATAGAAATTAAGTTGTTTTTATTTTTAGTTTATCATTGACACATTTTTTGCGTATAATATTATTATCACGAAATTATGAAAGGACTTTGAAGTTTGGAAGATAATAATATATTAAATGACTATTGCAACTACCTACTGTCCGTAAAAGGATATTCTAAAAATACAGTGCGTTCTTATAAAAATGATTTGAAACAATTTTTTCATTTTATTCTCGTACGTTTTGAAAAAATAAAACAAGATGACCCATTAGATGCAACTTTGCTTCATCTTGTATCCCCTACGCTACTGTCAGAAGTTCAGTTAGTCGATATCTACGCTTTTTTATCGTATAGTGCTGCTGAACGCAGTAATGGCGACACTACGCGGAAACGTAAAACGGCGGCTATTCGTTCTTTTTATCATTTTAAAATTAATATTATGCAGGAAAAAATTATTGACCCGACACAAAATTTAGAAGTGCCAAAGGCTAAAAAAAGAGATCCAATTTATCTTACTTTAGACGAAGCATTAAGTCTATTGAATGCTGTTGACGGGCGAAACAAAGAAAGAGATTTAGCGATCATTACCCTATTCTTAAATTGCGGACTGCGCTTGTCGGAATTGACGAATTTACGTGTACAGGATATTCAAGATGAGACCTTACATGTTGTCGGAAAAGGAAATAAAGAAAGAGATATCATGATGAACGATGCCTGCATCAATGCAATAAAAGATTATCTACCTGTTAGAGAACAACAATTAAAAAAGGCTGAAGAAAAGATTAATGCTGCTCAAGAAAATGAACATAATGAATGTAGGGATAAAAACAATTTAAAAAAAGAAGATCATCTGTTTTTAAGCAGCCGTGGAAAGGGCATTTCAAATCGAATGGTTGAGACAATGGTCAATAAAAATATTCAAAAAGCAGGCTTAGATTCAAATAAATTCACTGTTCACAAACTACGGCACACTGCAGCAACATTAATGTATAAATATGGTCAAATTGATATTCGAACACTACAAAAGGTTTTAGGACATGAGAATGTTTCAACGACAGAAATCTATACCCATATTGAAGATGATGATGTCAGAAATGCTGTGTATCAAAATCCGTTATCATCATATTTTGAAAAATATGATCATTCTTAAAGAACCGTAAGATATTAGCGTGATTTTATGGTAAAATACATTGTAAAAATGAACACATAACATATAGGAGCTTCAATTGAACGATAAAGAAAAAGAAAGTAATTTTATTTTTAGTTATATTGATAAAGATTTAGAAGACGGGATCTATGCTAACAATCGTGTTCATACTCGTTTTCCACCTGAACCAAATGGATATCTTCATATTGGTCATGCTAAATCATCATTGTTAAATTATCGAACAGCATTAAAATATCACGGAACCTTTAATCTCCGATTTGATGATACAAATCCGGAAAAAGAAGATATGGAATATGTCAATGCCATCAAAAGAGATTTGAAGTGGCTTGGTATTGAATGGGGCGAAAATGAATTCTTTGCATCATCTTATTTTCCGAAGATGATTGAATTTGCAAAGGAATATATTGAAAAAGGTGTTGCTTACGTCGATGATCAAGATATGGAGACCATTAAACAAACGCGAGGAACACTGACTTCTCCTGGTGTTGAAAGTCCATATCGAAATCGCAGTGTAGAAGAAAACATGCAGCTTTTCCAAGATATGATCGATGGAAAAGTTGCTGAAGGTGAAAAGGTCTTACGTGCTAAAATTGACATGGCTAATCCAAATATGAATATGCGCGATCCTATCATTTATAGAGTGCGTCATTTGGTACATCCAAGTTTGAATAAAGAGTGGCATGTTTATCCAATGTATGATTTTGCACATCCTGTTGAAGATGCGATTGAAGGGATTACGCATTCCCTATGCACCCTTGAATTTGAAGATCATCGACCGCTATACAATTGGTTCTTAGAAAATTTAGATGAGTTTCAAAACGAACCACCTCGTCAGATTGAATTTGCCAAGCTTAATTTGAGCAAGACAATTATGGGTAAACGATATATAAAAAAATTGGTTGACGAAGGGGTTATTGACGGATGGGATGATCCTAGATTAGCAACTATTTCTGGTCTAAGGCGTCGTGGCTATACTCCGGAAGCTATTCAAAATTTCTGTGAAGAAATTGGCGTTGCCAAGGCAAATTCAACAGTGGACACCGCTATGCTTGAACATTTTATTCGTGATGATCTGAAAACAAAAGCACCCCGTTATAATTGCGTTATTCATCCACTTAAGGTGACGATTACAAATTGGCCGGAAGATAAAGTTGAATGGTTAACTATTGAAACCAATCAAGACGTCGAAGAGATGGGAACACACAAAGTTCCATTTACGCGCGAACTTTACGTCGAACAATCTGATTTCATGAAGGAACCGATAAAAAAATACTTCAGACTTTATCCTGGTAACGAAGTTCGTTTCCGTGGTGCATATTTTATTACCTGCCAAGACTATGTTGAAGATGAAGAAGGAAATGTTGTTGAACTCAAATGTACTTACGATCCCGAAACAAAATGCGGCACGGGCTTTAAAGGTAGAAAGGTTAAGGGAACCATTCACTGGGTATCTGCTACAGAAGGAAAACCTGTAGAAATCCACATGTTCGATTCCCTGCTTAAAGATGATTCTCGCTATACCCTTGACAATATCGTTGAAAAGGTAAATCAGAATTCACTCGAAATATGCCATGGTTATGCAGAACCGGAAGCTTTAAAAATGAAACCTTTCGAGAAAGCGCAATTCGTCCGAAATGGGTATTTCTCGGTCGATCCAAAATACTCTAAACCAGAGCACCCTGTATTCAACCAAGTTGTTCCATTGAAAAGCAAATGGCGTCCGCCTAAGAAAAATAAATAGGAGAAAAAGATATAATGATCTGGTCTACAAAAGAGACGCTGGACCGTGAAGAAATTCGACTAATTCAAACAAAAAAATTAAAACAGACTGTCCAGTACGCTTATCAGAATGTCCCATTTTATCAAGAAAAATTTAAAGAAGCAGGAATCGTTCCAGAAGATATCCAAACACTAGAGGATCTTTCGAAAATTCCTTTCACGACAAAAGATGATTTTCGCAACCACTACCCTTTTGGATTATTTGCAGTCCCAAAGGAAAAAATCATTCGATATCACGCTTCATCTGGTACAACAGGAAATCCAACTGTTGTTGGTTATACAAAGCACGACATGAAAGTCTGGAAAGAATGTATCGCCAGAATTGTTTCAATGGCTGGTGTTACCTATCATGATACAGCTCAAATTGCTTTTGGTTATGGGCTGTTTACAGGCGCATTAGGGCTACATCAAGGATTAGAAAAAGTTGGTGCTGCTGTTGTTCCAATGTCTAGCGGAAATTCAAAAAAGCAAATTAAAATCATGAAAGACTGGGGTGTTACAGCGCTCATTGCTACCCCATCTTACGCTTTGCATTTATCAGAAGTTGCTCAGTCGTTAGGTCTTGACCCGGTAACTGACTTGAAGGTCAAGTATGGTGTCTTAGGTAGTGAACCTTCTACAGAAGCGATGCGGACAAAACTCAATGAAAATTGGGGAATGCATGCGTACGAAAATTATGGCATGTCAGAATTAGGTGGACCGGGTGTATCTGGAGAATGTCCAGCGCTTCACGGCATGCATATTAATGAAGATTATTTTATTTGTGAAATCATTGATCCAACAACTGGAGAGGTTTTGCCGGAAGGTGAAACGGGTGAATTAGTTGTGACTCCCCTATTCCGCCAAGCTACACCGGTACTGAGGTATCGAACGAAAGACATAACGAGTTTAGACTCTTCACCATGCGATTGTGGCCGCACTACGATGCGCATGTCGAAGATTACAGGCCGCACTGATGATATGTTGATTATTAGCGGCGTTAACGTCTTTCCATCTCAGATTGAAGAAGTATTATTGTCAACGGAAGGTATTGGCAGTAATTATTTAATTACGGTAAGCAAAAAAGGTTATCTTGATAAAATGGATATTGATGTTGAAGTTACAGATTCTTCTCTTCTGGATTCCGCATCAAGCTTAGATAATTTGTTAAAGATTGTGCAAGAAAGGTTGCACACCGTTCTTGGGATTCATCCGACAATTCATCTTGTTGAACCACTCAGTATGGAAGCTTCAAAGGGAAAAGCTGTCCGTGTTATTGATAAAAGAAAAGAATGAGGGTGAGCAATATGATTTCAATGGTAAAACAAATATCAGTCTTCATCGAAAATAAAGTAGGTCATTTGGCAGCGGCTACAGACATATTGGCTAAAAATGATATTAATATTCTCGCGTTATTTGTATATGACTCGCAGGAATATGCGATTTTAAGATTAATTGTCGATAAGCCTTATGAAACAGTTGAATTATTTAGGGAAAATGGAAAGGTGGTTCGCATTAAAGATGTCATGGTCATTGAACCTGTTAATGAACCAGGTATGATGAACAAAATATTCCACTTATTAGCGACCAACAATATTAATGTTGATTATGCCTATCCTTATGCCAAAACAGGTGCTCCCTATATGCTTGTTTTAGCGACATCCGATCAAGAGAAAGCGTATGATCTTATTAGTCATAGTGAATATGTCATAAATCAATAAAATATTTGTTCTGATAAATTAAGCCCTTGTCGAGGAATTTTTCTTCTACAAGGGCTTTCTTTTAAATATTCAGTTGTAAATTTTCTCTATGAATCTGCCAAAGTAAATCGTCTCCGAACTCTCGATGAGCAAATGTTTCAAAGGATTTCAGAACAATTGTCGGCTTAATGGTTTTCTGATTTTGATAATTGAGGCAAAGAGAAAACTGTAAACTATTATGATCCTTCTGGGAGATAGAAAATTGTTCAATAAAAGGCCGGGCATCAATTGATTGAAGTTTTCCCCTTTTATTTCTTTTCTCCACTAAAATTTCATTTTGATTTAAGAAATTTTGAATGTCAGCCATTAATTGTTTATCGGGTTTTCGATCCAAAATTTTTATTCGATACATCGAACGCTTTATCGAAGCAGATAATGAACCAATTTTTCCACTTACTAATTTCGCGTCTAAAATATTCAAACCATTCGGCAGAGATTCGTTGACCGCGGAGATAAATGCTTCAGAATTCATCTTTTTTGTTAATCGGAGATCTGCATATTCAGAAGATGAGGTCATACCGACAGAAAGAGCTAAAGCAAAAGCAAGCTTTGGGTGTGCATGGAATCCATTGGAATATGCAACTGGAATTTCTGCTCTTCTAAATGCACGTTGAAATGTAGCTTGTTGGTCTAAATGAGAAAGAAACCTTAACGATGAAGTTCGCTCAAATTTAAAACGCATAGTTATGATTGGTATTTGATCACTCATGAGTGGCATCTCCATTTTGAATCAAATTGCATGATCCCACAGTTTGCGCAGCCTTCTCTACAATATGGTGTCGATGAAGCAGCTTGAGCTCTTTTTAAATCTTTAATTAAAAACGACTTACTTACGCCCATATCTATAAAGTCCCAAGGAAATGTCTCATCTAAATTTCGATGACGATTTGCGTAAAATGCTGGATCCATATTAGACTCATTAAAAGCCTTTTCCCAAGCATCCTGTTTAAAACATTCATGCCAACCGTCAAATTTACAGCCCAATTCCCAAGCACGATGTAAGACTTTACTTAGACGTCGGTCACCTCTTGCCAAAACAGCTTCGTAAAAGCTTAATATAGGCTCAGACCAATTATATTTGATACGATTATTAGTCAATTTTTGTTTTAAATACGTTTGTTTTGTTTTAAATTGTTCGATAGAATTCTGTCCAAACCATTGAAAAGGCGTAAATGGTTTCGGGACAAAACCAGACGTGCTGACTGTTACCTGACATCTTTTTCTACGATTATCATCATGGTTATTTTCATAACATGCAACAACTTTTTCAGCTAGATCAGCAATGCCTTCAACGTCTTCTATTGTTTCAGTTGGAAGCCCTAGCATGAAATACAGTTTAATACGATTCCAACCCCGATCGAAAAAGCTAGCGGCCGTGTCCATTAAATTCTCTTCTGTGACATTTTTATTAATCACGTCTCGTAAACGCTGCGTTCCAGCTTCAGGTGCAAAAGTCAATCCAGTTTTTCGCGCTGTCTGTAATTGCTCCAATACCTCTGCTGAAACAGAGTCAAGACGAAGTGAAGGTAAAGAAACCGTAATGTGGTCATTCTTATATTTTTTTACCAAATCTTCAGCCAATTCCTCAATGTGCGGATAATCACTCGTACTTAAGGATAAAAGTGTTATCTCATCGTAGCCAGTTGAATCTAATAATGTTTGAATACCATTTTCAATACAGTCGACACGTTTATCCCTTATCGGCCTATAAATCATACCCGCCTGACAAAAACGGCATCCTCTTCCACAACCTCGAAAAATTTCATAGGGAATACGATCTTGTACACTTTCATGATAAGGCATCACTAATTCTTTAGGATAATAAACATGGTTAAGATCTCTGATGAATTGTTTTTTAATGACTTTAGGAATATTGGGAATTACTGGATGAAAATCAGATAGCGTACCATCATCAAAATACGAAGCTTCATATAGCGAAGGAACGTAGATGCTTTCGTAAGTTTGGGCAATATGGATGAGCCAATCCCGCTTAGAAAATTTTTTTGATTGCTTCTTACACTTTTCGTAATCTTTTAATATTTGTAATAATAGTTCTTCCCCCTCTCCGATTAAAAAACAATCGAAGAAAGCGGCCAGAGGCTCAGGATTACACACGCAGGGTCCACCACCGATTACAATTGGGTCGTCATCACTCCGGTTCGACGCGAGAACAGGAAGACCAGCGAGATCCAACATATTCAACACATTGGTGTAGGACATTTCATATTGGAGTGTGAATCCGATAAAATCAAATGTTTTTATCGGATCCATTGATTCAAGCGCATAAAGCGGGATATGGTTTTCGCGCAATTGAGTTTCCATATCGAGCCATGGTGCAAAAACGCGTTCACAGTAGAATTCAGGAACGGAATTGATTAAACTATAAAGAATTTTCATGCCAAGGTGAGACATACCAATTTCGTATGTATCAGGAAATGCAAACGCAAAACGAACCGAAATTTGATTTAAATCCTTATGAATTGAATTAATTTCATTTCCCTGATATGTAATTGGTTTTTTCACCCGTGGTAGAATGTAGTTTTCGATAAACGCTTTATTATTTGTCATCCGTAATATTATTTATTAAAAGAAGAATAATATTCTTCAAGATCATCTCTTGACAGAGTTTCCATCAAATAATTAGCAAATTCGTCGCCTGTACCGCCATCAGAACGTCCAGTTAAGACAACCTTCTTTTCGAATTCTGAACAGATTTGCAAAGCTTTTGAAAGTTTTTCAGCTTGTTCTGTATAACCAATATAATTAAGTAACATACCAGCCGCTTTAATAATTGAGCTTGGATCTGCATACTGAGCACGTCCTTCGTCAACCATTCGCGGTGCAGACCCATGAATGGCTTCGAACATAGCATGTTTTTTTCCTATATTTGCAGATCCCGCAGTTCCAACACCACCCTGCAACTCGGCAGCTTCATCTGTAATGATATCGCCATATAAATTTGGCAGCACGACAACTTTAAATTGTTGTCTACGCTTCGGATCAACCAATTTAGCCGTCATAATATCGATATACCAATCGTCCATTTCTACATCTGGATATTCTTTTGCAATTTCTTTGGCAGTATCTAAAAACTTGCCATCTGTTGTCTTTATAACATTCGCTTTGGTAACAACAGTTACTTTTTTCTTTCCTGATTTCTGTGCATAATCAAATGCTGCACGAATAATTCGTTCGCTTCCTGGCTGAGTTGTTACTGTGAAATCAATTGCCAAATCATCATTAACATTGACACCTTCTGATCCTACTGCGTATCCACCTTCAGTATTTTCACGGAAAAATGTCCAATCCACACCTTCTTCAGGAATTTTTACCGGTCGTAAATTTGCAAATAGATCCAGTTCTTTTCGCATTGCAACATTAGCTGATTCGATATTCGGCCATTTGTCCCCTTTTCTAGGTGTAGTAGTTGGTCCTTTTAAAATTACATCGCATTGCTTTAATTCTGCCAATACGTCATCAGGTATAGCCCTGTGGCAAGCAGCGCGATTTTCTATTGTTAACCCGTCAATATTTCTAATTGTTACACGATTTGACTCAATATCGTCTTCCAATAAAAATTCTAGAACACGTTGGGCTTCTTTTGTGATAAATGGGCCAATGCCATCGCCGCCAACTACTCCAATTTCAATATGATCTTTTTTAGAATAATCAATAAAATCACCTTCTGATTTCATCGTATCTATTCTTGCAAGTTGTTCTTCAATTATTTTATTAAATTTGTCTTGTGCAGCTCTGAGTTTTTCTTGACTAATCATCATTCTTGTCTCCTTATCGAATTTAAATATCTACACATTAATTTGTTAAAGTTAATTGTACCATAGGTTTAAAAAAATATGTAGAAAATAAAATTGAAAACAAGCAAAAAAATTCCACTTACTGATTTTCAGTAAGTGGAATTTGAAAAAGAAGTAAAAACTAATGATTATTTTTCGTTTCTTTTTACATAACCTTTGTAGCGTTCTTCAGCTTCCTGTTGTGTTTGTTCGTAAAGTTTGTCTGCAATTTCTGGGAATCCGCGACGGAGAGAATTGTAGCGGACTTCAGACATAATGAAATCTTGGAACTTACTAAAGTCAGGTTCTTTACTATCAAGTGAGAACGGATGTTCTGCTTCAGGATTGAAGTGATAGAGATCCCAATAGCCGCATTCTACAGCAAGCTTTTCGTGAGTTGGCGTCTTGCCCATACCACCTTTAATTCCGTGATTGATGCATGGCGCATAACCAATGATCAAAGAAGGTCCTTTATAGGCTTCAGCTTCTTTCAAGACTTTAATGAACTGATTCTTATCAGCACCGATGGCAACTTGAGCAACATAAACGTATCCGTAAGTCGCAGCCATCATGCCTAAATCTTTTTTCTTAACTCTTTCGCCTGCAGCGGCAAATTCTGCAATTGCAGCAGTAGGTGTAGATTTAGATGCTTGACCACCAGTATTGGAATAAACTTCTGTATCCAAAACAAAAACATTGATATCTTCTTTGGATGCCAACACATGGTCTAATCCGCCGTATCCAATATCGTATGCCCAGCCGTCACCACCAATGATCCAAATGGACTTCTTAACGAAGTGATCACTGTTGTCTTTAACAAATTTAATTTTATCAGCTAATTCTGCAGGTGCTTCGAATTTATCTAAAGCTGCCTTAAGAGCAGGTGTAGCTGCTTTTGAGGCATCACCATCATCTTTACCTGCAATCCAAGCATCAATAGCTTCCGCTAAATCAGAAGGTGCAACTTCTTTAATAGCTAATAAGTAATCAGCAATTGTATTTCTAATGGCTTTTGTACCTTGCAACATACCGTAACCAAATTCGGCGTTATCTTCAAACAAAGAGTTCGCAAATGTTGGCCCCTGTCCCTGAGCATTGGTGCAATATGGAGAAGCTGGTGCAGATGCGCCCCAGATTGATGAACAACCTGTTGCGTTAGCAATCATCATTCTATCACCATAAAGCTGAGTGATAGTTTTGATGTATGGTGTTTCACCACATCCTGCGCAAGCGCCAGAGAATTCAAGTAATGGCTGACAGAACTGGCTGCCTTTAACGGAATATTTGTCCATTCTGTCATCTTTGACAGGAACAGTAACTGCATAATCCCAATTTTCCACCTGATCCATTTCTTCGTGGATTGGAACCATACTTAATGCCTTTTCTTTTGCAATACATGCATCGACACAGTTTCCACATCCGGTACAATCCATAACATCAACTTGAATTCTGAACTGGAGATCAGAGAGCTGTTTACCAATCGCTTTCTTTGTTTCGAAGCCAGCTGGTGCCTTTGCTTTTTCATCTTCAGTTACAAGAACCGGACGAATTGCTGCGTGTGGGCAGACAAATGAGCACTGGTTACACTGAATACATTTCGAAATATCCCATTTCGGAACATTAACAGCAATACCGCGTTTTTCGAATGCAGATGTACCAGCCATCCATGTGCCGTCTTCATAGCCTTCAAATGCAGATACTGGAATAGTATCGCCTTCGAAACGACCAATTGGTCTGACAATATCGTGTACGAACTTAGGATCTGTATCTGGTTTAGCAGCTTCATCCTGAGCATTTGCCCAATCTGCCGGAACATCAAATTTCTTTAAGATGTCTGGGTCAACCCCTGCATCAACAGCCTGATAGTTCATCTGAACAATCTTGTCGCCTTTATGACCATATGTCTTCTTAATAGAAGCTTTCGAGTATTTTACTGCATCTTCGATTGGAATAATATCAGCTAATTTGAAGAAAGCAGCCTGCATGATCATGTTTGTACGACGACCTAAACCAATACTTTCTGCAGCTTTCGTTGCGTTAATCGTATAGAACTGAATGTCGTTCTGTGCAATGTAACGTTTCATTGAAGCTGGGAATTCTTCATTGATTTCTTCAGGTGTCCAAACAGTATTCAGCAGGAAGACACCGCCTTTTTTCAGCCCCTTCAGCAAATCGTACTGATGCACGTATGATTCTGTTGAACATGAAATGAAATCGGCTTGATTAATCAAATAAGGTGATTTGATTGGCTTTTTACCAAATCTTAAGTGTGAACATGTGATCCCACCAGATTTTTTCGAATCGTAATCAAAGTAACCCTGAGCATAAAGATCAGTATTGTCGCCGATGATCTTGATGGCAGATTTGTTTGCTCCAACAGTACCGTCAGAACCAAGACCCCAGAATTTACAACTTGTAGTACCTTCTGGAATGGTGTTGATTTCTTCTTCGACTTCCAGATTGCGATGGGTTAAGTCATCAACGATCGCGAGAGTAAACTGATCTTTCGGATCAGCTTTTTCCATATTATCAAATACAGCCTTGATATCACTTGATGTCGTATCTTTTGATCCTAGACCATATACGCAACCGAGAATCTTAGGTGCATTTTCTTCCCCATAGAATGCAGTGCAAACATCCTGATAAAGCGGGTTGCCAAGTGCGCCTGGTTCTTTTGTTCTATCCATAACAGTAATAACTTTTGCTGTTTTTGGAATAGCTTTCATTAAGTAATCTTTCGCAAATGGTCTATAAAGATGGACTTTTACAACACCAACTTTTTTACCTTTGGCCGCCAGATAATCGATAGTTTCTTCGATTGTATCTGTGATCGAACCCATTGCAACAATAATATGTTCAGCATTGGGATCACCATAATAATTGAATAAGTGATATTCACGACCAGTAACTTTTGAAATTTTCTGTAAGTAATCTTCAACAATTTCAGGAACTGCATCGTAGAATTTATTCGCAGCTTCTTTTGCCTGGAAGAAAACATCTCCGTTTTGTGCAGTGCCTCTGGTTACTGGATGTTCTGGATTTAATGCTCTGTTACGGAATTCCTGAACAGCGTCCCAATCCACTAAATCTTTAAAGACATCATAATCCATCACTTCTACTTTTTGAATTTCGTGTGAAGTTCTGAAACCATCAAAGAAGTGTAAGAAAGGAATTCTTGATTTTATTGCAGCTAAGTGTGCGACGCCACCGATATCCATAACTTCCTGGACAGATCCTGAAGCTAAAAGTGCAAAACCGGTTTGACGGCATGCCATGACGTCCCCTTGATCGCCGAAAATACACAACGAATGTGCTGCTAACGTACGGGCTGAGACATGGAAAACCCCTGGCAACAATTCACCAGCAATTTTATACATGTTTGGAATCATCAAGAGCAAACCTTGAGAAGCAGTAAAAGTAGTCGTTAGAGCTCCAGCTTGAAGAGATCCATGAACAGTACCAGCCGCGCCGCCTTCAGATTCCATTTCTGATACTTTAACGGTTTCATCAAAAATGTTCTTTCTTCCAGCAGCAGCCCATGCATCAACATGTTCAGCCATTGGAGAAGAAGGTGTGATTGGGAAAATCCCAGCGACTTCGGTAAAAGCGTAAGCAACGTGTGCCGCAGCTTCATTACCATCCATCGTCATCATTTTTTTGGACATATTTTCCTCCTCTTGAAAATTAAAAATAAACATTAAAAACACTATCTAAAGCATCTTTATTACAAATAATTATATCATAATAGCAAAAAATATACAGTTTAAATTAAAGATATTTTTTTGATATGTCTCTTTGCAAAGAATGTATATAAAATGATGGATAATAGCAAAAATTTACCTTTAGTTCGATTTAATTTGTAAAGCCTCTGAATTATCCTAACTCAATTCAAACAGCTCGCCATTGACGCTATTATTATTTATTGTAATGATGCCATAAGAGGGGTTCTCACTATACCGCCCCCCCATAAGAGAACCAGGATTCATTAATAAAATTCCGTTTTTCTTCTCTAACAATTTGTGATGTGTGTGGCCAAATAAAACAACATTTGCTTTTTTAAGAGAAGCTTCATAAAATAATGCGTCTAAATCATTTTTGACATTAAATAAATGTCCATGTGTTGCATATACAATTTTATTATCAAAAGAAATTTTTGCGTAATTTAATCCATCAGAGCTGCCTTGGTCGCAATTTCCTTTTACTGAATAAATTGTTCGATTAAACCACACATGAATTTTTTTAGCATCTCGAACATAATCTCCTAAATGAAAGATTGCATCAACACCTAATTGATCGAGTTTGCAGACAGCATCTTGCAAATTTGTTAAATTACCATGGCTATCAGAAATTACCCCTATTTTAACCAAATCATCTCTCCTAAATATTATTTATGAATTGATTTTAGATCGTATCTTTTGACAGGCCTTTTTAATGGCAATTGCACGGTGAGAAATTTCATTTTTTTCTTCTAAACTCATCTGAGCATATGTTAAGCCTGATTTATTTTCAATAAATAACGGATCATATCCGAAACCATCATGTCCCGTTAATTCTGTTGCAATTTTACCATGTACAACGCTCCTGCATGTCCATTCTTCATTATCAGGAAAAATAAGCGCAATGCTACAGATGAATTCCGCGTCTCGTTCGGATAACGGAACATTTTTCATCGCATTTAATAATTTTTTGTTATTATCCAGATAAGTAACATTTAATCCAGCATATCGAGCCGAAAAAATACCCGGCTCACCATCCAGCGCATCTACGCAAAGCCCCGAATCATCTGCCAATAATATTGTGTGGTTTATGTCTTTGACGTATGGTTTAATTGCGCGAACTTTTATCAGTGCATTTTCTTCAAAAGTTGTTCCATCTTCAATGATGTCCACGTCAATTCCAGCTTCCCCCATTGTCATTATTTCAAAAGAAGAACCTAAGACATCTTTTATTTCTTTTACTTTGTTGTTGTTGCTTGTCGCAACGATAATTTTATAATTATTCATTATTTAATTCCTAACGCACTTTTTTGATCCGCTATCAAAGAATTTATTCCTTTTTTTGCTAGAAATAGAAACTTTTCTAGTTCATCTTGCGAAAATGGTCTTTGTTCACCAGTTCCTTGAATCTCAATAAATTCATTATTATCTGTCATGACGACATTCATATCGACTATGGCCTGTGAATCTTCGTCATAACATAGATCGAGAATTGGCACATCCTTGAATAGGCCAACGGAAATCGAGGCGACAAAACAATTAATTGGATTTTCTGAAATGATTTCCTTATTAAGTAACCATTGTATTGCATCGTACAAGGCAACAAAAGCGCCAGTAATTGAAGCCGTCCGTGTTCCTCCATCAGCCTGCAAGACATCACAGTCAATCTTGATTGTACGCTCGCCAAGCTTGCTCAGATCTAATGTTGAGCGTAAACTCCTCCCAATCAGCCTTTGAATTTCTACAGATCGGCTATCCGTTTTCCCGTTTCTGTCTCTTTTTTTTCTAGTTTTTGTTGAACTGGGAAGCATATTATACTCTGCCGTAATCCATCCACGTTCTTCACCGCGCATAAATGATGGCACTGTTTCATCGATCATTGCTGTACACAAAACTGCTGTTTCACCTGTTTTAATTAAAACAGAGCCCTGTGCATATTTTGTAAAATGTCTAATAATCTGAACAGGTCGCCCCTGATCACAGGAACGACCGTCTTTTCTAATAAATGCTTGATTCATATGATTAATTTATTTTTTTCGCTACAACTTCTCTGATAATTTTATTGGCTAATTGTGGATTTGCTTTTCCTTTTGTTGCTTTCATAACCTGTCCAGTTAAAAAGCCATATGCCTTTTTGTTTCCTGAAGAAATATCAGAAACAGATTTTGGATTGTCCTCAACAATTTTTTCGATAATTGTCTGAAGCTCTCCTTCATCTTGCATTTGTGCCCAATTATTTCTTTCAACAATTTCTTTTGGAGAGCCATCTTCTGTAAACATTTTTTCCATAACAAACTTGGCTATCTTCCCAGATATCATTCCATTTTGAATCAAGTCAATTAATTCAGCTAGATCGCTCGGGACAAATGGAATTGTAGAAATAGATAATTCTTTTTCCTTTAAGTGAGCTGGAATATCAACCATTAACCAGTTTGCAATTTGTTTTGGATGGTTAGAGATTTTCACAGTTTCTTCAAAGAATTGGGCCATTTCTTTAGAAGAAGTGATTAAATCTGCATCGTATTCCGGTAAATCATATTCCGCCATATATCTGGCTTTTTTAGCTTCTGGAAGTTCAGGCAATTCTGATTTAGCTTTTTTTATTTCTTCATCCGTTATGGTAATAGGTACTAGATCTGGTTCGGGAAAATAACGATAATCTTGTGCATCTTCCTTAGAACGCATTGCGGAACTAATTCCTTTAACATCATCCCATTTTCTCGTTTCTTGAATAATGGGATGTCCTTTTTTTAATTCGATAATTTGACGTTTACTTTCGTACTTGATCGCTCTTTCTAAAGCTCTAAATGAATTCAAATTCTTCATTTCTGTACGTGTTCCCAGTTTTTCAGTACCTTTTTCACGTACGGATACGTTAACGTCAAAACGAATTGAGCCTTCTTCCATTTTGCAGTCAGAGACTCCAGTATATTCCAAAGTATTTCTTATCTTTTCTGCAAAAATTCTTGCTTCCTCTGGGCCTCTAATATCAGGCTCTGAAACAATTTCTATTAGTGGCACACCGCAACGATTTACATCTACTAAAGTACCATCTGTCGATTCGTGGAGCAGTTTCCCGGCATCTTCTTCAATATGAATACGTGTAATACCAATCGGTTTTGTTTGGCCATTTACATTGATATCAACGGTTCCACCCAAACACAATGGGCGATCGAATTGAGAGGTTTGATATGCCTTAGGAAGATCTGGGTAAAAATAATTTTTTCTGTCCATTTTGCTGAAATTTGCAATTTTACAATTTAATGCTAGTCCAGCTCTTACGGCATAACGAACAACATCTCTATTTAATACAGGCAATACACCAGGCATTCCCAGACAAATAGGGCAAGTATGTGTATTTTCCGGATCTCCAAATTTGGTAGGACAAGAACAGAAAATTTTTGTATTAGTTAAAAGTTCGGCATGAATTTCCATACCGACGACGATTTCATATTCCATTTATGTTTCTCCTCTTATAGGCTCGGCTGGTTTTTTCTAAAATTGAATGATTGTTCTAAAGCCCATGCAGCTTGAAGAATTTTTTCTTCGCCCAATGCTGGACCTACTATTTGAATGCCAATCGGCAAACCTTTTTGATCAAGTTTCGTTGGAATAGAAACTGCCGGAATACCTGCGATATTTATCGGAACAGTAAAAGTGTCTGACATGTACATTTGCAATGGATCATCAACCTTTTCTCCAATTTTAAATGCAGTGGTTGCAGACGTTGGCGTCATAAGAACATCACATTGTTCGAAAATTTTATTGTATTCATTAATAATAACTGTCCGAACTTGCATGCCTTTTTTATAATACGCATCATAATAACCCGAACTCAAAGCATAAGTTCCAAGCATTATTCTTCGTTTTACCTCTGATCCGAAGCCCTCGGATCTTGTTTTATAATACATGTCGATATAATCGGTGTATTCCTTTGCTCTGTAACCGTAGCGAACACCATCATATCTAGCAAGATTTGAACTAGCCTCTGCACACGCAACAATATAATAAGCCGCCAAAGCCTGCTTAAAATATCTAAAGTCTACTTCAACAATTTCGGCCCCAGCATCTTTAAAAGCTGCAATTGATTCGTCCATTGCAGTTTTAACTTCTTCCTGTACACCTTCGGTATTAAAGTTCTTTAGAATACCAACTTTCAGCCCCTTTGCTCCACGCTTTAAATTAACGGTATAGTCTTTTTTGGATATATTTAATGAAGTGGAGTCTTTCGCATCATGACCGGCAATTGCGTTAAGAACGATAGCTGCATCTTCTACGTCTTTAGTAAAAGTTCCGATCTGATCCAGCGAAGAAGCAAATGCAATTAAACCATAACGCGATACCAATCCATAAGTTGGTTTTAAGCCAACAACACCGCACAAAGACGCAGGCTGGCGTATGGACCCACCCGTATCACTTCCGAGAGCGTAAGCTGCCATATCCGCAGCTACTGCAACCGCAGAGCCACCTGATGAACCACCGGGCACCGTAGAAAGATCCCAAGGATTTTTCGTCGTCTTAAAGGCTGAGTTTTCTGTAGATGAACCCATCGCGAATTCATCCATATTGACCTTTCCAAGCATAATACTGTCTAAATTTTGTAAGCGTTCATATACGTCAGCGCTATATGGAGGAACAAAATTGTATAGCATTTTCGATGCAGCTGTTGTTTTGATATCTTTCGTACAGATATTATCTTTTAATGCGTACGGAATGCCGGATAATATACTTGATTCAGTTTTTCCCTCACTATCAATTTTTTTGGCATGCTCTTTTGCGTCGTCTAAGCATTTTAATAAGAAAGCGTCGACTTTCGGATCAACCTTTTCAATGCGGTCTGCATATGAAGCAACCAATTCTTCAGAGGAAAATTCTCCTTTAGATAATGCTTCCTTTGTTTCATGTATTGTAAGTCTATTAATATTCATTATATCTCCTTAATCTAATACACGCGGCACTTTAAAACACCCATTTTCTTGATCTGGTGCGTTTGCAAGTGCAACTTGGTTGCTTAGTGGTGTGCCAACAACATCATCTCGAAATACATTACTTACTTGGAGAATATGTTCTGTTGGTTCAATATTAGACGTATCTACTTCATTCAAAGTCGCAACATAATCTAATACCGATCCCAATTCTTTTGCCATTTTTTTTGTTTCTTCTTCGTTGAAACGAAGTCTCGCTAGTTTTGAAACATAGGTTACTTCTTCGTTTGAAATACTCATCATAACTCCTAATTAATATTTAAATATAATACATTATAAATAAAAGAAACTACATTTTCAACAAACGGTTAACATGTCGTGCCATTAACTTTTGGTTGTAAATTGTCTTATGAATTCTTCTTCTGTAATAATTGGAATATTTAATTCCTTTGCTTTTTTATTTTTTCCACTTTTGCTATTTATATCGTTATTAATTAAATAATCTGTTTTCGCAGAAACACTACCCGTTACATGTCCATTTTGACTGATAATATAATTTTTTAGAGCATCTCGATTTTTGTAATGATTGAGTGATCCTGTGATAACAAAAGTTAGCTGAGCACACATTTGTTGCGAATTCGTATCAATTTGATTATCTTGTACCGTTAGTTGCTGAAGTAATAAATTTAATTCACTCGAGTTGTTTTCATACCATGCAATAATAGAAGCAGACATTTTTTCACCAATTCCATCAATGCACGAAAAATTTTTTTTATTTTTAGAAAAATATAAAAATTGTTTAAAGCCGATAGACTGAATAATTTTTCTTGCTGCATCGACACCAATCATAGGAATGCCTAGTGCAAATAACAGTTTCTCCGCATTAACATGTCTGCTGTTTTCAATTGCTTGCAATAAATTCTCTGTTGATTTTTCACCAAAACCTTCTAATTCTTTTATTTGAGTTTCATGGCTTTTTAACAAGTAAATATCAGAAAAATTTTTTATGTATCCTTGATTCATAAATTTGTTTAAAGTTTGAAGAGATAAACCGTTAATATCCATTCCGTATTTACTAACAAATCGTTCATATTTTTTGAGATGTTTTGCAGCACAATCGATATTTGTACAATGTAGTGTTTCTGCACCCGAAGATGATATTTCTATTTTTGTTTCATGATGACAGACAGGACACTCTTTAGGAATAGAAAATATTCCCATTGGTTTGGCTGAAATAATTTTAGGAATGATCTTATTCGCTTTAATGACTGTGACTTCTGTTCCACGTCCACCGATTCCCAAGCGTTTGCACTCACTGATATTATGAAGTGTTGCTCTCTTTACCGTGGTCCCTTCAAGATCAATGGGATCAAATATGGCGATGGGCGTAATTGTCGAAGCCGCACACGACCATTCTATTGTTTCAAGCTTTGTTGTTTTTGATGTATCTTGCCATTTATACGCAAGACCAGCGCGCTTTTCATGGTGACCGGTAGCACCGCCATTTCGTGCATACTCAGTATCATCAAAAACCATCACCAAACCATCTACAGGATAATCTAATTGATCGCTTGCAACTCTTTTACTCCATCGTGTGATTCCTTCTTCAATCCTCTCTGGATGTAATTTTTCCGCTTCAACTGGATGAAATCCTAACTTTTTTAATAATTTCATCCGTTCGCCCCAAGATACTATCTTTTCATCTGTGTGTACTAATGTAAATGGAATCCACTGAATATTACGCCGTTTTACTTCGTCAATATCTTTTAGACTCAATGATCCTGATGCAAGATTTCTTGGGTTAGCGTAATCATTATTGGATGAAAGACAAAAATTTTCAAAATCAGAATATTTGATAATTGCTTCACCTCTAATAACCAGATGACTTTTTAATTGAATTGTACGAGGAATGCCGTGAATCGCTTTTGCCAGTGACGTGATGTTTGTGCCAATTATTCCATTCCCTCGCGTAACTAAAGAGATTAATTCTCCTTGATCATAAGTTGCAACCAGCGTTAAACCATCAAGTTTCCAAGATAACCAAACATCTCTACCACAGGCCCATTTTACCAAATCATTAACATTTTTTGTCTTTGCTAATGATAACGCCGGATATTCGTGCAGCACTTTATCACCGTCGTTATCTTGTAGGGTTCCAACAGTTTGAGTGGGGCTATTGTCTAATACATAACCTGTTTGTCTCTCTAATTTACTTAATTGATCAAATAATTTGTCCCATTCATAGTTGGACATCAATTCCTCTCTGCCATTATAGTAGGCTTCAGAGGCATCGTTTAATTTTTTGACCAGTGATTCTATTAATGCTTTATTATCTAATGATATTGAATCCATATTTTACTCGTTTACTAATTGCACATAGGAAGGTGCAAGTTTTTTTATTCCTACTCCTGGAAAAGCAACTGAAATTTGATTCTTTTGAACATCAATAATCGTTCCAACGCCAAATTTCTTGTGTTTAACGCGGTCTGCCAATTGAAAATTGTTTTCAGATTTAGGTGTGAAAGTCTCCGATTTTTTGACCTTTGCGTATTTCAGACTTTGATTAAATGTGCGATGTTTAAATTTTGGAGAGGACACATTATTATGCACGTGTACATTCGAACTTGCATAACCTCTTTCCTGAAAATCAATATTTTCTTTTGGAAGTTCTTCAATAAATCGAGAAGGAATTTCTGGCTGCGTTCTACCGAAAATCGTTCTAGAATTCGCGTACGTCAAAAATAATCTTTTTTGTGCACGAGTTACGCCGACATAACAAATTCTTCTTTCTTCTTCCATTTGAGTTTCATCATCAAAAGAACGAATATGTGGAAAAATACCATCTTCCATTCCGGGCATGAAGACAACAGGAAATTCAAGGCCCTTTGCGTTATGAAGCGTCATGAGCAATATTTTTCCATCTTGATCGTTATATTTATCAGTTTCATTTGTTAATGAAATGGTTTCGAGATATGCTTGAAGTGATTGGTCATCGGAGTTCTTTTCAAATTCCACGGCACTAGAGATTAATTCCTGCAGATTTTCAATTCGAGCGTCTGCATTTTGAACATTCCCAGTTTTTAACATATTCAAGTAGCCTGTTTGATTAATAGTTTCTTCCAATAACTCTGCAACCCCAACAGTATTCGACAATTCAAGTAAGCTAGAGATGATATCCGTAAATTGCCTGATTTTTGTTCTGGTTGAAGGCGACAATTCTGGATTATCATCACAGTGAAAGGCTGATTGCAAAATACTGAAACCTTTAAAATCGGCGAAATCTTTTATTTTTTGAATTGTTGTATTGCCAATTCCACGTTTTGGCTCATTGATTATTCTAAGTGTATCTAAATCATCTTGCGGATTATACAACACATGTAAATATGAAATAATATCTTTAATTTCTTTTCGCGCGTAGAAATTTGTTCCGCCAATTAATTGATATGGCATATTATGTCGCATAAAGGTTTCTTCGAATAATCGCGATTGTGCATTCGTTCGATATAAAATCGCAATGTCATTAAATTTATAATGGTCTTCTTTTCTTAAGCTTTGGATTTCATTTGCTATATATTCCGCTTCTTCATTTCCTGAATTAAATGAGCGTAACGCGATTTGATGTGGATCTTCTGGATTATTAGTCCACAGCCTTTTATCTTTTCTTTCTTTATTATTTGCAATAATATGATTTGCTAAATTAAGTATAGATGGTGTAGAACGATAATTTTCCTCTAATTTAATGACCTTTGCGTTAGGATAATCTTTTTCAAAATCTAAGATATTATGAATATCGGCCCCTCTCCATCCGTATATACTTTGATCATCATCGCCGCACACACAAATATTTTGACTTTCCGACGATAATAAATTGACCAATTCATACTGATTGTGGTTTGTATCTTGATACTCATCAACTAAGATATATTTGAACTTATGTTGATAATTACTCAAAACCTGAGGATTTGTTTTAAATAAAATAATCGTATTGAGAATTAAATCATCAAAGTCCATTGCATTATTTTTTTTGAGTTCTTCTTGATAAACCTTATAAAATTGGGCTATTTTTTCTCTTCGAAAATCTCCTACCGCATCTTTTGCGTACTGATCAGGTAATATCGTTTTTTCTTTTGCTAATGAAATTTCATTTATAATACTGCCAAATGAAAACAATTTATCAGAGAAATTTAATGTTTTAATTATTTGTTTGTATAAACGTTTTTGATCATCTGTATCATAAATAACGAAATTCTTTTGATATCCAAGTAATTCCGCATATGTTCGTAGTATTCTCGAACACATGGCATGAAATGTATACATCCAAATATATCTGGAATCTTCAATATCCATTGCTGCAATTCTATTTCTCATTTCCTCAGCAGCTTTATTAGTGAAAGTAATTGCCAAAATTTGTGAAGGATAAGCTAATTTATTTTCAATTATGTAGGCAATTCTGTGAATAATGGTCCGTGTCTTTCCAGAACCTGCACCAGCTAATATTAGCAATGGCCCTTCTGTAGACAGGACAGCTTCTTTTTGTTGTGCATTTAAACCCTTTGTGATATCTCGATTCATTTTCTTTTTTCTGTTAATTCCTTTGTAGTCTCATTATTTTCAGCTTCAGAATCTTTTTTTTCCAGCATTTCAGATGGAATTTCTATACCTGCATCATATTCTAAGTTTTGCTGACATCTTAAAAACACAATCATAGAGCGCTGATAATTTTCAAAAAAATTATTTTTTTTAGATAAAATGCTCTTATTTATTAAATAATAAACGAACAATCCAAAGTAATATGCTTTTTGCGGCTCAATCTTTTTCAAATTAAGATAATAATTAAAAGATTGTTCTAGTGATGTATTTGAAGTAATTTGATCGCCATTAATCCGTATCCATTCCTCTGATAAGAGATCGATTAATGTTTGATTTAAATATTCCAACATGAGTCCCTTTGCAATATCAATATCATCAATCTTTAATGTCTTCATTAAATCCATTGCGCCTTTATCAAAAGCATGTGTGATCCGTTCTGTATAAATTGTATGATGTTTATATTGATTAACAATTGAAGATTGCTCGGAAAATAATTTTTCAAGAAACGGACTATCCTTTATCATTTCTTGATAAATTGTAAGCCATTCATCGTACATGCAAAATGGAATATATCCAAAAACGGCAAATAGCTTATCGCAAGTCCGTTTTAATTCTAATATTCGATCTCGATCAGAAAAAGTCTCATTTCTTTGTTCCATATAAAAGTCCATTTGATAATCACAATTATTTTTTACAAAGAAACGATTCATTTCATCTACGTTATCAATCTTCTTGCTATAAAAAATGATACCGTTTTGGTCATTCTTTTTTGATAAATTATGGTATCGATCCGGAATTTGAAGATATCTGATTCCTTGATAAAGCAGATTATTCAAAGGATAATAAATATCGTTGGGATAATTTTTTTCAAAAACAAACAAATATTTTTTTGACTGCTTTAAAAATAGAATGTATCCTCTGGATGTAAAGAATCCCCAAAAATGATCCGATTGTATTTCTGGTACTTTTATATTACAGTCGTCAATATATAAACAACGATCCTGAATATATTCGACGATATCATCTCTAGTTCTAATTCCTAAAGTTAAAAAATTAGTCAAATAATCTCGAATCAGTAAATCAATGATCACTCCGTAAGGATTGTAAATGTCAAGAACAGGTATTTCTTTCCTTTGTTTGATATTTTTCATAATAATCAACAAAACACTATCGATATGCAATGTTGAAATAGACGTATCTGAAAATAATTTTCTTAAATCCTTTCTAACCTGTTCACCCACCTGATTGAGGATTAATCTACGTTTTTGATCTTCTTTTTCTTTTAGTTGTTCATTAAAGTAATCGACTAGTTTTGTCATTTGCCGCAATTGATTATCGTCATTACTGTACAAAATAATATTTCGATCCTGAAATAATGATTCTGGATATTTAACATTTGAAAAATGTACAGATTGTAAACTATCTTGTTTTTTCAAAGAGTATTTAATTTCTTCGTTAATTGGGAAATTGACTTTGGTGACTTGTCTACCTTCTGTTTGTCGAAGCACAATCCCCCTTTTCGTTAGAAATAGATCCGTCCAAGTCTGGGGAACACTTTGGCTGCAATTTGCTTGTATTTGCTTAATAAATAATACAGTATTATTGAAATATTTACTATAGCTCAGTAATTCGGCATTTTCTAAATTAGCAGAAAAACCATAATCTAATATTTTTTTTATCAATTTTGATAATAGTTCTTTTTCAGAATATATATTTTCTGAATTTTCTCCTATGAAAACTTGGTAAAGTTCATCATTACGGTCAATAAAGTTTGGATTCATTTTTAACATCGCATCAATTGCTAAATAAATGATAGTATCCAAATCAACAGAAATCAAATTTGAAAAATTATAATCATTAAGTAATACTTTACGAATCGATTGCGTCATGACGTCAATCTTTGATATCGCATTGGTTAATAAGGAATTACATTTTGAACATAAATTACTGTATTCAATATTTAAATTCACATTTTTTAATTCATGCGCTCTTGAAAAGAACCCGATCTCTTTTCCGCATCGTTCACAAGAAATTTTCATGTTATTCCTTATCCTTTCATTTCAATACATCGATTATTTGATGATAATATTTAATTAATTGTAATAAATTCATTGAAGCATTTGCTGGACTAGTAGAAGGAAGATTTAAATAATTTATTTTATTTATTTCTGGATCTTTTGACCATCTTCTTCGAAATAAAGAATCCGCCTTTTTCCCCGTTGTTGCGATTAACTGAATGGGCGTTGTATCTATTATATAATGCAAATCATTATAAACAACATTTTTTATTGAAGAATCTGCGGCACCATGAATTTGGCAGCTTGCTACCACATCCCACAGTGCAATTTTTCGCATTTTCAAGTATGTCTTCTTTTCAGAAATGATATTAGGGACAATATTGTCATCAAATATCCCACACAATGTTTTCCAAAATCTATTTTGAGGATGACCATAATAAAAACCAGTTTCTCTAGATTTCGGGGAAGGAAAAGAACCTAATATTAATATTTGAGAATCTAAACAAAAAAAAGGATCGATATTATGTTTTATTTGTTCCATTGTTTTAATTATATTTAAAAATCCAAAATATGATATCTATCATATTTTGGATTTTACAAACTATTTTTCTGAATTTTTCATTTCAACATGTTGGCCAATTTTGCTTTCTTTACCTGCAATGATTCTTTTTATATTACTGCGGTGCTGAACATCTGTTGACACGGCCATAAAAATAGTTAAAATTAATGCAGGAGGATTCGTAAGTCCCCAAAATGCAAAAGTAACAAATGGTAAAATCGTCATTCCCGTTATTGAAGCTAAAGAGACCATTTTAAAAATAGCCAAAATAATTAAAGCTACACCGATACAAATTACTGCAATTCTCCAATCGTATAACAAAAATAATCCTATAGAAGTAGCTGTTCCTTTGCCTCCTCTGAATTTTAGGAGTGCAGGCCAATTATGACCACATAAAACTGCAATCCCAGTTCCAGCAATCCACATGGGATCAAGACCTACTATTAGATTGAGATATTTAGCAATGGCAATACAAAGGGTTCCTTTAAGTGCATCTAGTAAGAGAACCAATGCTGCATACTTTAGTCCCATTGTTCGCAGAACATTTGTTGTACCTGCATTTCCACTTCCATAATTACGAATGTCGTCGTGTTTTACTATTTTAACAACAATGTAAGCAAAATCTAAATTTCCAATGAAATAGCTTCCGATAAGTAATAATATCCCCCACATTACGTTCATAGCTTCTCTCCCATTATTATTAAATTATTTTAGATTTTTTTCACTTGATTCTTTTATAAATGCTTTTAATTTATCCATCACTTGATCATAATTTTCTTTTCTGTGTGGAAATACACAATTCGTACACACTTTTACCCCTTTTTTAGATATGTAAAAATTGCCACCACATTTTTCCCCTAAAGCGTACAGTGGGCAATAACAAAATAAGCAATTAAAATCGTCAATCTGTTCGTGATTCACCTGATGACAAGGAAAAAACTCACATTTTTTATGTTGAAAAAAGCGATAGTTTTGACCATTTATTTTGTCCATCAAACTAAATCCATTCCTTTTTTTATTGCAATTTGGTTCAATTCAATAAATTTTTTCTTTACGTTATTTGCAATAATCTGATCCCAATCAATATGATCTAATCCCATTGCCTTAACAATTGCACCTAATAAAATAACATTTGTAACTTTTTCATTGCCAAGTTCTTCAGCCAATTGGGAAGCATTAATTACGGTAACATCTGCTAATTTATTTAATTCACCAATAATATCTGAATGATATTTTGCCTTTCCAATAATAACGGGCATTGGCCAGATTTCTTTATCATTTACAATCACTTTTCCATTTGGTTTAAGATAATTAATATATCGCATTGCTTCCATTTTTTCAAAAGCAACAATAATATCAGCTGTTCCCGCTTCAATAACAGGTGACTGCACTTCAGAACCATAGCGGACTTGAGAGCTGACAGAGCCACCTCTTTGACTCATCCCATGTATTTCGCTCATTTTAACATCATATCCTGATGCCATGAGCCCAGTTGTTAATAATTTTGCGGCTGTAATAGTACCTTGTCCACCCACACCAACTAACAATATATTTTTTGTTTCCATTTTCTATTATCCCTTTATAATCGCATCAACCGGGCAAACCTGGCTACACACACCACAACCCACACAACTTTCAGTGATGTTCATTTTCCGATCTTCAACACGGCCAAATTCTAATGATGGACATCCTGTTCCAATGCATTTTTTACAGCCAATACATTTGTCCATATCCACATGATATTTCTGAGTAAACACTTCAGGAAATTCCTGCTTATCTTCTTCAGAAAGTCTCTTTAATGCGCAGGGCCATCTCGTAATAATAACGGCTGGTCCATCGCACTGAATGCCCCATTCTAAAGCGTCTTTCATTTCCTGTAAATTATTTGGATCAATTGTTCGTATATTGGTAATATTAATCGCGCGGCAAATATTTTCAATATCAGAAATCGGTGCCTTATTTCCCTTCAGATCATATCCGCTTCCAGGATTTTGCTGATGACCGGTCATTCCTGTAATTCTATTGTCAAGAATAACTGTTAAATATGAGCTCTTATTATAGGAAGCATCAAGTAAGGACGTAATACCAGAATGGAAAAAGGTTGAGTCACCAATAACAGAGACAACGTTCATGTCTTCATTTTTTAATTTTAAAGCCTGTGAAACACCATGTCCGCCAGAAATTGATGCACCCATGCAAATGCAAGCGTCTGTTGCGTTATAAGGTGCTAATGCGCCTAAGGTATAACAACCGATATCGCTAAAAATCATGGTGTTTTTTAATTTACTCAACTCATAGAAGAACCCGCGATGAGGACAGCCCGCACAAAGTGCCGGTGGACGGCCAACAACCGCCTTTGGATTTGGCTTTATTGTTTCCTGTGTCTTTCCAAATGCCGCCAATCTAATTCGTTCGGGTAAAAGTTCTCCCATTTGTGGAAATTTATCTTTGCCAATACATTGAACACCTGCAGCCTTTATTTCAGTTTCCATGATTGGATCATTTTCTTCCAAAACATAAATGGTTTCAACTTTAGATGCAAATACTTTGATTAAATCCATTGGCAAAGGATGTGAAAAACCAATTTTCAAATAAGAAGCATCGTTGCCAAAAACTTCTTTCGCATATCGGAACGCAACACCAGATGCGATTATTCCTAATTTTTTATGATTATCTTCAATATAATTCCACTTACAATGATTCGAAAAATCTTTAAGTTTTTCTAAATTTCCATATAATTTCTTTTGCATATCCCCGGTAAACGCAGGCATTGGACAGTATTTGGGGATATTCTTTTCGTACGGTTTGTCAGGAACATCTTTTCGATCTTCACAATTCACGATACTTTTAGAATGATCAACGCGTGTTGTCATTCTAAACAAAACAGGGACGTCGTATTCTTCTGAAAGATCGAAGGCATTGATCATCATATCTTTTGTTTCCTGTGAATCTGACGGTTCAAACATTGGCATTTTAGCAGCTCTTGCATAATGACGATTATCCTGTTCATTTTGAGAAGAAAACATACCCGGTTCATCAGCGGTCAGTATAACCGAACCGCCATTGACACCCAAATAAGCAAAAGTAAACATCGGATCAGCAGCAACGTTAAGCCCCACATGTTTCATACATGCTAAACTCCGAACACCTGCAATTGAAGCACCTGCAACCGATTCAACTGCCACTTTCTCGTTCGGCGCCCACTCAGTTTGAACTTCATCATATAAAGCTAAATTTTCTAGTATCTCCGTGCTAGGCGTACCCGGATATGCTGCCGCAAATTTTACGCCGGCTTCCCATGCGCCACGCGCCGCTGCTTCGTTTCCCGTAAACAATTTTTTCATAAAGTCCTCCTTGCTTTTATGAAATAAATATCGCGTTAATTAGTCTAGTAAATATCAAAAAAACTTTTTATATTTTCTGATGTCATGATTTCAATAAATGGACAATGCGATTGTAAATGATCCTTTAAGAGATACACAACATTTTTTTCTGTACCAAAATGTCCAGCATCAATGACCCACAAATTATTTTCTTTGGCATTCTGCGCTTCATGATACTTTAAATCACCTGTTATATAAGCATCTGCTCCTTTAAATTTAGCAAAACTCAAGAATTCTGCGCCTGCCCCTGTACATAATGCAACTTTTTCTATTTTTTCTGGAACAGGTCCAGCAGTGCGAACAAAACTTACGCCTAAGCTCTCTTTTATTAAATCAATAAAATCCTGAGCTGACATGGGATTGTCTAAATAACCAATTTTGCCCAATCCGTTTTCGTTTTTCGAAATCAAAGGATCTAATGGGTATAAATCATACGCCATTTCTTCGTAAGGATGGACTTCTTTTAGAATAGGTAAAATTGTTTTAATTAAATGGCGGTCAATAATAGTTTCTATTCGATCCTCAATAACCGTCTCAACTTTATTTATTGTTCCGAAATGCGGTTGTGAACCTTCAAGCGGTTTAAACGTTGATTTGCCAGCTGTTCTAAAAGATGAATGGCTGTACTTTCCCAATAAACCAGCACCGTTTTCTCCAAGTATATTTAAAATTTTTTGAGAAAAATTTTGAGGCGAAAAAATCACAAGTTTAAATAACTGATCTTGATCAGATTGTACAAGAGGTTCGGTTGCTTTAATTCCTAATTGACTCGCGATATAATGATTTAAACCAAATTTTGCGGAATCAAGGTTTGTATGGGCCGAATAAACAGATATATTATTTTTTATTAACTGTGCGACCAGCTCTCCCTTTCCGTTGTCAACACACAATGACTTAATTCCGTTAAAGATAAATGGATGATGTGAGACAATTAACTGTACACCTTTTTCTATCGCTTCTTGGACCACTTCATTTGTCACGTCTAAAGCCAAAAGAACTTTTTTGACATCTTGATCGTAAGAACCAATTTGAAGGCCGGAATTATCCCAATCTTCAGCCAAACATAACGGAGCAATTTGTTCTATTATCTTGTATATTTCTTTCGCTTTTGCCATTTTGCCTCCGATTTTAAACCTTTGAAATCATCTAAGTGTTTCTTTTAGCATAGCAATAAAATTTTTTGTTTGCATAATTTTTCGGCGTGTGTTAGTCGTAGACTGATTTCCCGTATACTGAAGAATCTCCTCTTGCTTTACTATAAAAAATTCTACGAATTTATTAAATATAGTGTCTGATCTCCTTGCATTTTTGTAACCTATCCAATAGTCAATTGGGTCACTAATGCTCATATTTCCAGGCTCCGCGACCATGATCTGATAGTAATGGTTGTTTTCCAATACAATTCTTTCTTTTATAATTTTGTAGAAACTTGATTCAAGAAACATTCGAACAACATGTGCATTATTCATGGGTTGCAAGATTAATGTTGCCTTTTCTATTTTATTCATCCCGCTATTGAGAATATCTCTAATCAATAAACCACCCATTCCCGCAATAATAATTGTATCACATTCATCTATTTTTATCGGATTCAAACCGTTACCCAAACGAGTAATTATTTTTGAATCCAAATGATGCATTTCTACCTTCTTCTTAGTTTTGTTTAATGAAGGGGCAGAAACGTCTGTGGCAATGACTTTATCTGCTTGATGGGAATAAATTAAATTCAAGGGAACAATGCCATGGTCTGTTCCAATATCTGCCACACATTGACTGTGAGAAACTAATCCAGATATAACTTCTAGTCTTTTCGAAATCATTAGGTCAAGTAATCTTTTAGTTTTTTGCTACGGCTGGGATGACGGAGCTTGCGCAACGCTTTTGCTTCTATTTGGCGAATTCTTTCGCGGGTAACATCAAATTCCTTTCCGACCTCTTCCAGAGTTCTCGCTCTGCCGTCATCCAAACCAAAACGGAGACGCAACACTTTTTCTTCGCGATCAGTCAATGTGCTGAGAACGTCCATCAATTGTTCTTTTAGCAATGCGTATGAAGCGGCTTCTGAAGGAGCTGGTGCTTCATCATCTGGGATAAAATCACCAAGATGACTATCCTCTTCCTCCCCAATTGGTGTTTCTAATGAAACCGGATCTTGTGCAATTTTTTGAATTTCACGCACTTTTTCCTCGGAAAATCCCATTTCTTTGCCAATTTCCGCCGGTGTAGGTTCTCTACCATACTCTTGCAATAATTGTCTAGATACACGAATAAGCTTATTGATTGTTTCAACCATATGAACTGGAATTCTAATAGTTCGAGCCTGATCTGCAATAGCGCGTGTGATAGCTTGTCTGATCCACCATGTCGCATACGTAGAAAATTTGAATCCTTTTTTATAATCGAATTTTTCGACTGCCTTAATTAAACCGAGATTTCCTTCCTGAATTAAATCGAGAAAAGACATGCCTCTGCCTACATATCGTTTCGCAATACTGACGACCAGGCGCAAATTGGCCTCTGCTAATTCCTTTTTAGCTTCTTCATCACCTTCGTCCATACGTTTTGCGATTTCCATTTCTTGTTCGGGAGTTAATAATGGAACACGTCCAATTTCTTTTAAATAGAGCCTGACAGGATCATTAACATTAATACTGTCTGATAATTCGACATCTCTTTTTTTCTCATTTTTCTCAATTTCGTTTAATTCAGCAATGCTTGTGTCGTCCATCTCAGATAAATCATCGACATCATCTCCAAAAATTAAATTAATGCCCTCTTTTTGAAGATATAAATAGATGGAATCTATTTCTTCTGGATCCAGATCTTTTTTATCCAAGGCATCGTCAATGTCTTTATTATCCAGATAACCTTTTGTTTTTCCTTTTTTAACAAGTTCTTTGACTTCTGGCAATTTTTTCAGTTCAGGAGTAATATCTTCAATTTCCCTTTCATTTTGACTCAATTGACTCAAAACGCTGTTTTTTGTCAATTCGTCAGCTTTAATTTTCGCCATTTTGCCCTCCTATATTTGATTCCGCCTTTAATACTTTTAATTGCTTCATAATATTTACGACATTAGGATTAAATGGATCCTCTTTTAATTTTTTTTCCAATTGATTAATTTTTTTATTCCGTCCCTCTCTCTGTAATATTTTTATACTCTCTTCGTAAATATTCGATAGTACATTGTGTTCTTGCTCATTTTTTATTAGCAATTCTGAGAGTTCCTGTTTCTCATCGGACTCAAGAAAAGACATCATCGTTGATGCAGTAATATCAGGGGTATTCTCAATAAAATTGTAAATTTTTTTATTGAAAGAATCAGTAAAGTACTCCGTATTTAAATCACAGTCTTCAGGATTAATCTCTTTACTCAATAAACCGAGAATAACGTTTTTTTCAGCCTCTTGAAGTACTTTAGGTATATGATTAGATGAGGATACAATATCAGAAGAAGGCGCTAGATTTATTTTAAAATTTTCGCTTCTGTTTTTTTGGGCCTCGTTAAATATCATTTTAGCAGAGATTCCAGTTCTTTTCGAAACAACTTTTGCATAAACCTCTTTTTCTACATTATTTTTTGTATCTTGAAGAATTGGGATTGCACCATTGACATAGTTAATCCTTTCTTCATTTGTTTTTAGAGGATTATCTCTTTTTAATTCATCTAATAAATAATCTGTAGAAGTTTTAGCGTGTTTGACCTTATCCAAAAATGCATCCGTTCCATTTTTCCGGATGAATGAATCGGGATCATCTTCAGCATTTAATCGCAAGACTTTAATTGTCAAATCGGATTTCTTCAATATATCAATTGCCCGTTTTGTCGCTTTTTCTCCAGCTTGATCCCCATCAAAACAAAGAACAACAGATGAGACATATCGATCTAATATTTTCGCATGGCTGGGGGTAAAGGCTGTTCCAAGAGCAGCAACAACATTTTTTATGCCGTATTGATATAATGCGATGACATCCATATATCCTTCGACAACAATAAACTGATTATTTTGAATATTCTTTTTCGCTCGATTTAAGTTAAAAAGTTCAGTTCCCTTTGAAAAAATTACCGATTCTGGGGAATTTAAATACTTTGGTGCATCTTCTTTTTTGCCAATTATCCGTCCACCAAATCCAATGATTTTATCTCGACTGTTTTGAATAGGAATCATCAAGCGATCTCGAAAACGATCATATATTTTGCCGTTTTTTCCTTGAATCACCAAACCCATCTGCAGCATTTCTTTTGATGAAACATGTTTTTTTGATAAAAATCGAACCGCATTATCCCAGGAATCTTTTGAATAACCTATTCCAAATGTTTTGATTGTCGACTGATCTAACCCTCGTTTATTGATATATGTTAGTCCTTTTTGAGCATGTTTTAATAGCACATAATAGTAATTTGCAAGCTGGCGGTTGATTTCGTAGAATCTCTTCTTTTGTTGATACTGAAAATCTGTATACTCTGTATTTTGAGGCAATGTGATATTCGCTCGTTCCGCCAACCATTCTAATGCCTCCGGGAAGCTCATATTTTCAATATCCATTACAAATGAAATAACATTTCCGCCTGCACCACATCCAAAGCAATGATACAGTTGTTTGTCAGGAGAAACGGAGAAAGAGGGTGTACGTTCGTTGTGAAAGGGACATCTTCCCATAAACGATCGTCCTGATTTTTTTAATTGTACATACGAAGAAATAACACTAACAATATCGTTAGCTTCAATAACTTCTTGAATAATTTCTTCCGAATATCGCGGCATGACATGACCTTCTTTTATTTTACGTCTTGCAAATTTATGGGATGATTTCTATATATCTTATCGATATAATCAATGTCATATTTAATACGATCCATTAAGTTATCTATATTATCAAATTTAATTTCATCTCTTATTTTCTTTACAAAGGTTAATGCCATAGTTTGATTATATATATTTTCATCAAAATCGTATATAAATGTTTCAATCGTATAGGGATGTTGCTTAAATGTTGGATTTGCCCCTAAATTTGTCAATCCATCATATACATGATCATGCAAATTGACTTTTGTATAATATACACCAGAACTAGGCAGTATAACTTTTGATTTAAGTTTTAAGTTTGCGGTAGGAACATTGAATTGGTGACCTAATCCTTTTCCTTTCACAATTTTCCCTTTAATTTGGTACGGACGCCCCAAAAGAGGTTCAATCTCATCGACTTTTCCCGCTTTGATTAAGCCACGAATTCTCGTACTACTTACCGGTTCGCCGTCAATTATACATGGCGGCACTACCGAAACACCAAAATGATATTTTTTCCCATATTTTTTCAGCATTTCAACATTGCCAGCTCCCTTATATCCAAATGTATAATTAAATCCAACTACAAGATGCTTAATATTGTACTTAACTAACAAATAATCTCTAATAAAATTTTCACTGGAAAGATTCATTAGTTTTTCATTAAAGTCGTCCAAAAAAACATGTTGAATGCCAAAAGAATGGATTGTTTTTATTTTTTCATCATTTGTTGTGATTAAGTCTGGTGTATAAGTTGGAAAAATGAGCGTTAAAGGATGTTTAACAAAGGTCATGACTCCAGACTCCAAATGATCGTTTTGAGCAATGGCTATAACTTTTTTAAGTAAGGCTTGGTGTCCTTTATGGACACCATCAAAAAAGCCTAAGGCCATGACCATTCCACGATCGGATTTATTGGTTTCTCTTCTTTTTTTCATTTTATTTATTGCTAAAACATTTTTATTGGATACACGAAATTGTCTGATTGGCTGTACTTCCCCATTCCGACAAAATGGTATTGGCTGTCATATATTTTGAGTAATTCCGAATCTTGATAATTATCAAAATGATCCAATGCATTCCATTGAAAAAGTTTATTTCCATTCTTAATAAAGCGGTCGCCGCGAACATTACTCTGTACTGTTCTATAAGATGAAAGAAAATCATCAACTGGAAGTAAGACTTCCATTCTTTGCTCTGGATTCATTTTTTCTAAATCACTGATACTGAAAGATTGTTCGACATCAAACCTTCCAATTGCTGTTCGTTCCAATTTTCCCATACAAGCGTAAGTACCCAATGATAAGCCGATATCATGACATAAACTTCTAATATAGGTTCCTGAAGAACACTTAATGCGTATATTAGCTGAAAATGGCACCTTTGCATCTAAAAGTTGAATATCAAAAATCTCAACTTCTCGCTTTGGAATATCAATTTGTATCCCTTGACGTGCATACTCATAATAATGTCTTCCATCTTTTTTCAATGCTGAAAAAATCGGCGGGCGCTGCATAATTTTCCCAGCAAAAGATCCAATGCTATCTTTTAACGATGCGGCAGAGAAAGTTGGTTCCTTCTTATTCATAATTTTTCCGCTTATATCGTAGGTGTCCGTTTCATTGCCAAAAAGGATTTGTGCGTGATATGTTTTGTTTGTATCTGAAAAAAAACGAATAAATTTTGTAGCCCTGCCTAAAGCAACAATCATGACCCCCTGAGCATCAGGGTCTAAAGTCCCCGTATGCCCCACTTTTTTAATATTAAAAAACTTTCGAATAATATTGACTAAATCATGTGAAGTCATTCCGATAGGCTTGTTTAGTATCAATACACCGTTTTTTTCTTTACTGCTGATTTCTTCCATTTCCTGCATCGTTATATCTACTGATTATTTCCTGTTTTAAGACCTCCAATTTAGATCGAAAGGTAAAACCAGAGGCCTTGTTATGCCCGCCGCCATTATGGCTTTTGGCAATGCTTGACACATCAAAATCACATTTTGAACTTGCTCGTAGCGAAACTCTGTAAATGTCTTTCTCGACTTCTTTTAATGTAACACTGATATCAACACCTTTAATGTTAGTTCCGATATTTGCAATATCGTCAGAGATATTGATATCTCCACCATATTGATCAATGGTCTTATGATTCAAAACTGTCCAGGCAATTGTCCCGTCATTAAGCAAAGTGGTACTACCGATGGCTGCGCCGTACATTTTCATTTGCATTAATGTCTTTTCATGATGAACACGTCGAGCAATATTAGCATATGAATAAGGATACTGATATAACTCAGAGAGAATTTGGTGCGTTTCTGAAGTTACATTTGAAAATTGAAACGAACCGGTATCCGTCGATATGCCAGTATATAAGGCGTCGGCCATTTCTTCATCAAGAGGCACTTTCATTTGTTTCAGCAAACGATAAATCAGTTCTGAAGCTGCTGCAACATCCTCAACATGATTGAGGTCCCCATAGCCTTCGTTCGTAATGTGGTGGTCAATATTAATAACCGTTTTATATTCTGGGATTTTGTCAGGTTTACAAATGTGAGACCATGTTGAACAGTCAACCACAATCAAAGCATCGTAAGATGAATTCTTCATTTCATTGAAATAATTTATTTCATTGAAAAGATTTATATTCTGTTCAATGGGAAATTGCACAAAATAATCGATTTGTTTGCCGAGCTTCTTCAATCCTTTGCCGAGCGCAATAGCCGAACCAATTGCATCGCCATCCGGTTTTTGATGTGTCAATAACAAAAAGTTTTTATGGTTTTGAATATAGTCTACAATTTTTTCGTTAATTAAATTCATTTCTTATCATTTTCTAATTCTGATAATATTTTGTCAATATGGATGCCATATTCAACAGATTCATCAATTTTAAAAATAAGCTCTGGTGTCGTATGTGTCTTCAAAACACGACCTAAGGAACTGCGCAGAAACCCTTTTGCGTTATTTAACGCGTCAATGATGCCTTCCTTTTCTTCTTGAGAGCCGATGACTGATATATAAACTTTTGCAACTTTCAAATCCTGTGTTGCTTTTACATCCGTAATGCCAAAAGTTGTATTATGCAGTCTTTTATCTTTTGCTTTTTGACTGATAATTAAACTTAATTCCCTTTGTATTTGTGCGTTGATTCTTTCTAATCGATGAGAAGCCACTTAGCCACACCTCTTTCATATGTCTAGCGTCAATTATAATTCACGCTTCACAGCTTCATTTACAAATGTTTCGATGATGTCGCCTTCTTTGATATCATTGTATTTTTCAATTCCAATACCACATTCGTAGCCTTGTTGAACCTCTTTGACGTCATCTTTAAATCTACGTAATGATCCGATTTTGCCTTCATATACAACAATGCCATCTCTAACGACACGTACTTCATCCGTTCTGGAGATTTTGCCATCTGTAACATAAGCACCCGCAACAATAATTCCACCCGGAATTCTAAAGGTACTCCTAACTTCAGCATCTCCGGTTACCTTTTCAACATAATCCGGTGTCAGCATCCCTTCCATGGCTTGTTTGACATCATCAATCGCATCATAAATAACACGATACAACCGAATATCAACCTTTTCATGATCGGCTGCATCCAAGGCATTTTTATCCGGGCGAACATTAAATCCAATAATGATTGCATCGGATGTTGACGCCAGCAAAACGTCTGATTCGTTAACTGCACCGACTGCGCCGTGAATTACATTGACACGAACTTCATCATTGCTTAATTTAACTAAAGACTGAGACAACGCTTCGACAGAACCTTGGACATCTGCTTTAACAATCAAATTGATGTCCTTCATTTCACCTTCTTTGATTCTGGAGAAAAGATCTTCAAGTGAAACGCTGTTCTTCGCCTGCTTTTCATTCTTTTCTTGTTCTTGACGTCTTTCGGCTAATTGTCTTGCTTCTTTATCTGAAGGGAGAACGATAAAATCATCGCCAGCTTCTGGGGTTCCAGACAAACCTGAAATTTCAACTGGCTTCGATGGGCCAGCTTTTTTGATGCGATGGCCTTTATCATCTACCATTGTTCTAATACGCCCATAAGTTGTTCCAGATACAATCGCATCACCAATATGAAGCGTACCCTGCTGAACGAGCATTGAAGCGGTTGAGCCCTTTCCTTTTTTTAGTTGTGCCTCGATGACGCATCCTCTTGCCGGACGATTGGGATCAGCTTTTAGCTCTTCCATTTCAGCTACAAGTAATATATCTTCAAGCAATTCATCGATATTCTGTCCTTTTTTAGCAGAAACAGGAACAGCAATAACATCGCCGCCCCATTCTTCGACAACAACGCCTTGATCAACAAGTTCCTGTTTGACTCTTTCAGGGTTAGAACCTTCTTTATCAATTTTGTTTATGGCGACAATAATTGGAACATTTGCAGCTTTTGCGTGATCAATAGCTTCAATCGTCTGAGGCATGACGCCATCATCGGCAGCAACAACAAGAACAGCAATGTCCGTCATTTGTGCACCGCGGGACCGCATTGCCGTAAAGGCTGCATGTCCAGGCGTGTCAATAAAAGTAATCGATTTTCCTTTTATTTTTACCGTATATGCCCCAATATGCTGCGTAATACCACCAGCTTCACTCGCTGTAACATGAGATTTTCTAATTCTATCTAGTAATGATGTTTTTCCGTGGTCAACGTGTCCCATTACGGTAACTACAGGAGGTCTTAAAATTTCATTTCCAGTTTCTTTTTCATCATATTCTTCGATGATTTTTTCAAAAACATCTTCATCTTTGATGACTTTTACTTCATAACCAAGTTCATCACAGACGAGTTGAGCCGTATCAGCATCAATCGTTTGGTTAATGGTTGCCATCGTTCCAGCCATCATTAATGTTTTAATGATATCAGTAGCGTTAGCGCCAACAGTATCCGCTAATTCACCAACCGTTAAACTTTCGGGAATTTCGTAAACCTTATTTTTAGCTTGTTCAGACTTCTTTTCGTCCTTTTTCTTTTTATAGACAGAATGGGAAACTTTACCTTTTTTACTATGATCTTTAACTTTTATTGTTTCCTCATGGTTTGATTTTTTTGATTTTTTCTTGCGATTCTTTTTGTTTCGATTATTCGCATTATTATTTAGATGATCCTCAACTTTGTTGGTTGGTCGAGGATTTGCAGACTTTTTGTTTTTTTTCTTTTGCGGCTCGGGCTTGTCCTGTGTTTTTGATTCATTCGAAGCCTTTGCTTTATTTGTTTTTTCTGCAGTTGGTTGCTTATCTTCTGTTTTAGTAGTTTGTTTGGACGATTGAGATGAAGCTTTCTTTTTCGTAGCTTTTGAAGAACTCGACTTCTTCTTTTGAGGCACTTGTTCTTCTACTCTGCGATCTTTATTCGGGTCAAAACTCGCTTTAAATTCTTCTACTTGTTGATCTGTTAAAGCACTCATGTGATTTTTAACCGGAATATTATATCTATTTAAAATTTGGACAAATTCTCTACTGGGAATTTCATATTGACTTGCTAACTGGTAGACTCGCAATTTTGCCATATAAACTCCTCCTTTTTTGCTTTTTTACATGGTTTTCATTTCCTTATATAATATATTTTTCAAATCTTCTGTTTGTTCAGAAGTAA
This sequence comes from Pseudoramibacter porci, assembly GCF_009696145.1. Lineage (GTDB taxonomy): Bacteria > Bacillota > Clostridia > Eubacteriales > Eubacteriaceae > Pseudoramibacter > Pseudoramibacter porci. The sequence goes on from NZ_VUMO01000006.1 coordinate 133,601, forward strand.
TTTGTTGTTTAAATGTTCTTGATAAAATTGAGGCGTTCAATTTTGAAAGACATTGAGAATTCATACAAACGTATGCACCTCTTCCATTCTTTTTTCCTGTGCGATCATATTCTAGATTTCCATCTAAAGCGATAACAATTCGCCCCAATTGCTTTTTCGGCATTTTTTCTTTACATACTATACAAGTTCGTTGTGGTATTTTTTTCATTTTTATTCAGTACGATCATCACTATTATTCAATTCTATTGAATAATTATCATCTTCTAAATCAAGCTGACCAGATCCTGCGGTATCATCCAACAGTGCATCCATTTCTTTTTTTATTTCATCAACCAGCTTTTCAACGTGTTCATCCTTTTTGCTAAACTCTTCTCTAAAATTTGGATTTTCAGATAATATCCTTTCAAATTCAGAGTCGCTCTTTATATCAATTTTCCATCCAGTCAAATGAACTGCTAAACGAACATTTTGTCCTTCCTTACCAATTGCAAGTGAAAATTGGAAATCGTCGACGATTGCATAAGCTTGTTTTGTTTCCTGATTAATCAATACTTCTTTCACATTAGCAGGACTCAGTGCATTTGTTATATATTCATATGGATTGTCGCTATATTTAATCACGTCAATTTTTTCATTGCCCAATTCATCAATAATATTCTGTATGCGACTACCTTTGTGTCCCACGCAAGCTCCGACTGGATCAATCGAGGGATCATTAGATTTTACTGCAATTTTAGATCTTGCTCCTGCTTCACGGGCAATACTTTCAACTTCAACAATACCATCAAAAATTTCAGGAACTTCATCTTCTAATAATCTTTTTAATAAACCGGGATGTTTTCTGGATAAAACAATTTCTGGTCCCTTACTCTGATTGCGCACAGATAAAATATAAACTTTTATTCTATCTCCTGCACGATAATTTTCTCCAGGAATCTGTTCATTTAGGGGTAATAGCGCAATCGTATCGCCAAGATTAACGAAAATGATTTTTCGCTCAACGTGATCGACCGTACCTACAACAACTTCATCTTCGTGTTCAATAAATTCATTGTAGATTTTTTTACGTTCCTGTTCTTTTATCTTTTGATAAATCATTTGCTTGGCATTTTGAGCTGCAATACGGCCAAAATCTTTTGGCTCTATTTCTTGCTCGATCACATCTCCAATTTGACAAGAATCGTCAATTTCTAGTGCATCCTGAAGCCTTTTCTCAGAATGAGATAACCCAATTGGTGCTTCATCATCTACAACAAGCCAACGCGCGAAAATTTTTATTTCGCCTGTTTCACGGTCAAAGTTTACTTCAAAATCTTGATCATTTCCATAATTCTTCTTATAGGCCTGTTCAATTGAACTTTCAATATCCTGTATCAGTTCTTCCTTATTTATTCCCTTTTCTTTTTCAATAATATCTAATGCAGCCATAAATTCTGCGTTCATTTTCCACTCCTACAATATATTAATTAAAATCAAAATGGATTGTCGCCTTGGCAATGTCCGAATAGCAAAGATGAATTTTTTCTTGATCATCTAAAATTACGATACCATCGTCATCCGCTTTTTCTAACAAAACGCACATTTTTTTCTTTTTATTGAATGGTTTAAATAAATTAATATCTATTTTTTTTCCAATAGCCGCCTGGTAATGTTTCACTCTTGATAATTTTCTTTCAATTCCCGGGGAAGAAACTTCTAGTGTGTATGCATCTTGTATTGGATCAATTTCATCTAAAAAATGACTGATTTCACGACTAACAGTTTCACAATCGTCTAATTTTATACCATCGGGATGATCAATATAGACAATTAACACCCTGTTTTTTCCATTTTTATTTAATTCAACATCGTAACATTCATACCCCATCTGTGCGACAATGGGTTCAAATAATGCATATATCTTTTCTTGTTTAGTCATTTTATTTCACAAAAAACATAAGAGTGGGAAGCCCCACTCTCATGCCATAAATTATATATTCTTTTTAGACTGCCAAAATTTCCTTTTCTTTTTCACTCAAAATCTGATCTATTTCTTTAATTTTCTTATTTGTCAAATTCTGAATATCATCCTGAATATCGTGTAATTCATCTTCGCTGATTTCGTTATCTTTTTGTTGTGCTTTAATTTTTTGATCAGCTTTTCTTCTTACATTACGAATTGAGACTTTACACTCTTCACCATATTTTTTAGTTAATTTGACCAATTCTTTTCTTCGTTCTTCTGTAAGCTGTGGTACAACTAATCGAATAATTTTCCCGTCATTTGATGGGTTAAACCCTAAATCAGCCTTCAAAATTGCCTTTTCAATTTCTTTAATACTGTTAACATCATATGGTTGAATGGTAATCGAACGTGGCTCAGGAACAGCTATTGTTGCAATCTGATTGATAGGCGTCTTCGCGCCGTAATAATCAACTGTTACTTTGTCTAAAATATGTACATTTGCCCGCCCCGCTCGCAAAGTCAGTAAACTACTGTTTAAATTCTCAATAGCGCCATTCATTTTCTGTTCAGCAGCCGTCATAATTTCATTACTCATTTTTTTCTCCATTTATTAATGTTCCGATTTTTTCACCAGAAATGGCTCGTAAAATATTTTGAGGATCATTCAGACCAAAGACTAAGATTGGAATGTGATTATCCATACATAAGGTGATCGCTGTTGAATCCATTACCTTCAAGCCACGATTTATAACATCAAGGTATGATAAATGGGAATACTTTTTCGCATCAGGATTAAGGTTGGGATCAGAATCATACACAGCATCAACATTTTTCGCTAATAATATAATATTTGCATCGATTTCCGCTGCTCGCAACGCAGCTGTCGTATCTGTAGTAAAAAAAGGATTGCCTGTTCCAGCAGCAAAAATTACAATCCGATTTTTTTCAAGATGACGAACTGCTTTTCGCTTTATGTAGGGTTCGGCAATTTCGCGCATTTCAATGGCGGTTTGAACTCGTACCGGAACGCCCATTCCCTCCAGAGAATCTTGCAAAGCGAGCGCATTTAAAACTGTTGCCAACATTCCCATGTAATCCGCTGTCGATTTGTCCATTTCATCACTCTGACGTCCTCGCCAAAAGTTTCCACCACCAACAACAATTGATATCTCAACGCCTAAATCATAGACTGATTTAATAGAAGTACAAATATTCTTTACCGTTGATGGATTAATACCAAATCCTTTTTCTCCTGCCAGAGCTTCACCGCTAAGTTTGATCATAACACGCTCATATTTTGCTTTCACAGGAACCTCCTTACTCTTATATCCTAAAAAAAGAACACAAAAACGTGCTCTTTTCGACAACAACTTATTTCTTATATTACTTTATATTATACACTATTCTACATAAATGTAAAGAGTTGAAATGATTCAAAATAGAAACAAAGAGGCCATGAAATTTTATTGACAGCTAAAATGATAACCGTTAATATTACTTTTGTATCTTAAATTAATAGGAGGGATATTATGTCTTTAGACGATAAAGTTCTCGCAGTAGTAGAAGGTAAAGAAATTACGCAAAAACAGTTGAATCTTCTTATTGAACAAGCTCCTGCAGATCAACAAGCACAATTTAAAACACGTGAAGGTCAGCGTCAGCTTTTAAACGAAATGATTGCGCAAGAACTATTCTATTTAAAAGGGAAAGACGAACATGTTGAAGAAACTGAACAATATCAAAAAGAATTTGCTGAAATGAAAGAAAAGTTCATGAAATCTTATATGATTGCACATTTCATGGATAACGTGAAGGTAACAGAAGAAGAATTAAAAACGTATTATGATGAAAATAGCAATCAATTTATTGCTCCGGATTCGATCCGGGCTTCTCATATCTTACTTCCTTCCAAGCAGCAAGCTGTTGATATTATTAAAGAAATAAATGACGGAGATAAATCTTTTGAGCAAGCTGCTATGGACTATTCTTTGGATCAGGCAAATAAAGGAAAAGGCGGAGACTTGGGGTATTTCCACAAAGGTCAAATGGTAGCCGAGTTTGAAGTAGCTGCCTTTGCTTTGGAACCAGGTGAAATGACTTCTGAACCCGTTAAATCACAGTTTGGCTATCACATCATTAAAGTGACTGATAAAAAAATTAAGGAAAAAATTCCTTTTGAGGCAGCACACGACAGCCTTCACCGTTTCCTCTTAGGTCAAAAACAAAATAGAGCTTATGTGAATGAAGCCGAAGATTTAAAAGAAAAATACAATGTCGAAATTAAACTAGGATTTTAAATATTAAGACGTCACGCTGATATGTACCCAGAATCCTGGACACATTGACTAGCGGCTTTGCTTAACAACTGGATGCTAACCTGTACTTTGCAGGCGGCATCCAGTTTGTTTTTTTCTGAATCCGCTTGTTGTTGTAATACTGCATATATTCTTTTATCGCTTTGCTGAACGCTTCAAATGATTTATATTTCTTTTCTTCGCCATAATACATTTCGTTTTTTAATCGTCCGAAGAAGGTTTCCATGATGCAGTTGTCATAGCAGTTTCCTTTTCTGGACATTGACTGAATAATTCCATGTTCTTTTAAAGTTTTTCGATAAAACCAGTGTTGGTACTGCCAGCCTTGATCCGAGTGCATGATCAGTCCTTCGACATGAGGAAACTTTTTGAAGGCCCGATGTAACATTCTTTTGATCTGGCTCAAATCTGGCCTTAAGGATAGATCATACGAAATGATTTCATTCGTATGCATATCAAGAATGGGAGAAAGGTAGCATTTTCCCCAGGAGAAGTTGAACTGGCTTGCATCGGTCGTCCATTTTTCAAAAGGTGCTTTTGTGCTGAAATCTCTGTTGATGATATTGTCGGCAATCTTCCCAACAGTGCCGATGTAGGAATGATATTTTTCCTTCGGACGTTTGCCGCAGAGTCTCATCTGGTGCATCAGTCTCTAGACTCTTTTATGATTGACCTTATGGCCTTGATTCACCAACTCATGATAGATCCTTCGGACGCCGTACGTTCCGTGATGGTCTTCAAAAATAGCTCTGATTCTCTCGGAAAGCGCTGCATTCCGTTTG
>NZ_VUMO01000007.1 GCF_009696145.1 Pseudoramibacter porci
TTACTGAATGCATGGCCTGTTTCTATTATTGCTATTTTACCACGGTTGTATGGCAACAGGTGAAAAATGATTGCGATAATAAACAAAGCCTAGAGCGTTTGCCCTAGACTTTGTCTACAGTCTGAAATGCCCCTAAACCATAATGGCTTAGGGGCATTTTATTGGGTTGTCGCTCCCCACCGCCGCTTGATGGCAGTGTGGGCGCCTGATTTTTCTTTTAAAGCCCTTTTGTTATTTCATCTTCATCAACACATCACCAATGTCCCCATCAATGCAGATGCTTCTGTTTGCAATCTCGCCCGGACAATACGCCTCGCCATAATTGATGCAGGCATATACTGCTTTCTCATTTTTAAACGTCATCTGCCAAAACGGATATTTCACAATAACAGGCGTGTTGGCGCCCACGCCAAGTTTCAGATAAAGCACATGAAGGTGCTCAGTCTTAAGCAGAAAATCCGCATATGCCGCGGACGCGCTGTGCCACCCTTCATCCTCGACAAAGGAATCATCCGCACGAAGATTCATCGTCACATCCGAATCATCGTCCGGACATTTCGGAATGAGAGATGCCGGGATCTTCATTTTCAGTTCACCACTTTCAGGAACCTGAAACCATCCATTCTCGTCCTGTGTGAACCCTTGTGCTTCCATTGCTTTCATGACCCATTCTTCATTATCATAGGTTTTCTGCACAGACGGATTGACGCTCTGAAAAAGGCCATAGTCTCCTTGGGTGTAGAACAGTCGCTTTTTATCAAAGCCTGCTCTCTGAAACTGGTGATCCACATTCGTTGTAACAACAAAATAATCCTTATCTTTCACAAGTGAGCGCAGCTCCTGATAGACAGGCTTCGGCGCATCAATATATCGGTTGTAATAGATATGCCTTGCCCACCACGCCCAGCGTGTTTGTGCATCGGGGAAGGGATAGAACCCGCCGGAATACATATCCCGGATGCCGAAATGCTCCTTGAAATCTGAGAAATACCGATCAAACCGCTCTCCGCTATAGGTCAGTCCGGCAGAAGTGGAAAGTCCGGCACCCGCTCCGATCACGATCGCATCTGCCGCTTCGATCTCTTTCTTTAATCTGGCAATTCGTTCCGCCTTAGAGCCTGTTCCCAATGACATATTTCTGCTGAAATACCGCACCGCACTGAGTCCCTTCTGAATGCTCTCCAGATAGCCGTTCGGCATTTTATCGTATATGTTCTTCATAATATTTTTTGTCCTCTTTAAATTCCTCTACGAGGTGATCCAGGCGCTGCTCCTGTGTCATTGTCTCGTTCATGCTATTACCTTCTTTCCACCGCACCTACAGGACATGCCGTCACGCAGTTCCCACAATGCAGACAGTGTGCCTGCTCGATAACATAGGGAATACTGTCTGTCATGATACAGTTCTGCGGACAAACCGCTGCACAGCTTCCACAGCCAATACATGTGCCAGTAATAAAATATCCCTCTGCCTTTTTCTCCACGCCTCCAAAGGTAAAGGAGTCACGCTCTATCGGTTTCTTTGAAAGATCAAACCACTCCCCACTGCCCGCATAGATTTGAAAAACGGTCAGCGCCTGCATAGACTCCTCTGTGGGATATATCTTGCGCATATACGGATTTTTCTCGAACAGTTCCGGAATCTTATTGTATCCAAGCTCCCGAACCTTTCCACGGATAGACACAGCCACACTGCTCATGGTATCCTCACCCTTCATCGCAGTCAGGGCAAGAAACCCTCTTTTCTTCAAACGGTCGTAAAAGCCTTTGCCTTTTGCCGTAAGGAAATACAATCCCTTTTCATCACTGTCCATCATATCGATTGCTGCCGTCACCGGGAGACCTTCGTCATCAACGGTGGCCACAATCGTCCGATGGATTTCATTTGCGATATAGTCAAGATAATCTTTTGCTTCCATGTTCAATGCCTCCCTAGAAAAGGACTCCGGAACAGTCTGCCCCGGCTATCATGTTACATCACACCCGTTATAATTTTAACGGTTATATTAGAATTTGCCGTTCTGGTTCTGCCAGGTCGCTTTGTCAGCAATGGTTTCCATGACATCCCAATGCTCTGCCACCTTGCCGTTCTCAATTCTCCACAGATCGTAGTAAGAAGTAGGCGCCCCGCCAAAGGTACCTTCGGAAACAGCCAAGACATAATTGCCTTGTGCAAGAACCTGATGGATATTGTCATAGATCATCTGAATGCCCTGCTTACCAAGCGCTTCAAGCGCAGCACCGAGACCGGAAAGGCCATCGGCAATTCCTGTGTTGTGCTGAATGTAGGTGTCACCATCAAAGTATGAAGGTGTCTTTTCAGGCGCTTTGCCCTGCATGACATCATGAAGGAAGTTCTTGATGATCTCACGGTTTTCCTCCGTCTTATCGAGGTCTTCCAACGAGTCGTAACCGTCAACCTGCGTATGACCGGAAGGATTAGGCGCAGCCTTGTCAGCGATATTATCCCAATGCTCTGCAATCTTGCCGTCTGCATCGAAGCGGAAGATGTCAAAAGCGACCTGCTCACCGGCTCCTGCAAAGTTATAGATCGTCTGCAGGAATACCTTGTCTCCGTCCTCGAAAACGCGGATATTATTGACTGTGGTCTTTACAGGAGCAGATGCAAGGGAAGCAACGCTGCCCACGAAAGCCTCAGCGCCTGTGCCATAAGCGAGGTTGTGTTGAATGTAGCCGGGAGCAAGAAGTTCCTTTGCTTTTGCGGTATCACCGCTTGCGAATGTGCCGATGAGCGCCTGTGCCTTTTCTTTGTTTGTCATGGTTGTATCCTCCTTAAAAATCTGTAATTGGTCTTCTAAATGTAACTGTCATTATTTCATCTGATGGCGTTAGTATAACACGTTGTAGATGTAATGTCCATAGTTATATCAAAATTTTTTCATAAAAATTCCGGACACCCTTTTAGCATCCGGAATATATATTTAATTCTGACATCTATCTCGCAGCCACAACTCCCTAACATCCAACTCGGCAACGGGGCATATTGACATCTATCGTGCCTTTTTCAGTATTCAGCCCTTTTGCGTTTATCACGAGAGGTATATCGTATGTTTTCGACTGTTGGCCGTGTATAAGATTGTAGTGCCACAGAATACAGCTGCAATATTTAAAGCTATCCGTTGTCTTTACTCGGTTACGGCAGCATTGTTCTTCAGGATTTCTTCATTGAAATCAAAGCATAAGAAAGGCTCCCCGCCGCCGACGTATTTGCCGGAAGTGAGGAGCCTTGGTCTGTTTATGAAACTGGAATTTTACACTCGCAACATACTCCATATGCATTCAAGCAAAGTCAGTGCCAGAATGATATTGATAATCTGGTAATGCTTTATGTAGAATTTCTGTATCAGAAGTCCGGCACCGATCCAAGTTGAAGTTGCCATCGTCCCGATCGTTGCGATCAGAAGTTCAAACCCGATCAGCGTCCACAATGCCTTATTGTATGGCGTGATAAACCCTGTCAGCGCTGTGATTCCGAACATATAGATCTTGATATTTACAAACTGCAGCAGGAAGCCTTTCATGAAAGATGCGGAACCCTGCTCTTCGCTGACTTCAGGCTTGCTTATGGCAATATGGATCGCAAGCCAAAGGATGTAAGCAGCTCCGATATACTTCATGACCCGCAAAGCATTAGGAAGAAATGTCCCTACTCCGTACACAAAAACGGCACAGATAATCTGAACCACATAGTACCCTGTGAATATTCCTAAAAAGAGCGGTTTCCCTTTCTTCCACCCATAATTGGTCACTGTATTGAGTGCCAGTATGTTACCAGGCCCCGGTGTAAATGCATTTACAATCGCATATACTAAAAAATTAGTCAGCACATATCCCGGCATAACCAAATCTCCTTTCGCAGCATTGATGTTATCATACCGCAAAACGGAGATTTATAGGTAACACTTATTTTATATGCTTTGTCATAGTTCCTATCTATGTTTGTTGCGGAGCATATTTTTTCAATGCATCCACATAGATCGATCCAAGTTCAGACAGAGTCTGACCCTTACAAAGCACATATCCAATATGCATTTTCTCCTTCTCTGCAAGCGGCACTGAAACAATCTGCCGTCCCTGCAGATATTTCGGAAAGATTCCGCTTGATATGGTATATCCGTCAAGTCCAATCATCAGATTTACGATGGCCGCCCGGTCGCTGACACGGATCTCCTTCTCCGAAAGCTCCGTGCTGAACGGTTCCTCGGAGAAATCCGCTGACTCGTAGCTTCCCTGAAGAAAATTCAATCTCGGATAGGCCTGCAGGTCTTTCAGCGTGACAGATTTATTCCCGGCCAGAGGGTGCTTTGCCCGAAGAAATACATGCGGATCAGCAGAAAACAATTCATAAAAACTAAGCCCCATCTCATCCATCGTTTTTTTTAGAAATGTCTTATTTCTGTCGCACAGATAGATAATACCCAAATCACAGAAGCGATTCTTCACATCTTCTAATATCTGGTGAGTCTGGGTTTCATTAAGGATAAACTCAAATCGTTCCTGCCCAAACTTCTGAACCATTTCAACAAATGCATTTGCTGTGAAAGTGTAATGCTGGGTTGATACACAGAAGCGCTGTTTTTCCGGCTTACTCAATATGAAGCGGTCTTCCAGAAGATTCATCTCCTGTATCACCTGCCTCGCATATCCAAGGAATTCTACGCCTTCTTTCGTCAATGCAATACCGCTGCGGTTTCTTGTGAATATCCCGAATCCTACTTCTTTTTCCGCTTTCTTCAATGCTGCTGATAAACTTGGCTGAGAAATATGAAGTTGTTTTGCCGCCTCCGTGATAGAACCGATCTCCGCGACAGCGACGATATATTTTAGAAATTGAATTGTCATAATCTCACCTTGCAAATACCTACTTACCACACTGACATCTAAAGCATTCATTCAGCCCTATCCAGCTTGTGTCCATGAGAAAATCCGGGAAATACAACACTTTTTTCGGCGTTCAGTCCTTGACCCTCGTCATCAGTACCACGGTTTCAATATGCGCCGAGCTTAGCGTATAAATATCACCAATTTCCGCCCGTCAAAGGGAAATGGTCAATGCAAAAATAGGCGATTTTTTACACTTGCCTACGACTTCGGAAAATGGTCGAAGGGCCGGGATTCCGCTTATAATCAAAGTTAGTTTAACACAGATTCCGAGCTGTCTCCACCCAATATAGGCGCACTTGATTGATGGGAGATGACGTCTCGGCCCTATAGTTTTTTGCCATCATAAAATAACCTCAGCCATTTTATCGCTCGGAAATCCCTGTATTCTGATTGTTGTACTGCTGTTCTTTATCTTCACTATCATTCGGTTCCGTATCGGTATCCACCCGATCTGAGGCTTGGGCAGGTGTGCTCTCTGTAGTTTCTTTCACGGAACTGCCGCAGGCTGTCATGCACAGGAGCATTGCAACAGCAAGCATCCCTATGAATAACGTCTTTATCTTCATTATCATCACTCCTATTTCAGTCTGCTGTAATCTTCATCAGACACCGGCTCCAGCCACTCGGCACTTGTATCCTCAATAATACACTTGGTTTTGACATCTATCGCATCTTCGTTCCATACCTCTCCGAAAAGCACATCATCGTTAAGGTGTGCGAACATCGGCGCAAAGTCTCCCAGCTGCGCTCTTCCCGCTGTCTGTACGATTTTCTCGCTCATTATTTTTGCCCTCCTATCTTCTGATCTCCCGTGGACCATACATGTTTTTCCTTAGCTGCTGCCGGCTTGTTCTGTGCCATCACGCCAGCCAGAGGGTGCGGTACATAAGGTTCTTCGAGATATGTAATTTCTTCTGCGGTTAAATTCATGTCCACCGCCTTTGCCGCTCCTTCGATATGGTGAAGTTTCGTAGCTCCGACTACCGGAACTGTGACCTTCGTAAGAAGCCACGCAAGGGATATCTCCGTCATGCTGACATCGTGCTTTTCGGCAAGTTCCGCCACACGGTTTATGATCAGATTATCCTGATCTGCCGTGCATCGTATTTGAATTTTGCATAGGTATCTTCTGCGGCGCGCTTCGTGTCACCGTCTCCCGGCTTTCTGGAAAGCCTGCCGCTTGCCAATGCACTGTATGGTGTAAGGGCGATATTCTCTTCCTCACAATATGGCACCATTTCCCTCTCTTCCTCACGGAAGATCAGATTGTAATGTCCCTGGATGGATATGAACTTTGCAAAGCCTTCTTTCTCAGCCAGCGCATTTGCTTTTGCAATCTGCCATGCAAAGCAGTTGGATATACCTATATATCTTGCTTTTCCAGCTTTAACGATACGATTCAATCCGTCCATGATATCGTAAATATCCGTCTGCCAGTCCCACATATGATAGATATAGAGATCCACCATAATCCATACCGAGATTTTTAAGGCTCGTGTCGATCATGTTCTCTATATGCTGCTGACCTGAAATTCCCTGTTCTATCTCTTCGGGCGTTCTCGGCAGGAACTTTGTGGCAATGACCACATCCTCGCGCTTTGCGAAATCCCTGATCGCTCTTCCGACATACTGCTCACTGGTTCCGCTCTGATAGGCTATGGCCGTATCATAAAAATTCACTCCAAGTTCAAGCCCACGTTTAATGATCTCTCTGGAATGCTCTTCATCGATCGTCCAGCTGTGCTGCCCTCTTGCAGCATCGCCGAATCCCATACAGCCCATGCAGATACGGGATACTGTTAGGTCTGAATTTCCAAGTTTTGTATATTTCATTATGTTGCACTCTCCTTTTTCTTATATTTGATCAGCAGCATGGCAAAATTGCCTCCTGCCGCTATAACCGCTCCTACAAGGAAGCAGTAAATGTTATCTTTTCCAAGGGACATGACCGCTGCTCCCAAAGCAACAGCAGCAGCCGATATGGCAATATCCTGTATGCCAAATCTGTATCTTTCTTGATAATAAATACTGCCCGAATAGATTGAGATAAATCATAACCACCGGCTCAGCCGGTGGTTCTTTGATTCTCCTCGTTCCTCTTGTCGAATCCTTTGCTAAAGCATTACAAAACAAACTGGATGCCGCCTGTAAGGTACAGGTCAGCATCCAGTTGTTAAATGGCGCCGCTAGTCAATGTGTTCAGGATTCTGGGGACCTCTCATTTTCCTGTTTGTTCTTTTCTCATCATATCGCGGGCTTTCCAAATCGCATTCCAGTCCGTCTCGCCTTCATCCGTAAGGCCATTTTCTTGCGCATATTCATGGTTGTTAGACCATGTACTGTTCAAACCAAAAGAAACCTCCGAAAGACCACCTCCGGCAAAAGTGACATATACGTTCTGTCCATTTGCTAATTTGCCGAGATCTTTTACAGCACCGTTGTTTTTGGGCCAAGGATTATCCGCTGCAACCACAATGACAGCTTCTCCAACCGGGTGATTATTCGGCTTGTATTCAAGCTTCCACTTCACGCTATTGATCTGCTCCACGCTCCAATCGCTTGATGTCCAGTCATCCGGCACATCAATATAGAAATAGTCGTTGCTGTAAGCGTGCCCACTCGAAGATGCAGCTGTTTTTTCAGCCACCGCATCATCTCTGCGTGTCTGCGCTTTTTTCTTGAGCGTATTCAATTTAGAAGTGCTGATTCCGCTGTCTTTCGCCGCATCGCAGGCTTTTTTGATTTCTTCGTCCGTCACTTTTTCTGCGGCAATCGGTGAGATTGTGATTTCCGACTTAACTGAAACTTTGCCGTCTTTGGAAATGCTGGTATCTGTGCTTGCGCCATCGACATTATATATTGTCCCATCTTTTGCAATAGGAGAATGGCTCACGGTGAACGTGTATTTTCCAGGTTTAAGTGCAATATCAGATGACGATGTGCCGCCATAAAAAGACTTGTTAACAGCGTTCCCCCGGACATCCTTCCCTTTTACGCGTATGGGAATTTTCGTCCCCTGCTTCGTATCCAGCCCTTCTGCGTTGATCACGAGGGGGACACTGTAGGTTTTCGACTGCCGACTGTGTATATACCAGATTGCACCGCAGCAGAGTACAGCTGCCGCTATCACGGCCACTATGATTTTTATATTTCTGCTTCCGTTCACTTTTGCTTCCTCTCTATGCTTTTATTTATGATTATATCACATATACGCGGAGATTTATAGTATCTCTATTCGTACTCTATCTGCCAAAACGTCATCCAATACGCCACCATTTGGGCGTATTGGCGTTTTGAATCGTAAATTTCGTTCACTTTTCCCGTGTCATCAGCGCCACGGTTTCAATATGCGGCGTCTGGGGAACATGTACACGCACTGCGCAGAATGTCAAACTCTTGGTTTTACGACTTCCCAATGACCGTAGCGTTTCCCGCCAACACGTGCAATAAGACCCTGCTCCTGAAGTTGCTTCATGTATTTTTGAACAGATCGGTAAGAAATTCGTAATTGTTTTGCCAGATCTCGCTGTGTAATTTTCGGATTTTCTTTCAGGACTGCCATTATTCTATCTGCCAAAACATCATCCAAAACATCATTTGGCTGATGTTTTGGTGTTTTGGAACTTTGAGTTTCTCCGACCACAGTCGTTTCTTTTAACGTATCTAAAATGATATTAAGCATCAGTTCTACAAAAGCCGCACTGTCTGCTTCTCTGTCGGCCTGTCCGAGCGCGTGATAATATGCCTGCTGACGATTTCGTATCAGTTCTTCAATCGGCAGCCAGTAAAAGAGTTCATTCCATTTGCCGAGCAGCATGCTGTGCCACATTCTGCCTATGCGCCCATTGCCGTCCGCAAAAGGATGAATAAACTCAAATTCATAATGAAAGACCGCACTCTTGATCAGCGGATGCATTTCCGATGCCTGATACCAATCGAATAAATCTTGAATTTCTTTGGGGACCAAGTCTGCGGGCGGTGCCATGTGGACTAAAGTTTCTCCGTCAAATATGCCAACACCTCCCGTCCGAAATCTGCCGTTTTCAGAAATCAAATCCTGCATCATCACTTTATGGGCTTTTAATAAATCTTTGACTGAAAATGGGTTCAGCGCGAGCATCATCTCATAAGCGTCGTAGGCGTTTTTGACTTCCCGGATTTCATTTGGATTGCCGAGAATGCGTTTACCATCCAGAATAGCCGTCACTTGATCCAAGGAAAGTGAGTTGTGCTCAATCGCTAACGAAGAATGAATGGTTTTGATTCTGTTTTCCCTTCTGAGATGCGGATTCAGGCTGCCACGTGACAGCACCGTGATGCGCCCGACTTGTTCGCTGATTTCGGCCAGCCGGTTGACAATTTGATCTGTCATATGAAAGGGTGGCTTGTATGTGCTCATTTTTCGTTCACTTTTTCCGTGTCATCATCGCCACGGTTTCAACATGCGGCGTCTGCGGAAACATGTCAACGCACTGGACGGTTTCAACGGTATAGCCAGCGCGGACGAAAAAAGGCAGATCTCGGGAGAGGGAGCTGGCCTTGCAGGACACGTAAACAAAAACTGGCGGTGCAAAGGAGAGCACATCGCCCATGGCCTTGGGCTGGATGCCCTCCCGGGGCGGATCGAGGACGATGACGTCCGGTTTTTCCGAAAGTTTACCCACCTCAGTTTTGACGTCCCCGGCGATAAATTGGCAGTTGGTCAAGCCGTTGGCGGCGGCGTTGACTCTGGCCGCCTCGACGGCTTCGGGAATCAATTCGATGCCGACAACTTTCTCGGCAAAGGGCGACAAAATCTGGCCGATGGTCCCGACGCCGCAGTACAAATCAAACAGCACAGGCTTTTTCGCCATCCCGGCCGTTCCCTGGCGGACGGCGTCGCGCACAGCGGTGTAAAGCACCTCAGCGCCCCGAGTATTGGTCTGGAGGAAGGAGAACGGGGTAATTTCAAAATCGACGTCGAGAATGCGGTCGTGGATGACGCCGTCGCCGAAAAGGATTTTCATGGACTCCGCCTTGGCCACGTCAGCGACACTGTCGTCAAGGCTGTGGATCACCGTCGCAATGCGCCCCTCTAATTTTAAGTCAAGGAGCGTTTTTAAATAGCCGGCTTCGTCGATTTCGCCCTGGGTCGAAGTAATCAGATTGACCATGATGTCGCCGGTGGCGGTCCCCCGGCGCACGACGAGATAGCGCAGTACCCCTTCGTGGCTGCGCTTGTGATAATAGGGTACCCCTTGGAAAAAATCCCGGGTTGCAGCGACGATGGCGCCGAAATCTCGATGGGCGAGCACACAGGCGTCGGCATCCAAAATATTATAGAAATGGCCCTTCTGGTGAAAACCTAAGGTCAGCGGCCCACCAGGTTCGCTGTCGCCGAAAGAAAATTCCATTTTATTCCGGTAGCCGAACACGTCAGGGCTTTCGATCGGCGGCAAATGGGTAAAGCCTTCGACGCCGGCCTGATCGAGCAAATCCATCACCCAACCGTCCTTGACCGCGAGCTGCGCGTCAGCCGGCATCGTCTGATAGCTGCAGCCGCCGCATTTCCCAAACACTGGGCATTGCGGTGCGAGGCTGTCCGGCGCCTCAGACACCACTGCCAGCATCTGGCCCTCCGCTTTGCCGCGGCGCTTCTTTTTAATGCGCACCTTCAAAGTCTGGCCGGTCACCCCGCCCTTCACGCTGCACGGGATCGTGCCGTCGCCGTTGGGAAGTTCGCCAACCCCCTTCCCCGGATACACCATCCGGTCGATTTTCAATTCGACGATGTCGCCTTTTTTCATCGCATTTCTCCTTTTTACGTCACATGATTTTATCTGCTATTATACCAAGAATGCCACGACCTTTAACATCCATATCGGCAAAATTGTGATAAAATAATAAAAATAACTTGTGTCCGACAGATCTAAGAATGTGAGGTGCTGCATCATGAATCGACAATCTGTTCCGTCACCCGATTACAGCCAGGACGACGCCTGGCTCTTAAAACCCGATCCGCCCGTTTCCGCCGTCGACGTCTTCTACATCATCCCGACGGAATATCACCGCAGCGGCGAGCCGCCCGTCTGCGTCATGACCGACACCGAGGTCCGGCGCCTCGGCATGCGTCATCTCCAGCACAAGGCTTCCGCCTTCTTCCCGTCGGGTAACGTCTACGCGCCCATGTACCGCCAGAGCAACGTCGAATGTCTCGTCGGCGCTGCCAAAAGCCCGCGTCTGCGCCGAGCTCTGATCGACGGACCCGTCGCGTCCATTGGCGCCGCCTTTGACTATTATATGACCCATCTCAACGGCGGCCGGCCTTTTATTCTCGCCGGCCATTCCCAGGGCGCGCTGATGGCAAAGTTTCTCCTCGAGTCGGTCTTTGTCCGCCATCCCGAATACCACGATCAGCTCATCGCCGCTTACCTGATCGGCTTCAGCATCACCCGGTCTGAGCTCGCGCAAAATCCCCACCTGCGTTTTGCGACCGGCCCCGACGACACGGACGTAATCATTTCTTACAACACCGAGGCTCCGGGGGTGACAGCCCGCAACATCACACTGATGCCCGACGCGCCGTGCATCAACCCGGTGAACTGGCGCACCGACGCGGTGCCGGCGCCGTCCAGCGAGAGCCTAGGTGCCCATCTGGTCCGCTTTAGTCCCATTGGCCGCCTTTGCGGCGCGGCCGACCGGCCGGGCTACGCCGACGCGGCGGTCGATCCAAAACGCGGCGTTGTCGTCTGCACCACCGCCAATCCCGACGACTTCCGCGTCATCGGCGACGAGGGTGATTATTTTCCAAAAGGGGTGCTTCATACCGGCGACATCCCCTTGTATTATTACGACCTCCGCGCCAACGCGCTGACCCGGGCTGCGGCGTGGCTGAACGCTCATCGCCGATAGCCCCGCGGCCGGGATAATCTGTAAAATTTCGGTAATAGGCAAATTATTGTCTTTATTCTGCAATGAAATCGTGTTATATTCTAAATAGGTTATTCCGCACGAAAATCCATTGATGAAATGAGGCAGATTCATGGCTGATATCAATCAAATTACACAAAATCACGACAGCGACGCGCTGAAAACCAACGACGGGAAACTGCGTATTATTCAGGAAACCGTCCCTGGCAAACAGGTCACGCTGGCGCACATTATCGCCGGGCCTGAAGCGATCGTCTACCAAAAACTCGGTCTGAACCCGGCCGTGGACTATTCTCAGGCCGCCATCGGCATTTTAAGCATGACGCCCTACGAAATCGCGATCATCGCGGGGGATCTTGCCTGCAAGACCGCCCACGTCGATATCGGATTCATCGACCGTTTTAGCGGCACGCTGATTTTTACCGGCCGCATTTCCGACGTCACCTCCGCTGTCAAAGCGATCCTCAATTATCTGAAAAACAAATTGGGCTTCACGATTTGCGACATCACGAAGACCTGATTTCAGACAATAAAAAAACTTCCCGAAATCGGGAAGTTTTTTTATGCTTCAAAATCAGTTTCGATTATTCAGCAGGAGCAATTGCGCCCATCGGGCACTGATCTGCACATGAACCGCAATCGATGCAGGTATCTTCGTCGATCACGTACGGTGTTCCTTCAGAAATTGCTTCAACTGGGCACTGATCTGCGCATGCGCCGCAGCCAATGCAGTCATCAGAAATATGATATGCCATGATACGTCTCCTTTCAGCTCTTTCTTTGATACAGTTTTATTATACTCCTTAAGCGTTTTAAATCAAGTTCTTTTCGATTTTTTCTCATCCCAAAAATCAGGATTTCCCGCTCTGGCCATTCCCCTCGCGCTTCGGCGCATTTTGGGCTTCGCGGCTCTTGTCGCCGCCCTTCGCCTTGCCTTGACGGTTGTTATGCTTGCGGCCGCCGCGATGGCGCCGCTTCCGATGGCGGGGTTCCCGGCTGCCGTCGCCCTTTCCGCCGGATTTGTCTTCGTCGGCGCCGCCGCGATTCTGGGACTTCGCAGCTTTGGACGAAGCGTTTTTATTTCTGGTGTGCTTTCTGTTCGGTTTGTTGTGTGCCGGTGCGGCTTTTTCGCCGCCTTCAGCCTTGCCTTCCTCTGCGGTGGTTTTGCTATTTTCGCCCTTCTGCTGCTCTTTTTGGCGTTCTTCTTTTTCCCGTTGCTGGCGGCGGTTATTGGCAAGTACGTGCTTGTCGCCGGACTTCACCACTTCGTCGACGCCGAAGGTCTTGATTTCCGTTTCATCGTCGTCGGTCTGCATTTTGACCACAACCTTTTCCTCGAGGACGTTGAGCCGATAGACCTGTCCCTCGCCTTCGGGCGTCGTCACCCAATTGCCGACCCGCGGCATTTTGCGGGTCACCTCGTGATAGAACGGGTCCTCGTAGGTCAGGCAGCAGAGCAGCCGCCCGCAAACGCCGGAAATTTTCGTCGAGTTCAAAGACATGCCCTGTTCCTTGGCCATTTTGATCGAGACCGGACGAAAATCGCTCATCCAGCTCGAGCAGCAGGTGGTGCGGCCGCAGATGCCCAAGGTGTGAAACATCTTCGTTTCGTCCCGGACTCCGATCTGCCGCAGCTCGATGCGCAGATGGAAGGTCGAGGCCAGATCCCGAACGAGCTGTCTGAAATCCAGACGGCCGTCTGCCGTAAAGTAGAAAATCGCTTTCCGGTGGTCAAAGGTGAATTCGACGTCGACCAAATGCATGTCCAGATGATGGGTTTGGGCCCGGTCTTCAAAAATCTGGCGGGCCTGATTTTCCTTTTCCAGCAGCGACGCGTGGGTGCGTTCGTCCTTTTCCGTCGCCACCCGTTTGACCGGCTTGAGCGCGCGCTTAAACGTCGCGTCATCGATGTCCCGCGGTCCGACGACGACTTCGCCGTACTCGATGCCCTGGGCCGTTTCGACGACGACGTGGTCGTGGAGGGCTAAAGCCAGCTCGCCGACCTTAAAATAATAAATCTTCGCAGCGGGGCGGAACCGCACCCCGACAATCTTAATTTTCATTGGCATTCTCCTGTATTTCAGCAATCTGCAGCAGCGCCGCCTCCCACTGGAGGCGCGGATTGGCGTTGGTGCCCAGACGCCGGCACAGCCCTTCGGCCACCTGAGCCATAGCGGTGAGGGCCCCGGCATCCGACTGTGCCGCAATCTGTGAGGCCGAGCCGCCCGAAGGCTGGCCCGCCTTTTCGGCGGCTGCCTCGACAAGCACCCGCATCAGCCAATTGGCTGCCTCAAGACTTTTATGTTTATCCTTGCCGGCTTTTTCGGCAAAATCGAAAATCGGCATGGGGTTGTGTCTCAGTATATCATAAATCACCGGGAGCAATTCGGTTTTTATCGGCTGCCCTTCGTCGGACAACGTCAAGGCCAGGGCCTGTCCCGGCAGGCCCCCCGCAGTGGGCAGCACGTCTTCCTGCTGTTCAGGGGTCAAATCGATGTCGTGGGCTGCCAGCACGTCGAGGATTTCCCGATCGGTCAGCGGCTCCAGCGGCAGCTGCTGACAGCGGGAGCGGATCGTCGGCAAAAGCTTCCGCGGGTTATCCGCCGTCAGGATGAAGACGTTGCCCGGCTCCGGCTCTTCCAAGGATTTGAGCAGCGCGTTCTGCGCGTCCGCTGTCATCCGTTCGGCATCCTCGATGAGACAGACCCGGCCGCCGCCCTCGAGGGGACGGGTCCCCATCACCGAGATCAACGTGCGGACCTGATCGATTTTGATGGCACCGTTCTCCGGCGGCGCGATGACAAGATAATCGGGATGGGTGTCCGATTCAAAATGCCGGCAAGACGGACAGAAACCGCAGGGGCGGTTGTCCGGCGCCGCGGTGCAGAGGACCGCCTTGGCAAAACCCCGGGCGAGACTGCGCTTTCCGATGCCTGCGGGGCCGGTGAATAAATACGCATGGCTGACCTGATCGGCGGCGACGGCCCGGCTCAAAAGCTGCCGCGCCCGGCTTTGTCCCACAATTCCTTCAAACATCCTGCTCTCCTTTATTCGATTTGTGATTGAATGCCAGCACTTGAATCTGATCCTGTTCGACCCCGAGCACCGGCACGCCCTGACGCACCAGGGCTGTAAGGGCCGACACCATGTCTGGGCTCAGCGTATCCCCGGGGAGCGCGGCCGGCACACCCGGCGGATAAGGAATCAGCATCTGGCCGGCGATTTGTCCAGCCGCCTGGGTGAGCGGGCAGGACCGTTTCGGCAGATCGGCCGCGCGCCAAAAGGGGACACGCTGATTGAAACGCCCGGCGGACAAAGTCGCCATTTGAACCGGCGGGACAGGGTTCTCCGGCGCCGGACCGTTGACCCGGGCCATCGCCTCTATCAAATTGCCGAGGTCCTCCGCTGTCGTGCCGATGCCGGTCATCGCCAGAAGAATCTCCGGTGTTTCCATCTCGAAATACAGGCCGTACCGCTCCCGCAGGGTTTGGGCGATGGCGAGGCCCGAGCCGTCCCGGACGCCAAAGACCCATTTGCTTTTGTCGTAAAGGGACGCGGGGCCGTCGATCAAAAATAAATTGGACGCCGGGTCTGAAAACCGCTTGACTGCCCAATCGTGCGCCTCCGCAATCGCATGAAACACCCGCTCACTTGCCTCAGCCCCTTCGACGACCGCAGCTTCGATACCGGCCATGAGCAGGTAACTCGGGCTGGAGGACTCAATTTGACTCAGCCAGTCGGAGATGCGCCCGCTGTCAATGCGCTCGCTGCCGATGAGCAGCACCGAGCCCATCGTCGGTGCGCCGAGGATCTTGTGGGTGCTCGAAACGACGACGTCGGCGCCGCAGTCGAGCGCGGCCCGCGGCCCGCCGTTCCAAAAAGCCAGATGGGCCCCGTGGGCTTCGTCGACAATCAGCCATTTTCCGCGGCGGTGGAGCGCTCCGGCGATGGCCGCAGTATCGCTGACGGTGCCGTAATAAGTGGGGCTCGTCAGAATCATGCCGCAGATTTCAGGATCTCGATCGAGAGCGGTTTCGACCGCTTCGACACTCACCGATTTTGGAAACCAGGGTTCGTGCGCGAACGCCGGATCGATAAAATGTCCCGAAAGCCGGCCGATGTGCATCGCTGCAAACACCGAGCGGTGCGCGTTGGTCGGGATGAGCACCCGGCCTTCAGGCCCCGCGCCGGCGAGCAGCGCGGCGAGAATCCCCGCGGTCGTGCCGCCGACAAGGAGACGGCTCTCCCGCGCGCGGTAGAGTGACGCGATGACCCGCTGACTTTCGGCGATGACCCCCTGAGGATCGTGAAGGTTATCCGCGCCGGGAATCTCGGTGATGTCTTCAGCGAAAATCCGATGTCCCCGTCCCTTGTGGCCGGGCATGTGAAAACGCAGGCGGTCGCGGCCGGCGTTATCCCGGAGCATATCGCCAATGGGCGTGCGGCTCATGGGTTGCCCTCCCCTTGAAGGGCGTCAAGCACCGCCGCCGTGATTTCTTCGCCGATGTCGTCGACGCTGCGCAGCTGTCCGCTGTTGTCCAGACAGTGGACGATGCGCCAATGGCGCTCCTGAGCGAGGGCCCGGGCACAGGCCGCTGAGCGTTTCAAATAGTCGGCATCCCGCTCGTGAATGTCCTTGTCGGCGGCTCCGGTGATTTTATTGGCCCGGTCCGCCATGAGCTGTTCACTGACAGTCTCCGGCATGTCGAGAAAAAAGACGAGATCGGGACGCGGCAGGCCGAGCAGATGGTATTCGTAATCCTCGAGCCAGCGGACGAAGGCGTCCCGCTCAGCCGCATCCGCGATCTTCCCGGCTTGGTGCACGAGGTTCGACGTGGTGTAGCGGTCGGCAATGACGACGCCGCCCCGGGCGAGAAACGGGCCGGTCTCCTCCTGATAAGAGGCGTAGCGGTCCGCCGCAAAAAATGTGGACGCGATGTAGGGACTCACGGCGTCAGGGTCGCTCCCAAAATCCCCGGCCAGATAATGCCGGGCCATGGCCGACGAATCCTTTTCGTAGCGCGGGTAGGACACCCGAAGCACCGGCACCTGCCGTGCAGTCAGTTCCCGGGCCAGCCGCTCGGACTGGGTCTGCTTGCCTGTGCCGTCGATGCCTTCGATAACGATTAATCTGCCGTTTCGTTCTGTTTTCATGGTGCCCCTCCTGCAATTTTCTCTATTATAACAAAAAAAGACAGCAGGGTTGATGCTGTCTGTACAAAACCGTTAAAAACTGAAATGATGGGATTCGATGATATCCAGCTGACGGACCAGCTGCTTTTCCATGAGCTCCTCTGTCGTGCCTTTGACGAAAATCTCAACAATGTCCGGATCGAAAAACGTCCCGGAATAGCGCTTCAGCGCGTCGAGGCTTTCCTTGATGGTCCGCTGGTACATCGGGCCGCCGGCGTTTTCCCTGAGCCGTGTGTAGACGTTGGCCACGGCGCACACCCGGGCCAGCAGCGGAATATCACGTCCGGATAGGCCGTCGGGGTAGCCGCTGCCGTCGAAGCATTCGTGGTGAAAGAGCACGATTTCTTCAGCGGCGGCGCAAAACATCCGCGCGTCCGGCTCGATTTCGGCAATCTGCTGAAAGACACCGGTTCCGTAATCGACGTGGGCCATCATCAGAAGCTCCTGATCCTTCGTGTAAATCGTCTGCTCTGCCATCAGGTCCTGATCGAGAAAAGCCTTGCCGATATCGTGATAATCAAAAGGGGACAGATGGTGCCACATCAGCTCGGATTCAAGATTCTCTTTTCCCATCAGCCTGAGAATGATGCGCATGTACTGCCCGGTCACCATGTTGTGGTAAGCTTCCTGCCGGGGCAGACGCATCATCACTTTTTTCAGCATGGTCTCGCCTTTTGATGCCGTCATAGGGGTTCCCCCTTCCTTTCATTTCTTTTCCCTTGTATATGATTGCGTTACTCTTTTTAATTTCACCTATATTATACAACACCCTCTCCGAAATCAATGTAGAAAAATTTACACAATAGGAATAAATCTTGTGATATAATGCCATCAAAAATAACGAGGAGGCAAAAATGGCAAAGAAAAAACATAAAAAAGACCCACAGAAAACCAATGTCATGCGGATCCTCGAACAAGCGCACTTGACGTACGATCCCAAATACTACGACGCGGCGGACGGCAACATCGACGGCGTGTCCGTGGCTGAAAAAATGGGCGAAGACCCGGACGAAGTTTTCAAGACCTTGGTCTGCCGCGGACATTCCGGCGAATTCAAGGTTTTCGTCGTACCGGTTGCTGAAGAGCTGGATTTAAAAAAGGCGGCCCGAGCCGCCGGCGAAAAATCCGTCGAAATGATCCACCAAAAAGAGCTTCTGCCCAACACCGGCTACATCCACGGGGGCTGTTCGCCCGTCGGCATGAAAAAACTTTACGCCACGGTGATCGACGCTTCCGCCGAGGATCAGGATATCATTTACGTGTCGGGCGGCAAAATCGGCACCCAGGTCGGCGTCGACCCGAAGGCCCTGGCTGCGTTTATCGGCGCGTCCTTCGCCGATATCACCCGCTGATACTGCAACCCGCGACACCCACACAAAGGAGAACCCATGAGCAAATCATCCCTTTCTTCCGGCCGTCCCCACACCGACGCTTATTACAGCACGCTGGACGCGATTATCCGGGACATCAACCACAAACTGCCTGACGAAGACATTCACGACGGCGAAACCCTCGAGCGGCTGCTGGACGACGTGCTGATGCACTTCAAGTACGAAAGCTTCTAAACTGACATTGAAACCACTAAAAAAACCGCATTCTCATCCATTTTAGAATGCGGTTTTTAATTGCGCTACGCGGTTTTTATTTCTGCTCATCGGCGCAGCAGGTGTAGCTGTCGGCCTCGATCGGGGCAATCTGTGTCAAATCGTAAGGCGTTTCCTGGTACATGAAATTGAGCCAATTGGTGTAAAGGCAGTTGGACGTCGCGCGCCACAACAGCATCGGCTCCTTCGACGGGTCGTCGTTAGGGTAATAATTCACCGGAAGATCCGGATGTTCGCCGCGGGCCACGTCCCGTTTGTATTCCGCGTCCAGTTCCATCCGGTCGTATTCCGAATGTCCGGTGATGAAAATCTGCCGGGACGAGTAGGCGAGAATCACCGTCGGCCCAACCTCGTCGCCCTCCGCGCAGACGTAAAGCTCCGGATTGTCGGCGACGGCTTTTTCGTCGATGCCGGTGTAGCGGGAATGGGGCATATAAAAATAATCGTCCATGCCGCGCATCAGCATTTTCTTCCGGTGGACGACCCGATGGCGGTAGACGCCCGAGAGCTTTTTCGGCAGCATGTATTTCTCGACGCCGTGGTGGTAATACAGTCCGGCCTGGGCGCCCCAGCATAAATGCATCGTCGTAAACACGTGAGTCTTGGACCATTCGAAGATTTCGACCATTTCCGGCCAATACTGCACTGCTTCGAAGTCCATTTTTTCAATGGGCGCACCGGTGATGATCAGTCCGTCAAAATACTGATCCTTCAAATCCGAAAAGGTTTCGTAAAATTTATTGAGATGGGAGGCCTTCGTGTGCTTTGCTTCCCAGGTCTCGGTCTTCATCAATGTAATCTGGGTCTGAATGGGGAAGTTGGACAGCACCCGCAGCAGATCCAGCTCTGTCGCTTCCTTCAGCGGCATCAGGTTCAGGATGCAGATGTTCAGCGGACGGATTTCCTGAGTATGCGCCCGGCGCTCGTCCATCACGAAAATATTTTCCCCTTCGAGAATCTTTTTCGCCGGCAAATCATTTTGAACTAAAATCGGCAAACGTGCTCCCTCCTTTTCATACATTTTTACAACTTGCGTTTGGCTTTTATCTTACCACAAATTAAAACCTACGGACGATTATTTTAAGTTTAAGCATTCAACATTAGAATAAGAGACATTCCGAAAGGGTTCGGAATCCAGAATGAGAGGTTTAATTTGAAATTATTTCAGCCGAAACATAAAATGAAAACAAAACGAAGGCCGCTGACCAAACGGGGTCGGCGCATCCGCACCGGGATTGTTTTTCTCGCGGTGATCGTCGGGCTCATGGCTTTTTGGCAGTACGGTTCGCTGGAATACCTCCTCGACACCAGTGCCCTCCAAGGCAAGCGCACGACACGCCACGTCCGCCAGTACCGCGCGACGATTCAGAAATTCACGAAGCGCTCCGGCATCGCCCATTTCGATCCCGTCATTGAAGCCATCATGATGCAGGAAACCAAAGGCTACGGCACCGACCCGATGCAGGCCAGCGAGTCGCCGATGAACACCTATTACAGCAACGCGCCCAACGCCATTCAGGATCCGAAATATTCGATCAAAGTCGGCGTCGAGCATTTCGCCGACTGCCTGAAGGCGGCCGGCTGCACCTCTCCGTCCCAGCGCAGAAAACTGATGCTGGCGCTCCAGGGGTACAATTTCGGCAACAACTACATCCAATGGGCGCAAAAAAATTACGGCGGCTATTCTGAAACTAACGCCAAAATATTCAGCGCGCGGATGCAGGCCAAGCTCGGGTGGAGCGCCTACGGCGATCCGGCCTACGCCAAGAAAGTCATGGCGTATTACGACTACAACCGCACGGCGGCCTCCGCCAAATTTTTCCAAAAATTAGAGAACCTCGGCCTTTAAAGAGCCAAGGTTCTTTTTTTTTGTTTTGATATTTTAATTTTACTCAGCCACCGCTGCGAGACCCGCTTCGTCGGTGAGTTCTCCTTCGTTCTGGTATTTCGCGAGGAAGGCCATGAACTCGTCGCCGGTGATGGTTTCCTTGTCGTACAAGTACATCGCGAGCTCGTCGAGCACCTTGCGGTTGGCCTGAAGCAAGTCGACCGCCTTCTGGTGGGACGATTTGACGAGATCGACGACTTTTTCATCGATCACTTTCTGGGTATCCGCCGAGCAGGCCAGCGAGGTATCGCCGCCGAGATAGGCGTTTTCGACCGTTTCCAACGCCACCATATCGAAGGTGTCGCTCATCCCGTAGCGGGTGATCATCGCCCGGGCCATCCGGGTCGCCTGTTCGATATCGTTGGAGGCGCCGGTCGAGACCGAACCGATGGCCACTTCTTCAGCGGCGCGCCCGCCGGTGAGGGTGACGATTTTTTCGGTGAGCTCTTCTTTGGACATCAGGTTCTTTTCCCCTTCTTCCACCTGCATGGTGTAGCCGAGGGCCCCCGACGTTCTCGGAATGATCGTGATTTTCTGAACCGGTGCTGACTGGGTCTGGAGGGCCGCCACGAGGGCGTGGCCCGTTTCGTGATAGGCGACGATCTTCTTTTCTTTCGGCGAGAGGATCGCGTTCTTTTTCTGATAGCCGGCGATGACCACTTCGACACTTTCTTCAAGGTCGGACTGGTTCACGGCCTGGCGATGCCCGCGGACTGCGCGCAGAGCCGCTTCGTTAATGATGTTGGCCAGCTCTGCCCCGGAAGCACCGACGGCCATGCGGGCGATGGCGTTGTAGTCAATGCCCGGCATCGTGCGGATTTTCTTCGCGTGGACTTGGAGAATGGCTTCCCGACCTTTGAGATCCGGCAGGTTGACCGGCACACGGCGGTCGAAACGCCCCGGCCGGGTCAGCGCCGGGTCCAGAGATTCCGGACGGTTCGTCGCCGCCAAAATGACGACGCCGTTATTTTCTTCGAAGCCGTCCATTTCGGTGAGCAGCTGGTTCAGCGTCTGTTCCCGTTCGTCGTTAGAGCCGGAGAATTTGCCGCCGGCACGCTTTTGGCCAATGGCGTCAATTTCGTCGATAAAGACGATACACGGCGCCTTTTCTTTCGCCTGGCGGAACAGGTCGCGAACCTTCGAGGCCCCCATCCCGACGAACATTTCGACGAATTCCGACCCAGAAATCGAGAAAAATGGGACGTTGGCTTCGCCGGCGACTGCCTTGGCGAGCATGGTCTTCCCGGTTCCCGGAGGGCCTACGAGGAGTACGCCCTTGGGCATGGTCGCGCCGATGGCCGCGTATTTCTTTGAATTGTGCAGGTAGTCGACGATTTCGGACAGATTTTCCTTCGCTTCATCTTCGCCGGCGACATCCGAAAAGTGAATTCCCGCTTCAGATGGGACGTAAACCTTGGCATTGCTCTTGCCGAGCCCGAAGCTCATCGAGTTGGCGCCACCGCCCATTTGATTGATCATCCGGCGGTTCAGCCAGCGGCCGAGGAGGATGAAAATCACAATCGGCAGGACCCAATTGAGCAGGAAGGAGACGATCGGATTGCTCGTCGAGCTGATGTTCTGTCTGAAATTGGCGCCGGCTTTGTAGAGCCGTTCGGTCAGCTGCGGATCGTCGACCTTGGTGGTTTTGTAAGTCTGGGTTTTCGCCTTATTGGTAAAAACGATTTGCTGATCCTGAATTTCGACATCGCCGATGTTCTTCTTCTCTGTCATCGACATGAATGTATTGTAATTGACGCTCTTGGTCTGCCGCTGATTCATCAGCGGCGCTGCCAGCAGGTTGAACGCGATAATCGCGATCAGCACGAGCAGGTAGTAAAAGATCATCGGGCGTCTGGGTGATTTGACCTCTTTCATCTTTTTATCCTTTCTTGATATTCTTTATTGTCGATTATTTGACGCGCCTATTATAGCAATTGCCATCTTGGTTTATGCTTAAAAAAGGGAAACGCATTGCGCCGATTTCTCTCAATTGATAAAATTATTGTAAAGCAATCGATACTCAAGACGAAAAGAGGGACATTTATGGCAAAGCAACTTTATTTTGAATGCAGCTCCGGCATTTCCGGGGACATGGCTGTCGGCGCGATGCTCGATCTCGGTGCCGACCGCGAAATCCTCCAGCAGGTGCTCGACAGCCTGCCGCTGGACGGCTACGCTGTCACCGTCGGCCGCCGAGCCATTGCAGGAATTGACGCCTGTGATTTTGACGTGAAACTCGACGCCCCCTACGAAAACCACGATCACGACATGGCCTACCTCTACGACGACGGCAGCGAGCATGCCCATCATCACGGCCACCACAATCACGATCATGATCACCACGGCGATCACGCTCATCATCACGGCCACCAGCACCGCACGCTGGCCGACGTCAAAGGAATTTTAGACGGCGCCACCATGACTGACGGCGCCCGTGCTCTGGCCAAACAGATTTTCAACAACCTCGCCGCGGCAGAAGCCAAAGCCCACGGCACCGATATCGACCACGTCCACTTCCATGAAGTCGGCGCTGTCGATTCCATCGTCGACATCACGGCGGCCGCAGTCTGCTTCGACAATTTAAAGAACCAGCTCGGCTTTACCGACGTCGTCATTCCCGTGATCAACGAAGGCGGCGGCCACGTGCGCTGCGCCCACGGCCGGATGCCGGTGCCGGTGCCGGCGGTCGTCCACCTTGCCGAAGCCCACAGCCTGCCGCTGTGTCTGGCCGGCCTTCAGGGAGAACGCATCACCCCGACGGGCGCAGCCATCGCCGCAGCAGTCATGACGACGAAAACCCTGCCGCAGCCGTTCACCATTTTGAAAACCGGGATCGGTGCCGGCAAGCGCACCTACACCGATGCGGCCAACCTGCTGCGCCTGTTTTTAATCGAAACTGAGGGGGGTGTCCGCCCTTTTGACGCAGACTCCGATGCACAAAACGTCGTTCAGCTTGAAGCCAACCTCGACGACAGCACCGGAGAAATGCTCGGCCGGGCCGTCACCCACCTCTTAACCGCCGGCGCCCTCGACGCCACTGTCACACCGGTGGTCATGAAAAAGAACCGCCCGGGGGCGGTGCTCACCGTCCTCTGCCGCAGGGCAGATCAGCCGGCTCTCGAAGCCCTGATTTTCGCCGAGACGACGACCATCGGTATCCGCTCCTTCCCGGTGGACCGGGCGGTGCTCCCTCGATCCTTCGAGACGGTCGCCACGCCCTGGGGGCCGGCAAAGATCAAAGTGACGATTCGGGACGGCCAGCGCCGGGGTATTCCCGAATTTGACACCGTCGATCAGCTCGCCCAATCCGCCGGCGTGCCCTTCCCCGACGTTTACGCTGCGGTCCTTTCAGCTTGGCAGGCGCAAAAATGAGCGGTGCCTACAGTCGGGTCTTCATTACCGGCGACATTCACGGCACCATCGACATCCAAAAGATTCAGCTTTTGATCGCACAGCAGGGTAAAGCCCTCAGTGCCGATCCCGACAAGAAGCTGATGCTCGTCTGCGGTGATTTCGGCGCGGTGTTTGAAGTCAAACCGGACGACTGGGAACGTTCCGTCCGGGCGATGTACCGGGCGCTTTACGAGCAGTACGGTCTGCAGTTCGCAACCTGTCTCGGCAATCACGAAAATTACGACCGTATTTATCACGAGCTCGGTGAAATCGACTGGTGCAGCGACAGGGTCTACACGATGGACGGGCGCCGCGGTCCACTTTACCTGCAAAACGGCGGCTATTACACGATTTCGGCTGCTCAGGGACCCTTTACGCTCCTCGCCATGGGCGGCGCGCCGAGCGCAGACCGCAAGACACGCGTTCCCAACAAAAGCTGGTGGCCCCAGGAAATCCCCGACAAAGCCATGATGAAGCGCGCGCTGGCCAACCTCGACGCTCACGACCGCTACGCCGACTACATCGTCACCCACACGCTGCCCTACAAGCTGCAGAAGGCCATTTTCGTCAAGCCCTTTTTGCCCCGGGGCATCCGCACGCCGACTGTCGCAAAAATGCTCCAGAAAATTGCCGACCGGGCCACCTGGCGCCAGTGGTTCGCCGGCCACCATCACAAAGACCTTACCTTAAAAGACCACAAGACGACACTGTTGTACAACACGATCCTGGAGCTCAAGGTTTAATATCGCAGAGCATAAAAAAAAGAGCGGCACTTCTCTCAATTCGAACTTGTTTTTGAGAAGAAGCGTCCGCCTTTTTAATTTCTCGGAATTTTACCTTCGGCCATTCGGTGGCTGATGTGCTGAAGGGCTTCCTGGAAAATATCGAGGACGTGCTTGTCGTCGAGGGAATAAAAAATATTGCGGCCGTCCCGCCGGGTGCGCACCTGGCCGTTGTCGCGCAGAATGCGCAGCTGGTGAGACACCGAGGACTGGCTCATCTCCAGAGCATCGACCAAATCGGTCACGCACATCTCGCGCTGGGACAAGGCGTACAAAATCCGCAGCCGGGTTTCATCTCCGAGCACCTTGTAGAATTTAGCCATTTCCCGGACGTAGACCGCCTCTATCTGCGTCGGTTTAGTTGTTTGGGTCTTGTCTATCATGGAATCTCCTAATTGTTTTTCATTTTTTTATGCGTTTTTACACAAGTTTTCTGTTTTGTTCTGTACATTTCCCGTCTTTTTCGTTACAATAAAGGAACATTAAAGATTAATGCGAATCACCCGATGCAAAGGAGATACTGAATGAAACTGAAGATCGTTATCATCATACTCATCGCAGTCATGCTGATCTCCGGCTGTTTTCTGGCATGGTCGCTGGGTACGCGCAACCCATCCCCCAATTCGACGGAGTCCATCAATTCTTTCGAGCAAATGGAATGGTTCACCCATTCAATCGGTCACAGCGACAAAACGGCGCACCCCCGCACCGTCATCGAAAAATAATTTTTGGCTTCTCAATCCCGAATCAATGTGATTCGGGGTTTTTCTTTATATTGGCCGCAAATCCACGCCGCGTACCGCCGGCTGTCAAACCCGGGAATCGCAAACAAAGCGAGACCGACGGGCAGATCTGGTCCATAAGGGATGTCGCCGTCGATCTTGATCGCAGACATCGGCAGGTTAAACCCGCGGCCGCTCCACTTCATCACAGCCTCCCGCTTGGCCCACCCCTCGGCAAAAACGCGGCTGCGCCGGCGGATGGGCACCTTTTCGAGGGCGTCCGCTTCGGCGTCTCCAAACATCCGCCTGGCTACGCCGAGGATGCGCCTATCTGCTTTGACCTGCTCGAGATCGACGCCGATCGGGCGGTCTGCAAAGGCGCAAACCACCCACGCGCCGGAATCGGCACCGTTGAAATACAGCGGCGCCCCTGTTTGAATGAGTTCCGGCTTGCCAAATTTGCCAATTCGAATCGGATCGCTGCGCTTGTACACGGTCTTAAGCAGATATTCCGCGTAAGCCCGCACCTCATGGCGCATGCGTTTTCGTTCTGTCATGTATACTTGAATGTCCATTTTTCTTTTTTATGCTCCGTGACACACCGCGCTTCCCGGGCAGCCGGAACAGCCGCCTGCTGCACAGCCGCAACTGCGGGGCAGCGCATCAAAATCAATCCATTTGCGCCATTCTTCCGCTGTCGGATATATTCCCGCGCATTTCACCTCACGGTCGATCATCAACGCCGGAAGCGTACTGGGGTCGATCCTCAGACCCTCCGGAATGCTCAGCGCATCCCAGCGCTCGACGTCAATGCCGGCCTTTTCGAGCCGCTCGAGCAAAAGAGTCAGGCGAGTTTCTTCAACGGGATCGCTCCCTTCGTCCAGAGCGTCGATCCAAATGACCTTTCGAATCATCACTTGTCGTCCGGCCGGTGGTAAACCTGAATGCCCTCGAGCCCCCAGACTTTTTCGGAGAAACCGCCCGGCTTGGTGTTGGCCTGAATTTTTTCCATCGTATTCATGCGGGCGTCGATCACATCCAGATAGTGCAGCATTTCGGCTTCAGCGAACATGGGCTTCGTCGGCGAACCGTATTCGGGTTCGTAGTGATGGGACAAGACCATATGCTTGAGCTGGAGGACCAGTTCGGGATCAGTGCCGAGCTTTCTGCCGTATTCGTCGATAGCGACGACACCGGTGATGATGTGGCCGAGGAGCTTGCCTTCTTTAGAGTAATCCGAAACCGACCCATTGGGATCGGAAAGCATCTCGACGGATTTGCCGAGGTCGTGGAGCATGACGCCGGCGTAGAGCAGATCGGCGTCGAGGAAGGGGTAGAGCGGGGCCAGCGCCTTGGCATCCCGGAGCATCGACCAGGTGTGGAAAAGCAGCCCGCCCTTGTAGGCGTGGTGCATCCGCTTGGCCGCCGGAAAATACATCAAAGCTTCGCGCTTGTCCTGAATCATGGCACCGACAAGTTTTTTGAGATCGCTGTTTTTAAAATCGTTGATCGTGTCGATCAAATCGTTGTACATGCTCTGAATATCCGCTGGCGCCGATTCGACAAAGTCATTGATATTGACGTCGTCGCCTTCGTTGGTCAGGCGCATCCGATTCACGATGATCTGCAAGCTGTTGTTGTATTCCTGGACCTTGGCTTTGATCTTCACCAACGTCCCTTCGACAAATTCGTCTTCGTCTACGGGCTTAACATCCCACATTTTGGCGTTGATGCCATTAAAATTGCGGTCAGTCAGCGTCATGTTGAAATACCGGCTGCCGTTGGCCGAGGTTTTGACCGTCTGGGATTTGATGAACAAATATCCCAGCAGGTTGTCGCCTTTTTTTACTTTAGATAAATCTATATTCTGCATAATCTCTCTTTCTCAATCCATTAGCCTTCGACGATCTTGATACAGACCTGTCGGGTCCGCGGACCGTCAAATTCCGTAAAATACACGCCCTGCCATGTACCCAGCGCCAATTTCCCGTCTTCGACGAGAATCGTCTGGGAAACGCCAAATAGTGACGATTTCAGATGAGCGGCCGAATTGCCCTCGAGATGACGGTAGTCATCTTCCCAGGGGACAATTTTATTTATTTCCCGGGAAATATCCAGACACACGTTCGGGTCGGTGTTTTCGTTGACCGTCACTGCGGCTGTCGTATGCGGGATCCAGACAACGGCGAGACCATCCGTGATGCCTGCCTCTTTGACCGCTTCCGCAACGGTATTCGTAATGTCGAGCATCTGGGTGTGCGCCGTCGTACGGATGGTTTTCTTTACGATTTTCATTTTTTATCTCCTCTCGCTTTGCGGATCACCGCCCGGCTGCCGTGGCTGTCATCGACGATGTCGACGGGGCGGATATGCTGAACAAATTTCGAGAATTTCGAATAACCTTTGTCTTTCCAGCTGAATCCCGGGAAATTCGTGTGCACGAGATTGCCGAGATAACCGAGCTCAATGCCGTTTCGGCCGGCGCCTTTCACTTTTCCGACAATGTAAGCGGTCACTTGGCGCTCGGTGCCGTCTCCTTCAGCGAGGGCGACGGTTTGTGAGCGCCCCGTCTTATTCACGGTGAA
Organism: Pseudoramibacter porci; assembly: GCF_009696145.1. GTDB lineage: Bacteria > Bacillota > Clostridia > Eubacteriales > Eubacteriaceae > Pseudoramibacter > Pseudoramibacter porci. The sequence continues at coordinate 27,982 of NZ_VUMO01000007.1, forward strand.
ACGGCTGGATTCTTCTAAAAATTTAGACAGCAGGGAATAGCCGTAGTCTCGGACGTCGAAATCCGGGTATTTGTTGTTGAGCCGGCTGCCCACTTCGCCGAGGCCGGTGGCCTTGCCCTTGTTGGCATTCTCAGTAATGATGTTGGCAATGGTGTTCTCGACGGATTTTCGCGGGGTGCGGCGGTCGACTTTGTCCGCATTGCGGTCTGCCGACGCGATGGGCTCGTCGATTTCCTGTTCGTAGGTGTCGAGAATATTTTCAAGGCTGATGAATTTGGTGCAGGCGTTTCTAAACGAGCGGGGCGTCTTGTCTTCGCCCATGCCGATGACCCGCATCCCTGATTCCCGAAGGCGGCTGGCCAGCCGGGTAAAGTCAGAATCGCTGGACACGATGCAGAACCCGTCGACCATGCCGCCGTAAAGAATGTCCATCGCGTCGATGATCAAGGCGGAGTCGGTGGCGTTCTTCCCGGTGACGTTGGCGAACTGCTGAATCGGCGTGATGGATTTCGAGAGGAGTTCATCACGCCATTTGGCCGAGCCCGGACTCGTCCAGTCGCCGTAAATCCGCTTGTAGGTCGCCACACCGTAATTGGCCATTTCGTTTAAGATGCCCTCGATGTACTTCGCTGAAATGTTGTCACCGTCGATGAGAATGGCAAAGCGCAGATCCTCGGCGCCCATTGCTTCGTAATGTCTGATATCCATGGGGCTCCTTTCTATTTGATTGATGTTTTGATTTTAATTTCAGATGTTTCTATTTTACCATATCTTTCCAAATTGTCTGCAATTTCTGTTATAGCTGTTTATTAAGGATTCTCTTTTATAATGATCTAAAAAAATGGGAGGGCTATGATGAAACTTTATCCAACCTCAATCTCGCAAATTGTGAAAGAAACCTCTGACACGTACAGCTACTTGCTCGAGATTCCGGACGGCTACACCTGGACGGCAGGCCAGCACGCACTTTGGCGTTTCCAGGATTACACCGTCAATCCCGACGAAAAACCCGGCCGTGTTTTCACAATTGCTTCGGCACCGGCAGACGGTTTTCTGATGTTCACAACGCGCATCGCTGAACCCCATTCAGATTTCAAGGACATTCTGCTGAACCGGGTGAAGCCCGGCGACGTCATGCTCGTCGCCAACGCCCTTGGCAGCTACACCTTCCATGACACGACGGACCGTGCGCTGGTCATCGCCGGCGGGATCGGCATCACCCCGATCCGCTCGCTGCTCAAAGACATGGCCGCCCGCCGCGACACGTCGAAAAAAGTGACGGTCCTTTATTCCGACGACCGCGGCGAATTTGCCTACGGTTCGTTCTGGGATGAAGTCCGGAGCACACTGCCTAACGTCGACCTACAGCTGATCTCGAACCGCGACGCCTTTACCGATGGGGTCAACGCCTACGCAAAAGCCAACGGCAGCGATGCCGAATACCTGATTGCCGGTTCGCCAGGCATGAACAAGGCCTTCGCTGAAACATTAACCGGTCTCGGCGTTGCGGCGGACCGCATCGTTACGGACGATTTCAGAGGATATTGATCCCGCGCCAACCTTTCGGCACGCGATCGGCACAAGGGGGCAGCCGCCCCCTTGTTTGCGTTTATCCGCCATTTGATTTAAAATCCAAAGGATCCTGCGATCATCAGGACCATCACTAAAATTAAAGGAGAAAAGTATGAAAAAAAATCCAGCAAAAGTAATCGGCGGCATTGCCCTCGGCGCCGGCGCGGCGATTGGCGCGGGCGTTGGGTTTATTAAAGGGATGCACAAGGCGATCCAAAGTGACGACAAGACGATGCCGCTGTTCGGGCTGATCTGCCCAATGGAAGAGGAGACCGCGCCCTTCCGAGAAGCCATGGATATTCGGCAGACAACGGTCATCTCGGGGCTGACGTTCACCGAAGGCACCCTCTGCGGCCAGTCGGTGGTGCTCGTCCAGTGCGGCGTCGGGAAGGTGAATGCCGCGGTCTGTGCCCAGGCGCTGTGTTCCCATTTCCCCATTGACGCGCTGATCAACGTCGGTGTCGCCGGCACGACGGCTGACGACATCCACCAAGGGGATATCGTCGTCTCCTCGGATGCCGTCCAGCACGACTTCGACGTGACCGTACGCGGGTTTGCCCCGGGTGAAATTCCGGATCTGCCGGTTTGGGATTTCCAGGCGGCGACGTCCTTAATCGATCTGGCCGCACGAGCATACGAAGCCTGCCAGGATGAAATGGACGGTGCCAAATTCAGTGTCGGGCGCATCGCCAGCGGCGACCAGTTTATCGCCGGCGGTCCCCGGGCGAACGCGATTCAGAACACCTTTAAGCCGGCCGCTGTCGAAATGGAAGGCGCGGCCATCGCTCATGCTGCCGCGCTGAACGATGTGCCCTTTGTCATCATCCGCGCGATTTCGGACAACGCCGACAAAGACGCACCGACGCTGACCTACGACGAATTCCTGCCTCTGGCCATCCGCCACAGCTTCACCCTCGTGTGCCGAATGCTCGCGATGGCGGAGTAAAAATCTTCACTGCATAAAAATGGCACCGTCATCTGTCAAAATGACGATGCCATTTTTTTTACGCCCTCGGCCGCCTTCACAGTAAAGCCGCTCAGCCCACAAACTCAAAAAAATGACAACCGGCAAATTTGTGGAAAAGTGGATATCAATGGGGATAACTGTGCTTGCGCTTTTGAGTTTTGCGTTTTGCGTTTTTTGCCTTGCGGCGGCGGGTGCCTTTGGTGCGTGATTTTGCCTTATGCTTGGATGCGGCGGCATGCCGCTTCTTTTGAGCGCGGGCCTTTTCGCCCAGAGGCTTCGCCTTTCTCACCGAATAGCCGAAACGCCCAAGGCAGTCGCCCAGGGCGAAATACCCGCCGTGAGAATAGGCGATGAGATGGGCCCGATCCAGATCAAATCGGCCTTTCTCGTCTAAATACTGCGGGTCCACATCGGTGGACACGACCTCGGCGACAAACATGTCGTGGGAGCCCAGCTCGAGCACCCGGGTCACCTTGCACTCGAGACAGACCGGACTCTCGGCGACACCTGGCGCCTTCACAATCCGCGACGGGCTTGGGTGGAGGTGCATTGCCGCAAATTTATCCACATCCCGACCTGATTTCACCCCGCAGTAATCGGCCGCCCGCGCCAAATCCTCCGTTGTCAGCGAGAGGACAAACTCGCCGGAGCTACTGATCAATTCGTGGGTGTATCGCGATTTCCGAATCGACACCGACACCATCACCGGATCGGAGCACACCGTCCCGGCCCAAGCCGCCGTCATCACGTTGGACCGCCCTTCTGCGTCCACTGCGCTCACCAACACCGCCGGGATCGGGTAAAGCAGGTTTGCTGGTTTCCAATATTCCCTTGCCATTCTTCTATCTCCTTTGACGCGTTTTTCGTTGTGTTGAATTGATTTTATCATAACGAAAAAAAGGGACGGCTGCAAGCCGTCCCAAATTCCGTGGTGCTCTCTCTTATTCTTCCTTACAGTGCGTGATGGGCGTTTCTCGCAATGACGTCCAGCTGCTGTTCTCGAGTCAGGTCGATGAATTTCACCGCGTAGCCGCTGACACGGATCGTGAAGTTCGCGTATTCCGGTTTTTCCGGATGTTCCATCGCGTCCTTGAGTTTGTCGAGTCCGAAGACGTTGACGTTCAGATGATGGGCGCCCTGGCTGAAGTAGCCATCGAGCACGTTGACCATCTTGCCCTTGCGTTCGGCGTCATCGTGGCCCAAAGCGTCCGGATGAATCGTCTGGGTGTTGGAGATGCCGTCGAGGGCGTATTTGTACGGCACCTTGGCGACTGAATTCAGCGACGCCAGCAGACCGTTTTGTTCGGCACCGTATGACGGGTTGGCCCCTGGTGAGAACGGAGTGAACGCTGCGCGGCCGTCCGGCAGCGCACCCGTCGCCTTGCCGTAGACGACGTTGGAGGTGATGGTCAGAATTGACGTCGTCGGTTCTGAATTGCGGTAGGTGTGGTGTTTCTTAATCTTATCCAGGAAGGAATGGAGCAGCTTGACCGCGATGGCGTCCGCTCTGGGGTCGTCGTTGCCGTAGCGCGGGAAGTCTCCTTCAACCTTGAAGTCCGTCGTCACGCCATATGCGTCGCGAATGGCGGTCACCTTCGCGTATTTGATCGCCGACAGGGAATCGACCACGTGGGAGAAGCCTGCGATGCCGGTGGCAAAGGTGCGGCGCACGTCGGTGTCGATCAATGCCATTTCTTCCGCTTCGTAGTAGTATTTATCGTGCATGTACTGGATCAGGTTCAGAATATTGACGTACAGCCCGGCCAACCAGTCGAGCATCTGGTCGTATTTGTGCGCCACTTCTGCGTAGTCGAGAACGTCTGAGGTGATCGGCGCGTATTCCGGACCGACCTGCATCGGCGAACCGTCTTTGTTTTTGAATTTTTCGTCCTTGCCGCCGTTGATCGCGTAGAGCAGCGCCTTAGCCAGGTTTGCACGCGCGCCGAAGAATTGCATTTCCTTGCCGGTCTGAGTCGCTGAGACGCAGCAGCAGATGCTGTAGTCATCGCCCCAGAACGGTTTCATGACATCGTCGTTTTCGTATTGAATGGCCGAAGTGGTAATCGAAATCTTCGCGGCGTAGCGTTTAAAGGCTTCCGGCAGACGCGGGGAGTAGAGCACCGTCAAATTGGGTTCCGGCGCCGGCCCCATGTTTTCCAAAGTATGGAGGAAGCGGTAATCGTTCTTCGTGACCATGGAGCGGCCGTCCAGACCCGTGCCGGCCATTTCCAGGGTCGCCCAGACCGGATCACCGGAGAACAATTCGTTGTAGCTCGGGATCCGGGCAAATTTCACCATTCTGAACTTCATGACCAAGTGGTCGATGAGTTCCTGAGCTTCGCTTTCCGTCAGTGTCCCTTCTTTTAAATCCCGATCGATGTAGATGTCGAGGAAGGTGGAGATGCGCCCGACAGACATGGCCGCACCGTTTTGCGTTTTGACCGCACCGAGATAGCCGAAGTACAGCCACTGCACCGCTTCGCGGGCATTGACAGCCGGTTTCGAAATATCGTAGCCGTAAATTTCAGCCATCGCCTTCAGTTCCTTGAGAGCGTTGATTTGATCGGTGATTTCTTCGCGCAGACGGACAACATCGTCAGTCATCGTGCCGTCGCCGCAGTTGAGCTTGTCTTCTTCTTTCTTGTCAATCAGATAATCGACGCCGTAAAGGGCCACGCGGCGGTAGTCGCCGACGATTCGGCCGCGGCCGTAGGTATCCGGCAGCCCGGTGACGATGTGCGCGTGGCGGGCGCGGCGCATTTCCGGCGTATAAGCATCGAAGACCGCCTGGTTGTGGGTCTTGTGGTATTCGCCAAAAATTTGATCGTATTTCGGATTGATCTGATAGCCGTACGTTTCAGCGGCTTCCTTCGCCATTTTGTAACCGCCGTAAGGCATGAAGGCCCGTTTCAAAGGCTTATCCGTCTGCAGCCCGACGACTTTTTCAAGGCCTTTGGTGTCAGCGCCAATGTAGCCCGGACCGTAAGCGGTCAGACCTGAGACCACTTCTGTTTCACAATCGAGCACGCCGCCCTTGGCCCGTTCTTCCTTCTGAAGGGCCTGAACCTGATTCCAGAGTTCAGTGGTCGCGTCCGTGGGACCTTCGAGGAAAGATTCATCGCCGTCGTAGGGGGTGTAATTGTTCTGAATGAAATCCCGGACGTCAATGTCTTCCTGCCACAAATTGCCTTCAAAATTGCGCCATGCGTTTGCCATTTTAATTCTCCTTTTCACAAAAACCTAAACCATTTGAATCTGCTTGAGCTTTTATATGCATCGTCTGTGTCTTATTTTCCTGGCACGAGGATCGCCTCGGCCGCCTGCACCTGCTCCGGTGTTGGCGGTTTGACACCTTCGAGGGGGTAAACCCGCCCGAGGGCTTCCCATTTGTAAGCCCCCATGGTGTGGTAGGGGAGCACCTCAACTTTTTCGACTGTTTTCAATGTATCGATAAAGGCCCGCTCCGCCTTCAGTCCCTCGGGATCGTCGGTAACCCCGGGCACCAGCACTTGCCTGATCCACAGCGGCACCCCGAAATCTGAAACTGTCTTGAGCATCTGATGGATGTTGGCGTTGGACACGCCGGTGAGCCACTTGTGATGATCTGCGTCCATTGTCTTGATGTCTGCAATCACGAGATCGGTGAGCCCCATCAATTCAACAAACTTGTCGTACCAGGGGCCGTGGTCAGTGAAGGGCTGCCCCGCGGTGTCGATCGCGGTGTGGATGCCTTCGGCCTTCGCCAGTTTAAACAGTGCCAACAGAAAATCAATCTGCAGCAGCGGTTCGCCGCCTGAAACGGTGATGCCGCCGTCGGTGCCCCAATAGGGCCGGTAGCGCTTGGCCTGGGCGATTAAATCCTCAGGGGTGCGCAGCGTGCCGCCGCTGCAGTCCCAGGTGTCCGCGTTGTGACAGAAGCGGCATCGCATCGCACAACCCTGAACAAAAATCACAAACCGGATGCCCGGCCCGTCTACCGAACCGAAGGTTTCGATGGAATGAATCCTGCCTTGTAGCTCTGCCATATCGCCGCCTCCTTCATTTTCTAAATTAAAAAAAGTGCTTGTCTTTCAGACAGGCACTTTTTTGGGATGTCTCATCTTTAAGACACCCCTAATGTAACACCTTCATCGAGTTCATTCTTTGATTGAAATCAAATAAAAAGCAAAATTTTATTTTTTTGTGCAAAATTTTTCTCGTATCGTCCTGTTTTCATTGTTGTGCAATCGAATCTCATTCGGTTTCCACATAGGCTGACAGGGCCTGACGATCTAAAACCCGCAGTTTCCCGCGGCCCATTCGCCGAATATAACCGTCCCGCTCCAACTGCGTCAAATGGCGGCTCACGGTCTCGACCCGGAGATTGACCGACGAGGCGATATCCTCAAGCTTCAGCTCGACGTCCCGGTCGAGGCACCGCGCGTCCCGATAGAGCAGAAACTGGCCGATGCGCCGGCGCGGGTCCCGAATCGACAAAATGATGACTTTCTTTTCGGCCTCGTCAAGTTCTGTAGAGAGCATCTCGATCAGGTGGACCACCGTCTCAGGATGGCGTTCGAGCACGTCGGTCAGCGCGTCCCGGGGAATTTCACAGAGGGACACCGGTTCGAGACAGATCACATCGTAATGGTAAATGTGATCTTTCAGAAAGATCCCGTGCCAAATGGCCTGTCCGTCGTGAAGGACATCGAGAATATGCTCCTCGCCTGAGGCGTCGGTGCTGGCAATTTTAACCTTGCCGCGCTGAATAATGAGCACCGAATCAATGGGATCGCCCTCCCGAACCAGCGCACTGCCCCGGGCGTGGGCAGAATGCACCGACCGGGCGACGAGCTGGCCTTGAATGGCCATCGGCAGCCGCTCAAACAAACGGATATGGGAAATACAGAAACGACGCTGATCCGTGTACGGACATTGACATTTATGGGCAGACATGTCGCCCTCCTTTCAATCAACAGAATGGACTGACTTTTAAAGCACGCATAAAAAAACAGACCCCGAGGAACATCCTCGAGATCTGTCAAATTGTAGCCGCGGTTTACGCTTCCGCTAAACTAGGGGAGAGCAGATGGGTGATCATGCCCATCGCTGATTTCAGCTTTTGGCAATCGTCGGTGCTCAGCCCTTCAATCTGAGAGCTGACCCGGCTGTCCATCATCGAAGCCAATTCTTCGACGACGCTCTGGCCCTTTTCAGTCAGCCGCAGGGAATAGGCCCGGCCGTCCCCTGCGCAGGGTTCCCGGGACACCAGTCCCTTTTTTCGGAAACGTTTGATGATCCGGCTCATGTACCCCTGATCGACATACATCGCGTCGGCCAGTTCGTTCAGCCGGCATCCGTCTCGTTTCTTCAGCTCGAACAGCGTTCGGCATTCGGTGATCGAAAATCCCGAATCCAGATAGCCGTCGTTGAGCATGCCCATGTACACCGTGTAAAATTCGTTAAAATCACAAATTTCATGAACCGTGTCGCTGAAAACTTCCGCGTTTAAATCTGCCGTCTCTAGAGGATCCGGCACGTCCTGTGCTTCTAATTTCATAGATTGATTAAGTCCTTTCTGTTTGTATAAACTTTTATAAAACAATCGCTAATCATCTATGTTTATATCACAAATGCTTGACCGGGTCAAACTTTCCAGTGTGATTTAACAAAGCATGGGACTTAACCCATCTCTGCTTTATCTTCGCTTAAGTTTCAGATAAATAATCGCCGGCGCTCATCAGTTCACACTGAAGCGGGGCAAGACCGGAGAGCACCAGTTCTGACGCCGCTTCCTTCGACCGATCCAGCCCCGAGACCGCGTCGGTCAAATAGAGGACGTGGCAGCCGAGATCAATGGCCGCACAGGCTGTCCACAGCACACAGCATTCGGCGACTACGCCGGTCAGAACGACGCGCCCGCCCCGCTCCCGCGCGCGCAACGCTGCCGCCCGAACCGACGGATGGTCGAGGGCGCTGTAAGTCGATTTGGGGCAATAGGGGTGTGTTTGCGCCAAGGGCACGATCTCATCGGCCAGCGCATTCAGCCACGGGTCGGCGTTGATCGCCGCGTATTTCTCATTGTAATGCTGCCAATCCCCTTCAGGTAATGCCGGCGGAAGAAAGGCCGTGACCATCAGCTCAGCGCCCATTTGATCCGCAGCTTCAGCGATGTCACACGTCCGCGCCGCTGCGCCGTCGAAATCCCGGCAGGCCCATTCCTGACCTTCCCGGTAAACGTTCTGCATGTCGATGACGAGAATTAGATCTTCTTTTCGCATCAGCTATCCCCTCAAAAATCCGACGGAATCAGTCCGAGGTGTACCATCGCCTTGGCGATTCCGTCGTCGTCGATATCGTCGGTCACCCAATCGGCGAGGGCCTTGGCCTCCGCAACGCCGTTGCCCATGACGACACTGGTCCCGGCTGTTTCGAGCATCTCGAGATCGTTGGGGCCGTCTCCAAAAGCGATGGTATCGGAGCGATCTGCGCCGACGGCTGCGATGAGCTCGTCGATGGCGGTGCCTTTATCGACACCGATTCGGGTGATTTCGCCGGCGCTGGGATCCCCTGGCTCCAGGCTGCTGGCGGTCACGCGCAGGTTCACCGGCGCGAGCCAATCGCCAAATTCGTCCCGGGTAAAAGGCGCCCCGGTGTAGACTACCATATCGGCGTCAGGGTAATGGTCAGCGTAAAGCCCCCGGGCCACATCAACCTCGATTTCGCCGATAGCCCGCGTGATCACATCGTAGACCGATTCCTGTGCATTCACCTGAAACAGGCGGTAGCGCCGAAAGGATTCCAGCGCGTTGGGGGAGATGATGCCGACGTGCGCCATCTGAATCAGCATCGGCACGTTGCCGCGGTTTAACATCGTCATGACCCGCTGCATCCGTTCTGCGCCAAAAACGTGCCGGCCAATTTCTTTTCCGCCTGCCATCACGTGTGCGCCAGAGCCGAAAATGTAGCCGTCAAAGCCGAAATCCATCAGAAACGGATACACCTCCGCTTCGCTGCGCCCGGTGCAGAGCACCAGCTTGTGGCCGGCTCGCTGCGCCGCTTTCAGCGCACGCCGCGCTGAGTCAGGCAGTACCTTGTGAAAATTGACCAGGGTACCGTCCACATCAAAGAATAATATTTTCGAGTTTTCTGTTTTCATGGGTCTATCTTAGCCGATTTAACGCGGGATTTCAAAAATTTTTGCCAAAATAAAAACAGCGCCGAAGCGCTGTTTTCAAATCATCATCTATTTCATTAACTGTATACGACTACTCGTGTATTTCTTGGAATGTTATCGTAAATCCATTTGGCATGATTGAGTGCAAGCCGGACGCAGCCATGGGAAACGCCTCTGCCCAGTGTTCCGTCTTTGACCCTTGACGGCGTATTTGCCGGATAATACAAAACCGAATGGAAGAGATAATTGCCGCTGAACTGCGTAGCGTACCAGCATCTATAAGAACTGCTGCCAAAATACCTCTGTTTGCTGCCAACTGTAAAGACGCCTTTTTTCGTCGGCGTGCTGGCCTTGCCGTCGCCGCAGGAATACCGCTGGATGCGCGTCCAATGGTTTTGATACCCCGTATAAATCGAAACAAGATGCCTCGAACAGTCCACAAGGATCGCATAACCTGTGCTGCTTGTGTAGCCCTGAGCTTTTCGATCCATTGCATCCAAATGAATGTACACTTGCGTGCCGTAATCCATCGCCGCGTAATCTGTTCCGCTCGTTTTGACTAAAACAAATTTCTGCGCCTTAGAATGATTGAAACTGTACAGCTGAATATTCGTGCCATTGCCGGTTCTGCCACCGGCCGCATCTAAAACCAGACTGCTGTTAGCATTAATGAAGGTATAGCTGCCATCTGCGTTTTGATGTACGATCCAACGCTGCGCCATTGTCCCATTATCGCGATACTGCTGCACGTTGGTCCCATTCGTTGTTCCGCCGCCGGCCGCGTCGAGCATATGACGAGATTTTTCATTTCGAATTTTAACAAATCCATTACCAAGATTCACAATCGTAAATTTCTGTGCACAAGTGCCATTTGAGCTGTAGAGCTCTAGATTCGCCTGCATTTTTCGAGAACCGCCCTGAATATCCAACACAGCTGAGCGATTATTAGTATTTTGAAAGACGAACTCACCGGTTATCGGATTGTACACGACAGCTTTTAAATAAAATTTCTGTGCATTTGTGCCGTTGGCCGCATAAACCCAAAGATTAGTGCCGTTGGCCGTTTGTCCACCACTGACATCCAAAACGTTCGCACTGTTATTGCCTGCCACAAAATAGCAAGTACCGTCGCCGGTATTTCTCAAAAACCAACGCTGAGCTGCCGTGTTATTGTTGAAATACTGGCGCACATTTGTTCCAGACTGTTTTAACCCGCCGGCAATATCCAGTGTCATTCCGGAATTCAAAGACGTAATACGATAAGCACTGCCTGTTTTAGTGATGATAAATTTCTGAGCATCCGTCCCGTTTTGACTGTACAATTGTAAATTGGCGCCAGAATTCATTGAACCGCCGGAAATATCAAGTGCTTTCTGGTCATCGAGCTTGGAGATAATCGTGTAAACACCGTCTTTAATCTCAATGCTGTCGGCCGCCTTGAGAAAGTTAAATTTCTGAGCTTTCGTCCCGTTTGGGCTGTACAGCCAGATGTTCGTACCATTTTTCATGCTGCCGTACTGAACATCAATCGCTTTACCGTTCTTTTTTGAAAGGATGTAATATGCGCCATCCCCAGTTGGAAGAATCTCCCATTTTTGAGCGTCTGTATCGTTCCCATCGTACTGCCAGATGTTCGTCCCGTTGGTATCCGCACCGCCGCAAATATCGATCACTTTGCCTGATTTCCGGTTAACAATGAGATAATATCCGCCATCCTCATCATCGGTCGCCACCCATTTGACATCAAACTTCTGCGCATCCGTCCCATTGGCTTCGTAAAGCTGAATATTAGCCTTACTCTGTGTACTGCCGCCTGAAACGTCGACCACTTTGAAGCCATTTTGATTCGACGCGATGACGTATGTCCCGTTTTCAACGGTCTTGACGTATTTGGGCGCCACTGGTTGTGCGTGCTGTATCGCATTTCCTGCAGCATTCGAATCTGCTTTTACATTCTTCTCAACGTCTGCTGCCTGAGTTTTTTTCACGGACTGTGATGATGATAATGCAGGTTCCGCAGACAGCTCTGATCCGACTTTCGAAGGCTGTTGAGCTACATTTTCTTTTTCTTGCCCAACAGTCGCTGCACTTGCCTGATCCGTTGTCGCTACGTTTGGCGTTTGAACCGTCTCCGCAGCGACCCTCGCAGGTGTCTGAGCATTGACAGCCGCCTTGTTCACATCCGCCGCAAACACGGATTGGGGTTTCATCAAAAAAACAGCGCCGGCCATTAGGCATACTGCAAAAAGCCATTTCCATTGCCTCAACTTCATATATCCCTCCCTCTTCAAAGAATATTATCCGTTCGTAAATTTCTTCTTATGAAAAAACAATGTTGCTAATCGTTTACTATCATTGTAACCCAAACAAAGTAAATTGTATATATCAAAAAGCGTAAAAAAAACAGCGCCGAAGCGCTGTTTTCACATGAAGCTAATGGAGTCGAAATTAGTAATTCAAAGCCTGAATTCTGAAATAGCTCTGCGGATGTGCGCAGACCGGGCAGATTTCCGGTGCTTTCGGGCCGACGACAATATGGCCGCAGTTGCCGCACTGCCAAATCTGGTCGCCGTCTCTTGAGAAAACGACACCGTCATTAATGTTCTTGAGCAGTTTTTTATAGCGTTCTTCGTGATGTTTTTCGATGTCCGCGACCATCCGGAACAGGCGGGCGATATCGTCAAAACCTTCTTCTTCAGCTTCTTTTGCCATTCTCGGGTACATTTCTGTCCATTCGTAAGCTTCGCCGTCTGCAGCTGACTGCAGGTTGTCCGGTGTGTCGCCAACGCCGTAAAGGATTTTGTACCACATTTTAGCGTGTTCTTTTTCGTTATTTGCGGTTTCGGTAAACAATTCAGAAATCTGAACATAGCCGTCGCTCTTTGCCTTGCTTGCAAAATACGTATATTTATTGCGTGCCTGGGATTCACCTGCGAAGGCATCCTGTAAATTTTTTTCAGTCTTCGTTCCCTTTAATTCTTCCGCTCTGCATCTTAAAAAATCTGCCATTGTAAAAACCTCCTTTGATGGTTCATCTATAAGCATATATTCTCACATTTAAATTGAGAACAGCTTTATCTTATCGCACTCCAGGTATTGAGTCAATGTTAATTAGAGTCGTTCTAAAAAAAGAACAGAGATAATTTTAATTATTTGTTATGATTTGAACGTCAACTTTCAAGGCGCAACGGCGACTTCAACCTCAATCTGTTCGTCAGCGCTGCCTGTTTTAGCGCCGGCCCGATGCACCGTCAGCGCCGTCTTGCTGCCTGGATGCATATCAGCCAGTGTCGCCGCCATTTCCCGGGGATTGTTCACCGACTTGCCGTCCACCGAAGTGATCACATCGCCCACGGCGATGCCGGCCTTTTCCGCGCCCGATCCCGGCGCCACGGATAACACGGCGATGCCGTGATCAAAAGGCGCCGTCTCTCCGGTGCGCATCTTGTATTGATCGGCACTTTCGCCGGTGATGCCAATTGTGCGGGGCACGTAAGCTCCCGTCATGATCACTTGATCGAGCACCGTTGAAAGCGAATAAGCCGGAAGGGCGTAAGTGCCGGATGCGTCGGTTTTAACCGTCATCCCGATAATCTGCCCTTCACTGTCACAAAGGGGACTGCCAGCCAAACTGTTTTTCGACGTTGCATCGAGCTGAATTAAATCCCGTACGGCGTAGCCGCTGCCGTCAGCCGTGGGTACATTGGCATCCGGATTCAAAATCGTCGTCTTGTTCATCGTGTATTTCTTGCCGCTGCGTCCAAGGCACATCACCGTTTCACCCTTGTAAAACTGATCATCGTCGGACAAAAGCGCCGGTTTTAAGCGGCTCCCCGAAATTTTAATCAGCGCCAAATCTAAATCGGCGTCCGACCAGATCAGCCTGGCGTTGTGCCGCTTCTTTTTCTTATCGGTAACCTGAATCTCCCCAGCCGCAGTGACCAGATGAGCCGCCGTCATGATCATGCCGTCTGTGGTCACGGCAAAGCCCGTACCGGATGCTGCGCCGACGTTCACGCGCATGACTGCAGCGTCCACGGTACCGGCCGCCTGTTTCAAGCGCGCTTCATCTGCCGATTCGGCTGCCGTCTCTTTTGAAGCTGTATCGCGCATCATTCCCTGATGCGAATAAACCGTAAATAAAACCATCACGAGTGCCAGCCCGATGATCACAGTATCCATCATGAACCACCAGGACCGGCTGTGGTTGCCGATTCTGGGCTGACGGCCGACGCCCTCAATGTTTTTCGGAAGGCCCGCCGTCTTTTCATCGCCTTCCGGGAAAAGATCATTTTGAAATGCCGGAGACGTGTCAATGGGGCGGTGTGTATCTTTGCGATGCTTCGTCATTTCAAAACTCCTTTTATTTTTCGTTCAAAACCGATTATCCTAAATCAAAAATGCTGGAACGTTCGTGGCGCCGGGCCACGGCGACCCGGGTATCTTTTTCCGAAATGCCAGACTGTTTAAAACAATTTTGTGTCGTCTGATAGGCTAGAATCGGCAGATTGTTCTCATGGCTCAAATGGGCCAGCACAATCTGTTTTACGCCGCTTTCCGCGAGATTCACAGCCATTTCGCCGGCGGTGTCGTTGGACAAATGCCCTTTGTCTCCGGCAATGCGGTGCTTCAGCGCGTAAGGATAGGGGCCGGTTTCAAGCATCCCTGCGTCGTGGTTGCTCTCCAGCACTACCAGATCCCGTCCCGCCAGCGCCTGGGCGATTTCCGGCGAGACGATGCCCGTGTCAGTGGCGATGCCAATCGTGTGGGCGCCGCTGTCAAAAGTAAAGCCAACAGGATCAGCTGCATCGTGGGAAATGCCGAAGGTCGCAATCCCCAAATCGCCGATGGCGAAGGGCACACCGGTTACAAACATGCGAATGTTGTGGCCGGCGATCTTGCCGATGTCCGGCGCCATCGCTTCCCAGGTGGCTGCGTTGGCGTAAATCGGCAAATCGTACCGGCGGGACAGCACGCCAGCGCCGTGAATGTGATCGCGGTGCTCGTGCGTAATTAAAATGCCGTCGATTTGTGCCGGCAGCTCGTCAATGGACATCAGGCCCTGTTCAATCTTCTTTCCTGACAAACCGGCGTCGACGAGGAGCCGGGTTGCGCCATGGGAGACAAACAGGCAATTGCCTGATGACCCGCTGTACAGACTACAAAATTTCATAATGAATGCCTCTAACGTTTTTTATCTTAATGGGTAAATCTTAAAATGACTCTAAAAAACAAAAGCCCCAAAATGGGGCGTAAAGTATTACTTAAGATTTAATCTTCTCAACGATTTTCGACCGCGACCCGTTCAATGTGGGCGCCCAGGTTCCGGAAATTTTCTTCAAGATTTTCGTAACCTCGATCGATGAATTTCAGGCCCGTGATTTCCGATCGGCCTTTCGCCACAAGCGCGGCGATGACCATTGCGGCACCGGCGCGCAAGTCCGTTGCCACAATTTTAGTCCCGGACAGCTCCGGCACCCCTTCGATTAAAGCGGTTCGGCCGTTGATCGAGATATTAGCGCCCATTTTTCTGAGTTCATCGACGTATTTAAACCGGTTTTCAAAAATGCTTTCGTGAAGGCGGCTGTTGCCTTCAGCGATGGACATCAAGACCGCCATCGGCTGCTGAAGGTCCGTGGGGAAGCCCGGGTAGGGCAGGGTCTTCACATGGCAGTGTTTCAGGCGGCCCTGATGGCTGACCTGGAGGCTGTCGCCGCCAACGTTGACAACTTCAGCGCCCATTTCCTTGAGCTTGGCCGTGACGCTTTCCATGTGCTTGGGAATGACACCTTTGACAAGGACATCGCCGTTTGTGGCGGCAGCGGCCATCATGTAAGTCCCCGCTGTAATTTGGTCGGGGACCACCGAATACGAACAGGCTTGGAGTGCCTCTACGCCGTGGATGCGGAGGGTGTCTGTGCCGGCGCCTTTGATGTTCGCGCCCATTTTATTGAGGAAGTTGGCCACATCGACAATGTGCGGTTCTTTCGCAGCGTTTTCGATGACCGTGCGGCCTTCGGCAAAAACCGCGGCGAGCATGACGTTAATCGTCGCGCCAACGGAAACGACGTCCATGTAAATATCCGCTGCCTTCAGATGTTCGGCCTGCATTTTGACACAGCCGTGTTCAATGACGACATCAGCGCCGAGGGCTTCAAAGCCCTTGATGTGCTGGTCAATCGGGCGGTCGCCGATGTTGCAGCCGCCGGGCAGCGGCACAATCGCATGGCCGTAGCGGCCGAGCAATGCGCCGAGCAGGTAATAGGAGGCGCGCATTTCGCCGATTTCATCCTGATAGGGGGCGCAGTCGTAGGACAATTCTCCTCGGGAATCGATGGTCAATACGTCGTCCTGCCAGTCTACCTTCGCGCCAATGCGGCTCAAAATATCGACCATTTTGCGGACGTCATCAATTCTCGGCACGTTGTCAATCGTTACAACGTTGCGGCTCAGAAGGGCGGCGGGAATCAATCCCAGCACGGCATTTTTTGCTCCGGTGATCTGTACTTCTCCTTTTAAAGGATGACCGCCTTCAATGATAAATTTATCCATCTTTTTTTCAATCCTCTCAAATCTATGTCCTTTATGCAATCTCACATTGTATTGCAAAAAAGCGGGTAAATCAAACCCGCTTATTCTGCTGAAAATCGTATCAAAATCCGTAATTATTTTAATGTGTTTTGCATTCACTTCTTATCCATTTTTAAACTGGTGATATTATATCATAATGTTTCAAATTATCAATGTATTGCGTGGATTTCTTTTTCATTAAGCTGTGTTATAATAGTCAAAAATTAAGGATGGTCTGAGGATAATGGATAAGCGACATTCGACGAAGTTCGTCTTCGACAGCGGCAACGAAAATTACGGCATCACCCCGGTGGAGAACGCCTTCATTAATATCTACATGCCCCCGGCCAACGGCGACTACGTCAAGGTTTACCTCTACGGCCTCAAACACTGCTTTTCGAGCGCGTCGGTGCCCATTGACAACGAGCTGTTGTCCGAAGAGCTGCAAATCACTGAAGGGGATGTGCGCAAAGCCTGGAACTACTGGCAGGAACAAGGCATCCTCTCGGTCAGCTACAACAGCAGCGGCCGGGCAGAGGTGCACTATTTCAGCATTCCGTCGCGCATTCTGGACAATTACCAAAAACCCGACGCGCCAGCCAACGCCAACGACACGTCGCCGAAAAACGAGCAGGAAGCCAAAATTCAGGACATGTTCAAAAAAATCGAGGAGATGTTCAGCGCCACCTTATCGGTCTCGACGATGCAGCAGCTTTCGGAATATTTAAAGGACTATCATTTTGAACCCGAAACAGTTATTCTGCTGGCCGAGTATTCGCTGAACAATATCACCGCCAAGGGCAGCCACTTTACCCAAAGCCAGGCTGTCCGCTACATGAACAAAGTCGCCGACAGCTGGCAGGACGCCGGCGTCGTCACCTCAGAAGACGCTGAAGTCTACATCGCCGAATCCCGAACCCGTCAGAAGTTATATTACAGCGTTCTCCGCGAGATCGGACAAAACCGCGGCCCGATGTCGGCGGAGCGGGAGCTCATCGACAAATGGTTCGACACCTACCATTTCAAGCCCGAAATCGTCAAGGCGGCGCTGCGCCGAACCGCGAAACCCAATTTGAAATACGTCGACGGCATCCTGACCCGATGGCACGATGCCGGCATCACCACCCTCGACGCCGTCCGCCAAGAGGCTGCGGATTTCCGCCAGAGCACCGGCTCAAAGGGATCGCCTCAGCCGGCAACCGACGCGGACACCCGCGAACGCGAAGATTTGATCGACGCCCTCGCCGATCAGGATACACAAGCTTTATGGAGTCTAATTGATGAAGAAGAATCTAAATCCCGAGACGATCATTGAGGATTTCCTCAACACTCGAAAGCGCCATCTCTTCCTCGAGAACCAGCGCATTGTCAATATTTACAACTGCGTACCGGAACTGAAGACCATCGAAAACGAACGCAACAAAGCCGGCGCCCAGCAGGTTCAGGCCCGACTGGCCGGCGATCCCGACGCCGTGCCCCATTATCACCAGAAACTCTCCGAGCTGAACGCGCGCCGCACAAAAATCATGGAAGCCCACCATCTTAGGGCTGCCGACTTCGAGATCCACTACCTTTGCCCCGACTGCCACGACACGGGGTATCAGGGCCGGGCGGTCTGCCACTGCCTGAAACAGGCCCTGACCGACGCCGCTTTTTCCCGTTTCGATCTAAGTCCCCAGGCACGGCTTGAAAATTTCGACACCTTTGAACTCAAGTACTACGCCGACGCCAAACCTGTCCACGGCCCCAGCCCGAGGCGCTACATGGCGGCGATGAAAAAGCTCATGGAGGGCTACTGCGCCGATTTCGAAAGTCATCACGACAATTATCTCTTCTACGGTGCGCCGGGTCTCGGCAAAACCTTCCTGTCTAACTGCGTGGCCAACGCCTTAATCGAAGCGGGGAAAAACGTGATCTATATCACCGCCGAACACCTCATCGATTTAGTCCGCGAGGCCGTCCAAAACGGCGACAGCCACACCTTATCCGACAGTCTTTCCGACTGCGACCTGCTCATCATTGACGATCTCGGGGCTGAATATCAAACAGCCTTTTCCGACGATCAGCTCTTTCAGATCATCAACGACCGCATTTTAAGCAACGGGCGGATGCTGATTTCTTCAAACCTTTCGCCCAAGCAAATCCAGACCCGGTACAACACCCGGCTCGCTTCCCGGATGATCGGCCACTTCAAGGCGCTGCATTTCGTCGGCACCGATATCCGCATGATCAAGAAGGGGATGGCGGCAAAATAAAGCCGCCATGAAAATTTTCGCCATTTTCTTGACATTTTGGCTTGACAACGCCCGGCCTTATCACTTATAATGATATCCGTATTTGACGCAGGGGTATCGCCAAGCGGTAAGGCAATGGACTCTGACTCCATCATGCGCAGGTTCGAATCCTGCTACCCCCGCCATTGATCAAAACATCCTAAATCGGGTGTGATTAAACAGACGCAATCGCGTCTGTTTTTTTTATTGTCCAAAGCGCTATGCGGCGGACACAAGACGGCGGCCCGCTGCCCTGCGTCCCATTGCCGCGCGCTTGATTTCTTCTCAAAGGATTTTCATCAGCGCCGCGACGTCTTCTTTCGGTGTCGCCCAGCTGGTCGCAATCCGCATGATGACGTGCGATGTGTCTTGATTTTCCCAGAACCCCAGTTCGACCTGTTCAGCCAGAGAAGCGGCCTGTTCCTTTTTTAATATAACAAAAATCTGATTCGTCGGAGCGTTGACCGCCAGTTGGTAGCCTTTTCGGACAAGGCCAGCCCGAATCTCGTCAGCCCTGTCCACTGCATTTCGGCCAATGCTTTCGTAGAGATGATCCGAAAACAAAGTGTCGAACTGAATGCCGGCGATGCGGCCCTTGGCCAGTAGGGCGCCGTGCTGTTTGATAATGGTGAAAAAATGGGGAATGAGCTGATGCTTCGGGATAACGACCGCCTCTCCAAACAACGCGCCGCATTTGGTGCCGCCGATGTAAAACGCGTCGCACAGCCGCGCGAGGTCCGGAAGGGTCACGTCGTTTTCCGGGCAGGCGAGGGCATAGGCAAGCCGGGCCCCGTCCACATAGAGATACATCTGGTACCGGCGGCAGACCGCGCTGATTTGCTCCAATTCGGCAAGCGAGTAGAGGGTGCCGTATTCTGTAGGCTGGGACAGGTAGACCATACCGGGCGCGACCATGTGCGCGCGGTTGGCGTCGTGTAAATAGCCCTTGGCGGCAGCCGCAATCGCTTCCGCCGAGATTTTGCCCTCCTGGTGGGGTAGGGCGAACACCTTGTGGCCGCCGTGTTCAATGGCGCCGGCCTCGTGAACGTTAATATGGCCGCTCTGCGCCGCGAGGACCCCCTGGTATGGACGGAGCAGAGCATCGATCATCACCATATTGGCCTGTGTACCCCCGACGAGGAAGGCGACGTCCGCCTCCGGCGCCTGACAGGCGCTTCGAATTTTATCCCTCGCCGATTCCGAAAACTGGTCGTATCCGTATCCGGCCGTCTGCATCGTATTCGTTGCGATAAGCCGTTCTAAAATCGCCGGATGGGCCCCCTCCATATAATCCGAAGCAAAGGACAGTTTGGGCTGTTTTTCCAATGTGTGGCTCCTCCTTGTATAAACACGACTCTCCGCGGTTTTATCCCGAGAGCCCGATGTTGTGTTCTATCATGTATTTTCTCTAATAGATTCATTATACGCATCCTTAAAGCCAAACACAAATGTTCATAAAGCTTTTGCCACCCGAGGCGGTGCTTCGCTTGTAGGCAGACAAAACGCGCTGCATAAGCAAAATAGGCCCGGCGGCCAGTAGATAACTGGCTGCCGGGCCGTTTGTTCGCCTCTAATGGGCAGCACTTCTATTTTGGAGGGTATTCATCTGCCCTTTTATTCATGACTTTTCGCTTTTTTTCTAAGTCTCAAACTGACTGCGAGCGCCGCCGCGCCACCTGCCATAATCAGGGCGTAAAGCGCGGCATTCGAGTTGTCGCCGGTTTTAGGCTTTGTCGAAACTTTAGCGCTCGCATTTTTGGACGTCTGCGGACGCGCTTGCTTTTCGCCACTCGGTTTCTGAGGCTTGGTGTCCGGCGCTTTAACCGTGTAGGTGACACTCGGCTTTCCAAATAATTCCACATCTCTATCGATAGTGCCGCCGCCTATCGGCTTTGCAAATGCTGTCACATGTGCGCCTGTGCTGCTCACCGGACTCAATCCAGCGGCCACGTTCGTGTAAAGTGCTTTTTGGGGGTCTACAGGTGTCTGAGTGCCGTCGATGATCCCATCTCCGTTCAGGTCCAGCTGACCGTAGGTACCCGGTGCCGACTTTGGATTCATCAGTTTCACTGTATAGGTCAGACTGACGTGCGAAAAATTCGAGACATTCACGTTCATCGTCCAAACAAAATGCTCTTGTTCTTTCTTATCACCCGGCGTGTACGTGACCTCGTAGCTGTATTTACCATTGTCCAGTTTCGGGCCAAAGCCATAATGATTTTCACCGATCTTGACAGCCTTATATGTCTGGGTGCCACCGCCATTTGATTGATCGATCGTGATGACCATTTTGTCTGGATCTTTTAAATCAAAGTTGTAATCCGCTCCGCAGCCTATCTTGTCTGTAATCGAACTGCCTGCGCCTACAACGTAAAGAATGTTGTCTTTCATCTGATCGAAACTAACCGCTTGATTGCCGGAAATCCCATTGAGCGCGCCCATAAACGCTTGTCCGAATCGAGATGTGCCGATGTTCACCGCGTAGCAGCGATAACCTTTCTTTACAAGATCACTGTACGCGTTGTACGCTTCATAAACTGCACGGTCCACCGCCATCGCATGATCGCTCGCGGCATCTACTCCGGTGTCTGTGAGATAATGATCGGGTCCATTCGAACCGGCATCGTTGCCGTATTTCAAGAAATCACTCACATATTTGTCACCATCTGCTGCAACCCACTTCTGCACCTGTGACCAATAAGCGCCCCATGTCCAATTTGGATTGTTGCAATACGGATCGTAATTATCACCTTTTGGAATATTGGCACCAAAGCGCACCTGATCCCACTCATCGATCATGCCGTAGAAATGATTGTAGGAGTACTGTCCCTTGTAATAGATGTCCTTCACTTGCCCATTTGTGCCAAAGAGCCGTGTCAAGCCATCTGAGACCAAAACAACGTATTTTCGATTGGCAGAGACACTGCTGTCTCCGTTAAGAATCCGCTTCGCGCGATCTAATCCAGCCTGCATGTTCGTGCCGCTAACTTTTTCAGGCGTCGGAATACTGTTCTGATCCGCGCATTTCTTAATCGTTTCGATTTGCGGATTAGAACCGTTATACTTCGTTAATGGATAAAGTGTATGATCAGTGCCATCGAATGCGATCATCGCAATCTTGACAGTCGCATCCGAATTTTTCAATGCCGTTTGAAGCTGTGTTAACAATTCCCCCATTTTATCCGCTGTTTCCGCTTTACAGCTGGATTTATCCATTATAAACACAATATCGGAACTCAGTTTTTCTTCTTTCGACGGCAGAGACAAGGTCACGTTTGACGTGTACTGACTGTCCAAATTGGTCGCCGTCTTGGATTTCGAATGATCCCATTGGATGGCATCACTACCTGACGCGAATGACACGCTCGTCAAACCAAAGGCGAAGGTTGTGAGGATCACTAGAGTGCCCACAATTAACCGCTGGATAATGTTTTTCGTTATTTTCATCTCTTCATCCTTTTCAATCTTTTCTCAATTTATTCATGAGTTTTTGCCTTTTTTCTAAGTCTCAAACTGACCGCGAGCGCCGCCGCGCCGCCTGCCATAATCAGGGCGTAGAGCGCGACATTCGAATCGTCGCTTGTTTTCGGTAAATGCGAGAAATGTTTGATCACACGATTTTGAGGGACATACGGAGGCAAAATCTGTCCGCCCTTTTGTGCAGTGCTAACACGTTCCCATTTGGCGTAAACCCGGTTGCCGTTTGCCTTCAAATTGTCGACCATCATCTGGGTGTAGGGGCCGTCTGTGCAGGCTTGATCCAAATACCAGCCTTTGAAAACGTAACCGGCGGGCGCGTTGCGGAACGCGCTGATGTCCTTCAGCTCGACTTTGCTGTTGTTCTTCAAAGCGTTGACTGTTTTGGACGTCACGCCATTATCGACAATGCCAAACGACTTAAAGTTGAAATCATAGGTCAGGCTTGTCGTCTTGTCGACATCGCCCCACTGTGCGGTCAGGGTCATGCCGCCATAGGCCATCGGCACTGCCGCATTGGGATAATAGATTTGACCGTCATCGCTGCACTTCCATCCTAAAAAGACTTTTCCTTTCGGTGCTTGAATGCGGGCCGCTGAGGCAGCCGTTACACCGGCATCTTCGTAATACTGATTGCGGTCTTCGGGGACGATGCCGCTGCCGCCGTTAAGGTCGTATTTGACAGACCAAGCTTTGATGCTCCGCCATTCCGCCTTCAGCGTGATATCCTGGGTAACGCCGGAAGCGAAACTGTAGGGTCTACCGTTCAAGGTCCAGCCTAAAAAGACGTGGCCGGTATATTTTGGATCCTCTGGACTGGCCACCGTATGGCCGTATTCGATGCCGCTCACCTTACCGATTGACGAGCCCTTTCCGGTGTCGAAGTTGACAGTGTAGGTTTTTGGCACCCATTTAGCGTAAAGATTCAATTCATGCGCCGGCATCGTGCCCTTGAAATCAAATCTATTCGTCAGCTGCTTGTCGGTATACCAGCCGCCGAACACAAAGTTTTCGTTACCAGTGGTCTTGGTGGTCTGGTTGACGACGTAATTTGACGGCTTGTACTGGCTCAAATCGTCTTCGTAGAGCACCGAGTGGCTCTCGAGTTCCGAACCGCCTTCAGTGTGAAAATTCAGAAGGTAGCTGTTGCGTGTGTAGTAGAACCGCATGGGGTCACTTGCACCATTGTACATGTGCTGAGTGCCGTCTGCGTTTTTGGCAACATGATAATTTTCGCCTGGATTCTGCTGAGAAAACCAGGCTTCCGGGTATCGAAACCAGACTTGAGCGTCGGTATCGTTGAACAGATGATAGTGCCCATCTGAATAAGTCATCACAGGCGTAAACCCTGGAAAATCTTCGACGATAATGTCTGTTCCGCCAAACCAACCACTGGAAAACTGATCCTCTTTTTTTAGATAATAGGTACGCGTATCACCAGCCGCTCTAAGAGAGGTATTTTTGACCACAGTTTTTCCCGCCGGCGCTTTTCCGTGCAGCGTCTCTAAATAGCACTTGTAAAACGAATTATCGCCGCCATATTGCTGCCAATTCAGTACAATGTTTTGACTTCTCATAGTACTGACCTCAGAGGGGGATTCAACAAAATCAACGCCACCATTTTTGTAACTAAAAACGAATCGATGGGTGCCGTCGAACAACTCCTTCTCCGGCCGGATTGCAAAAACTGTCTGCCAGAAATGGGCCAGATCTGAAGAATACTTGATGTTTTTGTACGATAGATTCTGCGTCGTGCCGTCCGCCTTTGGGACATTGATCGACAAATTGTAGGTCTTGCACCGGTAGTACACGTTGAGCACGGTGGAGCCGTCGGCTGCGATAGTCGGACGAGCCGGATCGTCGCGCTTAGCCGTGGTAAGGTCTGTATTCAATTCGTATGCATCGCGGGATTTGTCGAAAGGATTGGAAAAAATCAGGTTGGTGTGAAACCCAGCCTTGTCTCCGGTCGTCCCTTTTATCACCTCTTCATCGATCATTTTGTAATCCCAGGTACCATCTCCGACGCCACTGCCTGGCGTCTTTTGGTATTCGATCCAGTATTTAACAGTGTATTCGGTATCTTTAGCCGGTTTGTATCCGGCGTAGAGGGTGAGAGGCTTTGTCACCTTCTGGGTGAAATCGTAGGGGGTTTTCAAATCCGGGTCACTGTACCACTTATCAAAGACGTAGCCCTGCTTGACCGGGTCAGATGCGGGTTTTTTGACCTTGGCGTCATCGCCTTCGGCCTTTCTTGAAATGAATTGTTTGGCGATGGAGGCGGAACTGTTGGTCTGGAACGTGACCCAATAACCTTCTTTCAGAATAGGGTAGAGGTTCACCGATGCCGTTCCCACTTGGAATTTTCCGGACACATCTTTCGTGTCGTTTTTGGTCGTGCTCCAGCCATCCTGACACTCGGTGAGCGGCTGGACCTGAACGAGAGGACTATCCTTGTCGACTATTACCGTCGTATTGGGTTTGACCGATTGGCTCTTGATCAAATTGCCGTACTGGTCGTGATAATAGAGATAGACCGCGTCCTCATAATGAGCGTGCAGCTGAATGGTTGTGCCGTCTTCAGCGATGACGCCCACCTTCCCAAATCCTTTAAAGGCCTTTCCGGAAGCATCGACCCATCCGGTAAAGATCTTGCCGTCGACCGTCTTTGGGACCGCCGGTTGATACAACGTGTCGCCCTTCTTGACAATTTGGGACGCCACTTGCTTGCCGTCCGAATCGTAAAAAGTGTAGGTCGCCGTATTCACGCCGGCCGCGCTCACCCTCATCGGAAGGACACTGATGAGCACCAGGCAGGCGCAAACGATGCCTAAAATGCCAATCAGCGACCTGCCCATCCATTTTGTTTGACTTTTCATCTGGTCACTCCTTTTCACTTTTTTCATATTTATCTAAAAAAGGTTTGTGGTATTTTTCAAACCCTTGTTCTCTGGCTGCAATCGCCTCCGCCAAAGTCGGATAAGTCCCCAAATTGTGGCGGACTTTATTCAGCGTGATGCTCGCGCGGTAAGTGCCGTAAGGCGTTCGGTAGACGCCGGTATGACCCGTTTTGTTATCGCTACGTTTTTTTCTCTTCAGAAATTCGACACAGCTGTTTTCAACGAAATGCAGGTTTTTATGCAGTTTCTTGCCATTTTCCTCCCGGACATGGCCGCAGCTGACCGTATTGCCGTGCAAAAGCACATCCTCAGAAAAATCCTTTTCTCTCCCGCAGGAGCAGCGGCAATGCCAAATCAGACTGCCTTTTTTATCTCTTTGATCGGTGGGGTACAGCGCCGTGAGTTCACCAAATGTTTTGCCTGTCAAATCTACGGGGTGGCCTTTTCGCTTTTCTTCTGACTTTTTGCTGCAGCCGCATCCACAGTCCCGGCGATAGCCGCGCACCAAATACCTTTCGTTCACTTCGCAGATCCGCCCGCAGCGGCAGCGGCATTTCCAGATGATCGCGCCGTCGGGTCCTCTTTTTTCTGTGGGCGCTAAGGCGAGAAGGGCACCGAACTGCATGCCGGACAGGTCTCTGTACTGATGCTGGTTTTCTTTCATCAGGCAACCACAGCTTCTGGTTCTTCCGCTGACAAGATTGCTGTAATACACCGTCGTCTCCTTGCCACAGTCACAGCGGCAACGGCATTGTTTCGCACCTTTCTCCGTTCGAAAGACCTCCAATACCGTCAGCCTTCCGAACTTCTTCCCGATCAATTCCTGATCCTTCGCCATATACTCGTTTCCTTTCAAAAACGCTGATGCTTTGATTGCGCCACGCATAGGCAATGTGTTAAATAAAGTAGACGTTTATAAAAAAGGGTGATAGAATGAAAAATGAAATAATTTAAGAAAAATTTAGGACTTCGTATAGGAAATTTCGAAAAATTTAAGACCAAATGACTGTGTGCACAAAGGTCTACCTTTTTGAACAACTTTATGAATCTGCGCTCTTTTGCGCTTTCATCCAATTCCGCAGGGTGGTATAGCTGACGCCGAGGATTCTGCCGCCCTGGCGCAGGCTCATTTTATTATTTCTAATTTTTTCCGCCACTTCGTCGAATCGTTCCGGGATGGGGATTTTCGGCCGTCCGAACTGAACGCCGCGCTTTTTTGCTTCCCGAATCCCTTCCAGCTGACGCTGGTGCGTATTTTCCCGTTCGATCTGAGCCACGTAGGAGAGAATCTGAAGAACCAGGTCGGAGATAAACGCTCCGGTCACGCCGCCAGTTGATCGGCGCGTGTCGAGCAATGGAAAATCCAAAACGATCACGTCAGCTTGCTTCACTTTCGTCAGATAACGCCATTGTTCCAGTATTTCATCGTAATTGCGTCCCAGCCGGTCAATGGATTTGATGTACAATTCATCCCGTGCCTGTATTTTTCGAATGAGCCGCTGATACCCCGGCCGGTTAAAATCTTTTCCTGACTGCTTGTCGATGAAAAGATTCTGCTTTTCAATCCCAGCTTGCATTAAGGCACTGATCTGTCTGGCCAGTTTTTGATTTTTGCTGGAGACCCTCGCATATCCGTACTGCTGTGTCGTCTGTTTATTCAATTTCCTCAAACCTCCTGTCTTTCTTTTTCAAAATGATCAAAACACGTCAATTTATTATCCAATCTTGTGCTGAAATCGCTTGCCATTTCATTGTAAATTGTTTATTATATATACTAGACCTATAGAGTTTTTCCTGAGGAGGAAAGGAAATGAGCGAACATTACATCAATTATTTTAAGCCCCCGTTTGGATTGCTGCTTCTCGAATCCACGGAAGATGTGCTGCTGCGGGTTCAATGGGTGAAGAACAAAGATATTCCAGAAACAGAAACCCGGCCGATTCTGGAGGAAACAAAAAAACAACTCCAGGAATACTTCGACGGCGAACGGGAAATCTTTAATTTATCTTTCAACGCGCGGGGGACCGCTTTTCAGAAAAAGGTGTGGAAAGTACTGCGGACCATCCCCTACGGGGAGATCAAATCCTATAAAGATATCGCAGACGCCATCAACAACCCAACTGCGCCGAGAGCCGTCGGGCGGGCGAACAATAAAAATCCGCTGAATATCATCATTCCCTGTCACCGGGTAATCGCAACCAGCGGCCTTTTAACCGGATACGCCGGCGGTATCGAAATCAAACGCAAGCTGTTGGAAATGGAACGGCATTATCTGCGCAATTTCGCCGCGATACCCCGACCGGATTAAATTTTTTTTAAACATATCGACGTAAGATATTTTTATCAAGATCATAAAAAATAAGGAGGTCAACATCATGGCCAATCGTTTTAATTTTGGAGATGAATTTAAAAAAATTATTTTAGCCGGTGTCGGTGCAGCTGCCGTCACAGCAGAAAAAGCTGAACAAGTCGTCAACTACTGCGTTGAAAAGGGTGAACTCACCGTTGAACAGGGAAAAGTCGTCAATGAAGAGCTCAAGCACAGCGTCAAAGAAAAAGTCGACGCGACCAAAGAAAAATTCAAGAAAAAGACCAATTTCGACGACGTGTTAAAGGCAGTTGATGATTTATCCGACGAACAAATCGCAGCGCTGAAGGAAAAATTGGAAAAAGCCAAAGCGGAAGACGTTGAAGATGCCGACGTCGAAGATGCACAAACAGAAGAAACAGATTCGGACGCGAAAGCCGAATAACGGACAGCGATGAGCGACTCCAAAAAACTGCCGAGGGGCTACCGCCGCAGACGCGTGCGGGAGATCCTCGGCATTTTATCTAAACACAACATCAGAGAGGGGATTACCCCCGAAAAATTCCGGGCCATTGTCGAAGAACTTGGCCCGGTTTTTGTTAAGGTCGGCCAGATTTTATCGATGCGCCAAGACGTGCTTCCCGAAGCTTACTGCCAGGCGCTGGCGAAACTGCGGACCGATGTGGCGCCGCTGCCTTTCCAGACCATCGCTGAAGTGCTGGAATCGGCTTATCATCAGCCGCTGAGGCGCATTTTCACCCGCATCGATCACGAACCGCTGGGCTCTGCATCCATCGCGCAGGTGCACCGCGCCGTGCTCTTAGACGGCACTCCGGTCGTGGTCAAAGTGCAGCGCCCGGGCATCGACGAAACCATGAAAATCGATTTGTCGATTTTGAGCCAGCTGACGTCCCTGCTTCAGCGCACCGGTGTCACCGGCGACGTCATCGATTTTAAAATGGTGCTCTCGGAGGTGGCAGCGACCGCCCGTCAGGAGATGGATTTCATGAACGAAGGGCACAACGCCGAAATCTTCGCCCACAACAATTCCGACATCCTTTACGTCGACTGTCCGACCATTTTTAAACACTACACCACGTCCAACGTGCTGATGATGTCTTACATGGGCGGCATCGACATCGACGACACCGACCATCTCGTCGCACAAGGCTACGACCTCGAGGAAATCGCGGTCAAACTCGTCGAAAACTACATCAAGCAAATCGTCGACGACGCCTTTTTCCAGGCCGACCCCCATCCGGGCAATATCCGCATTCACGACGGCAAAATCGGATGGATCGATCTCGGCATGATGGGCACCTTGAGCCGGCGGGACTGCGAGCTGTTCCGCGAGGCCATTTCAGCCGTCGCCGCTCAGGACATCAGCGCAATCAAAACTGTCGTCCTCAACTTAGGCGACCATACCGACAAAATCGACCACACCCGTCTTTACGCCGACCTCTCTGATCTGATGGATGAATACGGCAGTGTCAATATCGGCGAAATGAGCTTGTCAGAATTTCTGCAGGATCTGCTCCACATCTGCAATGAAAACCACATTCAAATGCCCCAGGGGATCACGATGCTGGTGCGCGGTGTAATGACCATTGAAAGCGTCGTGGCCAGGTTGGACCCGAACGCGAGCATCGTCAGCGTCATGCAGCAGCACATTCTCGAGCCGACCCTTAAAGAACTCGATCTCAAGACGACAGCGAAAAAACTGAGCCGCAGTCTGCTCAGCGCCGGCACCCACACACTGGAGCTGCCGGAAAATTTAAATAATCTATCGAAGGCCGCGCTGAAGGGGCAGTCCAAAATCAATTTGGAACTGGTGGGCAGCGAGGCGCCGATCAAGCAGCTCGGCAAAATGGTCAATCGGCTCGTGCTGGCGGTCATCACCGGCGCGCTGCTGCTCTCGTCGAGCTTTCTCGCCATCACCGACATGACGCCGAAAATTCTCGGCATCCCGGCACTGGCTTTCTTCGGCTACCTCGGCGCGTTGGTCCTCGGCGGCGGCACCCTCTACAGCGTGTACCGCAGCTGGCGAACAAAGAAAAAACGCCGCCCCTTTTTCTTTCCCAAAGAAAAATTATAACCCGTTTTCTGCAATTCAACCCGATGCACCAGCATCGGGTTTTTTACGTTCTGTGCATCTAAAAAACGGCCTGCCGAAGCAGACCGTTGATTAAAAATTGAACTTAAAATAATTGTTTAAACTTGTCGATATTGGACTGAATATCGCCTTTAAACAGGCAGGAGCCCGAGACGATGGTATCGGCGCCGGCCTCGAGAATTTCGGGCAAGGTATCGAAATTGACCCCGCCGTCGACTTCCAGGCGGATGTCCCGCCCAGAGGCGTCGATCATGGCGCGAATGGCCTTGAGCCGTTCTGTGGTTTCCGGAATGTAGGACTGGCCACCAAATCCTGGATGCACGCCCATGACCAGCACCATATCGACCCGATCGAGGTAAGGTTTCACCGCGTCGACCGGCGTTTCCGGAGAAATGACCACCGCTGGATGACAGCCGAGATTTTCGATTAAATCGAGGCAGGCGTCGGTATCGTCGTCCGCTTCGACGTGAACTGTAATGGTGTCGGCGCCGGCCTTTGCGAAACGTTCGATATAGGCGAGAGGGTGCGTGATCATCAGATGCACATCAAAAGGCAGATCGACCGATTGTCTGATCTGCGCCACTTGATCCGGCCCCATGGTGATATTCGGCACAAAGTGGCCGTCCATGATGTCCACGTGCAGCCAGTCAGTGCCGGCTGCTTCCGCTTCTTTTAAATGATCACCCAATCGGGTGAAATCCGCGCTGAGCATCGAAATGGAAATAAGTGTTTTCATGGTTCATTTTCCTTTTATTGTTTATTGATTTTCATCGTCCGACAACATGTTGACCTGTTCGGCCGTCGCGTTCGATTGTGTATCGCCGTCGGCAGATTCGTCGTCGGGCTCTTCATTCTGCACCTTGCAGATGGTCGCAATGCGTTCGTCACCTTTCAGGCGCATCAGGCGCGTGCCCTGGGTCGAGCGGCCAATTTGAGTAATGTCGTCGGTCTTGAGCTTGATCACGATGCCTTCGTTGTTGATCATCATGATTTCCCCGCCGTCTTCAATGACGTTAAAGCCGACGAGTTTGCCCGTTTTTTTCGAGCACTTGTAAGTCTGCACGCCCTTGCCGCCGCGGTTCTGAATGCGGTATTCATCGCCGGAGGTGCGTTTGCCGTAGCCCTTTTCAGCGACACAGAGCACCTTGCAGTCCTCGGAGAGAATGTCCATCCCGACGACGTAATCGTCAGGCCGCAGCGAGATCCCGCGGACGCCCATCGACGTGCGCCCGGTCGGTCGAACATCTGCGACGTGGAATCGAATCGCGTAACCGTCGTGGGTGCCCATCACAATATCTTGGCTGTCGTCGGCGATACGCACGTTGATCAGCTCGTCGCCGTCCTTGAGTTTGATACCGTTGATCCCGTTCTTCCGGCTCGACGAGTAATCTGACAGCGGCGTCTTTTTGATTAGCCCCATCTTCGTCGCCATCGTCAAATACTTGTTCGCTTCTTCGAAATCCTTGATCTGAATCATCGTCGTGATGTTTTCATCGCTGTCTAAATCCAGAATATTGACAATGGCCGTTCCTCTGGCGGTTCGGCCGGCTTCCGGAATCTCGTAAGCCTTTAAATTATAATACTTGCCTTTGTTCGTAAAGAAGAGTAAATCGTCGTGGGACGAGCAGGTGAAAATGTGCTCGATAAAGTCGTTTTCTCGGGTCGATAAGGCCGAGATCCCCTTGCCGCCGCGCCGCTGTGAGCGGTAGGTGTCAGCCGGAATCCGCTTGACGTAGCCGATATGGGTCATCGTGACCACGACTTCTTCTTCTTTGATCAAATCTTCCATGTTGAAATCGTCGACGTCGATATCGAAGGACGTCCGACGCGGATCGCCGTATTTTTCCTTGAGTTCAACCAGCTGATCTTTGATGATGCCGAGGACCAGATTTTCGTCAGCGAGAATCGCACGGTATTCGGCAATTTTCTTCACCAAGGCTGCGTATTCTTCCTCAATCTTTTCACGTTCGAGACCGGTCAGGCGCTGCAGACGCATGTCCAGAATGGCCTGCGCTTGAATATCAGTCAGCGTAAAATTGTCCATCAAACGCGCCTTCGCAATTTTCGCATCGTGAGATTCTCGGATAATTTTAATGACGGCGTCAATATTATCGAGGGCGATGCGGTAGCCTTCCAAAATATGGGCCCGCGCTTCGGCCTTCTTCAAATCGAATTTCGTCCGGCGGACCACCACTTCTTTTTGATGTTCGACGTAATAATAGAGAATCTGTTTCAGATTCAACACCTTCGGCTGGCCGTCGACCAGGGCCAGCATGATCACGCCGTAGGTGTCCTGAAGCTGAGTGTGTTTGTACAGCTGGTTAAGGATGATCGTCGCATTGGTGTCCCGCTTCAAATCGATCACGATTCGGATCCCGTGCTTTAAGTCAGTTTCGTCGCGGATATCGGTAATGCCTTCGACAACCTTGTCCTTGACCAGTTCCGCAATTTTCTGAATCAGCTTCGCCTTGTTAACCATATATGGTAATTCGGAGACGATGATCTGCTGCTTGCCGCGCTTGGTCTGCTGAATCTCGACCTTGGAGCGGACTTTGATGCGGCCGCGGCCTGTCGCGTAGGCGTCGCGGATACCGGATTTTCCGAGAATAACCCCGGCAGTCGGAAAGTCCGGCCCTTTAATGGTCTGCATCAATTCGTTGACCGAAATTTCCGGATTGTCAATGTAAGCGATGGTCCCGTCGCAGATTTCGCCGAGGTTGTGCGGCGGAATGTTGGTGGCCATCCCGACGGCAATCCCCTGGGAGCCATTGGCCAAAAGGTGGGGGAAACGGGCCGGCAACACCGACGGTTCTTTTTCGGAGCCATCAAAGTTGTCGATAAAGTCGACCGTTTCTTTATTGATATCTCGGAGCATTTCGACGCCGACTTTGCTCATCTTCGCTTCGGTGTAACGCATGGCAGCGGCGCCGTCGCCGTCAATGGAGCCGAAGTTCCCCTGACCGTTGACGGTCAGATAACGGGTCGAAAAATCCTGCGCCATTCGGACCATTGCATCGTAGACTGAGGAATCGCCGTG
Organism: Pseudoramibacter porci; assembly: GCF_009696145.1. Classification (GTDB taxonomy): domain Bacteria; phylum Bacillota; class Clostridia; order Eubacteriales; family Eubacteriaceae; genus Pseudoramibacter; species Pseudoramibacter porci. The sequence continues at coordinate 60,352 of NZ_VUMO01000007.1, forward strand.
TGGATGATATTTCCCTAAAACTTCCCCAACGATACGCGCCGACTTTCTAAACGGCTTATCCGGCGTCATGCCCATTTGGTACATCGCGTAAAGGATACGGCGATGCACCGGCTTGAGGCCGTCTCTGACGTCAGGAAGGGCTCGCCCAATGATAACGCTCATCGCGTAATCAATGTAGCAGTTCTTCATTTCGTCTTCGATCTTGACGTCGCGCAGATCCTTCGCCACTGATGTCATTTGATTATTTTCGTTATTGTCCATACTCTATCTTTCTATCCTTGCTTAAATATCCAGATTCTTGACTTTCTTCGCGTTGCGTTCGATGAATTCCTTCCGCGGCTGGACTTTATCGCCCATCAGCATCGTGAAGATTTCATCCGCGTAGGTCGCGTCTTCAATGCCAACCCGCAGCATGGTGCGCGTTTCAGGATTCATTGTCGTTTCCCAAAGCTGTTCCGCATCCATTTCACCAAGCCCTTTGTATCGCTGCAGGGCGACACGGCTGCGGTCGCGCCCGGCGAGACGGCGTTCGAGATCGGCGTCGTCGTAGGCGTATTCGATGTGTTTGCCCCAGCTGATCTTGTACAGCGGCGGCTGCGCGATGTAAACGTAGCCGTTTTCGATGAGCCCGCGCATGTAGCGGTAGAAGAAGGTGAGCAGCAGTGTTCTGATGTGGGCGCCGTCGACGTCGGCATCAGTCATGATGACGATTTTGTGATAGCGCGCTTTATTAATGTCGAAATCTTCGCCGATTCCCGTTCCGAAGGCGGTAATCATGCCGCGGATCGTGTCCGAGTTGAGCATGCGGTCAAGGCGGGCCTTTTCGACATTGAGGATTTTGCCGCGCAGGGGGAGAATCGCTTGAATTTCAGAGTTGCGGCCAACCTTTGCCGAACCGCCGGCGGAGTCCCCTTCGACGAGAAAGATCTCAGATTTCGACGGATCCTTTTCGCGGCAGTCCGCCAGCTTGCCCGGCAGGGACGTGCTTTCGAGGGCACTCTTGCGCCGGGTCATTTCCCGGGCGCGTTTGGCCGCCATCCTCGCGTGGGACGCCGAGATGTTTTTTTGAACGATGGCTTCCGCGATTTTCGGATTTTCTTCGAGGAAAGCGTCAAGTTCGCTGCTGACAATGGTTTCGACAATGCCCTTGACTTCTGGATTCCCCAGTTTGGTCTTGGTCTGACCTTCAAACTGCGGTTCAAGGAGCTTGACACTGACGATCGCGGTCAATCCTTCGCGGATGTCGTCGCCGGAGAGATTCTTGTCGTTCTGCTTCAGGAAATTGGCCTTCCGGGCGTAGTTGTTGATGGTCCGGGTCAGCGCGCTTTTGAAGCCGTTTAAGTGCGTGCCGCCTTCAGGGGTAAAGATATTGTTAGCGTAAGCGTAGATGTTTTCCTGATAGCCGCGGGTGTATTGGAAGGCGATTTCAACTTCGTAATTTTCCATCGATTTTTCGTAATAGGTGATTTTGTCGTAGAGCACTTCCTTGTTGCGGTTCATGTACTCGATATAGGACTTGATCCCACCTTCGTAGTGGTATTCGTGGCTCTGTTCCTGGCCTGAACGTTCGTCGGTCAAGGTGATGGAAACCCCTTTATTGAGGAAGGCCAGCTCGCGCAGACGGTGTTCGAGAACATCGTAGTCGTACACGGTTTCGTCAAAGATGTCGGCGTCGGGTTTGAAACTGATTTTGGTACCGGTGCGGTTGGTATTGCCGATGATTTCAAGCTCCGAGGTCTTGTTGCCGTGTTCAAAGGTTTGGCGGTAAATGTTCTTGTTCTGTTTAACTTCGACGGTCAGCCATTCGGACAAAGCGTTGACTACCGAGACGCCGACGCCGTGAAGACCACCTGAAACTTTGTAGCCCCCGCCGCCAAATTTGCCGCCGGCGTGCAGCACCGTCAGAGCCAATTCAACGCCAGTTTTGCCTTCCTTGTGGTTGATGCCTGTCGGGATGCCGCGGCCGTCGTCGGTGACGGTAATGATGTCGCCGTCGCCGATGGTGACGACGATTTTATCGCAATAACCTGCCAGAGCTTCGTCGATCGAATTGTCGACGACTTCGTAAACCAGGTGGTGAAGCCCTTGTTTGCCGGTGCTGCCAATGTACATCCCCGGCCGTCTTTTAACGGCTTCCAGTCCTTCCAATACCTGGATCTGGTCCGCGCCGTATTCATGTGTTGTCGTTGTCGTTTCAGACATAGTCCCTCCTGTAATCTTAATCATAAATCGTGATGCTCACGATCAGCTGCTGCGTTATCTTGAGATTTGATGGCCATTCTGCACCGTCACAATGCGCTTCATTTCGTCCGGATACCGATCTGCAAACCGGCTGTCTGTGCAGGTGATCAGCGCCTGGGTCTGGCCAAGGATATCGAGTATTTTTTCCTGGCGCCTGTCGTCCAGCTCCGACAATATATCGTCGAGGAGCACGACGGGGCGCTCGCCGGTCATCTTTTTGTAGATGTCAATTTGTGAAAGCTTCAGGGCGATCGCCGCGGTGCGCTGCTGCCCTTGAGAGGCGAACTTGCGCGCTTCCATTCCGTTGATGTCAATTAACAAATCGTCGACGTGGGGGCCGCAGACCGTCGAACCCTTCGCAATATCCTCATCCCGGCCGGCTTTTAGTTTTTCGGCGAACCGTTTTTGAATCGCATCCTGATCTGCAGCCGCTTCAGCAATCAAATTGCTCGAATAGCTCAGGCTCAGCTTCTCTTTGTTGTCGGACAGGGAAGTGTGGAGCGCCCGAGCCGTCTCGTTGAGGCGTTTGAGATAGGCCAGGCGGTAAATCACGACTTTGGCGCCGTTTTCGACGAGCTGCGCATCCCATCCCTCTAAAAGCACCGCCATCGACGGCGAACGCCTGATCTCCTTGAGTAGGGCATTGCGCTGAGACAGTGCTTTCTTGTAATTTTTGAGAACCGGCAGATAGCCGGGCAGATAGCCGCTGATTTCTTCATCGATGAATTGTCGGCGCCGCGCCGGACCGGCCTTCACGATGCGCAAATCGTCGGGTTCAAACAAAATGGTGTGCAGAAGCCTGTGCGCATCTTTCTGACGGCGGCCTGAATGCCCGTCCACGACCCACGCTTTGTGCCCATCTTTCACTTGAAGGGCGAGCCGATGATGACTGCCTTTGGACACCGTCTCCGCCTCGACCGCAAAGCCGTCGAAACGAGGATCGCCCTGCATCATCAAATCGGCGGTCCGGTTAGTCCGGTGGGAATAGCCGCGGGAAAGTAAAAACAGACCCTCGAGCATATTCGTCTTTCCCTGGGCGTTGGCCCCGGTGATGACGTTGATGCGCGGCGACAGCTCAAAGGTCTCGTCCTGATAGTTGCGAAAATGGCGAAGCGTCAGCCGCTCGACGATCATGGCGCGTCGTCGGCCTTGACCTCAAGAGCCTCGCCGAGTCCTTCCACTTGGATTTGATCCCCCGGGACAATTTTCTTCCCCCGGGCTGTGACGACCTCGCCGTTGACCGTGACCATTTCGTCCAAAATCATCGCTTTCGCCACAGAACCGCTCTCGGCAATGCCGGCGAACTTCAACAGCTGGTCCAGTTTAATGAACTTAGAATAAATCTGAATGGTTTTCATCGTAATCTTCTTTTTTTATCCTTAATTTCGTCATTTTTAGCTTACACCCTTTTTTTCTTAAAAAAATAATTTACTGGGCTGAAAAATGCTTTTTTCGCTCTTAAATCATAATAAAAAGGGCTGGGCCCTATTATATCAAATAAAAAGAGAATTTGCACGCGCTTTCAAAGGCTTTCACGCAAATTCTCTCAGGTTTTTTCAGTCAATATTTAGGATTCCAATTTAATTGAAAGCTTCTATATACAAGCTCTGACTTCTCCGCTTTACTCATTATCACATATCGTCAGACACGCGGACCGGAAGAATCAGCGTGAGAAAGCTTTCGTCGTCCCCGACGATCAATGCCGGCCCCACCGGATTGGTCAGGCGAATGGTAATGTCGTCATCAGAAATGGCGCGCAGAGCGTCGATGATAAACTTCGAATTAAAGGCAATGCGCAAGTCGTCGCCGGTTTTATGAATCGGAATGACTTCGTGCACTTCACCGATATCCGCGTTGGAAGTCAAGGTCAGCTCGTCGATACCGATGTCGAGTTTAATCAGATTATTTTTACCTTCCCGGGCGAGCAGCGCGGCGCGCTCTGTACTGTCGAACAATTCCTTTCGGCTCAGCGTAATTTCCGTATTGGTTTCCTTGGGAATGATATGCTGGTAATTAATGAATTCGCCTTCAAGCAGGCGGGAAGTGAACTGTGTATCGCCGATGGTGAAAAAGATCTGAGACTTTGAGAGGTTCACCTGGATTTCGTCGTCAACCCCGGAAAGCATTTTTTCCAGCTCCGTCATGCTCTTGCCCGGGACAATGACCGATACCGGCTGATTGATCGCCTTAGAGAGTTTGCCGCGGCGCAGCGCCAGCCGGTAGCCGTCGAGGGCCACGACCGTGATTTGGTCGTCTTCCAATTCGAGCTTCAATCCCGTGAGGACCGGAATATTTTCTTTCGTCGCGACGGAGTAAAGCGTCCCTCTTATTAAATCGTAGAGGGTTTCCGCCTGAATTGAAAAGGTAAAATCGTCGATGATTTCTGGAAAAGCCGGAAAATCTTCCGGCGACATTCCCTTAATCGTATAATTTGAAAGTTGACACGTCATTTTTAATGTATCTTTGCCGGTACTTTCAAAGTAAATATCCTCTCCAGAAAGTCTGCGAACTAAATCTGAAAGGAAATTGGACTGCATGATGATGGCACCGTCCTGTTCAATATGGGCGGGGAGTGTCGTTTTAACACTGATCTCCAAATTCGTAGACGTCAGGATAATTTTTTGGTCTGTGGCTTCCATGAGAATCCCTTCGAGAATGGGCATAGTGGTTTTTCGGGCAACGCCTCTGGATACGATGGACAGGGCGTGAACGAGATCGGCTTTAGAACAATCGAATTTCATAGTGTGCTCCTTGTTTGGGTTGCAATGTATAAATATTAATTTATTTTAGTAATAATAATGATAGAACCTGTGCAAGCTGTGGATAATTAATGATTTCCCGAAATAGCGGGATTTGATGACAAAATAATGTGTGTATCCACATGTGTACAGGCTGTGGAAAACTGTATATAACCTGGGGATTACTCGCCTTTAATTTCGCTTTGAATCCTAAGCACCAGATTTTTAAAGTCGGTGTTTTTTTCGATGTTTTCGCTAATTTTTTGGCATCCGTGAATCACCGTAGAGTGATCCCGCCCGCCGAAAGCCTCACCAATGGCAGGCAGTGACATCGACGTCATTTCCCGGCAGAGGAACATGGCAACCTGCCGCGGCGTCGTAATCGCCTTGGTGCGTTTTTTGCTGTTCATGTCTTCGACTGTGGTGTTGAAATACTTAGCGGTGATTTCCTTAATGTAGTCGGCATTGATTTCGTGTTGTTTTGAGACGAATAAATCCGCCAGCGCTTCCTTTGCAAAATCCAGAGAAATTTTTTCGCCGTGCAGTTTAGAGTAGGCGACGACCGTTGTCAGAGCGCCTTCCAGTTCACGAATGTTGGAGTGAATGTTATTGGCGATAAAGCTGAGAACGTCGTCGGGGATATCTTCGTTGTAGGATTCCGCCTTTTTTCTCAAAATCGCCATCCGCGTTTCAAAGTTTGGCGCGGAAATATCGGTGATCAGGCCCATTTCGAATCGGCTGCGCAAACGTTCGGCCAGCTTTGGAATTTCCCGAGGGGGCCGGTCTGAGCTGATAACGATCTGCTTGTCTTCGTCGTGCAATGCGTTGAAGGTATGAAAAAATTCTTCTTGGGTCCCTTCTTTTCCGGACAAAAATTGGATATCGTCGATGAGCAGAATGTCGACATTGCGGTAACGGTTTCGAAATGAGGTGTTGCTCTTGTTCTGGATCGCGTCGATGAATTCGTTGGTAAACGTTTCACAGGAGACGTAGACCACGCGTTTTTCCGGAGTGTAGGTCATGATGTAATTGCCGATGGCCTGCATCAAGTGTGTCTTGCCCAGACCGACACCACCGTAGATAAAGAGCGGGTTGTATTGTTCTGAAGGCGCTTCGGCGACAGCGACGCAGGCTGCGTGAGCGAAACGGTTGTTTTCGCCGATGACAAAACGTTCAAAGGTGTATTTGGGATTGATGCCGGAATTGTTGTGAATTGGCGGCCTTTCTTCGGGTTCGGGTTCCTTTGGATTGTCGGGTTCGGCGCCGTCTTCCATTTCGTCAATTTCGCTTTCATCAAATATAAAACAGGCCTGAATGTTCTTCTTATTCATAGCATAAGATAGGGCGTTGCTGACCAAGGCTTTATGGCGGTTTTCCAGAATAGATTTGTTAAAGACGTTGGAATTTGGAACCAACAGATAAAAATTATTTCCGCGGATAGCCACAGGTTTAAGCGGTTCAAACCAAGTGGCAAAACTGACGATTGGCATTTCCTCTTCAATAGAACTGAGTGCCTTTTCCCATATTTCGTTTAAAGAATCTTCCACATTTTTCTCCGTTATATTGTTTAGTTTTGTGGATAAGCGTTCAGTGAGGTAGGCTTTTAACACATTGTGGATAAAATTTCCCCCAAGAAATCCTGTTGATTTTTTGGAATGAGACTTCTTTTTCCACACTTATCCTCAGATTTATCCACAAATTGCTGTAAAATGTGGATAAGTATTTGTGTAAACTGTTGATAATGTGCATACATTATAGCAAAATCCCATTATGCATTCAAGCTTTCCACAATTCATTGAGTCGTCAATTTTTAACAATTCCCTTGACAGAGCGGGACCGCTCATAATATAATCTTCAGGTAATATGGGAATTTTTAATTTGGTCTTTTTGTATTCAATTTATTTAATGTAGAGAATAGAGAGGAGCATGAAATGAAACAGACATTTCAGCCAAAAAACAGACAGAGAAAGAAAGAACATGGATTCAGAAAAAGAATGTCCACCAAGAATGGACGCCTTGTATTAAAAAGAAGAAGACAAAAGGGTCGTTCTAAATTATCTGCATAAACACTGCTGACCGTTTCACAGACGGTCTTTTTTATAATTTGATTTGGAGTTGAGAGTTGTGAAAATAACTTCTCTGAAAAATTCGAAGAATTTCGATCGCGTCTTTCATCACGGGCAGCGATTCGGCAATCGGCATTTTCAATTTTATTATTTAAAAAATCGGAAAAGTACCAATCGTCTGGGTATTATTGTTAGCAAGAAAGTGTCGAAGCGCGCCGTTGTCCGCAATAAAGTCAAGAGAAGAATCAGAGCTTCTTATCAGAATGAGCTGGAACAGATTCAGCAGGGGTACGATCTGATCATCGTCGCGAAAAAGCGGTGCGCAGATGATCCTTACCGTGATCTCGATCGTTCATTAAGACATTTGTTTTACAAAACAAAGCTGGAAAAACCATGAAGCGATTATTGAATTTTCTGAGCCGTGGGCTTCAGAAGATTTTCTTGATTCTGATCCGGGGATATCAGCGGTTTATTTCGCCGCTGTTTCCGAGACACTGCCGGTTTTATCCGACCTGTTCGGCCTATTGCTACGAAGCCATTGTGAAATACGGGCCTTTTAGAGGCGGGGTTCTTGGAATAAAACGAATTCTGAGATGCCATCCCTTTAATCCGGGAGGATACGATCCAGTGCCTTAACGGTCAGCACCAATTCAAAATCAAAAACTCCAGGGAGATAATATTACTCAATGCATTTTTTATATCAAGGATTTGGCTGGGTTTTGTACCAGATTTTCCGATTGATCGGGAATTATGGGTACGCCGTTATTTTGTTCACCGTTATTGTCAAGACCATTATCCTGCCACTTAACATCAAGCAGACAAACTCGATGAAGGAAATGCAGGCGATTACGCCTGAGGTTCAAAAACTTCAGAAAAAATACAAGAACAATCCTGAAAAGCTCAACATGGAGACCATGAAGCTGTACAAGCTTTATAAGGTCAACCCGATGTCAGGCTGTCTGCCATTGCTGATTCAGCTGCCGATCATCTGGGGACTTTTCGGCGCCTTGCAGAATCCTCAGAAGTACGTCTTCACGTCCGGTAATCTGACTGCACTGCATCAATCCTTCTACTGGATTCCGAATCTGGGCAAACCTGACCCACTTTATATTCTGCCCATTATTGTTGTGGTGGTTACATTCCTGACACAGAAGTTCACGATGGATTATTCCACCGCAGATCCGGCGACGGCAACCTCTCAGAAGGTCATGATGTTTGTCATGCCGTTGATGATCGGCTGGTTTGCACTTAAAATGCCGGCTGGGGTCAGCTTGTACTGGGTGGCGCAGAGTGTTTATACCTTTATCCAGCAATTTATCGTGATGCGCAGACCGGTTAAACTCGTGCCGATCGAAGAAGCGGAACGCCGCGTCAAAGAACAGGAAGAAAAAGACAAGCGCGAAAAACGCGATAAGCTGAAAGCTTCGGCTGAAATCCGCCAGCAGGCGATGAACGCTCAGTTTGGCAGATCGACCCAGAAATCCAGCAAGATGAACAGACCTAAAACGAAACCGGCTTCCAAGCGTCGTGTGGTGACGAAGATCCCCCACAGCGACGAAAGGACCCACAAGCCGGATAAGTCGAATTGATGGAGCATAGTGAATGAGTCAAACGATAACTGAAAAAGGAAAAACGATAGACGAAGCGATTCAGAAGGCGCTTGAAACACTGTCGGCGGAAAGAGAACAGGTTGACATCAAAGTGATTCAAGAACCAGAAAGCGGTTTTATCGGTATTTTTGGAAAAAAGGAAGCCATCGTCGAAGTGACGCTGAATGCAGCCTTTGATCCGGAGGTTCAGGCGGAAGCTTATGTTGAAGATGAATCTCAAAAGATCCAGGCGCTGGCGTCGACATTTTTGTCTGACATGTTCAATGCGATGGATTTGGATGTGCAGATCAGCACAGCTTACGAAACTGAAGATGACGTATTAAAGATTGAATTGTCCGGTGACAAAATGGGACTGCTGATTGGCCGAAGAGGACAAACCCTCGACGCGATTCAGTATTTAACCAGTCTGGCTGTCAACAAACAAACCGATCACCATATCCGTATTAGTATCGATACGGAACATTACCGTGAAAAGCGTCAGCAGACCCTCGAAAATTTGGCCCATAAAATGGCTAACAAGGTCGCACGCAGTCATCGGAAATTCTCACTTGAGCCGATGAATCCAGGAGAACGCCGCATTATTCATGCGACGCTCCAGGACGATGGCCGGGTTTACACCTACAGCGAAGGACAAGATCCTTATCGCTACGTCGTCATAGATTTGAAAGAAAACGATCAGGAATAACACGTCCATACAAACTGGTGAAAGCAGTTCGTGATGGGGATGTGCGGTTGCACATGTCCAAACTGCTTTCACTTTTTTTATTATAAAGGGGAAAGATTATGAACAATGTATTAAATGACGATGTCATTGCCGCAATCTCGACACCGGTGGGTACCGGCGGGATCGGCATCGTGCGGATGTCAGGCGCTGATGCGCTTAAGGTGGCCGACCGCGTTTTTGTCTCGCCATCAGGGAAAACGGCTGCGTCTTTTGCGTCTCACACCGTTCATTACGGGCATGTGGTTGGAAAGGATGGCAAAATCATCGATGAGGTGATGCTCACCGTAATGCGCGCGCCCAAAACCTATACCCGGGAGGATATTGTTGAAATCAATTGTCACGGCGGAAATGTTGTCGTCGGGATGGTGCTTCAGGCCGTGATCGATGCAGGAGCCCGTTTGGCAGATCCCGGTGAATTTACACAGCGCGCTTTTGTTAATGGACGGATCGACTTGTCTCAAGCAGAAGCGGTTATGGATGTGATCGATGCGAAGACCGAAGCTGGTGTTTCTTATTCACTCAATCAGTTATCTGGCGGGCTTTCAAAAAAATATCAAGGCATCGACGAAGAATTATTACATCTTTTAACTTATATTGATGCGGCGTTAGATTATCCGGAGTACGACGTCGAGGAAGTCACCGAGAAGGAGTTGGATCAGGATATTCACCATATGATGGATGAGATCGATACATTGCTTCAGTCGGCCAAAGTTGGAAAGGTTGTCCGTGATGGGATTGACACAGTTATTCTCGGTGAACCTAATGTTGGAAAATCTTCACTGATGAATAAATTGCTTCGTGAAGACAAGGCGCTGGTCACAAATATTCCCGGGACGACTCGGGATACGATAGAGGATTATATTAACATCGGTGGCGTACCCTTTCATATCATCGATACTGCCGGCATTCGGGAAACTGATGATGTGATTGAAAAAATGGGTGTTGAACGCGCGAAACAAATGGTAAGTCAAGCAGAATTGGTTCTTTATATCGAAGATGTTTCACGTGAAACGTCAGAAGATGATAAACAATGGCGATCACTGCTCGCAGGAAAAAAAGTTCTACATATATATAATAAGGTCGATCTGATCGATAAAAGCGATCAAGAAACGATGAAGGATCGTTTGGACACGAATCAAATTGTCCTGTCGGTTAAGAATGAGGAAGGACTCCAGGCCTTAAAACAGAAAATGGTGGAGCTGGCGGTCGGTTCAGAATCGGCTGTGCGTAAAGCTGATCCGATCGTATCCAATGTTCGGCACATTTCACTGCTCAAGCAAGTTCGCCGGAATTTGGAAAATGCCCTCGAAAGCATGACCATTGGCATGTCGGTCGATATCATTGCCATCGATTTGAAGGACGCATTGGATAATTTGCGAAAAATTACGGGTCAGTCTTTGGGCGATGATATCATCGATCAGATTTTTGCGCAATTCTGCCTTGGAAAATAAAATATGAAAGGAGAAGTAAATGGCATATCAAGCTGAAAGTTATGAAACCATCGTCATCGGTGCGGGTCACGCCGGCTGCGAAGCAGCTCTGGCGACCGCGCGCAAAGGCCACAAGACTTTACTTTTGGCCATTAATTTGGATTCCGTCGCGATGATGCCGTGCAACCCGTCGATCGGCGGAACCGGCAAAGGCCATCTCGTTCGGGAAATTGATGCACTCGGCGGCGAAATGGGAAAGAACATCGACGCGACGATGATCCAATGCAAAATGCTCAATACGGGTAAAGGCCCAGCTGTGCACTCGTTGAGAGCACAGGCGGACAAAAAGGCTTATCAATTCCGAATGAAGGAAGTGATTGAGAATACACCGAATTTGACACTGCGGCAGCAGGAAGCGACAAAATTAATCATCGAAGATCGTCACATCAGAGGGGTGCAGGTGCGCACCGGCGCGATTTACGCCTGTGAAACCTGCGTGGTGTGTACGGGGACTTATCTTAACGGTAAAATTTTCATGGGAGAGGTTCAGTACGACGGCGGTCCCAACGGGATGTTCCCGGCACAATTTTTATCTGATAGTCTTCGCGAAGCTGGATTTGATTTGCAGCGGTTTAAGACGGGGACGCCGGCGCGTGTCGACGAAAAGACCCTCGATTATTCTAAGATGAAGGTACAAAAAGGAGACGACGAAATCACACCCTTTTCCTTTGAAACAGAGGCTATCGATATTGACCAAATCGATTGTTACCTGACGTACACAAATGAAGCGACTCACAAAATTATCCGCGACAATTTAGAGCGCAGTCCATTGGTGACAGGAGATGTGGTCGGCGTCGGCCCGCGGTATTGTCCGTCGATTGAGACAAAGGTCATGCGTTTTGCTGACAAAGATCACCATCAGATGTTTATGGAACCTGAAGGGCTACATACCCGCGAAGTTTATGTGCAGGGGATGTCGTCGTGTCTTCCGGAAGAAGTGCAGATTGCATTGTACCGCACGGTACCGGGTATGGAGCACGTGCAGTTTATGCGCTCAGCCTACGCCATCGAATACGATTGTATCCATCCAACAGCCCTTAAGGCAACACTGGAGAGCAAGGATATCCACGGTTTGTTCTTCGCTGGCCAGATCAACGGCACTTCGGGTTACGAAGAGGCCGGCGCACAAGGAATCGTCGCCGGGATCAACGCAGGGCTCTATTTGGAAAAAGCAGAGCCGATGATTCTCGACCGATCCCAAGCTTATATCGGCGTCCTCATTGATGATATCATCAATGAAGATGCTAACGAACCCTATCGGATGATGACGTCCCGTGCAGAGTACCGTCTGCTGCTTCGTCAGGATAACGCTGATTTAAGATTAACGCCTATTGGACGTCGGGTCGGACTGATCTCAGACGAACGATATACACATTTCTTAGAAAAGAAGGCTGCGATTGAAAAAGAAAAGGAACGGTTGAGGACGACGACGGTTTCACCGACGGATACAGTCAACGACGTGTTAAAAGAAATGGGCACGACGCCGCTGAGCTCAGGGATGCCGATGGCGCAATTGCTTAAACGCCCGGAAATCGCGTACGAATCGCTGAAGCCGATCGATTCGAAACGGCCAGAATTGTCTAAACAGGTTAAAGAAGAAGTGGAAATTCAATTGAAGTACGAAGGGTACATCCAAAAGCAGGATCGTCAAGTGGTTCAATTTAAGAAGTTGGAAGAAAAACGCATCCCAGAGGGAATTGATTACACTGACATTCAGGGACTGCGCCTTGAAGCCATTGAAAAGCTGAAATCGGTCCGCCCAATGTCTATTGGACAGGCGTCACGAATTTCCGGTGTTAATCCTGCTGACATTGCCGTTTTGCACGTTTATCTAGAAAATCACAGAGAGCTTTTTAAAAATGATTGATCAGGGATACCAAAACTTTAAAGACGTCTTCATTTCTGAATCCCCAGTCGACATCAGTGAAGACAAGATTCGTCAGCTCTACGCGTTTATGATTGAAATGAAGAAGACCAATGCCCACGTCAATTTAACGCGAATCGTTGACGATCGGGATTTTATTGAAAAGCACTTACTTGACGCGGTCACTTGTCCCCTCAAGGCAGAAGCGCATGAAATTCTCGATGTTGGTTCTGGCGGTGGCATTCCAGGCGTGCCCCTGGCGATTTGCCACCCGGATAAACATTTTACACTGCTGGACAGCACTGGCAAAAAAATGAAAGCCGTTGAAGAAATCGTGAATGCCATTGGTCTGAAAAATGTCAGCTTTTTAATCGGCCGCGCTGAGGATTATGGAAAAAAAGATCAATATCGGGAACAATTCGATGGCGTCTGCGCCAGAGCGGTGGCGGCGTTTAATGTGCTCGATGAGCTCTGTGCACCTTTTCTCAAGGTCGGCGGAACTTTTTATGCGTGGAAAGGACAGCAGGCGAAAGCGGAAATTGAGGAAGCGGGGAATGGTCTCAGCCGATTGGGACTGGGGTCAATTCGCATCACACAGAATTTAATACTGAAAAAAGCAGCGTTTCATGTTATAATTCAATGTGACAAAATCGGCAGTACTCCGAAAAAATATCCAAGAAATTACGGGAGAATTATCAAAAAGCCTTTAGCCTGATTGACGGAGTGCGATGTTTCACGTGAAACATCAGGAGCTTAAGTGTATGAGAAAAAAGAAAAAAGATTTATTAAAAGGCCGAAAGCAAAATGAAGGAAACCGCATTTTAGAGGTGCCTGTTGATCAAATTATTCCGAATCCCAATCAGCCGCGGCAGGTGTTCGACGAGGAACATTTAAAAGAGTTGTCCGAATCGATCAAGACCTATGGTGTGATTCAGCCAATCCAGGTGCGGAAATTGGACGCCAACCTATACGAGCTGGTTTCGGGGGAACGGCGGCTGCGTGCGTCAAAGCTCGCTAAGCTTAAAACCGTTCCAGCGATCGAGGTAAAAATCAACGATCAAGATTCGGCAGTTCTGGCCATCATCGAAAATGTCCAACGTGAGGATTTGAATTATTTCGAAGAAGCTGAGAGCTATCAGCAGCTCATCAAATTTTACAACATGACGCAAGAGCAGGTTGCCAAGCTGATCGGAAAATCTCAATCCTTTGTTGCGAACAAACTGAGATTGATCAAAATGGACAATGAAGTCATTGAGGCGGTTAAACAAGCAGGACTCTCGGAACGCCACGCCCGTGCGCTTCTCAAGGTGCCGGATAAGGACATTCAACTTGAAGTGATTGACCAAGTGAAACGGCGCGATTTAAACGTCAAGAAAACGGAAAACCTTGTTGAGAAAATCCGCAACGAGGTATTGGTGAACAATTACGATGAAACCATCACACCGGGTAAAAAAGCCAGAGTTAAATCCTTTATCAATGCGCAGATTTATTTAAACACAATTAAAACGGCTTTTAAGGAAGTACAGCGTACGAAACAGGACGCCAAGTATAAAGAGACAGAAAAAGAAGATAAAATTGTTGTGACGATCACGATCCCCAAATAAGGGAGGCGCGGATCATCCACTGGAAAGGAAAGCCAATGTCAAGAGCAAAAGTGATATCAATATTTAACCAAAAGGGAGGCGTCGGAAAAACAACGACGTGCATGAATCTGACAGCGGCGCTGAGTATAGACGGGTACCGCGTTTTGACCGTCGACATCGACCCTCAGGGGAATACGACCAGCGGCTTCGGAATCGAAAAGAACGATCTCGACAAAAGCATTTACGACGCGCTGATCAACGGTCAGGATCTTAGAGAGGTTATTTTAACCACTGGATTTGATCGACTCAACCTGCTGCCCTCCAACATCGATTTGGCCGGCTCGGAAATTGAACTGGCGCATATGTCTCAGCGGGAAACCCGGCTGCGAAAGGTGCTCGATCCAATTCTCGAGTATTACGACTACATCTTTATCGACTGTCCGCCATCTTTGGGTCTGCTGACCATTAATGCGCTGACGGCATCAGACTCGGTGCTGATCCCTATTCAATGCGAATACTACGCATTGGAAGGTGTTGGCCAGTTGATTTCCACGATCAGTTTGGTTAAAAAAGGGCTGAACCCGAAAATCGAAATCGAAGGCGTTTTGATGACGATGTACGATTCCCGAACGAATTTAGCGGTTCAAGTTGTCGGAGAAGTGAAGTCTTATTTTAAAGAAAAAGTGTACCGCACGAAGATCCCGAGAAATATTCGCCTGGCTGAAGCACCGAGTTTTGGCGAAACGATTTTTGAAAATGCGCCAAATTCCAAGGGCGCGATTGCGTACGCAGAACTTGCAAAAGAATTTATCGGGAGGGAACATGTCAAGTAAGAAACACCACAATGGCTTAGGCAAGGGCCTGGCTGCGCTGATCTCCGACGATATCCATTTCGATGAAAACGGCGGCCTGGAAGAAGCTCAATCAGAGTCGAGTTCGCATCAAGATGGTCAGTTGATTGTCGAGCTGCCTATTGGAAAAATACGTCCCAACAGGGATCAGCCAAGAAAACATTTTGACCAGCGGGCGCTCGAAGAGCTGGCAGCGTCGATTAAAGAACACGGCGTTCTGCAGCCCCTTGTCGTCAAGCAGGAGCAAGGCGCATATACGATCATCGCAGGCGAACGGCGCTGGCGTGCAGCGACATTAGCCGGGATGGACACGGTGCCGGTTGTTGTCAAGGATATGTCGGACCGGGAAGTAGTCGAAATTGCGTTGATCGAAAATGTCCAGCGTGAGGATCTCAACCCGATCGAAGAAGCGATGGCCTTTGAACAGCTAGCGAAGCATTACAATTTAACACAGGGCGAAATCGGCATTCGCATTGGCAAAAGTCGTGCAGCGGTGACCAATGTGATGCGGCTGCTGAAGCTTCCGGATTCGGTGAGAAAGATGGTGCTTAACAACCAACTCAGCGGAGGACACGCCCGAGCGCTTCTGGGGCTAGACGACGCCGAAACGATGGCAGATCTGGCGCAGAAAGCCATTGAGCGCAATTGGTCGGTTCGCGAGATGGAAGATCAAGTGCGGCGGCTGAAAAAACCGCGTCCTCAAAAAGAGAAAAAGCCAAAAGATCCGTATCTTGTCGATGTCGAAGACCAATTAAGAAATCATTTAGGCACGTCCGTTACACTGACTCCAAAAAATAAAAAGGGGAGCGGGAAGATCACGATCGATTATTCCTCGACCAATGAATTAAATCGGATATTGGATTTGCTCAAATAAGGAGGCAATATGAATAAAGGAATACGATTGAGGAGGCGGCTGAATTCATTGTCGACAGCCCTTTTGGCGAATATATTGAATTTGCTGCTCATCTTAATCTTAAAGGGCATTCTCGATGTCGGCGTCAAATCGAACGGCCACTACAATATGGTTTACGGTGTAATCGAATTGGTCGTCATCGTCGGATTCTGGATCTATTTTACGTACGCGGCGTTTAAGTCTTCAACAGATGACGATGACAATCAAGTTTTCGGCAAGTATTTACTTTATTCACTCTTGCCGACGGTGATCATGGCGGTGCTGACCACGATGATCATTTTAAAGGGCCATGCCGGCATCCGTTTTCTGAAAGTTTGGAACGCCTTTACGTTTGTTGTTTCGCCGACATTGTACTTGTTCCTGCCATTTGGTGCGTTGGCGGTTTGGTTCGGCAGCCGCGTGCCATTTATCGCATTTATGTACATTTGCGTGGGGGTGATTGCGGCGGCACAATTCATTGGCTACGCTTTCGGCGCGCAGTCCAGGAAAGTCAGCGAAGCGAAAGATCGCAAACGCAAAGCGTTGGAAGACAAATACATGCTCGAACAACAGGAAAAATCTGAAGCCGGTGAAACGGCCGAACCGCAGGCGGCGCAGCCTAAGCCAGGAACGCCAAAAGCAAAAACGCGGCACAAACGGCCTGACGGCAACGATCCATTAAGCGATGTTGAATCGCCGGCGGTCATCGAAACCGAAGCCTTTTCGCCGATTACCGATGAAATGATCGACAAAGTGCTCCGCGAGGAACGCAAAAAGCAGCGGGAAGAACATCAGCAGAAAAGAAAATCGGAACACTCGAAAAAATCCAATGACCCCAAATGGGTCAGTACTAATCAGAAGGACATCAACAAACGGACAAAGAAATAATGCAAATGAAAATGCAGCTTCTGCTGCATTTTTTATTTAAAAAGGGAAGGGTAATATAAAAGGAAGTAAAATGAACGAGATCGATCAAACTTATTTCGGCAGAGTCTGGGCGCATTTTGTCGGCTCTATTAACACAGATATCATTATTAATAAGGTCATCAGCGTCGTACTAACCATTTTGGTCATGTGGATCGCGTCGAAGATTTTGACGGCTATCATCAGACGGGCGTTAAAAATCACAAGAAAAAGCCCGTTGACGAACACGAAGGAAGACGAAAAACGCAGCACCACCATTGCGAGATTGACGCGATCCATCGTGAATACAACGATCATGATCGTCGGCATCTTGGTTATTTTGTCATATTTCATTAATATTTCGGCGTTAATCACGGTCGCCGGTGTCGGCACGGTTGCCGTCGGCTTTGGGGCAAAGCGCATCGTCGAGGATGTGATCTCCGGCATTTTCATCATCATGCAGGAACAATTTTTCGTCGGTGATTACATTGAGCTCGACGAAGGGCATAGCGGCATTATCGAAGATATTTCGACGATGATGACCTCCGTCCGTCAAGATGATGGCAGTTTGTACGTCGTGCGCAACGGCGAAATCAATCATCTGGTCAACCGTTCGCGGGGTTACTACCGCAAGAGCGTGGATATCAAGGTGGACGGCAGTGCCAGCGTCGTCGATGTGACGAAAATTGCCAACAAAGTCTGCGACATCGTTTTTAATGACGACAAAACACTTTTTCCGGTCCGTCCGAAGGTACTAGGGATGACCGATATGGACGGCTCGTACGCGACGCTGCGGCTCTTCGTTTTCTCGGATGCGCTGCATTCGTTGAGCGCTGAAGTCACGATGCGTCAGGCCATTTATCAGGCAATGGAAAAGGCCGGTGTCGCCATTCCGAAAAACACGGTCTGGGTTGTTGAAGAAAAGGAAGCGAAAAACAATGGCAGACCGGCAGTATGAAATCGGCGATGTGGTCGAAATGAAGAAAGGGCACCCTTGCGGCGCGAACCGCTGGGAAATCATTCGAATGGGTATGGACATTCGCCTGAAATGCGAAGGATGCGGACGAATCGTCACGCTGCCCCGGCAGAAATTTGAGAAAATGCTCAAAAAAATCTTATAAGTTCCAGAAAAATCTTGATTCTTTTAACGGGAGTCTGATATAATACTCACAGTTTGTATCCTTGCACAGAGGGTGCGATTTCAATTTCTTGAAAGTTGTACTCCTGCCGAACGGCAGGCCGAAACTGTGCCAAAATTAGACCATGAGGAGGTGAAACCATGAAGGCTTACGAAACAATCTTTGTTTTAAATCCGGATATGGAAAAAGAAGCGATGGACGCCATTATCAATAACGTGAAATCTGTTATTGAAACAGCTGGCGAAGTGAAAGGTGTCGACGAATGGGGTAAGCGCAAACTCGCTTACGAAATCGCGAACAAATATACCGAAGGGTATTACGTTCTGATTACATTCAAAGCTGAACCGTCAGTTCTCGATGAATTGAACCATCGTTACTTAATTAACGACAATATCATCCGCGATATGATCGTTGCAATTGAAGACTAATTATTTTTGATCAATTAGGAAAGGAAACGGAGCGATGAATAAGGTTATTTTAGTTGGGCGTTTAGCACGGGATCCGGAACTGCGGACCACGACAAACGGCACGTCTGTATGTTCGTTTGCCATCGCAGTAGATCGCCGTTTCAAACGGGACGGTCAGCCCACGGCTGATTTCTTTAACGTCACCGCGTGGGGCAAACAGGGCGAAGTCATTAGTCAATACCTGCGCAAGGGCCGCCAGATTGCCATCACCGGTCGTCTTCAGACTCGGAATTATACCGCGAACGACGGAACGAAGCGTTATGTGACGGATATTGTTCTCGAAGAATTCGACTTTATTGGCAGCCGCAGCGATGCCGGTGCGTCGATGAACAATAGCCAGCCCAACAACAATAACAGCGTGTCACTTGACGGCAATGACGATATCGATGAAGATTTCCATCTGCTGGCAGATGACGACGACGTGCCTTTCTAAGCTCCATCGATAAGGAGAAATATTATGCCAAGACCATTCAGAAGAAGAAGAAAAGTTTGCGAGTTCTGCGAAAACGAAGATTTAAAGGTCGATTACAAAGACGTTGCCACTTTGAGAAAATACGTTTCTGAAAGAGGCAAAATCTTACCGAGACGTGCAACTGGCGCTTGCGCAAAACATCAGCGCAAAATTACTCAGGCAGTTAACCGCGCTCGCAACCTCGCTTTATTGCCATATCAGTCAGACAACTTTTAATAAGCATTTTAAGCTAATAAAAAACAGAAGGAACGGATTCCTTCTGTTTTTTATTTTAACGCTTAATTTCACCATTTATTTAGTTCTGTTTTCTTAAGTATATTACTAATATCTAACGTGGAATACCGTCTCATCTGGTTCAAGTGGCATTTGTTTTCGTTTAAGGGAAGCAACGCGAATCCATCGGGATTCAGTTTGGAGCTTTTGGATAAAAAAATCAATATTGCCGGGATCGCCCTGGACTTCCATTTCGACGTCGCCGTCGGAGCAGTTGCGGACCCACCCAGTCAGGTTGTAAAGATTGTCCAGGTGCGAGGCGGTGTAGCGAAAGCCGACCCCCTGCACGCGGCCGGATACGAGCATATGATAACGAATCATGATGACCTCCGAATACAAGAATTCAAAATCATTATGACCATTTTAACACAACTCCCGATTTTAATAAGCGGGAGTTAATGAAAAATAAAAAGGGCTGTGCTATAATATTTCATTACGAAAATTGACAACAGTTTAATGGTAATAGAGGTTTTTATGAAAACAAAATCAATTTGGGAACCCATCCTTTACGGCGCCATCGCCGGGATTGTTCCTTGTTTGTTTCAACGCATCCCGATATTGATCTTTTTGTATTTGTTCATCCCGATTTTGTGGGTGGATTTGGGACGCCGGGAAGGATTCAAGAAAACAATTTGGCCGACGGTGATCGCACCGATTGTGATGATTGCGACGCGAAATCCCGTAATGATTTTTACCTGTACGCTTTATCTGGCGCTGGCTGGCATCGGTCTGTCCTGGATGTACGAGAAGGAGATGGGTGAAAAGCATCGGATGATTTTTGCGTACGCAGCCATTTTCTTCTCAATCATCGGCGGCATGGTGATCTATCAAGTCGTACATCACACGGCATTCATCGCGGTGCTTGCCAAAGGCATTGAAGCCTATGCCAAAAATATAACAGCTGCGTATCAAAATACAGATATTTTCACAAAAAGTCAAATCGCGCAGGTCCAGGCCGCAGCCAATACCTTAACGGATCAGACGAAGCAGGCCCTGCCGTCGTTCTTTTTAATTCTGCCATTCTTTGCCGCGTGGATTTTGGTCATCGCCTGCGACAAAACCGTCAGCCGAACTCGGCCGGCCGCGCAGCCGCTGAAGCCGATCAGTCATTGGATGATGACAAAACCGCTGCGCAATTTTCTGTTGATCCTGTTGATCGTTTTGCTCATCGCACAATTTACGGTGGGGGCGGGCAATATTTACATCACAACGCTGAACAATCTCGTTGACCTGGGCTTTTCAATGATGGGCCTGTCGTTTTTATACTGGGTTTTCAATCGGCGGCTTCCAAAGGAAAGCATGGGCCGCAAAATCCTGATCTGCGTTGTGCTGCTGATCATTCCATCCAGTGCGATGTTCTTGTCATTGATCGGTATCGTGGATGTCTACACGAATATGCGTCTGATCATTGTACTCAGAGATAGCGGCAGGAGACGGTAGTCATGAATAAAATATTTACATCCTATACTTTACTGGCGGTGATTGGTGTAGCCACAGGGCTTTACATTTGTCAGGATCATTTTATCCTTGGAGCGGTGATCATCGCCTTGACCTTCGCGGTTGTGATCGGTGCGCAGATCGTCGAACATCAAAAGATCAAAAAGGCCTTGTCGACCAAAAAAATGATCGAGCGCAAGGTTTCAAAAATCACCCACGACCGCATGTACGAAATGCCCGTTGCTATTACGATCACATCGGAAGATGGCCGGGTGCTTATGACCAATCGAATGTTTGTGCGTCAATTCGGCAAACAGACCAGTAAAGCCGGCACGAATTTCATGGCAACCATCGGAATTGATCCGAAAAAAGTCAAAGGCGACGGAACATTTCACGAATTAAATTACGAAGACCACTCCTACCTGATGAGCATTACGGAATTTTTCAGAGCGGACAAGCGCAAGTTGCTGTTTCATCTGTTTGATATCACTCAAATCAAAAACAGCGAAGCCCATTACCGCCACAGCCGGACGATTCTCGGGTATATTCAAATTGATAATTACGAGGATTTGAGTGAAAGCTTATCGCCTCAATGCCGAACGGAACTCTTTGCACAAATCGATGTCGTGCTGAATCGATGGGCGCAGAACAACGGTGCTGTCCTTCAGAAATTTGAAAACAGTCATTACTTGATGATTTTTTCGCACGACGATCTCAAAAAGATGGAAACCGACCATTTCCGTGTGCTCGATGAAGTTCGCGAGCTCAGTAAAGAAGGCGGGGCGGTTTCGCTGTCCATCGGGATTGAAGATTCCGAAGAGCATTCGGCGCTGCCCGAAGCCGAAGAAGGGTCCCGCGCCGCGCTGGACATCGCGCTGGCGCGTGGCGGCGACCAATGCGTCGTTCGGAAAGACGACCACAATATTTACTACGGCGGTGAAACCGAAGCAAAGGAAAAACGTACGAAGGTCAAAGCCCGGGTCAAGGCTCAGGCGTTGCAGGAACAGATTGTCGAAGCGCGCAATGTGGTAATCATGGGCCACCAGATGCCGGATATGGACTGTGTCGGCTCGGCCATCGGGCTGATTGGCGCCTGCCGGGCGCTCAACCGCGAGGCGAAATTTGTCCTCCAGGAAATCAATGTCAGCATCCGCTCGCTGATGGATTATTTGAGTAAAGATGCCAATTATTCGGAGTGCTTCATTAAACCCCAGGAAGCGGAAGATTACATCGAAGAAGGCACGCTGTTAATCGTCGTCGATACACAGAACAAGAATTACGTCGAGATGCCGGAACTCGTGGATCAGGTCCGCAACAGCGTGCTCATCGACCATCACCGCCCATCGGGTACGGCGATTAAGGCCTCGGTGTTCTCTTACATTGAAGCCTACGCGTCGTCGGCCTGCGAGCTGGTCTGCGAACTGCTCCAGTATTTCAGCAAAAAAGATGTCATCGGGAAAACCGAAGCCAATGCGTTGATGGCGGGGATCTGCATGGATACTAAAATGTTCATGTCTAAAACCGGCGTCCGCACTTTCGAGGCCGCTTCCTATTTGAAACGCAGGGGCGCGGACACGGTGATCGCAAAGACCCTGCTTCAAAACGATATCGAAACCTATGCAGCGCGTACCGAAGCGGTCACCAACGCAGAATTTTACGATAACGCCATCGCGATTTCACTCTACGAAAATCACAGCGATAACGGCAAGCTAATTGCGGCACAAGCGGCAGATGAACTGCTCAATATCCGCGGTATTACAGCCTCCTTTATCTTACTGAAAAACGATGAAGGCATCTGCATCAGTGCACGTTCCATGGGAGAGGTGAACGTTCAACTGATTTTGGAAAAACTCGGCGGCGGCGGCCACCTGACGATGGCCGGCGCCCAGTTAAATGACTGCGACGATCTGCAGGAAGCCCGAAAAATGCTGATCGACGCCATAGAATCCTACAAAGAAGGGAAAACAGAATCATGAAAGTAGTATTATTAAAAGATGTAGCAAATGTTGGAAAAGAAGGCGAAGTCGTCAATGTTAAAAGCGGCTACGGCAACAATTTCTTAATTAAAAAAGGCTTAGCGGTCAAAGGGACGAAGGAAAATATTGAAAAGGCAAAAGCCCATCAGGCTGAATTGGCGAAACAGCGCGAAGAAGCGCGTCAGGCTGCGATCGATCTCGCGAAGAAGCTGGACGAATCACAGCTGGTAATCAAAGAACGGGCCGCCGATGACGGTGTGCTGTTCGGCTCGGTAACCAACAAAAATATTGCCGAACATCTGGAAGCTGATCTCGGACTCGTGGTCGACAAACGTAAAATCGATATGCCCGAAGCCATCCGGAACGTCGGCCACTTTACGGTTAAAATTAAAACGGCGCCGGGCGTGATCGGCAAATTGACGGTTATCGTCACTGAAAAATAAGAAATTCCAATGCGATGCCTGCTGTAAAACCTAAAGAGCTGCCCCACAATTTGGAGGCAGAGGCCTCTGTTCTGGGCGGACTCATTGTCAATTCTGAACAATTGATGACGGCCGAGGAACATCTCCGGCCCGAAGATTTCTTTTCGGCTCGGAACCGGCTGATCTACGAGACCATGCTGAAGATGCGTGAAGAAGGCATTCCCATTGATTTGGTTACGCTGACCGAACGTTTGGCCAATCTGAACCTGATGGAAAAGATCGGCGGGCCGGTTTATCTGGCGGAACTTCAGAATGCGACGCCGATGCTGGCCAACTTCGAGCATTACTGCACGATCGTCCAAGATCAGGCACTGATCCGCCGGCTCGTCGAAGCGTCGTCCAGCATCATCGACGATTGCTACGGCGAATTTGACAACGTATCAGACGTCGTCGAAAAGGCTGAGGAGAAAATTTTTAAAGTTGCAGAAGGACAGATCACTGGTGACTTTGCAAGCGTTCGGGACGTCGTCAACGAGACGCTGGACCATATCGAAAAGGTCCGCGAGGCTGAAGGTGAGCTCACCGGACTGGCTACTGGATTTTCCGAACTGGATTTCAAAACCTCTGGCCTTCAAAAATCAGATTTGATTTACGTCGCAGCGCGTCCATCAATGGGAAAGACCGCTTTTGCGTTGAACCTGGCGCAGCACGCGGCGATTCACGAAAACGCAACGGTTGCCATTTTCAGTCTGGAAATGTCCCGGACGCAGCTGCTCCAGCGTATGCTGTGTTCCGAAGGGCTCATCGACCTGTCTAAGGTTCGCAAGGGGACATTGAGCGACGAAGAATGGCAAATTCTCGGCGACGCCTCGGCACGGCTTTACGGGACAAATATTTGGATTGATGACACCGGCGGGCAGACCCTGGCCGATCTTCGGGCAAAGACCCGGCGAATGAAAGCCGAAAAGGGACTCGACTTGGTGGTCATTGACTATTTGCAGCTGATGAGCGGCCGGGGCCGTTCAGAAAACAGACAGAATGAAGTCTCGGAAATTTCCCGAGGATTAAAAGCGCTGGCCAGAGAGCTGGACTGTCCGATTATTTGCCTGTCGCAGCTGAGCCGTGCGCCGGACGGCCGTCCGGATCACCATCCGCTGCTTGCGGACTTGAGGGAATCCGGCTCTATCGAACAGGATGCCGATATCGTTCTTTTTTTGTACCGCGAATATTATTACGACAAGGAAAACGGCAATCCCTACATGGCAGAGCTGGATGTCGCCAAACAGCGTAACGGCCCGACAGGCCGGATCAATTTAACCTGGCGCCCAGAGTACACCCGCTTTATGGATTGGGCGGACGATAAGCAGTATCCGGATGCGCCTGCATCGGCGCCGGCGAACGTGCCCTTCTAGCGCCGTTAATTTTTTCGATTCAGATAAGGAGACCACATGCCACTGTCAATTGTCGGAACCCCGATCGGCAACCTTGAGGATTTTTCCGTTCGGGGCGTTAAAACCCTCGAAGAAGCGGATTTGATCGCGGCGGAAGACACCCGCAACACGATCAAGCTCCTCAATCATTTTGATATTCACACGCCGATGACGGCGTACCATAAATTTAATGAGAACGCCGTGACGGACGAGCTCGTCGAAAAAATGAAAGCCGGCGCGCACGTCGCGCTGGTCTCTGACGCGGGCATGCCGGTGCTCTCAGACCCGGGACGGATCTTGATCCGCGCCTGCCAGGACGCCGGGATTCCGGTTACGGCAGTTCCTGGCCCAACGGCTTCGGTGACCGCCGTCGCGCTTTCTGGCATCAATTGCCAGCATTTCGTTTTTTACGGTTTCCTTGGCAAATCGAACCAGTCCATTCAAGAAGGGCTGGCCGCGATTGAAAAGTCGCCTTGGCCGGTTGTGATTTACGAGACACCTCACCGGCTGTTGAAAACATTGTCGAAGATGGCAGCACAATTTCCCGATCGGGAAATGAGTATTTCCCGGGAAATAACCAAGCGTTACGAACAGACGCGGCGGGATTCAGCCGCGGGGCAGCTCAATTATTTTACTGAGAATCCGCCGAAAGGGGAGTTTGTACTAGTCATCGATGGCACCGGCGAGGAAGCGGCAGCGAGCGACGCGGCATCCAGTCTGTCGGAAGGGCCGATTGCCGACCACATGGCTCATTATCTCAATCTGGGCATGGGGGAAAAAGACGCGATGAAGGCAGTCGCGAAGGACCGGGGCATCTCGAAGCGGGAGGTCTACAAAATGGTCAAAATCGACGGGGAAACCTCGTGACCCGGGGCTATTGAACATTTAAATGGGATAAATTATAATATAACTCAGAGAAAAGATATCAGGAAACAAAAGCGGACCGCGCTTTTGATCAGAGAGGAATGATTTTATGCCAGAATCAAAAAAAACCTTTTATGTGACAACGCCGATTTATTATCCGAGCGGCGATTTACACATCGGCCACACCTACACGACTGTCGCGGCAGATACGCTGACCCGGTTTAAAAAACAACAGGGTTATGACGCCTACATGCTGACCGGGACTGACGAACACGGCCAGAAAATCCAAAAGCTTGCGGAAGCAGCTGGGGTGACGCCGAAGGCTTACGTCGACAAGACCGTTGCGAAAATTAAAGACTTGTGGAAACTGATGAATATTAATTATTCCCAGTTCATCCGCACTACCGATGAAGAACACGTCAAGAGCGTTCAGAAAATTTTTAAACGTTTCTACGAACAGGGCGATATTTATAAGGGCACTTACGAAGGATGGTACTGTACGCCGTGCGAATCCTTCTGGACGGAAACCCAGCTCGTCGACGGGAAATGTCCGGACTGCGGCCGCCCAGTCGAAAGAGCTCACGAAGAAGCCTATTTTTTCAAAATGAGCAAATACGCCGATCGTCTGCTCCAATACATCGAAGATCATCCGGGCTTTATCCAGCCCGAATCCCGGAAGAATGAAATGATCAATAACTTCATCAAGCCGGGTCTGCAGGATCTCTGTGTCAGTCGCACCTCCTTTAACTGGGGCATCCCGGTGGATTTCGATCCGGGCCATGTGGTTTACGTTTGGATCGACGCGCTGAGCAATTACATCACGGCATTGGGCTACTTAAACGACAAACCGCAGCTGATGGACAAGTATTGGCCGGCCGATCTGCATCTGGTTGGGAAGGATATCATCCGATTCCACACAATATACTGGCCGATCATGCTCATGGCGCTGGACTTGCCGCTGCCGAAGACGGTTTACGGCCATGGCTGGATTCTGCTCAAAGGCGGCAAAATGTCCAAATCCGTGGGGAACGTTGTCGATCCGGTGGAACTCGCGGAAAAATACGGGGTCGATCCGCTGCGCTATCACGTGCTCAAAGAAATGAAGTACGGTTCTGACGGGGTTTACAACGAAGATCTGCTGGTTGCCAACATCAATTCAGATTTGGCCAATGACTTAGGGAATCTTCTGTCCCGGACCATCGCCATGACTGTGAAATATTTCGGCGGGGTGATCCCAGCAACACAGCGGGCCGGCGATCACGACGACGAGCTGAAACAGACCGCGAAGGCGGCCATTGAAGCGTATGCGTCCTATATGGATCAGCTGGACTTCAGCCGCGCCCTTCAGGCTATTTGGAAACTCATCGGCCGCGCCAATAAATATATTGACGAAACAGAACCGTGGGTTCTCGGCAAGGATGACACTCAGAAGGACCGCCTCGCAGCCGTGCTTTATAATTTGACAGAAACCCTGCGCATCGTTTCGGTACTGATCGCGCCGGCGATTCCGGAAACAGCGGAAAAAATGAGCGGGATATTAAATCTCACACCGGATATTCAAACCTGGGACAGCATCCAGACCTTCGGACAGTATCCAGTGGGGACGGAAGTGAAAAAATGCGCGCCGCTCTATCCGAGAATTGATGTCAAGCAGTACCAGAAGGAACAGGCTGAAAAGGAGAAAGCGCAAAAAGCCAAAGCGCAGAAAGAAAAGAAAGCGAAGTCAAAAGCTGATCCGCAAACACCAGGGATCATTACGATCGATGACTTTGGCAAAGTCAAAATGCGGGTCGCGGAAGTTTTGTCCTGCGAAAAGCATCCAGATGCGGATAAACTCCTCGTGTTCCAGCTGGACTTTGGCGATGAAAAACGCCAGATCGTCTCCGGGATTGCCAAATGGTACAAGCCGGAAGAACTCGTCGGCAAGAAAATCATTGCCTGCACAAATTTGAAGCCCATTAAACTCAGAGGGGTCGACTCTAACGGGATGATTCTCTCCGCTGAAAAGGATGGGGCACTCCGCGTGTTGACAGTGGACGGCGATATGCCGGCCGGGTCAGACGTCGGATGATTAATATAAATAGCGTATATATTAAAAAGAATCACAAAGAATTTCTTTGTGATTCTTTTTTTACTTGAAATTATACGTTCGTATCGCCGATGTGGTCATGTCCTTGATTAAGTTTTTTCAGTATAAACAATGAAAATTTTCAGGAAAATGAGAAAAAAGTTGACGGGTTTAATAAAAAGTAATATACTTACGATTGTATTCCGAGTAATTCACTTGGATATTAAATTGGAGGTAAATTATCATGTCAAATCCATTACTTAAAGTCCGTCAACTGACGGTTAATGTTGAAGATAAAGAAATTCTGCACCAGGTCGATTTGGATATCGCGACCGGCGAGACCCATGTTCTAATGGGACCGAACGGTGCAGGAAAATCCACACTGGGGTACGCATTGATGGGCAACCCGCGCTACGACGTCACAGGGGGCAGTGTCCTGTTCGATGGCGCCGATCTTTTGGATTTGTCGGCAGATCAGCGTGCCAAATCTGGCTTGTTCCTGTCTTTCCAGAATCCACTGGAAGTGCCGGGCATTACCCTCGGCAATTTCATCCGCAATGCGGTTGAACAGCGCACCGGTGAACGGGTCCGCCTTTGGAATTTTAGAAAGCAGCTGGAAAAAGAATGTGAAATTCTTGATATGGACCCAAGCTACGTCGACCGCGATTTAAACGTCGGGTTCTCCGGCGGCGAAAAGAAAAAAGCAGAAATTCTGCAGTTGTTGATGCTCAAGCCAAAGCTGGCCATCCTCGATGAAACGGATTCCGGTCTGGACGTCGACGCGGTCCGTACGGTTTCCAAAGGTGTCGAAGAATATCAGAAGCAGGAAGACGGTGCGCTGCTCATCATCACGCACAATACGGGCATTTTAAGCTCCTTAAAGGTTGACCACACCCACGTGCTTGTGAACGGTCAGGTTGTTGGCGGTGGTGACGCGTCACTGGTCGACGAAATCAATCGCGACGGCTACGAAAAATACGAAGCCAAAGCAGCAAAATAAATCGGAGGACGGCTGATGAGTAAAGAAAAAACATACGTCGAAGACGTCGATCGGTCGTTGTACGATTTCCGGTACGACGAAAACGATCAGGATTTTTATAAAGTCGACAGCGGGTTGACACCTGAAATTGTCGAACAGATTTCTGAAGAAAAGAACGACCCGGACTGGATGCGGGATCTGCGACTGAAATCTTTAGAGATTTTCAACCAAAAGGGTATGGGCCAGTGGGGGCCGCCAATTGACGGGCTAAATATGGACGACATCGTCACGTACGTGCGGCCTAAGACCAAAATGAGCGCCAATTGGGAAGACGTGCCGAAAGATATCAAAGACACCTTCGAACGTCTCGGCATTCCTCAGGCGGAACGTCAGTCTCTGGCTGGGGTCGGTGCGCAGTACGACTCTGAACTGGTGTACCACAACGTCCGCAAAGAAGTTGCGGAACAAGGTGTTGTTTACACCGATATCGAATCGGCGCTTCACGGCGAATATGCGGATATGATCAAGGACCATTTCATGCACTTAATCACCCCTCGCGATCACAAATTTGCGGCTCTTCACGGGGCGGTCTGGTCCGGCGGTTCTTTCGTCTACGTGCCAAAGGGTGTTTCCGTTGAAATCCCGCTGCAGTCCTATTTCAGACTCAACGCGCCGGGCGCTGGACAGTTTGAACACACATTGATCATCGTCGATGAAGGAGCGGACCTTCACTTTATCGAAGGATGTTCAGCACCGAAATACAACGTTGCCAATCTTCACGCCGGTGCGGTCGAACTCTTTGTCGGCAAGAACGCAAGACTGCGCTATTCGACGATCGAAAACTGGTCGAAAAACATGTACAATTTGAATACCAAGCGGGCCAAAATCGAAGAAGGGGGCAAGATGGAATGGGTCTCCGGTTCTTTCGGCTCCCACGTTTCCTATTTGTACCCGATGACGATTTTGGACGGTGCCGGCGCACAGATGGAATACACCGGCATCACCTTCGCCGGCAAGGGGCAGAACCTCGATACCGGGATGAAAGTTGTCCACAACGCACCGGACACGACTTCAGCGGTATCCGCTAAGTCCATTTCGAAGGACGGCGGGATTTCCACTTACCGCTCTTCGGTCGTTGTGACCAACAAAGCGAAAGGTGCGAAATCTTCGGTGAGCTGCGCATCGCTGATGCTTGACGACATTTCGAGATCCGACACCATTCCGGCGATGGACGTCCGGACGCAGGATGCCGATGTCGGCCACGAAGCGAAGATCGGCCGAATCAGCGACGAAGCGGTCTTCTATTTGATGTCCCGCGGCATTTCCGAAGAAGATGCCCGGGCAATGATCGTCAGCGGTTTTGCGGACAACGTCTCCAAGGAACTGCCGCTGGAATACGCAGTTGAAATGAACAATTTGATCCGTTTGGAAATGAAAGGAACGATAGGGTGATGACCATGAGCGCACAGGAACAATCAACCAATTTAGTCGTCAACCATCTGCCGGGACAAACCTGGAATTGGCTGAAGATGAACGACGCCCGCGTCGCAGTTGACGCACAGAGCGCCACCCTTGAAGCAGATACGGTCAAGCCGGAAGCACTCGCTGAAGGGGCAGGTCTCTCGCCAATCGGCGGCGGCATGGGTCCGGATTACGACAAGTGGATTCAGGGGATCGCACCAGCCGCGTACCACACCGAGGCCGGTCAGAAAATCGCGGCACCGCTGAAGCTGACCTACCAGCTGAAAAGCGGCGCGACAGGGGCCGCGTCAACGGCCTTCGACATCGCGAAGGACAGCGAGCTGACGATCATCATGGATTTTGCAGGGCAGAACGGCGCGGCAGGAACGTCCGGTTTTTCGACGAAGCTCCACCTCGCGGAAGGCGCCCTGGTGAAACTCGTTCAGATTCATAGAGGCGGTGCAGACCAGCGCATTTTCAACGATGTGGGGGCGGTGCTCGAAAACGACGCGCGCTTCGAAGTCGTCCAGCTTGTCATGGATGCGGCGGATACCTACATCGGCTGCCAGGCGGATTTAAAGGGAGACCGGTCGAGCTTCAAAGCGGACGTGGCCTATTTGGTTCAGAATGAAGATCTGCTGGATACCAATTTCGTCGCGCTGCATCACGGCAAAAAGACTGAAAGCACCATCAATTCTGCCGGCGTTTTGAGAGACAAAGCGGAAAAACTTTTCCGCGGGACCATTGATTTCAAAAACGGTGCGTCCGGCAGCGTCGGTAACGAAAAAGAAGATGTCATGCTCATGGACGACACCGTTATTAACAAGACGATTCCGCTCATTCTCTGCGCGGAAGAAGACGTTGAAGGGAATCACGGCGCGACCATCGGCAAGCTCGACGATGAGCTCATGTTTTACATGGAAAGCCGCGGCATGGCGGCTGATGAGATTTATGAATTGATCGCCAAGTCGAAACTCGAAGCGGCGAGCCGGCTGATTCCAGATCAGGCTGTCCGCGAAGATGTACAGGCATATATCGAAACGCACCAGCGTTTGGAAAAAGAATGAGGTGAAGGTCATGGGACAATCAAAGATTGATGTGGCGGCAGTTCGCAAGGAATTTCCAATTCTGAATCAGACCGATTTGGCATATCTCGACAATTCGGCGACGGTGCAGAAACCGCAGCGGGTTCTCGACGCCGTGACGCATTATTATCAGGCTGAAAATGCCAACCCCTTCCGCGGGCTTTACGATTTGAGTGTAGCGGCGACAGACGCCTACGAAGATGCCAGACAAAAGGTAGCGGATTTTATCAACGCGCCGAAAAAAGAAGACGTCATCTTCACCCGCAACGCCAGTGAAAGTTTGAATCTCGTTGCGTACAGCATGGGACGGTATTTAAACGTCGGCGAAGGCGACGACATCCTCGTCGGGATTATGGAGCACCACTCCAATATGCTGCCGTGGCGGATGCTCGCGGAACAGACCGGCGCGGCCGTGCATTACCTGAATTGCGAAAAGGACGGCAGCATCAGCGCCGACGCCTTTAAAGCGGCGCTGACGCCGAATACTAAAATTGTCGCGATCGCCGAAATGTCCAATGTGCTCGGGCGGATTCTGCCGATCGAGGAATTCGCGAAGATCTGCCACGAACAGGGCGCGATCATCGTCGTCGACGGAGCTCAGAGTGTGCCTCACTCAAAAATCGACGTGGCGGCGATGGATTGCGACTTCTTCGCCTTTTCCGGCCACAAAATGTACGCGCCGATGGGTATCGGTGTGCTCTACGGCAAAAGCCAGTGGCTGGACAAAATGCCGCCGTTTATGACCGGCGGCGAAACCATCGACATCGTGACGACGGACCGCATTGTTTGGACCGAAGTCCCCCATCGTTTTGAAGCGGGGACCGTCAACGTCGGCGGCGCGGTCGGCCTGGCGGCGGCCATCGATTTTATGAACGATATGGGTCTCGATCAGATCGAAGCCCGGGAGCTGGAACTGACCACCTACGCCATGGACCGGTTGAAAGCCATTCCGCACATCAATATTGTCGGGGCGGACGAGCCGGAAAATCATCACGGGATTCTCGCTTTCACCATCGACGGTGTCCACCCTCACGATATTACGACGATTCTGTCGGAAAATAACATTGCGGTGCGGGCCGGCCACCATTGCGCTGAACCGCTGCACCATTATTTAGGGGTGCCGTCGACGACGCGGGCAAGCCTGGCCTTCTACAACACGACGGAAGAAATCGACCGTCTGGCCGATGCAGTGGCCGCGATCAGAAAGGAAATGGGATACGATGAATAACCGAACTTTCTACAATGAAGTGCTAACGGAACACAACCTTCATCCGGCGCATAAGCACGAGCTGGAAAACGCCAATATGACTTGCGAAGGTTTGAACCCGAGCTGCGGCGACGACATTTGGGTTCACCTCGACGTGGACGACAACGGTATCATTCAGAAAGGGGCCTTTGAAGGGGACGGATGTGCGATCTCTCAGGCTTCCGCGGACATGATGTTCGATTTGATTATCGGCAAGACAAAAGAGGAAGCGCTGCGCCTTGCAGACCTTTTTCTCAAGATGATCAAGGAAGGGCATTTATCGGACGAAGAAATGGACGAGCTCGAAGAAGCGGCGTCTCTTCAGGATATTGCCCATATGCCGGCGCGTGTCAAATGCGCGGTGCTCGGATGGCACACCCTTAAGGAAATGCTGACCGGGGAAACTGATCAGGCCAATCCGCAGCCGGTCTCTACGGAAAATCATTAAGTACATAACATCATCATTTACCTCTATTTAACAGGGCTTTTGCCCTGTTTTTTTTATTTTCTACAACAAAATCGGGAAATCGTGATATAATGAAAACAATTAAACAAAAAAGATAATTTTTTGTCGAATTAGCAGTGGGTAAGGCCGGTAAACTCGGCTTATTTTTGCATTTAATTTGGAACATTATTTTGATACAATACTGTTAAAGAAATATCAATCTAAGGTAGAATGAATTTGAACGGACTGGCATGAGGAGAGCCGCCATTCCGTTTCGGTGCTGCACAAGAAGGAGGAAACGGCATTGAGTAATGATGGACGCATTATTTCGCTGAAGCATAAAGTTTTATATCACGTCGCGAAAAAAACATTTGAAGGTACGTTGGAAGAAGAACGGGACAATCTGCCGGAAGAAATCATTCCGGGGATGATCCCCCATTACCGCTGCTGTGTTTACAAGGAAAGAGAAGTGGTCCGCCAGCGTATCCGTCTGGCCGAAGGGAAAGCGCCGGGAGCCGTGGACAACGGCAATATCATCCAAGTCATTGAACCGGCCTGCGCGGACTGCCCGATTTCGAGTTATATCGTCACAGACAACTGCCAAAACTGTTTGGGGAAGGCGTGTTTGGGCGCCTGCCGCTTCGGCGCGATTCACCCCGGCGAAAAACGCTCGCGAATCGACGCGAACAAATGCCGAGAATGTGGGATGTGCGCCAAGGCCTGTCCGTACAACGCGATTGCGCACTTGGTCCGTCCGTGTAAAAACTCCTGCCCAGTCGGCGCGCTGACTTACGACGAAGACGGGCTTTCGGTCATTGATGAAGAAAAATGCATTCGCTGCGGCCAGTGCATTCACGCCTGTCCTTTCGGCGCCATTTCGACCAAGACCGCCATCGTGCCGGTCATCAAGGCGCTCAAGAGCGACACGCCGGTTTTTCTGATGATCGCGCCGGCGGTTGAAGGCCAGTACGGCAAAGACATCACCATGGCCAGCTGGCGGAAGGCCGCAAAGGAAGTGGGCTTCGAAGACTACATTGAAGTCGGCCTCGGCGGCGATCTGACCACGGCGGCAGAAGCGCCGGAATGGTACGAAGCCTTTAAAAACGGCGAAAAGCGCACCACGTCCTGCTGCCCGGCTTTTGTCAACATGATTCTGCGCCATTATCCAGAAAATAAAGACAACATTTCAACCGCCCTTTCGCCGATGTGCGAGCTGTCGCGGATGATTAAGGCGGAACATCCCGGCTGTATTACGGTCTTTGCCGGTCCATGCACCGCGAAAAAGTCCGAAGTCGTCGATCAGAAGATTCCGGGCAACGCCGATTACGTCCTGACTTTTGCAGAACTTCACGCGGTTATGAAGGCGGCCGGCGTCGAATTGGAACCGGTCGAAGAAAACTACCAGCAGGCGTCAATCTTCGGCAAACGCTACGCCGATGTCGGGGTGGCGCAGTCCTGTGTCGAATACATGAAGGAACAGGGCTACGAAGACGCCGATCAGATGAAGATCAAGAGCGTCAGCGGCGGTAAGGCCTGCAAGACGACGCTGATGATGATGGGCAAGGGGCGCTTACAAGAAGACTTCATCGAAGGGATGGTCTGCGAAGGCGGCTGCAGCCACGGCCCGCACGCCCACGACGACACCAATAAGGCCATGAAGGTTCGCGATAAGATGATCGAAGGCGCCGATCAGCGGACGATTACCGAAAACTTGAAGCGCTACGACCTGACGAAATTCAACATGCACCGGGAAGGCCCCTTGCCGGATCCGAAGGCCGCGAAATAAATAAAATAGAGAATAAATAAACGAAAACCCCAGCCGGAATGGCTGGGGTTTTTCTGTATGATGTGCCATTTGAGCTGACCGCGATCTGGAGAATTGCACCAAATGTCTCCGCATGATATAATACAAAAATGTAAACCAAAAACATCATCCATTCAAAGGAGTTTATAAATGAAGAAAATTATTTTAACCGGGGACCGGCCAACGGGCCGGCTGCACGTCGGCCATTACGTTGGGTCGCTGCGAGAACGGGTGCGGCTGCAGGATTCCGGTGAGTTCGACGATATTTATATCATGATCGCCGATGCTCAGGCGCTGACAGACAACGCGGAACATCCGGAAAAGGTGCGCCAGAACATCATGCAGGTGGCCCTCGATTACCTTGCAGTTGGGCTGGATCCGGAAAAATCCGTGCTGTTTATTCAATCGACCGTGCCGGAACTGACCGAGCTGACGTTTTATTACATGAATCTTGTGACCGTTTCCCGGGTGCAGCGCAATCCGACGGTCAAGGCGGAAATCAAGCAGCGCGGATTTGAAGCCAGCATCCCGATGGGATTCTTCTGCTATCCCGTCAGCCAGGCGGCGGATATTACCGCTTTCCACGCGACGACAGTGCCGGCGGGCGAAGACCAGGAACCGATGATCGAACAATGCCGTGAAATTGTCCGGAAATTCAACGCAGTGTACGGCAAAACGCTGACGGAGCCGGAAATCGTGCTGCCACAGAATCAGGCCAGCATGCGGCTGCCGGGGCTGGACGGCAAGGAAAAAATGAGCAAGTCCCTCGGCAACTGTATCTATTTGTCCGATGAGCCCGACGATATTAAGAAAAAGGTCATGTCCATGTACACCGACCCGAATCATTTGCGCGTGCAGGATCCGGGACAGGTTGCGGGCAATCCGGTCTTCACTTATCTGGACGCCTTTAGCGAACCCGGCGACTTCGAAGCGTTTTGGCCGGATTACGCGAACCTCGACGAAGTCAAGGCGCATTATCAAAAAGGCGGCCTCGGCGATGTGAAGGTTAAGCGTTTTCTGAACAGTGTGCTTCAGGAACGGCTGCGCCCGATTAGGGAACGCCGGAAGGCGTGGGAACAGCGTCTGCCAGATGTGCGCGACATCTTAAAGGTAAACTGCGAAAAGGCCGAACAGGTGGCGGCGAAGACTTTGGACGAAGTGCGCCACGCGATGCGCATCGACTATTTTGCCGATTGATGAGCAGGGATCATAGACCCGGGGCAACCCGGGTTTTTTTCGTTTAACGGGTCGAAAGACCGCGAACGTGGTATAATGAAACGATAAGCAAAAAATGAATTCTGTTAATGGATTTCGCGATAGCGAGGAGAATAAAATGAGCAATGTATTACTTCAAAATGAAGGGACGGTGATCCTGTGATCAAGCGGCATCTGGCCATTTTAGGTTCAACTGGTTCCATCGGGACGCAGACGCTCGACGTCGTGCGCATGCATCCCGACTTGTTTAAAGTGACGGCATTGGGGTGCGGCCGGTCGATTGATTTGGTCGAAAAACAGGCGCGGGAATTTGGCCCGTCGCTTGTGGCGGTTTACGACGAAGGGCAGGCGGATGTGCTGAAAATGCGCTTGTCAGATACCCAGATCCGGGTGGTTTCCGGGATATCCGGTTTAATTGAACTGGCGTCACAGCCGGAGGCGGACACAGTTGTCACGGCGATTGTCGGCATGATCGGTGTCGAACCAACTGTTGCGGCGATTGAAGCGGGCAAGGACATTGCTCTGGCCAATAAAGAAACCTGTGTCACCGCCGGGCATTTGATCATGCCGCTGGCAAAGGCGCACGGCGTGAATATTCTGCCGGTGGACTCGGAACACTCGGCGATTTTTCAATCGCTTCAAGGCAAAGCCGACTCTAAAATCAATAAGATCCTGCTGACGGCTTCCGGCGGACCCTTCCGCGGGATGAGCAGAAAAGAGCTTGAACACGTCACGGTTAAAGAAACCTTGGCCCATCCAACGTGGCAGATGGGACCGAAGGTGACGGTCGATTCGGCGACGATGGTCAACAAAGGGCTTGAAGTCATCGAAGCGCGGTGGCTTTTTGACGTGGATCCGGACCAGATTCAAGTCGTCATCCAGCCCCAGAGCATCATTCATTCAATGGTCGAGTATGAAGATCACTCCGTCATCGCGCAGCTGGCAACCTCCGATATGCGGGTGCCGATTCAGTACGCATTGACCTGGCCGAATCATCTGCCGTCGCCGGCGGACGCGCTGGATTTTGAAACCCTCAAATCTCTGAGTTTTGACGTGCCGGATAACGATACGTTTAAGGGGCTGCCGCTGGCGGTTTCGGCGATTAAAACCGGCGGCTCCATGCCCTGCGCTTTCAATGCGGCCAACGAATGGGCCAACGCGGCATTCCGCCGCGGCGAGATCCGCTTCCTCGATATCTACGACATCATTGAAAGCGTTATGGATGAGCATCAGGTGATAGCGTCGCCGACGGTCTCGGAAATACGGGAAATTGCACATGAAACATTTGAATACTGTGACAGACAATTTAAATAATAAGGCCAATAACAATCCGCGGCGCCCTCGATCTTCGGTTTTGTCCAGAATTAACAAAAACGGCGATATCCGCCGGATCGCTCCTCAGGATTACGATCAGTTGGCCTGGGAGATCCGCCGCTTTCTGATTCAGAAGGTATCGGTCACCGGCGGTCATTTGGCGTCCAACCTCGGGGCAGTTGAACTGACCATGGCGCTGCATTTGGTCTTCGATTTTTCAAAGGATCGCATCGTCTTCGACGTCGGGCATCAGTCCTACGTTCATAAGATTTTAACTGGCCGAAAGGACGATTTCGATACCCTGCGCCAGCACGGCGGTCTCAGCGGCTTTCCGAAGCGCAGCGAGAGCGCGACGGACGCCTTTGACACCGGCCACGCTTCCAACAGTGTCTCGGCCGCATTGGGGATGGCTTGTGCCCGAGATCTTAAAGGAGACGACAATGCCGTGATCGCCGTCATCGGCGACGGCGCGTCGACCGGGGGTATGTTTTTTGAGGCACTGAACAACGCGGGGCGCATGAAACGCAACGTCATTATCGTCCTCAATGACAATGACATGTCGATTTCTAGAAATTTAAGCGGGCTGTCTGTTTATTTGAGCGGCCTGCGCACGGCGTCGTCTTACACGGAGCTTAAAGATCATGTCAAGCGGCGGCTGGCGCACCTGCCCAGGATCGGCGAGCCCATTGCCGATCACCTCAGCACCGTGAAGACCGGGATCAAAAATATGATGATTCCGGAAATGCTTTTCGAAAATTTCGGTGTCACTTATCTGGGGCCGGTCGACGGGACGAATATTTCCCAGATGGTCAAAACTTTTAAAGACGCGCGGAAGCTGCAGAAGGCGGTCATTGTCCACGTTGTAACGAAAAAAGGCCGGGGCTATGAGCCCGCTGAGCGCCATCCAGACAAATTTCACGGTATCGGTCCATTTGAAATTGAAACCGGCCAGCTGAAACAGCCGAAGCGCAGGCCCAGCTGGTCAGATGTATTCGGACAAGCCCTCGTTGAAGAGGGCAGAACCTGTGACAAAATTGTCGCGATCACGGCGGCAATGGCCGACGGCACAGGACTGAAGCTATTTGGTATGCGCTACCCCAAACGATTTTTCGATGTGGGGATCGAAGAGGAACACGCGGTGACCTTTGCCGGTGGTTTGGCGTCTCAGGGCATGATTCCGGTGGTCGCTATTTATTCAACATTTCTCCAGCGCGCTTACGATCAGCTGCTCGAGGACGTCTGTCTGCAGAATCTTCACGTGATCTTTGCGGTGGACCGGGCCGGACTGGTCGGCCGGGATGGCGAAACCCATCAGGGCATTTTTGACACGTCCTTTCTCGCGCAGATGCCGAATATGACCGTGCTGGAACCGAAAAACGCCTGGGAGCTCAAGGCGATGCTTCACTACGGAATTCACCAGATAGATGGGCCGGTGGCCATTCGCTACAGCCGGGGCTCGGCGCCCGAAGGGTTTGCCGACCATACACAGCCCATTGAAGGCTTAAAGGCAGAGATCCTGCGGGATGGGCGAGATGCGGCGCTGTTGACCCTCGGCCATTTGTGTGAAACCGGCGCGGCCATTTGCGAGGGGCTGAAAACGCAGGCAGATGTTGACTGCGGCCTCGTCAACGTCCGCAGCATTAAACCGATGGATACGGAGATGCTCGAACGCATGGCGGAACGGGGCCCGGTGATTACCTTAGAGGATAATAGCCGAATCGGCGGGTTTGGGCAGCGGGCGGCCGCCTGGCTGGCTGAACACAAACCGGGCAGCCGCGTTTTGGTGCTGGCCGTGGAGGATCAATTTGTGCCTCACGGCTCGACCGACGAGCTGATGGCGGATCTCGGTTTGGACGCGGTGCACGCGGTGGATCGGATTGCAGCCTTTTTGAAAAAGCAAAAAGATAAAAAATAAAGGAGACAACCATGATCAATATTCAATTTCGCCCGGAAGAGATGCGGGCGGTCGCATTGGACGGTGAAAAAGTAATCGGTGAGTGCACAGTGAGCGCTTCCGGGCGCATCTGGCTTTTGACGCACACCGAGGTGGACCAGGCTTACGGCGGCCAGGGCATTGCCGGCAGGCTCGTCGACAGTGTCGTCGAAGCGGCGCGGGAACGAGGTCTGAAAATTCACCCGCTCTGCGATTACGCGCAAAAGCGTTTTGCTGTGAAAAAAGAATACGTTGACGTCGCAAAATAGGCGCCGCAAAAAAATAACCCGTTTCTTAATTTTTAAGAAACGGGTTATTTTAATTGCATTTATTGCCTTGACCGTTTGGCGATTTCGCGTTCGATTTCCCGGTAAATGGCCTCTAAATTGTCCGCGAAGACAATGGTGTCGAAGGTCGCTTGATCGAGAAAGCCCTGCGTAACCATTTCGCGGTATAGGTCGCGGACGGAATCGTAGAAATGGTCACTGTTGTAAAAAACAGCGGGTTTGTTGTGACGGTGCAGCTTGCGCAGAGAGATGATCTCCGTGATTTCTTCGATGGTGCCGGGACCGCCGGGCAGTGCGATGAAAAAGTCGCCTTCATCCCGCATGATCGTTTTCCGCTCCGCCATGGTTTTAACGGTGACGGTTTTGGTCAGGCCGTCGTGGGCGAGTTCAATTTCCTTCAAAAATTCAGGAATGATTCCGTACACTTCACCGCCGGCTTTCAGGGCGGCATTGGACACCGCACCCATCAGACCGGTCCAGCCGCCGCCGTAAATCAGGCGGTGCCCATTTTTGCCAATCCAAGTCCCCAGCGCTTCGGCGTCCTTGCGGTAGTGGGGCTGGTTGCCGAATTTTGATCCACAATAAACCGTGATGTTCATAAGACTCTCCTTTTGTCCTTTCTTAGGGTCAGATTATTTTTTAGATTATGCCTCTGAAGCAACGCGCATCAGCGGCGGTACAACTTGTTTCTTTCTCGAGAACATGCCCGGGAAGAATTGGCTGATATCTTCGTCTTCAATGCCAAAAGCGTCACGCACCAAATGGCGCTGTTCGCCGGCAATGAGCAGTTCGGAACCGCCGAGGACGATATCCGTCACCATGAGGATGGCCAGATCGGCGCCTTCTTTTTCACAGTTTTCCTGCATCTGAGCAAGCAAGTCCTTCAATTTGTTGAACAAACTCTTGTAGTCGCCTGTGTTAATCTGGGAAATTTCGATCTTGTAGTCGCCCATCGTAAAGATTTTGCGGTCGGCGCCGATGATTTGTTTCGGGGTCATGTCGCCCAGATTGGAACCGGCAATCAGCATCGACCGGCCGTATTCCCGCAGGTTGACGTCGGCGATTTTCGCCAGCGCCTGCGCCGCCTGCTTGTCCTGTTCGGTACAGGTCGGCGAGTTGAACAGCAGTGTGTCGGAGATGATGGCCGAAAGTAACAGTCCCGCTATTTTTTTCGGAATCGGGACGTCCTTTTCCTGATACATCTTCGTAATAATGGTACAGGTGCAGCCCAGCGGTTCGACCCGCATGTAAAGCGGCGCGTCGGTCTGGATTTCGGCGACGCGGTGATGGTCGATGATTTCAGCAATTTCCGCGTCTTCAAGGCCGGCGATGGATTGGGTTCTTTCGTTGTGGTCGACGAGGATGACCCGCTTGCGCTGATAATCGAGCAGCGAGGATTTGGTGATGGTTCCAAGAACTACCCCGTCATCGGTCACGACGGGGAAACGGTTGTGGGGCGAAGAGAGCATGTTGCTCTTGACGTCCGCCAATGTTTCAGAGACCATAAAAAATTCCATGGTGTCGTGATTGACGTACGGACGGATCGGCATGACCTGCTCGAGCAGGCGGATCACTTCGAATGTCGATTTCTCCGTCAGTATGGTGGTCCCGGTAAAGCCGTCGGGAATGGGGATGTCCATATCTTCCGGTACGTCGGAGATGATGACGTAAGCGTTGCCGCCGGCAAACGCCGTGTCCCGGGAGGAATCGTTGCGCGTGGTCAGCACGACGTCGTCAGGATTCAGTTTTGCGCCGGACGCCAGCTGAGAGTTGTTGTAGAAACAGCCCTTGACGTCGCCGCTCGGCGTATCGCCGATGACTCTGGCGTTCAAAGTTTTGATAATGTTGCGGTAAGGGGTCTTTGCTTTCATCAGACCGTCTTCCTGGAAAGGGTCGGAATAAGCGTGCATGATGTCTGGCAGGGAAATGATACCGATGAGTTTTTTCTGGTCGTCCACAACAGGGAGCGAACGTCCGGGGTTGTCGATGATCAAATTCATCGTGTGATTGATGGAATTTTCTTCGGTGACCATCGCGTCGTTGTTCAAATGAATATCGCTCACTTGGGGTTTGACGCTTTTGATCAGTCTCGGCGGTTTGACGTCGAAAGTATCTAAAGCAAACTGGGTTTCTTTGTTGATCGGCCCCAATCGGCAGGCTTCAGTCTCCGGGGAACCCGTTTCCCGCTTAAAATAGGCATACGCAATCGCCGAACAGATCGAATCCGTATCCGGCTTCTGATGCCCGAAAACATAAGTCATTTGAGACATAATACATCCTCCTTTTCCTAAACTCATTGTAGCAAAAACTCGATTTGTTTGGTAATGAATTATAAGCTTTATTCAGATAATTTTTTTTGCTATAATAGCTTTATATGAGTAATCTGGGTTTTTGGATCCAAAATCAGATTAAAAGAGGTCTCATGGAAAATTTATTTGGCTATAACTTAGAACAGTGTCAGCAGCTCATGGCGGATCTCGGGGAGCCGAAATTTAGAGGGAAGCAATTATTCCAGTGGCTGTACGAGAAAGGGGTCGAGACCCTCGACGCGTGCACCAATCTGCCGGAGGCTCTCAGGCGGCGCTTGTCGGAGGTGGCTGAAATTGACCACGGCGAGGTGATCCGGCGTCAACGCGATCCGGAGGACGGCACCGAAAAACTGTTAATCCGTTTTGCCGACGGCGCGTGCATCGAGACAGTTCTGATGCGCTATCACTACGGCCTTTCCCTCTGTGTTTCCAGCCAGGTTGGCTGTGCGATGGGATGCGCATTCTGCGCGTCCACGCGGGGAGGCGTGGTTCGGGATTTGAGTGCCGGCGAGATCGCCAGTCAGATTTACTGGGCTCAGGCGGTTTCGGGCGAACGGGTGAGCCGAGTCGTTGTGATGGGCATTGGCGAGCCGCTGGCCAATTTTGACAATCTGCTCGCTTTCATCGATTTGGCCAACACGGGCTTCGGCATTGGCCAGCGGAAGATCACCGTCTCGACCTGCGG
Source organism: Pseudoramibacter porci (assembly GCF_009696145.1). Taxonomy (GTDB): domain Bacteria; phylum Bacillota; class Clostridia; order Eubacteriales; family Eubacteriaceae; genus Pseudoramibacter; species Pseudoramibacter porci. The sequence goes on from NZ_VUMO01000007.1 coordinate 102,625, forward strand.
GCTGGTGCCCAAAATGGACGAGCTGGCGGAAAAAAAGCTGGAGATCAATTTGGCGGTGTCGCTGCACGCGCCGACGCAGCAAGTGCGCGAGCGCATCATGCCGGTCGCCAAACGCTACGCGCTGCCGGAACTGCTCCAGGCCTGCACGCGCTATTTTAAGACGACAGGCCGGCGGATTACCTTTGAGTACGCACTGATGGACGCTGTCAATGACCGGCCGGAGGACGCAGCTGAGCTGATCCGCCTATTCCGGCATCAAAACATCCACATCAACTTGATTCGTCTCAACCCGATTTCAGACGGGACAATTGCCGGAAGCCGGCGGGTGGATGATTTTGCGAAAACTCTCCAGGACGGCGGCATCAACTGCACCGTGAGAAGACGAATCGGAAAAAATATCGATGCGGCCTGCGGCCAGCTTCGCCGCAGAACGCAGGAGGAAACAAGGTGATACAATGAAATGTGCTTATTCGACCAATATAGGGGCGAAGCGAAAATCCAATCAGGATGCTTATCTCGCGGCGAACGTCGAGAAGGACGGCATTCTCTATTACGTTTTTGCGGTCGCCGACGGATTGGGCGGTCATCGTTCCGGGGAGGTTGCGAGTCAGATCGCGATCGACAGCATCAAGGAACACATTGGCGAGATTCAGGATTTTACAAATTATCAGGAAGTCAACGCATTTTTTAACGATATCAACAAGGCGATCATTCACGAGGGGGTTATGCAGCCGGAAGAACTCGGCATGGCTACAACACTGACGATGGCCATCGTTCATGACGATAAAATGGTGATTTACCACGTCGGCGACAGCCGGGCTTACCGCATCAACGCCAGCGGCATCGAGCATCTGACGAAGGACCATTCACTGGTGCAGGCGCTGATCGATCGGGGCCGCATCACCCCGACAGAAGCGAAAGATCACCCGCAGAAAAACATCATCACCCGGGCATTGGGGACCGACGAAGTCTTGAAAGCGGATCTGTTTGAATATCGCTTATACCCCGGAGATCAGGTGCTGCTCTGCTCCGACGGGCTTTACAACATGGTCGGCGACGAGGAAATCCATCGCATCGTGATGGAAAACGACATCGAAGAAGCCACGCGCAAGCTCGTCAATCTGGCGAACTACAACGGCGGCACGGATAATATTACCTTGATTATTTTCAAACCAGAATTCCAAATGAAGGAGGATTGACGTGATCGGAAAAATACTGAACGACCGCTATAAGATCATCGAATTGATCGGACGGGGCGGTATGGCTTACGTTTATAAAGCCCAGGACATGAAGCTTAACCGTTATGTAGCGGTAAAAATCCTCCGGGAAGAATACACGGAAAACGAACAGTTTATTAAAAAATTTGACCGGGAATCTCAGGCAGCTGCGGGATTGTCGGACCCGAACATCGTCTCGGTGTACGACGTCGGGGTCGACAACGATGTTTATTTCATTGTCATGGAATACGTCGACGGCATTACGCTGAAACAGTACCTGACTCAGAAGGGCAGTTTGGATTACGAAGAAGCGACCAATTTTATCATCGATATCGCTGAAGCCCTCAAATGCGCCCATGACCACGGGATTATCCACCGGGACATCAAGCCCCAGAACATCATGCTGACGTCTGACCTGACGCCGAAGGTCACGGACTTCGGCATCGCCCGAGCGATCAGCAGCGCCACCATCACGATGACGAATCAGACGATGGGGTCGGTGCACTACATTTCGCCTGAACAGGCGCGGGGCGGTTTCGTCGACGCCCGATCGGATTTGTATTCCCTCGGGATTATGTATTACGAGCTGCTGACCGGCGAACTGCCTTTTGACGATGACAATTCCGTCTCCATTGCCATCAAGCACATTCAGGAGGACATCACACCGCCGAATCAGATCAATCCGTCCATTCCGCAGAGTGTATCAGACGTTGTGGTGCGGCTTTGTCAGAAAAAGCCGGAAGACCGCTACCAGAACTGCGAAGACCTCATTGAGGACTTAGATCAAATCATGCTGGACGCGTCGATCAGCCCAGTTGGGGAAACCGCGTCGACTGCGGATCTTTTTAGAGAGGAAGATCCTGCATCGACTGATGATATTACCGGCATCAACGATTTGAGAAAGAAAAAGAAAAACCGCCGGATCGCGTTGATCGTCGTGCTGATTGCAGCGGTGGCGGCCGGGATCATCGCTTTCGCCATGACCCGCCAGCGCGTGACCGTTCCAGATCTGACCGGCATGACGGAAAGCCAGGCGACGGCGGCCTGCCAGCAGCTTGGCCTCACGCTGGAGGTCAGCAAGCACGCGTACAGCGATAGTGTCGGCAAGGGCAAAATCATGGCACAGACACCGAAAGCCAATACGCAGGTTGTGAAGGGCCGGGCCATTCGCGTGACGATCAGCCGGGGCAAGAGCACCACAACAGTGCCGAGTGTGGTCGGCTTGTCGGAAAATGCGGCGGTGACGAAGATTGAAGATGCCGGATTGACGGTATCGGAAATCAAGCGAGAATACAACGATAATTACGATTCCGGTGTCGTGTTTGCCGTGTCGCCGAATACCGGTTCGAGCATTTCTAAAAACGGCAAGGTTGTGCTCTACGTGTCCAAGGGGCAGAATACAGCGTCCGTTCCGGGTATCGTCGGGCTGACGCAGAGCGATGCAGAAAGCCGTCTCCAGGCTAACGGGTTCAGCGTCGGCACGGTGACCCAGCAAAATTCTGACAGCTACGCGAAGGGCGTCGTGATCTCTCAGTCGCCGTCCGAAGGATCCAGCGTCACAAAGGGCTCGTCGATCAGCTTCGTCGTCAGCTCAGGACCAGCAGCAAAACAGGATACGGATGACGATCAAGGTGATGCTGACGCAAATAACAACAGTGGAAATAATAACAACACGTCATCTCAACAGGGCCATTAAATATGCAGCACCAATACAAACAAATTTCGCCGATCTCCGGACGCATCGTGAAGGGGATCGGCGGTTTTTATACCGTTGTCGATGCGGCGGGAATGGCGTACACCGCAAAGCCCGCAGGAATTTTAAGGCATCGCCGCCTGACGCCGATGGTCGGCGACTACGTTCAAATTGAAAAGGACGACAACCAGGACGGTGAGTACACCTTGACCGACATTCAGCCGCGGAAAAACGAGCTTGTGCGCCCGCCGGTGTCTAACGTCGATGTGGGTATTATTGTCGCGGCGCTCCGCGATCCGGCGCCAAATGGTTTTTTAATCGACGAAATGCTCGTCAGCTGTGAAGCACAGGGCATTGAGCCGGTGCTCGTATTTACGAAGCGGGATCTGGCGCGTCCGGAGGATATCAAAGGGGTGGCGGACTATCAAGCAACCCCTTATCCGGTGATACTCTCGGAACCAGACCAATGGGAAAAAGCAGCCGGTGAACTCGGACGAATCATTGCTGGCCGCTCGGCCTTCCTCGCCGGCCCCTCCGGCGTGGGAAAATCGACGCTGACCAACGCTTTACTCGGCGACGACGTGATGGCAACCGGGGGCTTAAGCAAAAAACTCGGCCGGGGACGCCACACGACGCGCCACGTAGAATTGCTTGCGCTGCCGCAGGGCGGATGGCTGCTCGACACGCCAGGATTTTCGGCGCTGAATATTGGCAAGCAGGTTCAAACCGAGCAGCTTGCGGATTGCTTCCCGGAATTTCCAAAAGGGCAGTGCAAATTCAACGACTGCCGCCATCAAAAGGAGCCCGGGTGCGCTGTGCGTGAAGGTGTCGAAGCCGGGCGCATTTCCCAAAACCGCTACGATCATTACATTCAGATGTTTGAGACTTTAAGAAAACAGAAAAAATATGGATAACAGGAAAAGAAAAGCCGCCGTTTTTACCGGCGGCGATTTATCAGATACGGCTTTTTACGCCAGGCAGCTCGAGCAGACACAGCCCGATCTCGTCATCGGCGTCGATAAAGGCGCAGAGCTGCTCGATCGTCTCGGCGTCACGCCCGATCTTTTGGTCGGGGATTTTGATTCGATCGACCCAAAGGTGCTGAAACGGCTGAGCGCGAAGGGCATTCCGACCGAGACTCATCCGGTGCGCAAGGACCAGACTGATACGGAATTAGCACTGACGCGTGTCCTCACGGTGTATCCGGACGTGATTTATCTGTACGGTGCGACGGGGACGCGCCTCGACCACATGCTCAGCAGTATCGACGCGATGACGATAGCCGCGGAACAGGGTGTTGAGATTCATTTGATCGACCCGCACAATGACCTTTCCTTATATAAAGGGCCGCAGCAGATGACGCTTGAATTGCCGGCCGGCCGGACGGTCAGTCTTCTGCCGCTGTCAGACACTGCCGGACCGGTGACGATTGCGGGGTTTGATTATCCCCTCACGGACGCGATGCTGACCCGCAGAACTTCAGGCTGGACAGTGAGCAATGTGACGACAGCGGCACCGCAGACCATTGACTTTGACGCCGGGTGGCTGCTCGTGAACGTTGTCCTTTCGGAATGATAAAATGCAAAAAAAAGAGCCTTTCGGCTCTTATTTTTTTGTAATATGGGAATGGGTCTTGATTATGCCCGTTCGACTTTGCCAGAACGCAGGCAGCGTGTGCAGACATATTCACGGCGCGGTGTGCCGTCGACCACAATTTTGATCTTCTGCAGATTTGGCTTCCACATTCTTTTATTGTGTTTATTGGAGTGCGCGACAGAGTTGCCGGAAACAACACCCTTGTGGCACACAAAGCATTCTTTTGCCATGGTCTCAACCCTCCTTATTCGAATCGTCTGTGTTAACAGTAAAGTATTATAACACAGGGTTTTAAAAGTTTGCAATAAGTTTTTCACTTTATTTTGACTTTATGGGCCTTAAGCGTTAAAATAAATTTATCTATAATTCAAGATCATTAAAATTGGATACTTGCGTCTAAAAGGCGCATTAATAAACGTTTCGATATAAAGGAGACGACAATGAAGTTGAAGTTGGAAAATGATTTGGGTCGAATTGAAATTTCCAGAAAAGCCATTGCCGATATCGCAGCCGATACAGCGATGCAGTGCTATGGATTGGTTGGGATGGCACATCAGCGCGGCACAGACGGGCTGATCGAACTCTTGACGCGGGAACGCTCGAGCAAGGGCGTCAGCGTCGTCATTGACGACGACGGCAAGCTGATCATCGATCTTTATGTGATCGTCGAACAGGTGATCAAAATTTCAGTAGTCGCTGAAAATATCATCTCAGCGGTTAAATATCAGGTTGAACGTCAGACCTCGATGAAGGTCAAACGCGTGACGGTGAACGTCGTCAGTGTCAGAGCATAAATTTCTGGAGGAACGAATGGAAATTCAAAAGATTGACGGCACGATGCTGCGAAAAATGTTCGAGTTCGGGGCCCAGAATCTTGAAACTTATAAAAGCAATGTCGATGAATTGAACGTGTTCCCGGTTCCGGACGGCGACACCGGAACCAACATGAGCATGACTTTTGCCAATTCGATACGGGAATTGGATAAACTGAAAAACGACGAACTCTACGCCGTTTCGAAGACCGCGTCCAGCGGCGCGCTGTTTGGCGCCAGAGGAAACTCCGGGGTTATTCTGTCTCAGCTGCTCCGGGGCCTGGCGAAAGCCAACAAGGGCAAACAAGTCCTCGATATTAAAGCCGCGGCTGACGGCATTAAGGCCGCAGCAGACACGGCTTACAAGGCGGTCATGAAACCGACGGAAGGGACGATTTTGACAGTCGCCCGGGAAATGGCTGAATTTGCTCAGGCGCACGAAGCGGAATACACGGATATGCTCGCCTTCCTGACCGATGTGCTCAAGCAAGGGCAGGATGCGCTTTCCAGAACGCCGGAGATGCTGCCGGTGCTCAAGGAAGCCGGCGTCGTCGACTCCGGCGGGCAGGGGCTGATCTACATTGTCGAAGGGGCTGTGAAAGGCCTTGCCGGCGAAGAGTTGGAACAGGCAGCGAAGCCGAAAATTTCAGACCGCGAACGTTTTGTCGACGACTCCAACATGAAACCGGAGGATATCACTTTCGGCTACTGTACGGAATTCATCATCAAACACGCGGAAAACGCAGACGAAAACGCCCTGCGGGATTACCTCTCCACCATCGGGGACTGTGTTCTCGTCATCAAGGACGACGATTTAATTAAAGTCCACGTCCACACGGACCACCCGGGGCAGGCCTTTGAAAAGGCGTTAACCATGGGCGCTCTGACTCGGATGAAGGTTGACAATATGCGTGAAATGCTCGGCGTTTCCGACGACGACAGCGAAGAGGAAGCCGAACCGGCCGGCGATCCTGTGCCTTACGGCTTTGTGGCGGTTTCTCCGGGAGATGGCCTCTCTGAAATCTTTAAAGAGCTCGGCGTGACCCGCATTATTTCCGGCGGTCAGACCATGAATCCGAGCACCGAGGATTTCACCGCTGAAATTGACAAAATCAACGCGGATCATATTTTCTTATTCCCGAATAACGGCAACATCATCCTCGCGGCCAACCAAGCGGCGACGATGTCCGAAAAAGACGTCCGCGTGATTCCCTCTAAGACCATTCCGCAGTGTATCACCGCGATGCTGAGCTTTGATCCTGATGTGGACTGCGAGGCAAACGAAAAGGCGATGACCGACGTCTTGGGTACGGTCAAGACCGGCGAAGTCACCTACGCGGTGCGGGACACGAAGATTGACGGCCAAGTCATCAACAAGGGCGATATCATGGGAATCAGTGGCGGCAAGATTCAAACGGTCGGCAAGGACGTCAGCGACGTGACGGCCAAATTGATCGACAGCTTAATGGAACCGGAAAGCGAATTGATTTCTATTTATTACGGCAACGGTTTAAAGGAAGAAGACACGACCGACCTGGTCGACGCGATTGAAGAAAAATACGAAGACTGCGATGTGGAAGTGAGCGAAGGCGCCCAGCCGCTGTACTACTACATCCTTTCCGTCGAGTAAAGGTCTGGATCCGATGAAATTAGAGGATGCCATTCGGAAGGTTCCTGGAATCGGCCCGAAGCGGGAAACGGCCCTTCGCGCCGAAGGGATCGAAACCGTCGGTCATTTCCTCGCACACTTACCGAAAGCTTACGTCGACCGCTCCAAGCGGTCCGCGTTAACGGCACAGACAGACCAACCGGTGACGGTTGAAGCAGTGATTACGAAAAAAGGGACAGTCCGGCATATCAGGCGGAATCTGTCCCTTTTTCATTGTGACATCGAGGACGATGACGGCCATCGTGGGCGGGTGACCGTCTTCAATCAGCCGTGGCTGAGCGATCGGCTTGAGGAAGACCAGTGGTATTATTTTTTCGGCAAAATCGATGAGAGCAAGGGGATGCCTGTGATGGCGAATCCGCAATTTGTACCCGTAGACAAACCGGGAAGTTTTTTCGATTTAACGCCGATTTACAGCAAAATCAGCGGACTCGGCAGCGAGGGCGTACACAAAATTGTCAGCCGGATTCTTAAGCCGAAAAATCAATCCGACGCGCTCGACGTTCCAGAAATATTGCCGGACTGGCTGCGGAAAAAGTACGACTTAGAAAGCGCGGAAGCCATGCTTGACGATTTACATCTGCCCAAAACGGCCGCGGACGTCGAACGGGGCAAACGGCGGATGAAATTTGAGGAAGCGCTGAAGATCAACATCGGCATTATGAAAAACCGCGTCGCTGGAGAGATGTCGAACGTCCATCTTTACCATCTGGCGTCGATCACGCGATTTGAGAATGGTCTGCCCTTTGCCCTGACGGCGGGGCAGAAAAAGGTATTGTCGGAAATTGAGGCGGATCTTTTGAGCGGCAAGGTGATGAACCGGCTGGTCCAGGGCGACGTTGGCAGCGGCAAAACCATCATTGCGGTGGCGTGCGCCTACTGGATGGCCCTTGGCGGTTATCAATGCGCCTACATGGCGCCGACCGAAATCCTGGCCCGCCAGCATGCCAAAAATTTTGACGCGTTTCTGGCGCCCTACGGCATTGCCGTGACGCTGATCACCGGCAGCATGAAAGAAAAGGAACGGGCCAATGCGCTGGCCCACATTGAAAGCGGCGAGGCGCAGGTCATTATCGGGACACACGCTTTGTTTCAGAAGGATGTACGGTATTACAACTTGGGTATGGTGATCACAGACGAACAGCATCGTTTCGGTGTCCATCAGCGGGGTGTTTTCGCGGATAAAGGGGAGCGGCCGCACATGCTTGTCATGAGCGCGACGCCGATTCCGCGGACGCTGGCGCTGGTGCTCTACGGCGATTTGGATCTTTCGGTGATCGACACGATGCCCGAAGGACGCAAGCCGGTCAAGACGTATTTTTATACCGAGAAGGCCATGTCGAAAATTTTAACCTTTATGGCCAAGTCGATGTCTGAAGGGCGGCAGTGTTTGATTGTCTGCCCGTTTATCGACGATTCGGCCGAGATGGAAGGCGTCCGGGACACCCAGAGCGTTTACAAGTCGGTGCAGCAGTATTACAAAGGGCTGTACCGCGTCGGCTGTCTGCACGGGAAGATGGCCGCGGCAGACAAACAGGCGGTCATCGATCGGTTCAATGACGGTGACCTCGACCTGCTGGTGGCGACGAGCATTGTCGAGGTGGGTATCGACGTGCCGAATCTGACGGTGATGGCGGTGATGAGCGCTGATCGGTTTGGCCTGTCCCAGCTGCATCAGCTGCGGGGCCGGGTCGGCCGCGGCGGTCAGCAGGCGTATTGTTTTCTTATTTCCAACAATTTGGGCGAGAAGACGGTCGAACGGATGAAGGTGATCGTCAACCATCACGACGGACGGGAAATTGCCGAGGCGGATTTCAGATTGCGGGGACCGGGCGATGTGCTGGGCACCCGCCAGCACGGCCTGCCGAGTCTTTCGGCTCTGGATCCGGCAGCGGACAGCGGGCTGATCGCCGAAACAAAAGACGTGGCCCTTGCGCTGATGCAATCGCCAAAAGCGGCAGATATGCGCTGCGTTTCGGCCCTGTCCAATGCCTTTGATCAAGGTGTGGGCAAGATTTCGATGAATTAGGAGGCAGCATGAGAATTACAGGCGGCGAACGCCGCGGCATGAAGCTGATCGAACCCAAAGGCCGGGACGTCCGGCCGACGACAGACAAGGTTAAGGCTGCGATTTTCAACGCGATTCAGTGGGACGTGCGGAACGCGGCAGTTTTCGTCGACTGTTTCGGCGGTACCGGCGCGATGGCCCTCGAAGCATTGAGCCGCGGCGTCGAAACGGCGTGGATATTTGACAGCGCCCGGGCGAGCATTCAGCTCATTCAGAAAAATGTCGAAAAGGCGCATTATACAGATCGCGCTCACATCGTCGAAGGACCTGCAGACCGGGGGCTTGACCAGCTGGCGGCAGCTGGCGTTCGGGCCGACCTGATTTTTATGGATCCGCCTTACCGTATGACGGAAGCCCCGGTCAAACTGGCGGAGCGGATCTCTCGGAAAAAAATTGTGAATTCCGGCGGAATCTTGATGATTGAACATGAGAAATCTGTTATAATGCCCTTAACTATGGGATATTTTACCCAAATCAAGCATAAAACTTACGGCATTACAGCAGTCGATTTTTACCGCTTTACGCCGTCTGAAAACGAAAAGGAGGCGCAGCGCGATGCGAATTGCCGTATATCCGGGCAGTTTTGATCCGGTGACAATGGGCCATATTGACATCATCCGCCGGGCGTCGGCCGTCGCCGACGAATTGCACGTCTGTATTTTGAAGAATCCGAAAAAGCATTGCTGGTTTTCCACAGAAGAGCGGCTCAATCTTCTTCGCGAGAGCACCGCAGAATTTGATCACGTGGTGATCGACACCTACGCCGGACTGCTGACGGATTATGCGAAGGAGATCGGCGCGTCGATGGTAATCAAAGGACTGCGCAACACGGCGGATTTCGAATACGAAGGCCAGATGGATTATTTTAATAAACGGCTGGCGCCGGAGATCGAGACGGTATACCTGATTTCAGACAATCGGTATTCGGTGCTCAGCTCGTCGGCGATTCGGGAGCTCATGACCTTCGGGGGCAACCTTGACGGTTTGGTTCCAGAGCCGGTGCTTAAGGCCGTCCGCCAACGTCAGGAGGAGCAGAATAACAATGGATAAAACAATGGCGCTAATCAAGGAGTTGGAAGAGCTGATCGACCGGGGCAATGCCGTGCCCTTTTCGTCGAAGGCGATGATCAATCCAGAGGAAGCGATCGAAATCATCGAAGAGCTTAAGGAAATTTTGCCGGCTGAGCTGGAGGAATCGAGGCAGATTGTCGCGAACAAGAAACAGATTTTGTTCGAAGCGCAGCAACAGGCAGACCAGACTCGGGAAAATGCATCCAAACAAATGAAGGCGATGATCGATAAGAATGAAGTGACCCATCAGGCACAGGTTCAGGCTGAAGCGATCATCAAAGCGGCGCAGGCGCAGGCGAAGGAAATCCGCACGGGCACGCAGCATTACGCAGACAACATTTTGTCCAAGCTTCAGGAGCAATTGGGCCAGCTCAGCAGTACAATTGGCGAGAATCGGAAAGAAATCCGGGATCTCCAGTAAAGGATTCGGACAAACGGGGACTAAAATAAAGTATGGAAGCGAATCATTCTCATTCACCCTTTAAGATTGGGCAGACGCAGACCCTTCAAGTCGACCACATGTCGAAGATCGGCGCGTTTTTGGCCGATCCGGCGCATCCGGAAGCCGGGACGGTGCTGCTGCCGAAAAAGGAAGGCGGCAGCGGCCTCGCTGACGGCGACACCCTTTCGGTTTTCGTCTACCTCGACTCGGAGGACCGGCCGATTGCGACGACTCGGGCGCCTAAAATCGAAATGGGGCAGATACGCCCGCTCACCGTGGTTTCGGTGACGAAAATCGGCGCCTTTCTCGACTGGGGTCTGGAAAAGGATCTGCTCCTGCCTTTTCACGAACAGACCGTACGGGTGCAGATCGGCAAGGAATATCTCGTTGCGCTTTATCTCGACAAGACCGGCCGGCCCTGCGCGACGATGAAGGTGTACGAACGGCTGAAAGCAGACGCGCCGTACAAGGTTGGCGATTGGGTGCACGGCTACGTCTACAACATCAATCCGAATGTCGGTGCCTTTGTCGCGGTCGACTATCAATATCACGGTCTGATTCCCAGACAGGATTTAAACCGGGACATTCACATTGCAAGCCACGTCCGGGCGCGGGTCTCGCAGGTGCGCAGCCGCGATCACCGGCTCGTTTTGAGCCCGCACAAGCAGGGCTATAAAATGATCAACACAGACGGTACCGTCGTGCTGCGAAAACTCAAGGCGGCAGGCGGATTTCTGCCCTACGGCGACAAAACGCCGCCGGCTGTCATCGGTAAGGAATTTGGACTGAGCAAGGGCGCTTTTAAGCGGGCCATCGGCCATTTACAGAAGCGCGGCAAGCTGCGCATCGAAAAAGACGGCATTCATTTGCTGTAAGGAAAAGCGGAGGAATGCAATGCAGGAAAAACCATCCAAGGTCGCAGTGATTCGCTGCGCGTCCTACGATCCTGAAGAGGTTCGGCGGTGTGTCGCGAGAGGGCTGGACCTTCTCGGCGGGATCACCGCTTTCGTTTCGCCGGAAGAAAAAATTCTGCTCAAGCCCAATCTGCTCCGGGGCAAAGGACCAGAGGCGGCGTGCACGACCCATCCGGCGGTTTTTGAAGGTGTGATCGACGCGTTGGAACAGGTAGGATGCGGCAAACTGACCTACGGTGATTCGCCGGGGCGGGGCAATCCGGAAAATGTCGCGGACCGGTCCGGCATTGCCGCGGCGGCGGCCCGCCACCGCATACCGCTGGCAGAATTTAATACCGGCAGCACGGTCGATTTTCCGGCGGGCGAACAAACCAAGCAGTTTGAAATCGCCGCAGGGGTTCAGGAAGCGGACGCCGTGATCAATATCTGTAAGATGAAGACCCACCGCCTGACCCGGCTCACCGGCGCGGTGAAAAACACCTTTGGCTGTGTCTACGGCCTAAACAAGAGTGCGAGCCACGCGCGGTTTCCTGAAGCGCACGCTTTTTCGAGGATGCTCATCGATTTGAATAAGCTGGTGGCCCCGCGGCTTTACGTCATGGACGGGATCACGGCGATGGAGGGTAACGGTCCGGGCAATGGCGATCCAGTTCCGATGCACGTGCTGATTTTTTCGGCGGATCCTGTGGCGGTGGACGCGACTTTTGCGCGGCTGGTGGATCTCGATCCGGCTTATCTGCCGACCGTTGTGGAAGGCGAAAGGATGGGCCTTGGCCATTGGCGCGAGGAAGAGATCGACTACGTCGGAGAGGACTGGCATACCCTTGTCAATCCCGATTTTAATGTGGAACGGCTGCCGGTTGCGGATGAAAACATGATCGGGTTGAGCGCGCTCAGCCGAGTGCGCAACGTCATTACCCGCAAGCCGGTCATCGATGCTAGCCGCTGCGTTGGCTGCGGCGTGTGCGTCGACAGCTGCCCGCAGGACCCGAAGGCGCTGGTGCTCGATCAAAAGGGAAAGGGCCACGTGCCCCGGTATCAATACAAACAATGCATCCGCTGTTACTGCTGTCAGGAGATGTGTCCCCACGAGGCGATTTATGTCAAGACCCCGTTTTTGGGACGACTTTTCATCTATCGGTCATCACAGGGAAAAAGGAGGTAGGATGTTAGCTTCAAAATTATTATTTAAATGTTTGGAAGAAGAAGGCGTCGAAATGATTTTCGGCTACCCGGGTGGGGCGCTGCTGCCGATTTACGACGCGATGATAGATTCGAAAATTGAACACATATTGGTTCGAAATGAACAGGCTGCGCCGCATTACGCCAATGGTTACGCCAGAGAAACGGGAAAAGTCGGCGTGTGTTTGGCGACGTCCGGCCCGGGAGCGACGAATTTGATCACGGGTATCGCGACGGCTTATCTGGATTCGATTCCGATCGTCGCCATTACCGGGCAGGTCAACCGCGATTTGATTGGAACAGACGCGTTTCAGGAAGCCGACATTTTCGGCGCGACCCTGCCCTTTGTCAAGCATTCGTATCTGGTCAAGAATCCGAAAGATATTCCGCGGGTGGTCAAGGAAGCGTTTTACATCGCCTCGACCGGTCGTCCGGGTCCGGTGCTCATCGACATCCCCAGAGATGTTCAGATGGAAAATTTACGCCACCTGCCGCCGCGCATCAAAACCCTCGATATTCCAGGGTACAAGCCGACGTATGAAGGGCATACCGGACAAATCAAGCGGGTGCTCAGAAAAATTAAGCAAAGCAAGCGCCCTATGATTTACGCGGGCGGCGGCGTGACGTTAAGCGGCGCCCGGGACGAACTGGTGCGTCTGGCGGAAGCGATGCAGGCGCCGGTAGTGACGAGCTTTATGGGCATCGGCGCTTTCCCGCAAGATCATCCGCTGTACGCGGGCATCTGGGGCAGCCACGGCTATCCGGAAACAGACCAGATCGTGAAGATGGCCGATATGGCCCTCTGCGTCGGCGCGCGAATGAGCAACCGCGGCACGTCGACGGCCGTGCTCAACCAGAAAGAAATGATTCACATTGATATCGACCCTGCAGAAATCGGCAAGAACGTCAACGATACGAATATTCCGGTGGTCGGCGATGCCAAAACCGTGCTGTCGGAAATTCTCGAGCATGAAATTCAGGCGGCTGATCCCGCATGGATGAAAACAGTCCACGAGATTGCGGCTGAACATGACAAACATCGGGATGATGACTTGGATCCCAGCCTCGGCGGTGTCAATCCCCGCAACTTTTTCAGATGGCTCAGCGACACCGTGGCGGATGATACGACCCTTGTGGCAGATGTCGGGCTGAATCAGGTTTGGGCGGCTCTTCATTTCCAGATTCGCGGCGATCGCAAATATTTGACTTCCGGCGGCCTCGGCACGATGGGCTACGCCATTCCTGCGGCGTCGGGCGTGTGTTTCGGCGCCGGGGAAAACCCGCAAACCGTCATTGCGGTCTGCGGCGACGGCAGCTTCCAGATGGCCATGGGCGAGCTCGGCGTCATCGCGGAGCATCAGCTGCCCTTGAAGCTGGTGGTGATGAACAACGGCAAGCTCGGGATGGTGCGCCAGCAGCAGCACGACAATTACGGCGCGAAACACCATTATTCGGGGACCGATATTAATTTCAATGTGCCCTTTGTAGAATTGGCTGAAGTTTACGGCTTTAAGGCTTACCGTGCCACGACGGACGAAGCGGCGCGCCAGGCCATGACGGAGGCACTCAAACAGCCAGGTCCGACCCTTGTCGAGTGCACGGTTGATCCGGACTTCATTCGGTTTTAAAGGAGGACCGCCAAATGGAAGAAAAACATTGTTTATCGCTGATCGTCGAAAATAAATTCGGGGTGCTGACCCGCATTTCCGCGCTGTTTGCCCGCCGAGGCTACAATATTGACAGCCTGACCGTTGGCATGACAGAGGATGAAGACATTTCGCGGATCACGATGGTGGTCACGGCCGACGAACAGACCCTTGAACAAATTAAGAAGCAGCTGAATAAGCTGATCAATGTCATCAAAGTGACGGAGCTGAAGAAGGAAAGCGCTATCGCCAGAGAATTGGTCTTCATCAAGGTGAAGGCCGACGGGCGGACCCGTTCCAACATTGTGGAGATTTCCAATTTATTCCGGGCTCACGTAATTGACGTGAGCAAGGACAGCTTGATTCTCCAAATTACCGGAACGACGTCGAAGACCAAGGCGTTCATGAATATGATTGAACCTTACGGCATCATCGAATTTGTGCGCAGCGGGGTCACCGGCCTTCAACGGGGCCGCCAAAACGCGTAGTAAATGATCGGTTAAACGGCAAGGCGGCTGGGCCGTCTGCGTTTAATAATAGATTCACATTGTGAAAGAGGAGGAAATATGTATCGTATCGTAGAGGCTAAACATTTGGCCGACAACATTGTCCGTATGGATGTGGAGGCACCGTGGGTCGCCAAACATTGTCTGCCCGGGCAGTTTCTGATTGTCCGCGAAGATGAAAGGGGCGAACGTCTGCCGATGACCATTTGCGACTATGACCGGGAAGCCGGCACAGTGACCATCGTCACCCAGACCGTCGGCGCCGGCACTTATCGGATGGCTGAGCTTCAAACCGGAGACGCGTTTATGGACGTTGTCGGTCCGCTGGGCAATCCGTCGGAACTCGTTAAAACGCCCATTGACGAATTGAAAAAGAAGAAGATTCTTTTTGTCGGCGGCGGACTCGGCACAGCGCCGGTTTATCCCCAGGTGAAATGGATGCACGAACACGGCATCGACGTGGACGTCATCGTCGGTGCAAAGACCAAGGATTTAGTTATTCTTGAAGACGAAATGAAGGCGGTCGCCGGCCAGCTTTACGTCACGACGGATGACGGCAGCTACGGCAGAAGCGGCATGGTGACGAAAGTCATCGAAGATCTCGCGGCTGAAGGCAAGACCTGGGATGTCTGTGTGTGCATCGGGCCCATGATCATGATGAAATTCTGCTGCCTGACCACGAAGAAGCTCGGCATTCCGACCATCGTCAGCATGAACCCGATCATGGTCGACGGAACTGGGATGTGCGGCGCCTGCCGTTTGATTGTCGGCGGCGAAGTCAAATTTGCATGCGTCGACGGACCGGAATTTGACGGCCACAAGGTCGATTTCGATTTGGCGATGAAGCGCCAGGCCCAGTACAAGACAGAAGAAGGTAGAGCATTATTGGCGTTTGAAGAAGGCGACACCCATCACGGGGGCTGCGGCGTATGCGGAGGTGACGAATAATGGCGAGAGCAATGAAGCGCGTTCCGGTTCGCGAACAGGAACCGAAGGTCAGAGCGGCAAACTTTGAAGAAGTTTCCTACGGCTACAATGAAGAAGAAGCAGTGGCAGAAGCCAAACGCTGCCTGAATTGTAAAAATCCGAGATGTGTCGGCGGCTGCCCAGTCTCGATCAATATCCCGAAGTTTATCCACTTCGTCAGCGAACGCCAGTTTGAAGAGGCGTTCAAGACGATTCAGGAATCGTCATTGCTGCCGGCAGTCTGCGGCCGTGTCTGCCCGCAGGAAACCCAGTGTGAAGGGCCGTGTGTCATGGGGATCAAGGGCGAAGCGATCGCCATTGGCAAACTGGAACGCTTTGTCGCCGACTGGGCACGGGAACACCATATCGTGCCGGAAAAACCGGATTTCTCGACGGGCAAGAAGGTTGCTGTCATCGGTGCGGGCCCTGCTGGGCTGACCTGTGCGTCGGAATTGGCGAAGAAAGGCCACGACGTGACCATTTTTGAAGCCCTCCACGAAGCGGGCGGCGTGCTGGTGTACGGCATTCCGGAATTCCGTCTGCCGAAAGAAAAAGTCGTCGCCAAGGAAGTGGAAAACGTCAAACGCCTCGGCGTTAAGATCGAAACGGACGTCGTCATCGGCAAATCCGTGACAATCGATGAATTGCTCGACGAAGAAGGATTTGACGCCGTCTTTATCGGATCCGGCGCCGGGCTTCCGCGGTTTATGAATATTCCTGGTGAACAGGCCAACGGCGTGTACTCCGCCAACGAATATTTGACCCGCAACAATTTGATGAAGGCGTTCAAGGGCTACGATACGCCGATTCACAGAGGCAAGAAGGTCGTTGTGGTTGGCGGCGGCAACGTCGCTATGGATGCGGCGAGAACGGCGCTGCGCCTCGGCGCGGATACACATATTGTGTACCGCAGAAGCGAAGCGGAATTGCCAGCGCGTGCTGAAGAAGTCCACCACGCCAAAGAAGAAGGCATTCAATTCCATCTTCTGACCAACCCGGTTGAAATCCTCGTCGATGATGAAGACTGGGTCAAGGGGATCCGCGTGATCAAAATGGAACTTGGCGAACCCGACGACTCCGGCCGCCGCCGTCCGATTGAAATCCCGGGCAGCGAATACGATATCGATGCCGACACGGTCATCATGGCCCTCGGCACATCGCCAAACCCGTTGATCTCCTCGACAACGGAAGGATTGGACGTCAATAAATGGCAGTGCATTGTCGCAGACGATGAGGGGGCGACCTCCCGCAAGGGCATTTTCGCCGGCGGGGACGCGGTTTCAGGCGCGGCAACGGTTATCCTCGCAATGGGTGCCGGCAAGAAAGCCGCTGCTTCCATTGATGCGTATTTAAAGACTTTAGACTGAGTTAAAGATTGCCAGTAAAACGAAAGACCAGAGCATAGCTGCTCTGGTCTTTTTTGCGTCAAAATGCGGCGATTCCGCAACATTGGCGCCGGAGACGATGAAGAAGATGTAGAAAGGGAAATCGTGGCATTTAAGCGATAAAAAAGCGGCCGAAGCCGCTTGAATTGAAAGGCCGTCTATTTATCTTTAGGGATATATGTGCCGAGCACCTGGGCTGTTTTGGCGATCGGCATGGTTTGAATCACAATCTTGCCCGGACCTTTTACGACGGTATTGAACAGGCCTTCGCCGCCGAGGAGCACATTTTTAAACCCCTTGATACGTTCGATATCCATTGTACAGGTGTCTTCCATGATGACCAGGTGGCCGGTGTCCATGGATTTGCTTTCTCCAGGTCCTAATTCGTAGGTAACCGTCGCGCCATCCACTTCTAAAAAGACCATCCCGGTTCCAGAAAATTTCTGCATGATAAAACCTTCACCGCCGAAAAAGCCAGAGCCCAGTTTCTTCTGGAAAAAGATATCCATCTGAACCCCTTCTTCTGACGCGAGGAAGGCCGATTTCTGAGCAACAATGGATTTTGACCCGTCGAGTTTAACCGCAACGATTTCGCCGGGGAAAGAGGAGGCAAAGGCGATTTCGCCTGGTGCTTCTGCAACGTAACGGTTCGTAAACATGGACTCGCCGGTAAACGCCCGCTTGAACATTTTGCCTGCGCCGCCGCCTTTCGTTTCCATTTTGATACTGCTATCTTTCCAGGACATACCGCCGGATTCGCAAATAATGGCTTCACCCCGATCTAATAAGCAGCGCACTGCTGGGAAATTGCCGCCGATGATTTTATATTTCATTTTTTTACCTCCATAGGGCAAGGAATACTGATAGCCGCAGCAGAAATAATTATACAGTCAATTAAATTCTGTAAGGAAATTATAACATATAAAGATAAAAATGAAAAGGATTAAATAAATAGTTAAGGAGATGCTTTAAAGAAAAAGATCAGAAATTAGTACGATGTTCGCATTCGAAAAGTGAGCGTTAAAAGGGCTTGACGCTTACCTAAAGCAAGGACGTTGATTCAGAATTCATTGTGGTTTCGAATGCTAAAGTGATGCTGCCTTTTTATGTTTATTTTATATTTCACGACAAAGGAGCATCCAATGAATACTCAAACATCGTTACAGCCCTCATCCCATCATTCAGAGAAAACCCCAAATCGAAAGCGCTAATTGAGATTTTCTGTTGTTATTGTGATCGTTTTTGTCGCCGTGATGGCTGTGTTGAGCATCGTTCTAGGCGTAGAGGCCTACAGCCGCCGAAACGACGTCTCGACAAAAGCCATTACAGACAACGGCAAAACGGTGCTGGTCAACGGCAATTTCGACCAGATGTCCAGTCAGGCGACACAGTCGGCTGTCAAAAAGATGATTCAAAAGATTTATACGACGGATTACAGCACGTCGGTTAAGGCGAATCTGAACCGCCTGAAGAAGAAAACCAGCTACACGCTGTCCCATCCGCTGGTGGTGCACAACCCCTACGGGACCAACACCACCTCACTGTACGTTTACTTTAAGACCAGTGATGCGGCCAGCGTCAAATATACGGTATCTGCGTCTGGCGTGAAAGACTTTACCAAAACAGCGGAAAAGCATTATTTAACGACCCATGAATTTACGATTCTCGGACTGACGCCAAACCAGACGAATACCATCACGGTGACGACGACAGACAAAAATGGAAACAAATCGGTCAAAACCTTTAAGTACAGATGCGGCAGTCTCCTGAGCGACACGGAAGTGAATCTCACGAAGACCAAAGTCAAATCCTCGGGGCAGAAGCTTTCCAGTGGACTCTACGCCATTCTCGGCAACGACAGCGTCGGCATCGATTACGTCGCGTATTACGATAATAACGGACACCTGCGCAGCGAAATTCCAATTATCGGCTACCGCGCCCATCGCCTGCTGTTTAAAGACGGGTTGATGTACTTCAGCGTCAGTCAGACGAAAATCGCTGGCGTGAACGATTTGGGACAGGTCGAGAAAATGCTGTTCACCGGGAAATATCTGCTGCATCACGATTATGTCTTCGACGAGGACGGCAATCTGGTTGTCCTGGGATCGCTGAGAACCAACAGCTACACCACGAGCCGGAGCGAAGATTTGATCCTGCGCATTAACGTGAAAACCGGCAAAATTATGAACGTCGTCGATTTGGGAGATATTCTCGGCGATTACAAGAAGACAACCACACGGCCGAAGAGCGACTACAATGCAGAAGGGGCCTACGGACTGGATTGGATGCACATCAACACAATTCAGTATTTAGGGGATGAAACTTACCTGCTGTCCAGCCGTGAAACGTCGACGGTTATCAAGGTGTCAAATCTTTTTGAGTCCTCTCCGAATCTTGACTACCTCATTGGACCGAAAGACCTCTGGAAAAATACGCCCTATGCGGACAAAGTACTGAAAAAAATCGGAAGCTTTGTTTCGGCGACCGGCCAGCACAGCATCACCTACGAAAAAGGCGATACGGATGGCGTATACCATATCTATCTGTACAATAATAATCTCGGCGTATCTCAAACCAATTCAACTTTCAACTGGAGTCAATTAAATGGCGTACAGTTGAAGAACAATCTCATTATGACAGATAAGGAAGAAGCCAGCGCCTCATCTTATTATTATGAATACGAGGTTGATGAAAACAAGAGAACGTATAAATTGGTCTCGAAATTCAAGGTGCCGTATTCCTCCCATGTGTCCAGTGCTCAAAAGAAAGATGGCAACATCATTATGGATTCAGGATTCCAAGGGATATTCGGCGAATACACCTGTACGGGCAAATTGATTCAGCAGTACAGGGTCAGCCTGAACAAGTACATGGTCTACCGCGTGTATAAATACGACTTTAACGGGTTCTATTTCAATAAATAAGAAGAACGCAGCGCACACCAAGAGCAAAGCCGGGTCTCGGAAAAAACCTTTCCGTGATCCGGCCATTTTGATGAAGAAAACAGAAATAAAATACGTTGAAAAAATAATTTAAAAAAATTGCAAAAAGGTGTTGACATGAAATGAGGATGCGTGTATAATACATATCGTTGTCGCGAGAGACAGCAACAACTTAACAGCTCGAAAGCAAGTAAACAAGCGGGTTTCAGCGCAGTTTGCTGAGAAAGTTTTTTGAAAATCTTCAAAAAAGAAATTCAAAAAACTTCAAAAAAGTTCTTGACAAGAACAAAGTGAGCTGATATAATAAAGAAGTTGTCGCTTGAAGCGACGGCAGGTCATAGAAAAGAGAATAGTACCATAAAACCTGGAAAACACAAACC
>NZ_VUMO01000008.1 GCF_009696145.1 Pseudoramibacter porci
AAGAACCACTCAGGACCGAATCGTCCTATATTTCGATTTCAATTTATAAATCTACAAATTGCAGCTTGATATTAAATCAAACGAGGCTCCTGAGTATTTTCTCAGAGCCTCGTTTGTCTACAGTCTGCAACAAGAGACTTGTGTCGATACACAAGTCTCTTGTTTGCGTGCTCTCTTTGCACCGCCGCTTTTTGGCGTATACTAGGATCAATCGCAGGAAGTACAGGATTATTGATAGGAGGGTAACAATGACCGAAGAAGAATACGAACAAGCGGCGTCCTTCTGGACGCGCAAAGATGAAAAAGAAACAAAGCTGAATCGGGATGCACTATACGATTGGATTGACGCGTTTTTGTCTTCCCACAAGGTGCTCGCGTTGGCGGCCGCCTCGGCAGATTTCATCCGGTGCACGCCTTTGGAGTACACCTGGCACGACGGCGCATTCTGGATTTTTACAGAAGGCGGGCTGAAATTCAAAGCGCTGAAAGCAAATAAGCGTGTCGCCGCAGCTGTCTTTGAGAGTAATACGTCTTTTGGCGGCTTGCATTCGGCACAAATTGAAGGGAATGCGGAGGTGATCGAGCCGTTTTCCGAGGCATACAAACAGGCGGCCGCGATTCGGAAGATTCCGCTGGATGCTTTGAAAAAACTTGAAGAACCGATGTGGCTTCTGAAAATCACACCGACTGCGATCACTTGCTTGAATTCTGATTTCAAGAAGCAGGGATACGGCAGCCGGCAGATCTGGCGTGCGGCTGTCAGCGGGGCGTCAGAAGAATAAAAAAGAAAAAGCATCAACCGGGCAGGTCCGCCAAGACGGCGCACCTGCTCTTATTTGTTTGCGTCGCTGCGGGTCGACTGTTCTGCTTTAAGGGGGAGGCTTTCGACGTATTACGTTTTGTGATATTCTGATTTCGAAACACATGAATTGGAGGTGCATTTATGATGCGAACCCTGAAATATATTGAACTCAAAACAGGATATTCTGATGACGGTCCAGCGTGGATCGGCTATGTGAAAACATCCAAAACCGGAAGGACGGTGTATTTCAACGATCACGCCTTCCAAAGACAAACCGGATACACTTCAAATTACGTCGACATTGAAAACGGCGATGCGTACTGGATATCCGGCGTGAAGAAAAATGAAAGCAATCGGCATTGGGCGGGCCATGGCGTCATCACGATAGATCGACGGGCCGTCCCGGAATATCTAGAACTGACAGGACTCGCGGAACTTCCAAGGGGAATGTTTAAAGTCGCAGATATCGAAGACCATTATCCTGTCGAAAGAATTCGGCGTCTCTTTAATCAAGCCAAGGGGTGTTCAAAAACAGATGAATACAATAGATGATAAAACGGCGGGGCTGTGGGAGGCGGTCACAGCCCTGCGCCACGAGCTGCATCGCAATCCGGAGCTGTCCGGACAGGAATCAGAGACAAAAAAGCGTCTGATGGCCTTTATTCGGACGCAGTCCCATTTAAAAATCGTCAATCAGGGCGATTGGTTTTACGCTTTGTACGAACCGGCTGAGCAAAATGGGGAAGCGCCGGTGGCCTTTCGGGCCGATATGGATGCCCTGCCCGTGCCGGAGACCATTGCGCTGCCGTACGGTTCTGTACAGCCAAACGTCGCGCATAAATGCGGCCACGACGGTCATGCTGCAGCGCTGGCCGCTTTGGCTGCCCTGCTGGAAAGCGATCCCCAAGTGCGCCGCCCGGTTTATTTGATCTTTCAAGCTGCGGAAGAAACGGGCAAGGGTGGGAAGCCCTGCGCGGACTTTTTAAGCGAAACAGCGGTCAGCGCGGTCTATGCCTGTCATAATTTGAGCGGTTATCCCGAGGGCGCGGTGATGGTTCGCGACGGGTTGACGCAATGCGCCTCCACAGGGCTCCTGGTCACCTTTCACGGCGAACGGGCACACGCGGGCACCCCAGAAGACGGACACAATCCGGCCGCTGCGATCGCCGAGCTGGCGCTTTTTGCAAATCAGCTTCAGGCGGATCGAGGGGGACGCCTCTGCACCGTCGTTTATATGCAGGAAGGCCATTTGGATTTCGGCATCTCTCCGGGAGACGGCGCCATTGGGCTGACCCTGCGGACCACATCGGATGACGACCTTGCTGCCATGGAGCGGGCGCTACGGCTGCGGGCTGGTCAGCTGGCTGGGTCATTCGGTCTGCGCACAGATTTTACAGTGTACGATCCCTTCCCGGCTACGGTCAACGATCCGCAATGTGCTGCGGCGGTTCGGCAGGCCGCAGCGGCACTGGGCCTTACCGTAGCCGACATGCCGGAGCCTTGACGACCCTCTGAGGATTTCGGGTGGTACACCCAAGTGCGTCCAGGGGCCATGTTTTATGTGGGCAACGGCATCCACTGGCCAATGCCCCATCAGCCCGGGTTCGATTTCAATGACCGCATCCTGCGGACGATAGCGTCGGTCTTTCTCAAGCTGGCGGAAACCCGCTGATCCTCAGAAGACGCATCCTGGTTTAGATTATTTCGCGGATGGCTGATACCGGTTCAAGATGTCCTGAAAGGCATCTGCGCCGGTGCGGTCGACAAATTCGTAGAAGCGTTCGCCCTTTTTTCGGCCGTTCAGGTAATGGCTGACGAAGTCCGCAGCCAGATCGACGGCCCGATCAGCGGAGATGCGGTTTTTTAAGACGGTGCCGAAATGGGGATTCGGGCCGAGATGTCCGCCGACGGCGACCGCGTAAGCGTCGACGAGGGTCCCGTCAGCGGTCTTCATCTTTCCGCCGGTGAAGCCGATATCCGCAATCTGCGGGTGCGCGCAGGAATGGGGGCAGCCGGTGAGATTGATTCGAATGGGCATGCGCAGACTTGGGAAACGTTCGTCCAGCTCAGCCGTGATCCGGTTCAGGGCGTGCTTGGTCTCGATCGAGGCAAAACTGCAGTAAGCCCTTCCGGTGCAGGAGGCCTGGTACCCGCTGAAGGCCTTCGGGCGCAGCGGATAGCGGGAAAGAATGTTTTCCGAACGAAAATCAGGGCACCGGTCTTCGGGGATATTCAGGACGATCAATTGGTGCGTGTTCGTCGTGCGCAGCTGACCGTCGCCGTATTTTTCAGAGAGCGCGACGATTTTGCGGAAGTCCGACGCCGGGAGCACACCCCCGGTGACACAGAGCCCGGCGTAGTAAAGCCCCGGCTGCTTCTGCTTGTGAATGCCGTAGAAGTTGCCCCGGTTCCAGGATTTGGTGAGGGTGCGGCCGCCGTGAGGCAGCGGCCCTGTGATCGCCTCAATCAGTCGTTCAGCTTCGCGCGCGCCGATGTCTTCGATCAGGTATTTCAGGCGGCAGTGGTTTCGTTTGGTGCGGTAGCCGCGGTCGCGAAAAATACAGGCAACGGCCTCGGCCACATCGACCGCGCGCTCGGGTGGTACGAACAGGTTGAGGGGCTTGGAGAGCTTTGGCTCGCTCGAAAGGCCGCCGCCGATCCTGATGTGAAACCCCGGTGTATGCGCCGGCCCGTAAACAGCGGGGACGAAGGCCAGATCGTTGATTCCGGCGTATCCCACATCGTGGGGATTGGCGGAGAAGCTCAATTTGTATTTTCGCGGGAGATTAGCGTAATCGGGATTCCCAACAAATCGCCGGACCGCTTCATCGACGATCGGTTCGGTGTCGAAGAGTTCTTCCGGATCAACGCCCATCAGCGGGTTGCCGAGGATGTTCCGCGGGACGTCCCCGCAGCCTTCAACGGTCGTCAGGCCGACGCTGTCCAATGCGCGGAAAATGTCCGGAATTTCATTCAAAGTCAGATTATGAATTTGAATGCACTGCCGAATGGTGATCTGTAATTCACTCTGGCCGTATTGTTCAGCCAGGTCGGCAATGATGTGTCCTTGTGCCGCGTTGAGCTTGCCGGAAGGCAGTTTGATGCGGATTAGAAATTTGCCGTTTTTCGGGCGCTGGCAATAGATGCCAGCCCATTTCAGCCGCTCGATATCGGAGACGTCGATTTGTTCAAAAGGCGTCGTCGAGAGGCGGTCCAGTTCTTTGAGAATCTCCAGTCCGTCTTTTTCCAGTTTCCAATATTCATTTTTGCTGAGATCAGTTCGATCGCGCCATGTCTGCGTATAATTCATAGTAAACCTCTATAAGTAATAAAGAATTAGATTTTTTT
Organism: Pseudoramibacter porci; assembly: GCF_009696145.1. Lineage (GTDB taxonomy): Bacteria > Bacillota > Clostridia > Eubacteriales > Eubacteriaceae > Pseudoramibacter > Pseudoramibacter porci. Next base: position 4,151 of record NZ_VUMO01000008.1, read on the forward strand.
AGAATATAACACAGAATAGCGTGGCGCGCAAGAAAAGAAGTGCTTGCCCGATCTTGCAAAATACGAGACAATGGATTATCTTATTAAAAAGACGATATGGAACAAGACCGGAATGGTTTTATCGGCTTCGTCTAAGTTTAGAAACAAGGAATACGAAAATGAAAGTCATTGTGTTGAATACAAGTCCAAGAAAAGCGTGGAATACCGCAAAATTATTAAAGTCAGCAGCAGAAGGCGCGAAAAGTACTGGCGCGGAGGTTGAATACATCGATTTATACGATTTGCATTTTACCGGATGTCGCGGCTGCATGCTTTGCAAGAGAAAAAATGTGGAAAGATGTCATTGTTACTGGAAAGACGACTTATCGCCGATTATTGATAAAATATTTTCTGCCGATACCCTGTTGATCGGGACGTGCATCTATTTGGGACGACCGACAAGCGGATACTTCGCATTGATCGAACGGCTGCATTTCTGTTCTCTGTCTTATGATGATTACAGTAATTATTTTAAGGGGAAGATCAACGTTGGCTTCTTCGTCAGCATGAATGCTACGCAGACGTTCTACGATCAATTGTACAAAGATCAATTTGAAGCGTACGCCAAGGAATTGGAAATGTTTAATGGAAAAGTTTGCCTCTATCCCTGTTACGATACGCTTCAGGTGTCGGATTACGCTAAATTCAGTATGGGCAGCTTTGATGAGCGCAAGAAAAAAGCGGCGCATGAAGAACACTTCCCCAAGGATCTGGAAAACGCGTTTCGTATAGGGCAAGCGCTGAGCTAGATTACTGTATGAGAAAGGCAGATGTTCGTGAATAATAAATGGGGTTTTAATATAGCGGGCAAGCAATACAAAAACAGGATCATTGCAGCTGGCGTGCTCATTTTGCTGTTTACTTTGGGCATGGCCATCGATGAAGGCGATTATTTGGCGAGCAAGCATACCAGCGCCGCCGTGTATTTACAAGTTTACACTGCGTTTTTGCTGCTTCTCGTGTATATCGTGCCTTTTTGTATTTTGATGAAACGGCTCTGCAAAAAATACGAGAGCAGTGGATTTGAGTTGTTGATCGCGGTGGCCTGTGGGGCCTTTATCCCGGCGGCCTTCGCTGGAGAAATCAACGACGGGTTTTCTGGCCTGATGCGCCACCTCATGGGCCGGGCGTATTCGGACGCGTGGCTCGGCTCTGCGGAGACCGGCGTAGTCGAGGAGCTGCTCAAGCTGGGCACGGTGGCGCTGCTGGTGTACCTTTTCAGCCGAAAATCACGGCAAGATTATCTGAGCATTGGTATGAGTGTGGGCATGGGCTTCCAGATCGAGGAAGATTTTTCGTACATCACGGAAAGCGGGTTTAAGCACGTAAGCGAGGCTTTCCCGACGGCGCTCGATCGGATTGTCGGCGCTCTCGGCTCCCACTGGGCTTACACGGGTCTAACAGCCGTCGGCCTTTATTTGATCGTCCGTTCCCGAGGAGATCATCACGTTAGACAAGGCGTGTTTTGGATTCTTTTTGTGATGGTGAATCATTTTCTGTACGACTCGCCGATTGGCAATGTGAACCTCTTCAGCGCGCTGCTGACGGTGGCTGTGCTTTTGCCCGTGATCGTCTTTTTAAAAGATTGCGGCGAAAAACCCGGAGGCGGGGCAGCAGATAACGCGTCAGGCGAATATAGCGGATTAGTAAAATGATGATTGAAGATGATGTATTTCGAAGAAAAAGATTTGTACCGTCCAAGATGACGACCTTTGGCTTTACCAAATCCGATGGCCAATATATTTGTGAAACGGATTTGATGGACGGGGCCTTTCACGCCATTTTATCCGTTTCCGAAAAAGGCGCAGTGACGGGCAAGGTGATCGATCGGATGAATGACGAGGAATATCATCAGCTTCGCTCGCGCCAATTCGATGGACCGTACGTTCATTCGGTTCGGCAGGCGTACGTGCAATGGCTTCGCCATATTGGCGAGACGGTCTGCGACGGGGTCTTGTTTGCATCTGATCAAGCCAATCGAATTGCGGAATTGATTTTAGATCAGTACGATGTCAAGCCGGATTTCCCCTGGGAAGAAAAGCCATACCAGTCCTACGGTGCCTTCCGACATGCGGACACGCGGAAATGGTTTGCACTGATTATGAATGTCCAATGGGATAAACTTTTAAAAAATAAGGATGAGACACGGGTTGATATCATCAATCTCAAATCGGACACGCTGGAAGAGGCGGTCAGCCGATATCCGGGGGTGATCTTTCCGGGGTATCATATGAATCATAAAACCTGGATCTCAATTGTTTTGGCAGATGTCCTTCCAGATGAAGTGATAATGCAATGGGTTCGAAGCAGCTACGCCTTAACCTGAAGGGATAGCGCAGCGAACACAAGAGATGCTGCCCGCCGTGACGATCAGTTTGGCGGAATAAAGAAAAAAAGAAGAAGTGAGGAAAAATGAGTAACGCAATCAGACCCACAACCCTTGACCATGTGAAAGTTTATGGCAAAATTTACGCGGCAGCTTTTTCCGGCGAGCCCTGGAACGATCCGTGGCAGGCGAGCGATGCTGTGGTGCATGTAACCGAACTGCTGGAATCCAAACAAGCGTACGGCCTGGAATACGTCGTCGACGGACAAGTCGCTGGCTTCATCATCGGCACGTCCATGCTGTTTCACTATGGCCGTACTTTTGAAATCAACGACTTGGCCGTTGACCCGGCTTACCAGCGGCAGGGGATCGGGCGCAAATTATTGGAACACTGTCTGTCCGATATCAAAGCTCAGGGGATGGTCGGCGTTCATTTGATCACTGCTGGCGAAGGGCGGCTGCCCGCCTTTTACGAACAATATGGCTTTAAAAAAGAACAGCGCGTGATGCTCATGGGGAGAGAGATGTAATGGAAGTATTGGAGTACGGCGATCGAGATGCAGCCGTGGTGCTGCTTCAAATGGTGGACGACCATGACCTTGAAACCATCGAAAATGAGGTGGCCTTGATTGAGGAGCAGACCGGCACGCCTTTCAGGCTGATCGCATGCAAGGTTCAGGATTGGAACGCGGATTTATCCCCGTGGGCGGCGCCGGCGGTTTTCGGCAATCAGCCTTTCGGCGGCGGCGCCCAGGAAACGCTGAAGGCAGTTTTGGCGCTCTGTGAAGATCGGACAAAGACCTACTACATCGGCGGCTATTCGCTGGCCGGGTTGTTCGCTTTGTGGGCGGTATATCAGACGGATCGGTTTCAAGGCGCGGCCGCGGCATCGCCTTCGATGTGGTTTCCTGGATTGATAGATTACATGAAAACCGCGGCAATCGAGAGCCGCAGCGTCTATTTGAGTCTGGGCGATAAAGAAGAAAAGACGCGCAATAAAGTGATGGCTGCCGTTGGCGACCGCATCCGCGAAGCCGAGGCATTGTTAAAGGCCCAAGGTGTTCACTGCGTCTTGGAATGGAACGCGGGCAATCACTTTAAAGACGCGGACCGGCGCACGGCCAAGGCGTTCGCCTGGGTGATGCAGCAGGCCGAGTCAATCAAACGGTGAGATGGATCAATGACGGATGCAGAAAGGAGAGAACCTTGAGCGAACCAACAGCGCACCGCAGTGCTGATGCCTTGTTTGCGGAGGCGCCAGTATCCAAGGCTGTGTGGATCATGGCCCTGCCGACCATTGTCACCCAGCTGATCAACATCGTTTATAATTACGCGGACACCTGGTACGTCGGCCGAACGGCCAACGCGGCGATGGTGGCGACCTTGGGGGTTTGTTTTCCCCTGTTCGTCATCATGGCAGCAGTCGCCAATCTTTTCGGCATCGGCGGCGCCAGTGTGATCTCCCGCGCCATGGGCGAGCAGAATACCGAAAAAGCCCGCCGCGCTTTCGCCGTCTCCTTTTGGGGCGGGATGGCGTCCGCGGTCGTCTTCATGGGGATCATCCTGATCTTCCGCACGCCGCTGATCTGGCTGGTTGGCGGTGACGCCCACGATTTCCAGTACGTCTCGGACTACATGTTCTGGACGATGGTCGTCGGCGCCATTCCGACGATCGGCAACGTGCTCTGCGGCCATTTGGTGCGTTCGATCGGCGCGTCAAAGGAGGCCGGCTTCGGCATGTCCATGGGCGGTGTGCTGAACATCGCGCTGGACCCGCTGTTCATGTTCGTGATTTTGCCCGATGGGATGGAAGTCACCGGGGCTGCGGTCGCGACCCTGTTGTCCAACGTCGCGGCTTTAGCGTATTTCCTGATTTATATACGCAGGCGGCAGCAAAGGGAGACAGACGGCATTCTCAACATCCGCCTGCCCAAGGCCCAGCCGGCGGACCCCGTCCTGCCGGAGATTTTAATGACGGGCTTTCCGGCCGCATTGCAGACGACGTTTGCCATGGTCTCCAATATTTTTGCCAACGTGCTGATCCGGCCCTACGGCAGCGGCGCTGTGGCGGGCATGGGGATTGCCAAGAAAATCAACATGATCGCCTTCAACACCTGTATGGGTATGACGATGGGCGTCCTGCCGCTGATTGGCTACAGCTACGGCGCCCGGGATTACACGCGCATGCGGCAAATCATCCGCTACACCGGGACGGTCGTGCTGCTCTTCGGCACAGCCTGTGCGGCGGTTTTCATTACGCAGGCGCCGCACCTCGTGCGCTTCTTCATCGATGAAGAAGCGTCTGTGCGCTACGGCACACAGTTTTTACACATCATCGGCTACGCGGCACCGCTGGCCGCCATTTCTTATCTGTGCGTCACAGTCTTCCAGGCCTGCGGGCGCAAGTGGCCGGCCTTTGCGCTGTCCGTGCTCCGCAAAGGGGTGTTCGACGTTCCGGCGATGTTCGTTTTCCGCACCGCCCTCGGCTTTGGCGCCGCCGGTGTGTGCCTGGCCACGCCTTTTGCAGAAGTCCTCGGCATGGCCGTTGCGCTGGTGCTGTACCTGCGGTTTTGGGCCCGGCTGCGCCGCGCTTAAAGGCCTGCCCGGCGCAATCAGCAGAGCAAGGGCATCTCGCGTGATTTTAGGAGGTAAATGGCACGGTGAAGGGGTTTTCTTTGATTTTTTCTGATTTAATCAGCGTTGCACTCGTTGCCTACGTGTGGGCGCGCATGTACACGCATTCGGCTTTGGAACCGAGAGCAGTCCGTTTGTTTCGAAATATCGGCATCACATTGCTCGCGACGCTCGCGGTCGATCACGTCTGGCAGTATTTTTTCAACATCTCCGACGGTTCGGCCGCATCCCGCCAGCTGCTGAACACCATTTCCAGCCTTGAGTTTCTCTGCGTACCCAGCACATTGTTTTTTTTGCTCTTGTACCGCCGAAAGAAATGGGATGCAGCCGACAAGTTTGCGCTGGCAGCGGACATCGCGCTCTTTGCATTGGGGATATTAAACATCCGCATGCCGGTTTACGCCTACATGGATAAGGAATTATACTACGTAAATGCTGCGGGTGCGGTGTGGATCTATCTGGGGGTCCTCGTCTTGTTCGGGTTTATTCTCATTCACGATTTCCTCAGGACGTTCAACATGGACTTCGAGGATCAAGTGCTGGCCGGGTTTGTTTTGCTTATTGCAGCTTTAGGCGGGGGCGGCTGTTATTACAATGGCGATGTGGTCGCAGTGTGGGAATGCCTGTCTATCGTCTACCTGCTGCTCTACCTGGCCCTCGAACGCCTTTTTGACAAAACCGATCAAGTCACCGGCATGCCCAATCGAAACGCCTTCACGCTGGCGTACTTCCGGGAAACGCGGCATCCGGCGCCGGTTCTGGTGTCAGTCGACGTGAATCACCTGAAATACTTCAACGATCATTTCGGGCACAAAACAGGCGATCAGTACCTTCGCGCCTTTGCGCAGACGGCGCAGAAACGGCTCGATGTCCTAGGACGGTTTTACCGCGTCGGCGGCGACGAATTCTGCCTGGTCTCCAATTCGGAACCGGCGCGCGTGGCGGCCGCCTTCGACGATTTGGCACACATGGCCCAATGCGATCCGGTCTTCGGAGATTTCCCGATGGATTTCGCCTACGGGATGGCCGTCCGCCAACCGGGCGAAACCAACGGCGCGCTCTACACCCGTGCGGACGCGGCGATGTACGCCAACAAGCGGGAAGTCGAGAGTGCGGACAGAGCAAGCCGTGACAAAACCTCCTCAATGCGTTACAATACAGATAAATAAGTTAATGACGTGAAAGAGGGGGAGGACCATGCAGACCACTGAGAAGCGCCCGTCGTCGGGTGTGCCGATTGTTTTCATCGTCTTGATCGTCGCGGTGTCCGCGGCGGTTATCGCCGGATTTGCGGCGTACCGCACGATTCAGGGGAAGGACCAGCCCAAAACCAAAACGGCGTCGCACAAGACGGCCACGGTCAAGAAGCGCCAGCCGTCGAGCAGTCACAAGACGGCCTCATCTGATACCGGGACGGCCAGCCAGCAGCAGGTGGCGCCGACGCTGAACAGCCGTCAGGTCGGCACCTTGCTTTCGCTGTATTATTGGCCGGATTATTTTAAAGGATTGATCGACGATTCCGGCATTTACTACGGCGACGACCAGCAGGACGGCCAGGCCTATCACTTTTTTACGGGCAACGGCGATCCAACGAGCGTTTTGCTCTACCGCCTGGACGGCGACACCATCACCTACAAATATGTCGACGCGTCCAACGCGGACTGCGTGGCCGACGCGCCGGTGGTGACAAAGACCATTTCGCTCACGCGCCTGATCAACGATTATTACAACACGTCGAGCAAGCGGGCAGAAGTCAACGGCTACGTGGCCAAGCTGAAGCCGGAATCAGAGATTCCAGGTGCTTTGGACGATCAGGCGGACGGCGAATAAAGGCGGCGGCGCGGCCGGAAAATGCGGAATACCATTTATCAAACCTTTGCGAGCGGTGAGATCAACAGTCTGACTGCCAGCCCATGGGGGCTGGCGGCCGGGCTGTTTTTTGTTTTGCCCAAAACGCGGACGCGCCGGCATTTATTAATTTTTCTTAAGGGGACGTTAACGGCGGCTTTAGGTCTGGCCCTTATACTGAAAGCCAATCAGGAGGACAAAACAATGGATCCGATTTGGAAGGTATTTAAAGAAACGTGTGTCAAACACGGCGAGCAAACGGCCATCATCGACGGTCATCACCGCCTCACCTGGCGGGAAGTTAAAACCTACGCCGATCGAGCGGGCCGGTTTTTAAGCGCCCACGGCGTCAAGCCGGGGGTACCGGTGGTGCTGCGGATGAAAAAAAGCTGGCAGGCTGTCTGTATGATGTACGGGACGGTGGCGGCCGGCGGGTATTACGTCTTTGTCGATCCGGATCAGCCGGAGAAAAGACTGCGCAGCATCCTGAACACGCTGCAGACCGGGATATTGATTCAGGACAGCGTGGATTTTGAGTCGCTGCCGGGATACACGGCAGAGGCGGCGCTGAACAGCCGCCGGTATTTTTGCAAAAGGAGCGAAGCCGACGCGTCCGATCCGCTCTACGCGGTATTCACGTCGGGCTCGACAGGCGAGCCGAAGGGCGTGCTGGTTTCCCGCGGCGCCGTGGCGCAGTTCATGCAGCATTTTATTGAGATGAGCGGCCTGGCCGCCAGGGATGTCATCGGCAATCAAGCGCCATTTGATTTTGACGTTTCGGTGAAAGATTTGTACGGCGCCTGTTTCACCGGCGCTTCGGTGGTTTTGATTCCCAAAGTCGACTTTGCCATGCCCAAGGCGTTGATGGACTGCCTCACGGACAATCGCGTGACGGTGTTGATCTGGGCGGTTTCGGCGCTGTGCATCGTGTCGACCTTTAAGGGCTTTGACTATCGGACGCCGAAAGCCCTGCGCCTGGTCATGTTCAGCGGGGAAGTCATGCCGATGAAGCATTTAAAAATATGGCAGGACCACCTGCCGGGGGCGGCCTTTATCAATCTCTACGGGCCGTCGGAAATCACGTGTAACGCGTTGTATTACCGGGTGAAGGGCGGCGAGGACCGGCTGCCGATCGGGGTTCCCTTTGACGGGCGGCAGGTGCTGCTCCTCGATCTGGCCGGCAACATCATCACCGAGGACGATGTGACCGGCGAGATCTGTATCTGCGGGGAATCCATCGGTATGGGTTATATCGGCAGGCCGGACCTGACCAACAAGGTTTTCCGCACGATTTACGGCATGCGGTCGTATTGCACGGGCGATCTCGGCTACCGGGAAAACGGTCAGTTTTTCTTCGTCGGCCGGGCTGACGATCAGATCAAATTGATGGGCCACCGCATCGAACTCGGCGAAATCGAAAAGGCCATGGGCCAGATCCAAGCCGTGGAACGGGCCTGCGTCACTTACGACCCTGAAAAGAAGCGGATGACCGGCTGGTACACCGGCGAGATTGAAAGCCGGCAGCTGCGCAGGGCGCTCAAAGACAGCCTGCCGGCCTACATGATTCCGACCAAGCTGCGGCGGCTCGAGACCTTCCCCGTGAACAGCCACGGAAAAATCGACCGCCGCAAATTGAAGGAGGCCGTATGAAAGCATTCGAAACCCCCTGCTACATCCTGCAGGAAGACCGCGTGGGCGCCAGGGTTGCTGCGGTGCGCCGCCTTTGGGACGGAGAGCTCTGCTACGCGATGAAGGCCAATCCTTTTTTGGTCAAGCCTTTTTCGAAAGCGGTTCAGCGGATCGAAGTGTGTTCCTACGGGGAATTCAAGATTTGTGTCCACGAGGACATCGACCCCCGGCAGGTGATTTTTTCCGGCGTCGTCAAGAACGACGGGGAGCTTCAAGAGGTGCTCGACACCTGGGGCGATGCCTGTATCTACACAGCCGAATCCGAAAGACAGTACACGCTGCTCGCAGACTGGGCCAGGACTCACCGCACGCCGCTGCGGGTGCTGGCGCGGCTGACCGACGGGACCCAATTTGGCATGGACGAGGACGTCCTCTGCGCATTGTTTCGCCGCCAGGGGCCGTGGATTCACTTGCAGGGCATCCATTATTTCACCGGCACGATGAAGCGGAAGCCGGCGGTGTACGCCAAAGAGATGGCGGAGCTGACGCGCGTCTGCGAAAGAATCGAAGGTGAAGGCGGCCGGATCGACGAAATTGAGTACGGCCCGGGCATCGGCGTGGATTATTTTTCGGATCGCACGCCGAAAGTGACCGAATCCGAATTTTTTGCGGCGCTGTCGGAAGCGGCAGCACCGCTCAGACAGAAGTACCGGGTCACCTTGGAAATGGGCCGGGCTTTGGCAGCGCCCTGCGGGGAATACGTGAGCCGCATCGTCGACTGCAAGCGCAATCGCGGCACGGGCTACGTGCTGATCGACGGCGGCAGCCATCAGCTGCATTACGACGGCATGATGCGGGGCATGCACGTGCCCTATTTGCGGACCGAGCCAAAGCGGGAAGGGGATCAGGTCTGGACGATTGCCGGATCGCTGTGTTCCCTCAACGATATTCTCGTCGGCAACGCGCCATTGGGCGCGGTGGAAATCGGCGACCGCATCGTTTTTGAAAAGGCCGGCGCTTATGCCATGGACGAAGGTCCGGCGCTGTTTTTAAGTCACGAACTGCCGGCGGTTTATCGGGTTAGTGGGGAGACGGTCTCTGTGCTCAGAGAGCGGACAGCGGCCTGGCCCCTGCATACAGAAAGAAGGTTATAAAAATGGAAAATATGGAAGAAAAAATTATTGAAATGCTGAAAGAAAACGACGATTCAATTGATTACGCCAGTGAAACCCACCTCATTGACGACGGGCTGTTGGATTCCTTTGGCGTGATCGCCCTCGTCGCCGATCTTGAAGACGCCTTCGACGTGGAAATCGGCACGGCGGATCTGATTCCGGCGCATTTTAATTCGGTGAAAGCCATCGCCGAACTCATTCAGAAACGATTATGAGTTATCAATCGCTTTTTTACGGCGCCCTCTTTCTGCCGACTGTCTTCGTCCTTTACGCGCTGACGAAGCAGGCTTATCGGAAATACGTGCTCCTCGGGGCGAGCTGGCTTTTCTATTTTCTGGCCATGCGCCAGATCGCCTGGGTGCTGGTGGCGACGAGCGCCGGGGTTTACGCCGCCGCCCTTTGGATCGACCGGGCGGAAGGAAAAAAGCGGACAATGCGGTTCGCCTGCGCCCTCGCGCTGCTGGCCGGCGTCCTCATCCGGGTGAAGTACGCCGGGTGGATTTTCGGCGGTCTGCAGATGCTGACCGGCCAGGCGTTTGCGCTGAAAAAACTTGTGGTGCCCCTGGGCATTTCCTATTACACGCTGGAAGCGATCAGCTATTTGTGCGAGGTGCTGTGGCGCCACCAGGAGGCTGACCGCGATTTTGTCCGGGTGGCGCTGTTTTTAGGGTTCTTCCCGCAAATCATGGAAGGCCCGATCGCCCGGTACCAGGACAGCGCGGCGTCCCTGTGCGCCGGCAGGCCCATCACGGGGAAATCCCTGCGAAACGGCTGCCTGCGCATGCTCTGGGGCTTTTTTAAGAAAATGGCCGGGGCGGACCGGCTGTCCCTATTGGTGGCCATGGTCTTTAATCAGCCCTAGCGGTTTCACGGATGGGCGGCGCTGATCGGCGGCGTGGCCTACGTGGCGCAGCTTTATCTCGAGTTCTCCGGGATGATCGACGTGACCATGGGCACGGCGGAAGTGCTCCAGATTCACCTGCCGGAAAATTTCCGCCAGCCGTTTTTCTCGCGCAGCGCGTCGGAATTTTGGCGCCGGTGGCACATCACCCTCGGCACCTGGCTGAAGACCTACGTGTTTTTCCCGGTGTCCACGAGCCATCTCGTCGTCAACGCGAACCGCAAGGTGCGGAAAAAATACGGCCGGCAGACGGCAAAAGTCGTGACGTCTTTTCTGGCGCTGACACCGGTGTGGCTGTTCAACGGATTCTGGCACGGCCCGAAATGGAATTACATCGTATACGGGCTGTATTACCTCGCGATTTTAATGGCGGAGGTAATGCTCGAACCGGTTAAGAAGCAATTTTACGCCAAGACCGGCTATTCGCCGGATCGCGGCTTTTTCAAGTTTCTGCGCTGGGTGCGGACGCTGGCGATCATCGTCGCAGGGGAAATCATTTTCCGGGCCAATACAGTTTCGGCCGCGCTGCTCATGATGGGCAACGTGTTCCGCGGCCCGAGCAATGTGCACGCCCTGTTCGCGGTCAGCCATCTGGACTCGTCCGATTGGCTGGCGGTGGGGTTCTGTCTGGCGCTGGTCGCGATCGTCGACGTGTGCAAAGAAAAAGGGGTTCATCTTTTCGACTGGCTGGACCGCCTGCCGACATCGGTGCGCTGGGGGCTCAGCTACAGTTTGATCTTTGCCCTGATTTTCTTGGGCGCCTACGGTGCGGGATATCGAAAGGTTGATATGATCTATGCAAAATTCTAAATGGATGGGGTTCGTCGCGGGCTTGCTGATTCTGCTGACGGTGTTTTCGGCGGTGTCGGTCCGGGTATCGGCGGACAATTTGTCCAGCTACTCGGCGCGGCGCAACAGCATTGTTCGCGATTTTGAAAGCCAGAAAAAGCATACCGTGGATGTGGCGGTGCTGGGCGACAGCGAGTCCTACACCTCGGTGGATACGATGCGCCTGTGGCAGAAACGGGGCATCGCCGCTTTTGTGCTCGGCCAGCCCGGGGCGCAGGTGTCGGAAATGGCCAGAATGGTGGAGCGAATCTACGACGATCAGCGGCCGAAGGTGGTGCTGGTGGAAACCAACATGCTCTTTCGCAAAGTCAATATGGTAAATGGAGCCGAAAATCAATTTGGGCAGAAGATCAGCGATATTTTTCCGATTTTCCAAAACCACGATTTTTGGAAGGCCCTGTTTATCAAAGGCTACGAAGTTCAAAAATACAACGGGTTCCGCGTCCTGGGCCGGGCGTTCCCCGATGCGGACGTGTCAGGCTACATGAAGCCCGACCGCCGCGTCAAGGCCATTCCGGAATTCAATCAGATGATGATGGCGCGGATCGTGAGGACCTGCCAGGACGGCGGCAGCCGCGTCGTGCTGTACAGTGCGCCGAGCACGAAGAATTATTCGACAGCGAAGCACAACGCCCTGGTCCGGTACGCGAAAGAGCTCGGCGTCGCGTACATCGATCTCAATACCCGCATTGGCCGCACTGCCATCGACTGGAACACAGACACCTACGACGGCGGCGACCATCTGAATTATTACGGCGCGGTGAAGGCGACCGACGCGCTGGCGCAAGAACTGGACGCCTATCGTCTGCCGGATCACCGACAGGATCAAAAATACGACTACTATGGGAAATTGTACCGTCTGTACGCCGGACGGGTCAAACGCCTTGACGGCCAGCAGAAGCGGGTTTAAGATACCATTATGATTGAAGATATGATTGAAGAAACGAAACAGAAAATCCTCATCGCTGAGGACGACGAAGACATTGTCGCCGTACTGGAAATGTATTTGGCGAACAGCGGTTTTGAAACGGTGGCGGCCTACGATGGCCTCGAGGCGCTGAATCGGATTCAGAAGGAGCGCTTTGATCTCTGCCTGGTCGATATCATGATGCCGAAAATGAACGGCTTCGATTTGATCCGCAGGATCCGGGAGGAAAGCCAGATGCCCATTTTGGTCCTTTCCGCCAGGAAGGCGGACAGCGACAAAATCCTAGGGCTGAATATCGGCGCGGACGATTATATCGTCAAGCCCTTCAACCCGCTGGAGGTGACGGCCCGGATCCGGGCGGTGATGCGGCGGGCGCAGGGCAGAACCCACGCGGCCAAGATTCTGCACGTCCGGGATTTAAAGGCGGATCTTTCGGAAATGTGCGTGTACCGGGACGGACAGGCGCTCCCGTTGACGCCGACCGAATTTAAAATCCTGGTCATGCTCATGGAACAGCCGGACCGGGTGTTCACCAAAGAGCAGATCGCGGCGTCGCTGAACGGCACCGCACTGGACGGCGACGAAAACACCATCATGGTGCACATGTCACACCTCCGCGAAAAAATCGAAGACGAGCCCAAGCGCCCGGCGTACCTGATCACCGTCAGAGGCCTGGGCTACAAGCTCAAGGGAAAAGCATGAAAAAGGAAAAGCACCAGACGCTGTTCCGGATGATCATGGGCAGAGTCGTTATCATGCTTGGGATCATTGTCGCCCTGACCGCGGTGATGCTCATCGCGACGAACGAGATCGACAGCACTGAAAACATGTGGCACCGCGTGGACCGCTTCATTGCCGAGGCCCAGCCCGATTTGAAAGCGGCGCGTTATCAGGCGCTGTCGGACAGCAAACGGTTGAAAAAACAGGATGCCTTCGATGTGGTCGATCCGTCGGGGCGCGTGCTCTACAGCAGCTCGGGCAGAACCAAAAAATACGGTAAAGGCTATTTGGCCTACATCCCGTCTTACGACAAAGATGCCTTTTACACGCTGTACCACATTCGAAACAAAGGCTACCTGCTGGTTTACGGCGATCAGGACGCCATTCGGGAAGCCGCCGTGCTGGACCGCAGCCGAAACGTTCAGTACACGACCGCGCGCCGTCCGCGGAAAAGGCTTTCGAAAAAGACCGTGAAGCTTTTAATCGATCACGCGGATACGCTGTTTCAGAAATACGCCTTCACTACGGCAAAGGGCGAGAAGCGGTATTTACTTCTGCATCTGGACGGCTCTGCCCTTTACGATCAGACGCAGCGGGACATTCAAAGGACTGTCATTTTAATCGGTTACGGTCTGGGGGTGTTCCTCACGGTATTGATCGGCGGCTATACCCTGACGAAAAGGGTGACGAAGCCCATTCGGCAGCTGGAAACGGGCATGACCCGATTTTCAGAGGGCAGCCGCGAACCGATCGACGCGATCCAGGGGCCGACGGAAGTGGCCAGCGCGGTGCGTACCTTCAACAAGATGAACGCGACGATTGTCAGGGCCGAGGCAGACAATCGGGAGCTGGTGGCGCAGAAGCAGCGCATGACGGCGGATCTGTCCCACGATCTTAAAACGCCGGTGACGGTGATCCAGGGCTACCTCAACGCGATGCAGGATCATTTGATTCCCGAGGCAGACTATCCGAAATACCTCCAAATCATGTCGGACAAGACCCAGGCTCTGGGCGACTTGATCAATCAGATCAGCACCTACAACAAGCTCGACCACCCGGAGGTGCAGCTGCATTTTGAACCGGCGGACATGAGCGAATTCGTCCGGTCCTATTTTGCCGGTATCTACAGCCAGATGGAAACGGCCGGCCACGAGATTTTGGACGACATTCCGGAAGGGCAGATTGCGGTGGATCTGGACCGCGCGCAAATGAACCGCGTTTTGGACAATTTGGTCAACAATTCGCTGAAGCACACGCCGCCGGGCACCCATTTCTTCGCGCTGCTGCAGCAGACCGCGGACCGGGCAGTGCTCGTGGTCGGCGACGACGGCCCGGGGCTTTCCGAAGACCTCGCGCCGCATATTTTTGAACCCTTTGTGATGGGGGACCAGTCCCGGACCACCGGGTCGGGCAGCGGCCTGGGGCTGGCGATTGTCCATTCCATTGTCGAAAAGCATGGCGGCACCATCGCCCTGGCCGGAAAAGCGGATCGGCGTCGGGTTCGTGAGACTTTCCAGATAGCGATTGAGAAGGGGACGTTCTTCCGCATCGATTTGCCGCTGCACGAAGGAGAGGCGTAGCAATTTTTAACCGTCAGCTCGAGGGCTGGCGGTTTTTTATATGAAACTTAAAATGTTGTTAAAACCACAGACACCCGCGGCCTTTCCCGATACAATGGCCTCATCCATTTGAAGAGGAGGCAAACAAAATGCCAAAAACCATAGATTTAAACAAAAGTGTTTACGAGCTGACCAGAACTTATCCGGAATTGATCGACATCATGGCCGGGCTCGGCTTTAAAGAAATCACCAAAAAGGGCATGCTGCGCTCAGTGGGCAAGCTGATGACCATCCCTAAAGGGGCGAAGATGAAAGGGATCGCCATGACGGACGTGATCGCGGCGCTGATGACGGCAGGCTTTGAACTGGAAGGGCAGATGCCAAATCTCTCGGCGGCGCCCAAAGCGCAGCCGGCGGATGCGCCAAAGCCTGAATCTGAAAGCCGGACCGATCAGCTGAAGGGCTACCTCAAACGCCTCGGTGCGGGAGAAGATCTCGAAGCGGTGCGCGCCGATTTCGCGGCCCATTTCAGCGATGTGGACGCGTCGGAAATCATGAAAGCTGAGCAGGAACTGCTCGAAGAGGGGACGCCGCTGACCGAAGTGCAGAAGCTCTGCGACGTGCACTCGGCCTTGTTTCACGGCGCGACCACCGAAGAACGGATTGCCAACGCCGAAAAAGCGGTCGCCGCATCGCTGATGCGCCAGAAGGCGGCAGTCGAACGCGCTCAGGCGGCGCCCCTCCCAAAGCGGGATTACACCGACAAAAACGCCAAAGCGGCTGCGCTGGCAGCCGTCCCCGGCCATCCATTGAACACGCTGACGAAGGAAAACGACGCTTTCACGGCCCTGCTGGAAAAGTTCCGGGCGGACCGCGATGGGGCGCTCCTGCCACAAATCCGAGAGCTCGCTATTCATTACGCCAAGAAGGGCGACTTGCTCTACCCGCCATTGAAGGTGACTTACGGCGTGTCCGGCCCCTCTGACGTCATGTGGACCGTTGACGACGAGATCCGGGACGAATTATCAGCCCTGGCCCAGGCCGGGGAACACGACGCAGACTGGCAGGACCGGATGGACAAGGTCCTGACCCGCGCGGAGGAAATGATTTACAAGGAACAGAATATTTTATTCCCGATTTGCGCGGTCAACTTCACCGAAGCCGAATGGGCGCAGATTTACCGTGATTCCAAAGATTACGCGACCTGTTTCGGCGTCGAACGCGCCACCTGGCCGGAAGGCGAAGGGTCCGAAGCGCAGCCGGCCGCTTTGATGGACGGGGAAATCGTGATGCCCGGCGGCCGCATGACCGTCGCCCAGCTGACCGCCCTGCTGAACACCATCCCGATGGAAATCTCCTTCATCGACGCGGACAACATCAACCGCTACTTCAACGAAGGGGAAAAGGTGTTCAAGCGGCCGCAGATGGCTCTCGGCCGCGAGGTCTTTTCCTGCCACCCGCCGAAAATCGAACCCATGGTGCGGGCGATTCTCGACGATTTCAGAACCGGGAAGCAGGACCGCGTGCCGGTTTGGATGGAAAAGCACGGACGCCCCATGCTCGTGACCTACACCGCCGTTCGGGACCGGAGCGGAAAATACCTCGGGACCGTGGAATTGGTCCAGGATATGACCGAAGCGCAGGCCCATTTCTCGGAAAGCGGCGCCGCGGAGAATTAAAGGACGGCCTGGCGCTGACGGACGGAGTAAAATACAATAGGGAAATACGTGGGCTTTTGACACGCAAAATGAAACGCAAAACAATACGTTTCATTTTGCGTTTTATTTTGGTACAATAAAATAGAAAAAATGAATTTTGCGTTTCAAGGAGGCTATGGGGATGAAAGAAAATCGCAGCTATGAAATTAAAGAGAAAGTGACCAATACGTTTCTTAAAACGGTCAGCGCCTTTGCGAATTACGGCGGCGGTACCATCCAATTTGGGATCAGTGATGATGGCCGGATCATTGGGATAGATAACCCCAAAGCCGTTTGTCTGGATATTGAAAATCGGATCAACGATAGCATTCGTCCCATTCCGTCGTACCAGTTGACCATCGACGATCGGACGCGTATCATTACGCTGAAAGTTGAAGCGGGTCAATTTAAGCCGTATTACTATAAAACGAAGGCGTATAAACGCAACGATACTGCAACCATTGAGGTTGACCGCGTCGAGCTGAATCGGCTTATTCTCGAAGGGGAAGGGCGCTCGTTTGATGCCCTGCCCGCTAAAAACCAGCAATTGTCCTTTTCCGTGTTGGAAAATAAGATGAGAGAGATGTTGTCCATTGCCAAATTGAGTCAAGATGTCTTGAAAACGATCGGTCTCGTCGATGTGAATGGCCAGTACAATAACGCGGCCGCACTGCTCGCCGATCATAATGATTTTCCGGGTATTGACTGTGCGCGATTTGGGGAGACGATCGATATCATCCGAGATCGTGAGACCTTTGATCGTGAATCGATTTTGAAACAATTCGACGACGCACTTGAGCTGTACCGAAAATACTATCAGTACGATGTCATTGACGGCAGCGTGAGAAAAACCATCCAGCAGATTCCGGAAAAGGCTTATCGGGAAGCGCTAGCCAACGCACTGGTTCACCGCACATGGGATACGCGGGCTCAGATCCGGGTGTCGATGTACGATGACCGCGTTGAGATCGTGTCACCGGGCGGACTGCCGGAAGGCATGACTCAGGATGAATATTTGCGCGGACAGGTTTCTTTGCTCAGAAACCCCGTGATCGGGAACGTTTTTTTCAGGCTTCATCTCATTGAAAGTTTCGGCACAGGGGTTCGACGCATGAATCAAGCTTACAACGGCAGCGAAACCAAACCGATATACAGCTTTTCTACCAATACTATTACCGTCACACTGCCTGTTGTGCAGACGGTCGAACATATGACACCGGACGAGCGGCAGCTCTATCAGGTTTTATCTACAGTGGGAAAATCAAGCTCAGCCATTGCGGCACAGTCGGGATTCAGCAAAAGAAAAACCCTTCAGCTATTAAAAGCGCTGATATATCGAGGCATTGTCAGAAAAATAGGCAACGGCAGAGGGACAAAGTACATCGCGCAGAAGGACGACGGATTGACTGACCATTAAGACTTCCAATCCCCCTGTTTTTCTGCCTTGAGCGCGCGGGTTCAAGGTGTTATACTATTCATATCAATTTAAAATTACTTTAAATAGATTAAATAGGTTAAAAGGAAAAAATGATGGTATACAATAATGTGTTAGAAGCGGTCGGCCACACGCCGATGATTCGGCTGAATCGGCTGACCGAGGACGGCAGTGCGGACATTCTCGTCAAATTTGAAGCGGTGAACGTGGGCGGTTCGATCAAGACCAGGACGGCGCTCAACATGATCGAGGCCGCGGAAAAAGAAGGCAAGCTCACGAAGGATACAGTGATCGTCGAACCGACCTCCGGCAATCAGGGTGTGGGCCTCGCGCTGGTTGGCGCGGTCAAGGGCTACAAGACGGTCATCATCATGCCCGACTCTGTCAGCGAAGAACGGCGCAAGCTGGTCCGGCATTACGGCGCGGAGGTGATTTTGGTTCACGACGCGGGCGACATCGGCGCGTGCATCTCGGAATGCGCCGCGACTGCGATGCGCATGGCGGCGGACGATCCCCACGTGTTCGTGCCCCAGCAGTTTGAAAATGTCCACAACACCTTGGCGCACAAGCAGTACACCGGCCAGAAAATTCTCGAACAGGTGGACGGGCCAATCGACGGCTTCTGTTCTGGCATCGGCACTGGCGGTACTATCACCGGCGTCGGCGAAGCCCTGAAGGCGGCGAACCCGGACATCACCATCTGGGCGGCGGAACCAGAAAACGCCGCGATCCTCTCCGGCCGGCCGGTGGGCACCCATTTGCAGATGGGCATCGGCGACGGCGTCATCCCGCCGATTCTGGATCAGCAGATTTATTCGGATATCTGCATCATTTCCGACGAAGAAGCCCTGACTACCGCCCAACGGCTGGCCCGGGAGGAAGGCTTGATGTGCGGGATCTCCAGCGGTACCAACGTCGCCGCGGCGCTGCGGCTGGCCAAAAAGCTCGGCCCCGGCAAAACCGTGGTGACGATTCTGCCCGACACGGCGGAACGGTATTTTTCGACGCCGCTTTTTGATGACCCCTCCGTGGAATAAATAGTATTAAGATGTAACTTTTAGATTGTTTTTTTCTTTGGTTTGTGATACATTGAAAAACAGCAAATTTTTATTAAAAAAAGCTTAAAAACAGGCTCTGGCGGAAAAATATTTTATACTGCGGGGCGTATATAATGAGTGAAGTCCTTTTTATCAGATGAGGGCTTATCTAATGATAGAAATTAAATTTAACTTGGAGGAAAAGCGCATTGAGTACCAGCACAGCCGGCAGCGAGAACCGCGGCCGTCAGTCGTCGGATCAGGTCAAAGAGATCGATCTTTTGGAAATTGGCAGAGCCATTTGGGATAAATTTTGGTTTGTTGTTTTACTGACCCTTATAGGCGCCGCTTTGGCTTTTGGCATCACCAATTTTCTCATTCATCCCACTTATCGTTCCGGCTTTACAGCCTACGTCAACAACCACGCGTCCGGCAGTGAAAACAACGTCAGCAGCTTGAACAGCGGAGACACCGCCGCCAGCCAGACCCTGGCCCAGACCTACGCGTCGATCATCAAAAGCCGTCCCGTCGTTGAAGACGCGATGGACCGGATCAGCATGGACGTGAATTACGACGATATTGCCGACGATATCACGACGGAAGTCGATACCGACTCCCAATTGGTGACTCTCGATGTCACGATGGAAAACGCCACGGACGCCCGCAACCTGGCCCGGTCGATTGCGCGGGTGGCACCGAAATACGTCGCGAGCATCGTCGAAGGGAGTTCGATGAAAATCGTCTCCTCGCCAATCCTGCCCGACCAGCCCTACGCGCCGAGCATTCCGAAGAATACGGCGGTGGGCGCGATCATTGGCTGCTTGCTGGCGATGATCATTATCATCATCCGCCACTTGACCGACGACCGGATCAAGAGTGTGGAAGAGCTTGAAGCCAAATTCGGGTTCTCGGTGATCGGCACCATTCCGAACTTCGACGAGGCCGCAAACAACAAAGGCAAAAAAGGCTATTATTACGCTGCCAGCAAAGCAAAGTAGTGAGAACGGAGAACCAAGCATATGGCATTTCAAATTAAAAATAAATTGAACCGCGGCAAGGCCAGCGATAACGCCGAATGGATTCTGACCGATAAATCCCCCTGGCCCATTCAGGAAGCCTACAAGGCCCTGCGCACCAATATCACCTTTTCCCTTCCGGGATCGGGCTGCAAAGTCATCGGCGTGACCAGTGCCTTCCGCCACGACGGCAAATCGACCAACGCCGTCAACGCGGCAATCAGCTTCTGCCAGATTGACAAGAAAGTCGCGTTGATCGAGGGGGATTTGCGGCTGCCGACTTTGTCCAAAAAACTGGGCTGCAGACAAGTTCCGGGCTTGTCCGATATGCTCATCGGAGACCAATCCCTGAAAGAATGCACCCGAACGATCCACGAACACAAAAATCTGGCCGTGATTCCCGCGGGGAATATCCCGCCGGATCCGACCTGGCTGCTCCAGTCGGAACAGATGAGCACCTTGGTCGACGGCCTCCGGAAACATTTCGACTACATTTTTATCGATTTGCCGCCAATCACCTCTGTGGCCGACGCGTTGATCCTTTCACCATTAATCGACGGCTATTTGCTGGTGGTTCGCAACAACGTGACGGAATACCGCGCCGTGCGTGATACCCTCGAACAGATGCGCCTCGCCAAGGCGAAAGTCATCGGCTTCATCTACAACGACGCCGAAAGCGCCGGCGGCGGCAAGTATTACCGCTATTATAAGTAAAAAATGAAACCAACAGATTGCATTACTTTTTACGATTTACACAGCCATTTCCTGCCCGGGATGGACGACGGCTGCAAGACGCCGGAGGAATCCATCGCGCTGCTCACCGAGCATTACCGCCAGGGGTGCCGCGGGGTCGTCTCGACGTCCCATTATTACGCCCAGGAATCTATCGATCGATTCCTAAAACGCAGAGAGCAGGCGGCGGCCCGGCTGCTGAAAACAATGAATGGCCGCATCCAGGCCATGCGCCGCGAAGGTCAGCGGGTCACGCCCGACGCGCTGCAGCTGCCGGCGATTACCTTTGGTGCGGAGGTGGCGTACCGGGAGGCGCTGGTTCACGATCCCGAGCTTGAGAAGCTGTGTTTCGGCAAATCCCGCTACCTGCTCCTCGAAATGCCCTTCGAACCCTGGAGCGATCGGACGCTGCGCGGCGTCGAAGAAATCGAAAACATGTGGGGCATCAAGCCGATTATTGCCCACATTGAGCGCTACCGCGGTTTCGCGGACGACGCCTACATTGAGGCGTTGATGGACATGGACGTGGTCGTCCAGCTCAACGCCGGCAATTTCGCCCGGCGCAAAACCGCCCGCAATGCGGTAAAGCTGATCAAAAACGGCCGGATTCAGGCCCTCGCGACCGATAGCCACAACACGGAGCGCCGCCCGCCCAACATGATCTGGGCCATTGAGGCCCTCCAGAAAAAGGGCATGGCCGACGCGCTGTCCGACATTCTGGACAACAACCGGCAGATCTTTATGGCGGCTAAAGGGCAATAAGCGGGCAAACGCTCGATTAACTTTGAAATGCATCAGCGGCGGAAGGCATGCCGCCGCGTCAAAAGGAGAAGGAAGTACATTATGTGGGAGAAGAAAAAATGGCGCCCGGTTGCGGGCTTTGTGTTTTTGTTTCAGGTGCTGTTTGAGGCGATCGCGCTCATCAATATCCATCGCCTGAACATGGTGCCGACGAAATACTTGATGGTGCTTTACGCCGTTTTGGCCGGACTGACCGTGCTCACGGCGTTTTTACTGTTTAAAGGGACAGGTCATGGGCCAAGCCATCACCGCCACCGCCGCCGGGTCGCTTCGGTTGTGATCGCGCTGATTGTGGGCATCGGCTCCGCGATCGCGACCGCTTTCGCCGCGGAAGCTTACTCGACAGTGAGCACGGTCACCGCAGCCAGCAATAAGCTCGCCGCGGTTGAAGGGGTTTACGTGCTGAAGACGGACCAGGCCCGGACGATCCAGGGCACGAAAAACTACAAATTCGGCGTGATGACCGGCTACGACGCTGACAACACCCAAAAGGCAGTGGAAAAAGTCAGCAGCAAGGTTAAAAAGGCGATTACGACGATTCCGGAAAAATCGGTGAACGACAACGTGTCGGCGCTCTACAACGGCGATGTCCAGGCGATCATCATGAACGAAGCCTACGCCGATTCGCTGGTGGATACAGAGGCTTACGCGGACTTCCGGAAAAAGACACGATTGCTCTACGAAGTGCCGATTAAGAAGAAAAAGACCTCGAATAAAGCCGTCGATGTGACCAAGACGCCGTTCGTGCTCTACATCTCCGGCTCCGATACCCGCAGCAAGATCCTCGACACCAGCCGCAGCGACGTCAATATCCTGATGATCGTCAATCCGGTGACCAAACAGATTCTGCTCCTCAACACGCCTCGGGATTATTACGTGAAGAATCCGGCGGCTAACGGAGCTTACGATAAATTAACCCATTGCGGGCTCTACGGCATCGACTGCTCGGAACAGGCCTTGGGTTCGCTGTACAACACCGACGTCAATTATTACAGTCAGATCAATTTCACGGGATTCGAAACGCTGATCGACGCCATCGGCGGTATCACAGTGGATTCGCCCCAGTCCTTTACGGCGGGCAGCTATTCCTTCAAAAAAGGTGAAAACACCTTGAACGGGGCCCAGGCTTTGGCCTTCGCCCGGGAACGCCATGCCTTCAACGAAGGGGACAACATGCGCGGCGAAAACCAGATGCGCGTCATCAAGGCGGTCATCGCGAAGATCACTTCTGACGGCGGCAACACCCTGCTTCATTACAAGAGCATCATGGACAGCTTGTCCGGCACCTTCACGACGGACTTGACGTCCAAGGACATCAGCAAAATCGTCAAAAAACAGCTCGACGACGGGACCAGCTGGAACGTCCAGTCCTACGCCGTCAGCGGCAAAACCGGAATGGACACGACCTATTCGATGCCGGGGACGAAGGTCTCGGTCATGTACGAAGATTCAGGCAAGGTCGTGAAGGGCGCCCGATTGATCGATAAAGTGAAAAACGGCGAAAAATTGACCAGCACAGACGTGGCAGAATAAGGTTTAATCAACAAACTGCTCAGGGTCGCCTCTCGGGCGCCCAAAAGGGAATCCGATGTTGGATTGCCCTGAGCGGTTTTATTGCGCTTATACTGTATCCTTCCAAGATACATGGGGGAGGGTAAAGCACACCGCCTTGTCCTGGGGTGCGCTGAAAGAGAGAGGACACAAAAGGGAAAGATAACAATGATGGAAGGACCACACAAACAAAAGAAAACAAATGGATTGATGCATTGGCAGTTGATCGCGTTTTATCTTGGCGCTTATGATGTCATTGCGATTAATTTTTCTTATTTTTTCGGGCTGTTGATCCGCTTTGACTTAAGCTTCAGCGAAATTCCAAAGGCGTATCTCGTGCCTTTTCTGCGGTTTGCACCAATTTATACGGTTTTTGCGATTATTGTTTTTAAGGCAATTGGACTTTACCGCAGTGTCTGGCGATTTGCGAGTTTTACGGAGCTGAATCGCATTTTTATCGCGACGCTGATCACAACAGGGTTTCAAATTGTAGGCATTACGCTCTTTTTCCAGCGCATGCCGATCTCTTATTATTTGGTTGGGGCAGTGATGCAGTTTTGCTTAATTACGCTGGTGCGCTTCTCTTACCGTTATGTCAATCTGATGCGAAATAATCGGGATAATTCAGCTAAAGCTCAAAAGAATGCGATGATTATCGGAGCGGGACACGCCGGCGTCATCATCATCCGGGAATTGCAAAATTCCAGAGAGCTCGACATCAATCCGGTTTGTCTGATCGACGACAATCCCAATAAATGGGGAAGAAGTCTTTACGGCGTGCCGGTGGTCGGCGGCCGAGACCGCATCCTCGAAGCGGTTGACAAATATCAAATCGACCAGATTCTTGTCACCATTCCCTCAGCGGCACCAGAAGAACGCCGCGACATCTTAAATATTTGCCAGGAAACCGGCTGCGAGATTAAGAACCTGCCGGGGGTGTATCAGCTCACCAACGGCGAGATCTCCTTCAGCAAGATGAAACCAGTTTCTGTAGAAGATTTGCTCGGGCGGGAAACGATCAAGGTCAACATGACAGAGATTTACGAGTTGCTCAAAGGCAAAGTCATTCTCGTGACGGGCGGCGGTGGTTCGATCGGTTCGGAACTTTGCCGTCAAATCGCGGCCCACGAGCCAAAACAGCTCATTATTTTTGATATTTACGAAAACAACGCTTACGATATCCAGCAGGAGCTTAGACGGCGCTATCCTCATCTCGATTTGGTGGTACTCATCGGCTCCGTCCGGGACAGCCGCCGGGTCGATATGGTCTTCAAACAGTATCGCCCGGATTACGTCTTCCATGCCGCCGCGCACAAACACGTGCCGTTAATGGAAGACAGCCCGAACGAAGCGATTAAAAATAACGTTATCGGCACGTATAAGACAGCCTATGCTGCGATGAAGTACGGCACCAAGCGCTTTGTTTTGATCAGTACCGATAAGGCGGTAAATCCGACCAATATCATGGGGGCGTCCAAACGCCTTTGCGAAATGGTGATCCAGAGTATGGATGCGGTCAGCCGGGAAGGCCAGTTTGACAAACTGCCGACATTGCACGCCCACGCAGACGCAGCGGATGATGATCCGGCGGCCTGCGCGGAAATGGATGGGGCGGCGAAGGACGCAGCATCCCTGTCTGACATTCAAATTGGGAGCACACGCAATGAAGCGCGAAACGGCACGCAATTTGTGGCGGTTCGTTTTGGCAATGTGCTTGGCAGCAATGGCTCGGTGATTCCGTTGTTTAAGAAACAAATTGAGTCAGGCGGCCCGGTAACGGTCACCCACCCGGACATCATTCGTTATTTCATGACGATTTCCGAAGCGGTCAGCTTGGTGCTTCAGGCTGGCGTTTACGCGTGGGGCGGTGAGATCTTCGTGTTCGATATGGGCGAACCGATGAAGATCGACAGCCTGGCCCGCAATATGATCCGCTTGTCCGGCTATACCCCGGACGTGGATATCAAGGTGGAATACACCGGTCTGCGCCCGGGTGAAAAGCTCTATGAAGAAAAGCTGATGGCCAGTGAAGGGCTTAAGAAGACCGATAATGAATTGATCTTTATCGGCAAACCGGTGCCTTTCGATATTCGAGAATTCTTTGGTCGACTCAAAGAGCTCGCTCAAGCGAGTTACAATAATTCTGACCATATTGTTGAAATGGTGGAAACCATGCTTACAACGTTCCATCCGGTTGGGGAACATCCAACGGGAGATGAAAACAAAATTGAAGAAATCGCATAATGAGATTTGGAAGGACAAAATAAATGGATAAAAGGACGATCTCATTCAGTCCGCCTGATATGGGTGAGCTGGAAGAAAAACAGGTAATCGACACTTTACGCTCCGGTTGGATCACCACAGGGCCTAAGGTAAAAAAATTAGAAAAGCTTCTTGCTTCTTTTCTAGAAGTTGATGAAAAAGCGCCGGCTGTCGCGTGTTTAGGTTCAGCTACGGCCTCAGAAGAATTGATTTTACGCATGCTCGGTATTGGGCCAGGAGATGAAGTCATCGTCCCGGCTTATACTTATACGTCAAGTGCAGCTGCAGCCATTCATGCCGGGGCAAAAGTTATTTTTGTGGATTCTCAGCCGAACAGTGTCGAGATGGATTACGACAAGGTGGCTGAAGCAATCACAGATAAAACCAAGGCCATTATTCCGGTTGATCTTGGCGGAGTCCCCTGTGACTATGACGCGCTTTTTTCTATTGTCACCAGTCCAGAAGCAAAGACACAATTTCGACCGCTAAGTGCTTCTGAAGATGACGATGAATTGACTAAACTAGGGGCAAACATCCAGCAGAAGCTGGGGCGGATTGCCATTGTCGCCGATGGGGCACATGCACTGGGCGCCCGCAGAATATTATCGCACTGGTCAGGCGAACCAGAAGGCGGAGAACGCAAGGAACGCAAAGTCGGTTCGATTGCAGACTTTACGTCCTTTTCATTTCATGCGGTGAAAAATTTTACGACGGCAGAAGGCGGCGCAGCATCTTGGAATCTTCCATTCAATACAGCAGAAGACAATGCCGTGATGTATCACTGGTTCCAGCTCTTATCCCTTCACGGCCAAAGCAAGGATGCACTGGCGAAAACACAGGTTGGTGCGTGGGAGTACGACGTTGTGGCACCGCTTTATAAATGCAATATGACCGATATTATGGGCGGCATTGGTTTAGCACAATTTGAAAGATATCCTCAGCTATTAGCGCGCCGCAAAGCAATTATTGCGAAATACGATGAAGCTTGTGATGCGCTTGGGGTTGATCATATTGTCCATTTTACCAATAGTTACACTTCTTCCGGGCATTTGTATATCACACGAATTACAGGGTGTAACGACGAACAGCGGCGAGAAATTATTCAAAAAATGGCTGAACGTGGTGTAGCGACAAATGTTCATTATAAACCCCTTCCGATGATGACCGCGTACAAAAGATTGGGATGGAAGATCGAAGACTTCCCAAACGCTTATAAATTGTACAATAATGAGATCACATTGCCGCTTCATACGAAATTGAGCGATGAAGATGTAGACTATGTGATTCAAAATTTTAAAGATGTATTAAAGTCGTATATTTAAGAGGAGCATACTTGAATGTTAAGGAAATGGGGAGATTTACCGGACTATATGCGTTGCGAGGAAGTTCGCCCGTATTACGATGCGCTTTCTAAGAAAAAGGGAAGTTTGATCCTTAAAAGAGTATTTGATTTAATTGCTGGTGTTATTCTTCTCATCATCCTTGCGATTCCGATGGGAATCATTGCTGTAAAAATCAAACGCGATTCGCCTGGGCCGGTTTTCTATCGGCAAGAACGTGTGACGACTTACGGAAAAAGATTTCGCATTCATAAATTTCGGACAATGGTCGATGGCGCGGATCAGAAGGGCAGTGCGGTTACAGTTAATAACGATAGCCGAATTACCAAAGTTGGGACAAAGCTTAGGGACAAAAGACTTGATGAATTGCCACAGCTGTTTGATGTTTTGGATGGAAATATGTCTTTTGTAGGCACAAGACCAGAAGCGGCAAAGTATGTAGCGCAGTATGGAAAGTATAATAAAGCATACTACGCAACGTTGCTTTTGCCGGCGGGGATTACGTCGAAAGCTTCAATTGCTTATAAGGATGAAGCTAGGTTGTTGGAAGCGGCAGATGATGTGGATCTTGTCTATATGAAAGAGGTGCTCCCGGGCAAAATGAAATGGAACCTTGAGAGCCTTAAGAAGTTCAACTTCTTGAGAGAGATAGGAATGATGTTTGAAACCGTAGGAGCGGTGAGTAAGGAATAGGCAGATGAAAGAATCAAATATTAATGGTCAGCCATATGACGGCATACAAAGAGAAATAGTCGATGGGTTAGTCTCTGTGATTATGCCGTCATGGAATACCGCAAAATTCATAGGAAAGTCTATTCAATCTGTTTTGAAACAGACATATGAGAACCTTGAGTTGGTCATAGTGGATGATTGTTCTACAGACAACACAGACGAGATCGTAAAATCTTTTAGTGATCCGAGAATCCGATATTATAAAAATAAAAAGAATTCTGGAGCTGCGGTTTCTCGAAATAGAGCTATCCGGGAAGCAAAAGGCGAATGGATCGCTTTTCTTGACTCAGATGATCTTTGGAAGCCGGAAAAACTTGAACGACAGATCGTTTTTATGAAACAGAATGGATATGTATTTTCTTATCATGAATACACAAAGATTGACGAAGAGGACAATCCACTGGGCATTTATGTATCGGGACCTGAAGTGGTTGATAGGCATCGCATGTACAACTATGGATATCCAGGATGTCTGACCTTTATGTATAGTGTTAAGGCATTTGGCTTGATTCAAATTAAAGATATCAAGAAAAATAATGATTATGCAATTCTTCTTAAATTGTGCAAGAAAGCAGATTGCTATCTTCTAAAAGAGAATCTTGCTGAATATAGAATCCGTAAAAAAAGTATAAGCCATGACAAATTAAGGAAGAAATTAAGAAGTCATTACGATTTGTTTCACGTTTGTGATGGTAAGCCTGCACCAGTGGCTTTTTGGTATGCATGTTGGAATATGTTTTATGGCATTAAAAAGAAACAGAAATACGAGACAAAGATTTGAGGGTTTAGATGAATATTGCAATTGCTGGAACAGGATATGTGGGTCTTTCGTTAGCAGTGCTTCTTTCTCAGAAAAACCATGTGACCTCTGTTGATATTATTCCTGAGAAAGTTGAAAAACTTAATAATTGGGAGAGTCCTATTCAAGATGAATATATAGAGAAGTATCTGGCTGAAGCCAAAGATGGTTTGCGAAAGCTGAATATTAAAGCAGTACTTAATAATGGGGAAGATGGAGATAAAAATCCATCTAATACCATTTATAAAGATGCAGATTTCATTGTTATTGCTGCTCCTACCAATTATGACAGCACTACACAGTATTTCGACACGAGTGCGGTGGAATCAGTGATTGAACAGGTTTTAAAGGTTAATGACAAAGCCTTTATGATAATAAAATCAACAATTCCTGTTGGGTACACAGAGTATGTTCGTTCTAAGTATCAGACAAATAGGATTTTGTTCTCTCCAGAGTTTCTTCGGGAATCCAAAGCATTGTATGACAACCTGTATCCAAGCCGGATCATTGTTAGCTGGGATAAAAATGATCCGGCTGTTGTCAGGGCGTCGAAGGCGTTTGCGAGACTTCTGAAGGATGCAGCCTTAAAAGAGGATACGCCGGTTCTTCATATGGGATTTACAGAAGCGGAAGCTGTAAAACTTTTTGCAAATACCTATTTGGCCCTCCGGGTTTCTTTTTTCAATGAACTTGATACATATGCTGAATCGAAAAAAATGAGCACAAAATCAATTATTGATGGTGTGTGCTTAGATCCCAGAATTGGAGACTTCTATAATAATCCAAGTTTTGGATATGGTGGTTACTGCTTACCGAAAGATACAAAGCAATTGCTTGCAAATTACAAAGATGTTCCTGAGAATCTAATTCAGGCTATTGTTGATAGCAATAGAACCCGTAAGGATTTCATTGCAGATCAGGTTTTAAAGAAAGCTGGCTATTACAGCTATTCAAGCGAAAATGCTTATAAGGTAACAGAGGAAAAAAGAATCATTATTGGGGTCTATCGCTTGACAATGAAGAGCAACAGTGATAATTTTCGGCAAAGTAGTATCCAGGGTGTAATGAAACGCGTAAAGGCAAAAGGCGCAGAAGTGATCATCTACGAGCCTACCCTCGAGGATGGCTGTACCTTCTTCGGTAGCAAGGTTGTGAATGACATTCAGAAGTTTGAGGACAATAGCGATGTAATTATCGCAAATAGGTATAACAAAGATCTTGATAGAGTAAAAGAGAAAGTCTATACACGGGATCTGTTTCATGAAAATTGATAGGAAAATTAATTAATGAAAATATGCTTTTTATCAAATGCTCAGAATTATCATACTATAAAATGGGCCACCTGGTTTTCAAGTCATGGTCATGAGGTGTCTGTGATATCATTTGTAGATGCTAAAATCTCAGGTGTTAGAGTTTATTATGTTGGAAACTCTGCAAATCCAGAAGGTAGTGATGCGAATAAAATTGCCTATTTGACGCACAGAAAGAAAATAAAAGAATACATAGAGCAAATTAATCCTGACATAATAAATGCGCATTATGCTACAAGTTATGGCACGGCTATGGCGCTAACGGGTATTCATCCTTATATCCTTTCAGTGTGGGGATCTGACATATATGATTTTCCAAATCATGGATTTCTTCAGAAATTGATTCTGAAATACAGTTTAAAAAAAGCAGATTATTTGTTTTCAACAAGTAAAGCAATGGCGTCGGAGGGTGGAAAATATACAAAAAAACATTTCGAAATTACACCGTTTGGTGTTGATATGGATTTATTCAGCCCTGCTAAGAGGACCAGGCATGATGATAAATTTGTGATTGGAACGGTTAAGTCTTTATCACCAAAATATGGAATAGATACGTTGCTTAAGGCTGCTGCTTTAGTTTATAAGGAACATCCTGAATATAATCTCGAAGTTCGTATTGCGGGAAAAGGACCGGCAGAAAAAGAACTGAAAGGTCTTGCTAAACAGTTGGGAATAGATAACATTGTTTGTTGGCTTGGCTTCATTTCGCAGGAGGATGCAGCAAGAGAGTGGGCTAATATGGATATTGGCGTTGTTTCTTCTTCTTCTGAGTCATTTGGCGTGTCTGCCGTTGAATGCCAGGCATGCGGGATACCGGTTATTATTACAGATGTACCAGGATTAAAAGAAGCTACCAAACCAGGAAAAACAAGTGTAGTGATACCTAGAAACGATTACTATGCACTTGCTAAGAAAATCGTTGAATTACATGATGATTACAATAAAAAGGTTTTGTTAGGAAAACAGGCAAGAAAGTTCGTTATGGAAGAATATGAACTCAATAAATGCTTTGAAAAAATAAATTTTATATTCCAAAAAATGCAGAAAATCTGAACTGGATATAGATAAAAATAGTAGTGAAAATAATAAAATTAATATAAGGAGGATAAATGGCTTATTGGATTATTATAATATCCATGTTTTTTTTCATGATTGTCCTTCAAATGAGAAATGGGAAAATAGCATTTGCATTGAATGCCAATAAGTATATTTTGATAGTATTAGCTGTTTGTTGGATGATAGCGGCTTTTCGAAATATATCAGTTGGTGCAGATACTGCACACTATGCAAAACTCTATATCAATATATGTGATTCTAGTTGGGCTGAGATATTTTCTTCCTTTAAATATCAAGGACAAGAAATAGGTTGGAATATCTTGAGCAAATTGGTTAGTTTGATATCGAACAATTATTATTTATTACAAATCATAACAAGCGCAATTTTTTGCTTTGGCTTTTATCCTTTTATAAAAAAGAATAGTACAAATGCTGTTTTGGCGATGTCTGTTTTTTTAGGAACAGGATTATATTTATATAGCTTTAATATAGCTAGACAGATGATCGCAGTTATGCTTGTGGCAAATGCATGGGATAAATTAAGAGAAGAAAAAGCGAGAGAATTTTTTTTTCTAGTTGCTCTTGCTTGTACATTTCATGTTACATCAGCAATTTTCTTGATTGTTTATTTGGTTTATAAATTGTGGCCTTACAAGAAAACACATAAATATTTGGTTATGTGTGTTATTTTTGTAGGAATTTTTTATCAAAAGATACTTGAATTTTTTACACCGATTTTACAAGATTACTATAATTATAATAATTATCTTGTAAATGAAAGATTAAAACAAACGGCTGGGCTTGTGGTTTTATTTTGGATTGTTATAGTATTTTTATCATTATATCTGATAATTAAAGGGAAAAATGATGAGGATCAGGCGAGTGTATCGGGTCTTTTTGCTATTTTCTACGTAATTATGTCTCTCGTTGGTCTTAAGTTTAATTATATGGATAGGATTGGAGTATATTTTTTGCCATTTTTAATTCCAATGTTCGATGAAATACAGTATAAAATAAAGAATATTTATTTAGCAAAGACATATATGGTTAGCGCAATTATTTGCTTTTTGATTTATTTTATATTATCCACACAAACTGCTCAATATTTGTATATTACTTTTCTGAATTATTAGAGTGAGAATAAAATGAAAGAACCGCTTATTACAGTAATTGTACCAGTCTATAATGTAGAAAAATATTTAAATGATTGCGTGCAATCAATTGTAAGTCAAACTTATAGAAACCTTGAAATTATTCTTGTGGATGATGGGTCGCCTGATAATTGTGGAAAAATATGTGATAACTTAGCCAAAGAGGACAGCAGAATAAAGGTTATTCACAAAAAGAATGGCGGATTGTCAGATGCCAGGAATGCTGGAATAAATATAGCTACAGGAAAGTATATTACTTTTATTGATAGTGATGATTTTATTTTTGCAGATATGATAAAAAGTTTTGTTAATTGTGCCGAAGAAAATCATGCTGACCTTGTATCAGCGCAACATGTGCGCTGTGAACAAGACGATAACTATAAGGAATTTAACTTTAATCGTTGGAGTTATTCTGACGTGCAGCAGCATGTTATACACGGGAATAATGAGGGCATGCGCCAATTTCTATATTCCAATGATATTGGAACAGCGGCATGGTCAAAACTTTATAAAAGGAGTTTGTTTAAGGATGTAAGATATCCATATGGGAAATATCATGAGGATACATACACGACGTATAAATTAGTTGCATTATGCAACACAATCGTTTCATTAAATCAACCACTCTATGTTTATCGTAAAAATAATGCCAGTATTATGAATGAACCCTTTTCTGATAAAAGATTTAATATGGTTGAAGGAAAGCTTGAACAGGCAGAATTTATTCATAATTTTTATCCACAATATTCAAAGGGTGCAAATAAAGATATAATTTATGCTTGTAATCAATGTATGATTTTATTAAGCAAAAGTACGGGGCAGTATAAAGAGGTTGAGGAAAAACTTCAAAAATTATATAGAAAATATTGGAAGGACTATTTTACTAGCAAGGTTTCGATAAAAGGAAAAATCGTAGCAGCCATATGTGCTATAAATGTTGAGATGGGATTAAAAATATTAAGAGTATCATTATGATGAGCAGACTTTTTAACATAGTAAAGAATAAATTACAAGACAACATTAATCAGAAGAATAGGAAAAAACTTACAAACCCGGATGTAACGATAATAGCAAGTAATTGCACAGGTGGCTTTTTATATCATTGGTTAGGACTAGAGTTTAAAAGTCCATTTATTAATTTATATATGACACCAGAAGATTTTATCACTGCACTTAGTAATTTTGATAATTTCATGGAACAGAATATTATTGAATTGAAGGACAGTGGGAAAAATTATCCTGTTGGCATAGGATATAAAGGAACGCTAATACACTTTATGCATTACAAAAACTTTGATCAAGCAATTTCAAAATGGAACGAACGTAAAGAGCGAATGAACAAGAATAATTGTTGTGTAATGTTGTCAAACTGGGGGGGTTATGACACAAAACAGTTAAAACAGTTTGATTCCTTACCATTTAAACACAAAGTGGTGTTTACAGATCGGAAATATTCTAACATTAGCAGTGCTTTTTATCTGCACGGATATAGTTGCTCTAATGGAAAGAATGGGAATGTATATGCCACACAATATATTAACGGAAAAAGATATATCGATCAGTTTGATTATGTGACGTTTTTCAATAAGTGTAATAATACATGAAAAAAGAAATGATCCCTAAAATAATTCATTATTGTTGGTTTGGAGGCAATCCGCTCTCAGATATGGCCAAAAAGTGTATCGCGAGTTGGGAAAAGTATTGTCCTGACTATGAAATAAAAGAATGGAACGAATCTAATTTTGATGTAAATATCTGTAATTATTCAAGCGAAGCTTATAAATCAAAAAAATGGGCTTTTGTATCTGATGTGGCAAGACTTTATGCCTTGGTAAACTTTGGCGGCGTTTATATGGACACAGATGTCGAAGTGATTAAACCAATTGACAATCTCTTGCAATACGAAGCTGTGTCAGGTTTCGAATCAGAGACTCAAATTTCAACGGGACTCATGGCGAGTATTCCTCATCAGGTATTGTTCGAAGAATTATTGAATGACTACGCAGATAAACATTTTATTAGAGAAGATGGGAGTTATGATTTAACTACAAATGTTACGAGAATTACAAATGTTTGTAATAAATATGGTTTTAAACAAAACAATACATTTCAAATGATAAAAGGGTTTACTTTACTTCCAAAAGATTATTTGTGCCCAAAAGATCATGAAACACATAAGATTCATATTACGAATAATACTTTAGTTATTCATCATTTTGATGGATCGTGGCATAGCGCGGAAGATGTCTATTATGAGCAATTGAAGCGTAAAATGCCGAAGTATTTTCCAAAGAGTTTAGAAAGCTATTTGGCAAAATTTATTTCTGTAGTTAAGTATAATGGAGTGAAGAGTGGAATAAGTCAGACTTTGGGATGGATAAAAAGAAAGCGATAAATAATTTAGATATAATGAAAGATGTTAAAGAAAAATCTGTTAAGAATAATAAAAAAGTATAGCAGTAATGACGTGGTATCAATACTACAATTATGGTACGGCGCTTCAGGCAGTGGCATTATATTACACGATAAAAAGTATGGGTTATGACGCACATGGAATAAATTATAAATCCTGTCTCTCTGAAGATTCCCTACCTTCTGATTCTTTAATAAAATTTTATACAAATAAAGCTTCTACAGTTAAACTGATATATAAGAAAATTTGGAAAAAATAATTTGATGGAAGTCAGAAGTTCATAACACAATGAATATTAAGCAATTCCTAAAAATAATCTGCTGTAAATTGGCCCCTTTTCTGATTAGAAAAACAACTATGTCAGTTTCAGAAGCTGAAAAGATATTGAGCAACTATTTTCCAAGACCCTTGGGGAGTTGTATTGGAAACAATAAATTTGAACCCGAGACTGATCTACAGATCATTGTTCCTGCACACAATGTGGAAAAGTACATGGCGAAGTGTTTAGAATCTGTATTGACTCAGAAGACACAATATTCCTACATTGTTACTGCAGTGAATGATGGATCCACAGACCAGACACTAGAAATTATCAGAGCATATCAGTCAAAGTACCCGAACCGAATAGAAATCATTAGCCAGGAGAATCAAGGCATATCTGGTGCCAGAAATGCAGCACTGAAAGTTTTAAGAGGCAGGTATGTCACTTTCCTAGATTCAGATGATGTTATGGCAGAAGGTGCAATCGAGATGCTACTCGATAAGGCAGATGGCAAGGATATAATTCAGGGCGGATGGTACACATTTACACAATCTAGAAGAGATGCTCCACATAAGGTGCGTCAACTATCCGGTTATCCTTGGGGAAAGCTTTTTAAGGCTGAAGTACTGGAGCATTTTCAGTTTCCAGAAGGGTATTGGTTTGAAGATACACCGCTATCTTTTATACTTTACGGAGCAGGGTACAGTTCGAAAGTTATTCCAGATGTGGTTTATGGATACCGACTAAACCCAGATGGTATCACGGCAAGGAGCAGCGGATCAAAGCGGAGTGTGGAGAGTTATTACATTACAGCCTTGTGTCTTCGCGAGTTTCCACTATTTGGTGTAACATATGATCAGCGGGCGTATGAGTATTTCCTCCGACAGTGCATAATGAACTGGTCTAGGACCAGGAAGCAGCCTAAGAATGTTAGAGAGGCAATTTTTGTACTGGAGTGCGGACTACTGGAGAAGTACTTCGGGAATCAGCATAGCGAAATGAATAAAGACATAGAGACAGTGCTTCGGAGGAAGGAATTTCAGAAATTTGAAGTGCTGGTTAGGACAAGATGATGAATAAAGACTGATGGAAAAACAGAGTAAATACAAATATTTAGCAAAAAACATAGGATTGTTGACACTGAGCAACTTTGCAACAAAGCTGCTGAGCTTTTTTTTGGTACCTTTATATACCAGTATTCTTACGACAGCTGATTATGGTACCTATGATCTATTTAATACAACAGTCGGAGTTCTGCTTCCGATCCTGACACTTAATGTGCAGGAAGGAATGCTTAGATTTGCGATGGATAAGGACTATGACAAGGAAGCAATTGTTACGGTTGGCTTTCGATATTTGTTGATTGGCAGTGCGATTACAGCAATAGGTCTTGGCGTGAATGGAATTTTTGGATTCAGTTCGATGCTGAAGACGTATTCTATTTTCTTTTTCCTGATGTTCTTTGTACAGGCGCTTGGAGGGATTGTTCCGTTTTATATTCGAGGGATTGACCGTATTGGAGATCTTTCGATATCGAGTGTTGCTGCATCCGCGGTGACAATTGGCTGCAATATTCTATTTTTAGTTGGTTTTAAATGGGGACTGATTGGGTACTTTCTCGCAAATATTATCGGACCATTTTTTCAATGCGTTTGGCTTGCTGCAAGAGCACATATGTTTCGCGATACTCATCTGACACGAAAGTATCAGAAAGAATCTAAAGAGCTCTTGAGTTACTCGAGACCACTTATTGCGAACAGCATTGCCTGGTGGGTCAATAATGCATCAGACAGATATGTGGTCACTTTTTTCTGCGGTGTGGCAGCTAATGGCGTTTATTCCGTGGCATCAAAGATTCCCTCTATTCTGAATGTTTTCCAGACAATTTTTAATCAGGCTTGGGCTTTATCTGCAGTAAAGGACTACGATCCAGAAGATAAGAGTGGGTTCTTTGCAAATACATACAGAGCTTATAATTGTATGATGACAATTGTATGCTCGGCGATTATTGTGGCTGATAAAATACTGGCAAAGTTCTTATACGCTAATGATTTTTATGCCGCATGGAGATATGTACCATGGCTCACAATGGCGATCCTGTTTGGAGCGATGTCTGGATATATTGGCGGATTTTTCACTGCGGTTAAAGACTCCACGGTTTACGCTACTTCAACAGTTGTGGGGGCAGTTACTAATATTATTTTGAATATCATTCTCACACCGATGATTGGCGCTCTTGGTGCAGCCATTGCAACCGCGGTATGTTACGTCGAGGTTTATGTTGTGCGGCTCATTCAGTCAAGGAAATACATTAAGCTGAGAGTCAACTTTATTAGAGATAGTATTTCTTATATACTGTTGGTAATTCAATCCGTTATATTGCTGTTCGTTGACGCTGCCATTCCTCTGTATGGTATTTTGATTGGATTGTTCGTAGTAATTTTTATCATGTATATCAAAGATATCGGGCTGGTTGTAAGGAAAGTTTTACATAGATAACCGGGAGAGAAGATGAGAGGCAACATTCTTCAAAAGATAAAAAAACATGGGATTGTGGGCTCAATGAAGGTGGTTAGCTTTCGTTTAGCAGTCGTCATCAACAATAAATGGTTTTACTACTTTAAGAGACATAGGCCGATGGATGAACATCTTATTGTAATGGAAAGCGAAGGTGATTTATCAGATAATGCTTTTGCTCTGTATAACTATATGCGGCACAATGATTATTTGGAAAAGTATCATGTCGCATGGCTTGTAGATCACGTAGGAGAAGCAAGAACGCTGCAACAGAAGAACCCTGAGGATTTCCCGAATACAGAATTTGTTCAGAAGGTACCACGGAAAATTGATAAGAGGTGGGGAGAGGTACTATCTACATGCAAGTGGTATATTTATGACCACTGTAATCTATTAGCACCATTGCTAAAAAGGAAAGGACAAAAGGTTATTTACCTTTCTCATGGCTGGGGATATAAAGCGGCAAAAGGCGGATTTACAACAAATGATCTGACCCATTACGACATGATCACAGTAACTGGACCTATTCCGGCTAAAGGTATGTCTGAATATTGGCAGGAGCCAGAAAAGAAAGCGGTTATCACGGGGTATCCACGGCTTGATTATTTCTTTTGGTCAAATGCTAACGTGCGAGAGAAAATCAACCAGAAATGGCATTTTGATCATTATAAAAAAGTGATTTTCTGGATGCCTACTTTTAGGCAATCAAATAATGAATCTCTCTCAGAGGATTATATCAAAAATCAGACAGGGCTTCCGATTTTTGAAACTAGAGACAGTCTTCAGGAGTTCTCAAATTTTCTAAAGAAAAGAAATTTGCTTCTGGTTTTTAAGCTGCACCATCTGCAGGCAGATTTGCCAGTATTTAAGAGTCATTTTGATAATATTCTCTTAGTGAGGGACGAAAATCTTCACGATATAGGTGTACAATTGTATCAGTTCATCTCTATGGCAGATGCGATGATCAGCGATTATTCCTCAATTTCCATTGATTTTCTGCTTAAGGACAGGCCAATTGTTTTCACTCTTGATGACTATGAGGAATATGAGAAATCGCGCGGGGTATTCCCCAAAAATGCAATTGACTATATGAAAGGATATCATGTTTACAATCAGAAAGAATTGGAAGAGAGCATATCTGAAATAGCCGATAGAATCGATAAATATAAAGATGCCCGAAATGCAGTGATGAAGGACTATCACACATACACGGACGGCAATTCGGCCAAACGTGTGTTGGATATTATTGGGATTAAAAAATGTAGGGGGGCATAAAATGCAGTTATTAGATTTCTATAAAGTCAATAATACATTAAAAAGAGTGCCATCAATTAACTTTTACGACTGGATAGATGATGCTTTGAAGCATAAATCAGATTTTCTGATGCCGGTAAAGACGCGCATGGGACAGGAGCATGGCGACTATTACGCAGTTATGCCATGCCTATCTGTAAAAGATAATGTGGCAATGGTCAAGATGATTGGCCGTCATACACCAAAGCCGGGAGAGAAGAGAACGACTATGATGAGTGATCTTCTTCTGTATGAAGCGGATACAGGCATACTGAAAGCGGTAATGGATGCGGAATACATTACAACTCTTCGCACCGGCGCGGCAGCAGCTCATTCTGCTATTATGTATGGAAAGAAGGCGTTCAGGACGATTGGTCTTATTGGCCTTGGTAATATTATGACGGCTTGTATGGATGTTTTCTTTGAGAAGACAAAGAATAAAAAACTGCTGGTTAAGCTGTATCGGCATCATGACCAAGAAATTCGATTTTCTGAACGATATAAGAAATACAGTAATGTTAGGTTTGAGTTCTGCAATACTTATGAAAATACGATTAGGGGATCAGATATTATCATTTCTGCATTGACTAGAGCAGAGTCTGATTTCTGTGAAAATGATTGTTACGAAGAAGGTTGTACGGTTATCCCGATTATGACACTAGGATTCCAGAACTGTGATCTGTTCTTTGATCATGTGTATACCGATGAGATAGAGCAGATACGGGGATTTAAGTATTTTAATTCCTTTAAGGCAGTAACGAATCACACGGATGTCCTGAATGAGAGTACACTGGGTAGACAATCAGATCAAGAACGGATTCTTGTGTACAACTATGGGCTGGCAATTCATGATCTGTATTTCGCTGAGAAGACATTGCAGCTTGCTGGCAATGTAGGAAAAGTGGATTATAGCTATTGCAAAGATAAGTTCTTTATGTAAATCGCAATCTTCATCATCTATATAGGAGAACTATGTAAATGTGACGCTGTTTCTAGGTAATGCATTGTTCCATATTAGTGGATCGTTCTATTATTTGAAAGACTATAAAAAGACAAGCTTTCCTAAAGCAGATCTATTATTATCAGTCCTGGAATGATGCGTGTTCTAAGATTATCTGCAGGTTTAGTAATAGAATAGAAGCTATAAGGAATGCACTTCTCCGTTGGTCTGAGTGGTGTAAAGTCGATTCAGGAATACTTTGTAGAAAAGCTACAGGAGTTTTACTTGAGATGAGAGGAAATGTTATGCTAAATTTTACTGTTGGTCCGGTTATGTCATCAAAAGCAGTTCGTGTTGTCGGTGCAGAGCAAGTTCCATATTTTAGAACGTCCGAATTTTCAGAACTGATGTTTGAGAATGAAAGACTGATGCTCAAGTTTACGAAAGCACCGAGGGGATCTAAAGCTGTTTTTCTTACGAACTCTTCAACAGGAGCGATGGAGGCAGTTATTATGAATTGCTTTACGGAGAAAGATAATGTTTTGGTAGTCAATGGAGGAAGTTTTGGCGCCAGATTTGCTCAGATGTGTGAGATTCATAATATTCCTTATAC
This sequence comes from Pseudoramibacter porci, assembly GCF_009696145.1. GTDB lineage: Bacteria > Bacillota > Clostridia > Eubacteriales > Eubacteriaceae > Pseudoramibacter > Pseudoramibacter porci. The sequence continues at coordinate 43,716 of NZ_VUMO01000008.1, forward strand.
AGAGATTAAATTGAATCATGGGCAGAAGCTTACCAAAGAGATGTTGTATCGGTATGATGGTCAGCCCTTTACGGGTCTTCTTGTGAATGTGGATGAAACTTCAACTGGTGTTTTATACGATACGCAGATGATAGGTGAATTCTGCAAAAAGAATCATTTGTTCTATGTTTGTGATTGTGTGTCGTCATTTCTTGCAGATCCTTTCAACATGGCAGAATGTGGTGCTGACGTTATGCTGACAGGATCACAGAAGGTTCTTGCATGTCCTCCGGGAATATCAATTGTAGTGCTAGCGCCTATCGCAGTAGAGAGAGTAAAGAAGGCACATGTAAATTCAATGTATTTCGATCTTGCGGATGCGCTTAAAAATATGGAACGAGGTCAGACTCCTTTTACTCCGGCAGTTGGAATTCTCATTCAGATCAATACGAGATTAAAAGAGATTGAGGCTGCTGGAGGAGAAGATGTAGAAGTGGCACGTGTTGCGGCACAAGCGGCTGACTTCCGTGAAAAGATTAAAGATCTGCCATTTGAAATAGTTTCTGAATCACCGGCAAATGGAGTAACACCGCTTCATCCTCTCCATGCAAATGCTTATGATATCTTTTTGAAGTTAAAGGATGAATATGGTATCTGGATCTGCCCTAATGGTGGTGATATGAAGGATGCTATTTTTAGGGTTGGACACATTGGATATCTGAATCACGATGATAATACAACATTGGTGAATGCTTTTAAGGATTTGATGAGCAAAGGCCTTTTGTAAGCAGTTATTGGGAGAGAGGTGTGACCTAATGGTAAAAGTTATTACATATGGCACTTATGACCTGCTGCATTACGGTCATATCAAGCTTCTTGAGAGAGCCAAGGCTTTGGGAGATTATCTGATTGTTGGGGTTACAGCTGACGATTTTGACAGACAGCGCGGTAAGATCAATGTTCAACAGACATTGGAAGAGCGTGTCGCTGCAGTGAAAGCAACTGGAATAGCAGATAAAATTATTGTTGAGGAGTATGAAGGCCAGAAAATTGATGATATCAAGCGCTACGAAGTAGATATTTTTACAGTTGGATCTGACTGGGAAGGTTATTTTGATTATCTGAATGAATTCTGCAAAGTTGTTTATCTTCCCCGGACACAAGGGGTATCGAGTTCTGATCTTCGGGCTGAAAAAGGGTCTGTAAAAATTGGAATGTTGGGATATTCTTCTTTTCTCGACAAAGTTTATAACGAGTCGAAATTTGTTAATGCAGTGAATGTAACAGCACTATGTTCGTCGGATTTCACTAAACTGGAAGAAGTTCAAAAGGAGATTTCATTTTCAACCGATTGTTATGGTGCAATGCTGGACAACGTAGATGCAGTTTATATTCATTCTCATCCAACATTGCATTATGATGAGATTTGTCATGCCCTTAAAAAAGGAAAACATGTTTTATGCGAAAGTCCAATCGCATTGCAAAAGAAACAGTATGATGAATTGATTCAACTTGCTGAAAAGAATAATCTAATTTTAATGGAAGCAATTCGCACAGCCTACATGCTGGCATACTCAAGATTGCTTCTTATTGTAAAGAGCGGAAAGATTGGAAAGGTGGTGTCAGTTGATGCGACTTGTACCAGTTTACGCACTTATGGTAATTTTGGAGAAAAGAGTAAGAAATGGGGTAGTATGGAAGGATGGGGACCAACAGCATTACTACCGATATTCCAGATACTTGGAACTGACTATACTGAAATAAACTTCTTTACAGTTGAAGATAAAAGCTATCCAGGAACGGATGCATTTACCAAAGTAAATTTGAACTACCCTGATGTAACGGCAACAATAAAAGTTGGTACTGGAGTAAAGTCCGAAGGTGAACTTATTGTATCTGGAACAAAGGGATATATTTATGTTCCGGCGCCTTGGTGGAAAACAGATTATTTTGAAGTTCGTTATGAAAACCCGGAGAATAATAAACGTCAGTTTTATCAGTTGGAAGGTGACGGAATTCGCTATGAATTAGTGGAGTTTGCACACGCAATTCAAAATGGTAATGCAGAGTTCTATATTAATCGAAATGTTACCAAGGCCATTGTGGGTGTAATGGAGAAGTTCAGAAATCGGAATTGCTGATTGTCGAAGGAATCAGAAGTTTATGGCACGGCAAAGAGAGTCCAATTTTGAACTACTTCGAGTTCTCGCGATGTTTATGATTGTTATGCAGCATGCGATTGAACGTGGCTCAGGTGTTGAGAGTCGACAAGTGCTGAAAGGGAAATATAGCATTAATTTTGTAATTTCTTCTTTGCAAAAAATTCCATCACGTCTCCACAGACGAGGTGTACGGCTCGCTGCCGGAAGATCCGGACGCCTATTTCTACGAAACGACGCCTTACGCGCCGCATTCCCCGTACTCGGCATCGAAAGCGTCCTCTGACATGCTGGTGCGCGTTTATCACGACACCTACGGTTTTCCGATGAACATCACCAATTGCTCCAATAACTATGGGTCGTATCAGTTCCCCGAATAGCTGATCCCGCTGATGATCAACAACGCGCTGAACGGCAAGAAGCTGCCGGTTTACGGCGACGGAAAGAACGTGAGGGACTGGCTCTATATGGAAGATCATTGCAAAGCCATCGATCTCGTTCAACAGAAAGGCCGGGACGGCGAAACCTATAACATCGGCGGACACAACGAAAAACAGAACATCGAAATTGTAGAAACGATCATTGACGTGCTGCGCGAATATTTGCCGGATACAGACCCGAGAAAGGCCCACATCACAAAGGATTTGATCGAACATGTCACTGACCGCAAGGGACACGACCGCCGTTACGCGATTGCGCCGGACAAGATCAAAGCGGAACTGGGCTGGGAACCGGAAACGATGTTCAAAGAAGGCATCCGCAAGACCATTGTCTGGTACATGGCGTACACCTTTGATTTGGCTCGGCTCCTCGTAGATATGATTCCCAGCGAGAAGTACGGCTATTATCACGCGACCAATGAAGGCGGGTACATCTCCTGGTACGATTTTACCGTTGAAATCTACAAACAGGCCGGATATTCGACGAAAGTCATCCCGGTGACGACGGCAGAATACGGTTTGTCCAAGGCAAAGCGGCCGTTCAACAGCCGGTTAGACAAATCGAAGCTCGCGGAAAACGGCTTTGAGCCGCTGCCGACCTGGCAGGATGCGCTGCATCGTTATCTAGAAGAACTCAAACGCGCCGAGATGGATTGAGGACAGATGACTGCCGATGTCCTAGTTTACGGCGAAATGAAGTATGGGCGGAAAATTGCATAAATGCGAGTCAAGGTCAATAAAAAAAGGATGGGACCCTCATCCTTCAAGTAGTGTTGATTAATGTCGATAAAAAATCTGAGGCAGAACGCGGTTTAGCCGAACGCACAATCAATCCGCCATAAAATTTGTATAAATTTTCTGTAAAGGGGAGCATCGGCGCGCGTGTTACGCTATAATAAAGTGGATCAAACCAAGATAACCTAAATCTTGAGGAGGAAAGACATGAATATTCTTTTAGCCGGCGGAGCCGGTTATATCGGCAGTCATACAGCATTAGCTTTGATTGAAAGCGGCCACGACGTCATCATCGTGGACAATTATGCCAACTCGTCGCCGGAAGCGGTGAAACGGGTCGAAGAACTGGCAGGCAAATTCATTGTACATTACGAAGCGGACGTGCAGGATCGGGACGCGATGATGAAAATCTTCAAATCCAACGCCATCGACTGCGTGATCCATTTTGCGGGGCTGAAGGCCGTTGGCGAATCAGTCGAAAAGCCGGTGATGTATTACCGCAACAACATCGACACGACCTTGACCCTTTTGGAATGCATGGCGGAAACGGGCGTCAGCCGTTTCGTGTTCTCGTCATCCGCGACGGTCTATGGATCAGAAAATCCGATCCCTTACGTCGAAACGATGCCCAAGGGCAGCTGCACCAATCCCTACGGCTGGACCAAATCGATGATGGAACAGATTCTGCAGGACGCGGTCGTGGCCAATCCCGACATGACGCTCGTTTTGCTGCGGTACTTCAACCCGATCGGCGCCCACGAAAGCGGCCGAATCGGCGAAGACCCGAAGGGCATTCCCAATAATCTGATGCCCTACATTTCTCAGGTGGCCGTCGGGAAGCTGGATCACCTGACGATTTTCGGCGACGACTACGATACGCCGGACGGCACCTGCCGCCGCGACTACATCCACGTGGTCGACCTGGCCGAAGGCCATGTGAAAGCAGTGGAATACGCGGAAAATCACAAAGGGACGGAAATCTTCAACCTGGGCACCGGCACACCGTATTCGGTTCTGGACATCGTCCACGCCTTTGAAGACGCCAACGATTTAAAGATCCCGTACGAAATCGGGCCGAGACGCGCAGGCGATTTGCCGCAATTCTGGGCCAATGCGGATAAAGCGAAAGCCGTGCTGGGCTGGACAGCCAAGCGCGATTTGAAAGACATGTGCCGGGATTCCTGGAATTGGCAGAAACAAAACCCAGACGGGTATCGGAAATAAGAGACGCAGCGCAACACAGCTGCCGCAGGGATGCGGCGGCTGTTTTTTTATGAAACTGAGTCATGAGAAGAGGTAGGTGCCTACCTGTTAAGTCAAGCTTATTCTAACAATCTCCAATTTATTAGAATAAGAATGCTGTTATTCTAATAAATCGGGAATTATTAGAATAAGGGTGTCATTGTTCTAATAATTTTGTTATGATTAGAATAATAAAATAATATGAGAGTGTATTGCCATGAAATCCATAGATAAAATTTTGCAAAAAGCGCCTGTCCCACATATTCCAGATAAATTACCAATAAATTTAACTCATATAATTTCTGATCCAGAGATTGTAAAATTAATAGGACAATCTAATAATGCATTAGGGGCATATAAGGGATTTTTATTAAATACGGCAAATCCTATGCTCTTGATATCACCGTTAATCTCACAAGAAGCTGTTCTGTCGTCAAAGCTAGAAGGAACACATGCTACACTTGATGATTTCCTTAATTATAATGCGGGCAACGATGTCCCGATTGCAAAAGACGAAATGCACGAAGTAGCAAATTATCGAAAAGCGTTATTTATTGCTTTAGAAAAAATGTCAACGGTCAATGATAATTCCGATGAGGGAAAAAGAAAACTTCCGTTGAGTACGCGTTTAATAAAAGAAATCCACAAAGTTTTGTTAAGCAATGTGCGAGGCTCTACAAAAAACCCGGGCGAATTTAAGCGTGCACAGAATTATATCGGCAGCAGACAAGCTATTACTTTTACGCCATTACCACCGACGTTGACAGACGAATATATGTCAAATCTTGAAAAGTATATTCATTATGACGAAATCGATGTTTTGCTTCAGGCCGCTTTAATACATGTACAATTTGAAATGATTCATCCTTTTGAAGATGGAAATGGACGAATTGGAAGATTGTTAATTCCATTATTGTTGTATTATAAAGAGGTGCTGCCGTATCCAACGTTTTACATGAGTTCGTACTTTGAATCTGACAGAGCTTTATATTTACAAATGCTTTCTACTGCTTCACGCAATGATGACTTTGTGCCTTGGATTAAATATTTTTTAAATGGTATTATCGATCAATCACAAGAAAACACTCGCAAGGTAAATTTACTTTTAACTCTATATGATCATTTTAAAGATATTTGCTTGACTAAAATGAAATCAAGATATGCAATTAATTTATTAGACTTTATTTTTGTTCAACCTGTTTTTAAAGCTCAACAGGTCCAAAAGGAAATAAAAGTAAGCAACGCAACGATTTATAATGTTATTAATGAATTTATCAAGTTCGGAATATTAAAACGGGGCGAGGAGAGACGTAATATTACATACTATTGTCCGGAAATAATAAAAGCACTATAGCGATGATGATAAGAGCAACATCACCATATTGTGAGCTGTCAATACGTAATCCGGCAGATCTTCAAAAGTTGAATCATTTGAGGTTCGCGATTGGTGCCGGCAGGACGGAAGTCTATTTTTAGTGAAGCATATATTTACAAATGATCGTCAATTTTTTATCTTGAATATCTACGATTAGGGACTACAATAAAATCAATACAATAATTTACATCACAGCGACGTGAGAACAGAGTTCTTGCGTCGTATTTTTTTTGGAGGTTTTTTATGTATCACCATGTGGTTCCGCTTTCTGATTCAGTTTTGGCTACGGTCAAAAACGGCGCAATGCAAGATACCGTGGGGGATTTATGGAAACACGACCGTATTTTATTAAAAAACGGCCATGTGATTGATCCAAAAAATAAGATCGACGATGAGCGCGACGTCTTGATTGAAGACGGCCTGATCAAAGAAGTGGCAGACGGGATTCATCCGGATGAAGGCGATCGGGTGATTGATTGCGGAGGTTTGTTAGTCGTGCCAGGGTTAATCGATATGCATCTCCATTTAGGGGATTTATTTGAAGTGTCGACCAATCCTATTTTCTGTGCAGCTGAAGATGGCGTTACCTTGGGCCTTTCACCAGGAGCTGGGAATACCTTTATGGCACCGTCTTTGTTGGGTGCAGAAGTTGACCATGGGGTGCCCATTAATTTGGGAGTCTATCTCGGCGCAGCAAATGTGTTAGGAACGCGGCTCGATACAGACGAATTGATTCAGTTGTTTAAAGGAGAACTTGATGCTGAAACCATGTCATCAAAAATGACGAGAAACAGCATTACCAATACGACCGCAGCCCTTTGTGTCGGGATCAAAGATCATATGGGGCATTTTATCATGAGTGATGAAAACATCGATAAAATTTTTAAGATTACGTCTGAAGCAAAATTGATCTATATGTCCCATACTCAAGATCCGGAACATGCAGAACGATTGGCTGCTCTGTCCAAAGGGAGACCGCTTCATTTGGCACACGCGACGGCAGCAGGGTGCGGCACACACATGGATCCGGTTGAAGGAATGCAGCGCGTATTAGATTTAATCGGCGGCAATATTACCGGCGAATTTGTTACGACCATGTTAAGAACTGGGGGCGGCAGCCGAGAAGGCTTACAAATGCCTAAAGCTGCCCAAAAATTGGCCTATGATGCATTGTCATCTGGAAAAGTTAAAATTCTCATTTCCGATGGACAGAATCAGGCGACTATGAAAGGATTCGGCGACACAAGAGACGATATCCCATGTATCATCGAACTGGCTGAAGCGGGTATTTTGTCGCTCAGCGACGCTGTCGCGTGCATGACTAAAAATCCGGCGGAACTCATCGCGAAACGCACAGCCAACAATTGGTGGACGGAAAAATTGGGCCATCTGGGCGCAGGCGCATTGGGTAACGTGACGGTAATCGATCAGAACGACAAATTAGCGACGTATACAATCGTAAATGGACAGATTGTTTCCTTTGAAAATCGGGCGGTCAGAAGAAACTGTGGCGCTGGCGGCTGGGTCTCTAAATTTGGTATGGTTCGCAGAACCGGTGTTGGCGAAATCGCCATGTTTTCTTACGGGAAATGATGATGCAAACTTATCCATCTGAAGAACAATGCAAAACGCTTTTACAGACGCTAGTGCGTACCAATACCTGTCAGCCGGAAGGTAATGAAGAGGCATTGGTCGATTGGATCGTCGCCCAACTCCCACAAGATGTGACACAGTTTAAAATCCAAAATGCCTCAAATAGAGCTTCGCTTATTGTGAAGCTGGAAGGGGATGAAGACGACGGCGGTGTCGCTTTCGTCGGGCATTTAGATACGGTGGCTTGTTCAGAAGCTGATGGATGGACCGATCCGCCGCACGGCGCCGTGGTTAAGGATCATACGCTTTATGGCCGCGGGGCCTGTGATATGAAGGGCGGAGATGCCGCCATGCTACTGACGTTAAAATATTTGCTCGAAAATAAAGTGACATTAAAGCGGCCGGTATATTTCTGTTTTACTTCTGATGAGGAAGCTTCAGGTCTCGGCATCCAGTCAGTTTTATCTAGCGGTTATCTCAACGCAGTCGATGCGATGATCGTTTGCGAGCCTTCCCGTGAACAGATTAGCAATAGCGAAAAAGGCGCTCTTTGGATACACGTTGCCATCGACGGAGTATCTGCACACGCGTCACGCCCGACGTTGGGCATCAATGCGGTAGAATACGCGTCTCTTTTAAGCCAAAGGATTAAGAACATGGTGACAGCGAAATCGGTGCATCCGATTCTAGGACCGGCGACAGCGGCAGTGACCAAGATCTTTGGTGGCAGTATGACCAATATTATTCCGGCCCACGCCGAATTTGAAATGGACATTCGGACAAATCCGGATACATCCTCTAAAGATTTAGAGGGAGAAATCGATGAGATCATCGATCAGCTTTTGAAGGAAGCCGGTCAGGTGTCGACGCGTTCAGGGCAGCTTAAAATCTCAAAAACTGTCATTAACAATCGACCGGCCATTGAAACCAGCAAAGATCATCCGCTCATTCAAACTTTAAAAGCCATTGGGGCGAAAGTGGGAATCAATACCGGAGAAAGAGGGCATTTCTTTTATACCGATGCGTCTCAATTTATTCCACAGATGCATATTCCTTTTGCGATTGCAGGTCCTGGAGACGATGCCCTTGCTCACTGTGTTAATGAATCCATCGATTTGAGAAGCGTTCAGAGATTTACAAAACTCTACATCAACTACATCATGCAAACAAACAAAAAGGATTAATTATGGAAAAATCGGAAACAAGAAAATTTGGGTCAATTTTAGGTCTGGTAATGAGTCTGACCATCGGATTTTGCTTATATTTCATCTTAAAAGCTATTGAGGGAGCAAATGCTTTCTTCAATTATATTAATATGATTGATGACATTACTCATTCAGTACCCAAGCAAATTGCCTGGTTTTTTATGAATTTTACGGAAGCGCAGTTTTACGCCAGTTTATTTGCCGGGATCGGTTTGATTTTAGGTGGCTTTGTGGCATGGCAGTTGGCTAAACATAATGCTAAGTATAAAGGGTTTGAAATCTGCTACGGCAATGCTTCTCTCTTTCCTTGGGTTTTTGCCTCACAAGCCATTTCGCTGTTTTTAGCTATTTTTGTCTTTCGATACATTAATCTGTTCAGCAATTCATCGGTTACGTGGATAGCGACGTTTATTTCCGTTGTCGGGGCACCACCGGCGGTTATGTTGCTTTATGGCCCTAGCGTGTCAGCGCTGCTCACCTCATCTGTTTTAGGCGGTCTGCTTTGTCCGCCGGTTGCAACCTGGATCAGCGCTTATATCGTGAGTCCTTGGAAATTGCCGGGAGTAGTGGCAAATGTCTCTACTATGGCTATTACAGGACTAATTATTTGTATGGTATGCAAAGCCTTACCTTGGGTTCAGGCCAAACCAACTCGGTCTTATCACAAAGAAATAGATACGAAGGAAAATGTCTACACAGCGAAATGGTTTTTGAGACGTGTGCTGGCTGAATTCTCAGAAGCGCCATTTTATGGCAATGAAGTGGCTTCAGTCTTCCTCCTGATCGGTTTAATTGTTGGGGAAATTATCTGTGGGAAACACGGCGCTTATGGCAGTGGTCAGATTCCAGCTATTGTGCTAAGCCAGTTTATCGGTGCAGCTGTCGGTATTTTTTTGTATTCAAGCAAATTTGAAGATGGAGGATGGTACGCGACTTACGTACCCGTTGTGAGCGTCGGGCCGGCCTGTGTATTAATGTTTGGAGCGAATATTTCGGTGGCAGTTTTTTCGGGCGCCCTTGGTGGCGTTCTCGGAGGGCCTGTTGCGGAATATTTTGCTGGAAAATTACCGGATGGTGTACACGTGACAGTGGCTAACGTGACATCTATGGCTATTTGCACGACTGTCGTTGCCACCATAATGAAGGTGCTTCCTTTTTAGCAATCGGTTTTGAATTATAACCTACCTTTCTAATCTAAAAATAGAAGGGTAGGTTTTTTTAATTGCGGCCGCACAGTCAACTCCGGAGATCAGAAAATATCCCGGCAACAGGCAAAATAGAGATATTGACAGTCCGCGCTGATTTTTATTAAAATATAAAAAAACCGTTTAATTATAAAAGCGGTGGGATCGACGGAAGAGAGGCGCGGCAGGTTCGGCGGAGCGGACGGCGCCGGTCAAAATCAGATGAGGTTTGAACAATGGGCAGAATAGGCAGAAGCGCTGTGGTGTTGGCGCTGATCCTCATCCTCGTGTCCAGCTGTGCCGCGGGCCGGGGAGGCGGCAGAAAAACCGTCCAAAAGGCGGCCATGCCCGAGGCGTCGGGGACACAGGTGTACACTGGCGCGGACGCGGCGATCGACGCCTCCAACACTGCCAAGGGCTACGTCATGGTCCGCTACACCGGAGCCGCCGACAAGGTGCAGGTGCAGGTGATCGGGCCGAAGGGAACGCGGACACCCTACCCCTTTGAGAAGGGCAGCTACCACGCGGTGGCCCTCACCGAGGGAGACGGCCGTTACACCATTGTCGTATACGCCCACATGACGGACAACCGTTACGCGGTCGCTTTGTCTCAGCAGATCGACGTTCAGCTCAGCGACCCCTTCGGTCCGTTTCTTTACCCGAATCAATACGTGACCTACACCAACGATTCGGACTGCGCGGCCTACGCTAGACGGCTGTCCGATCGGTCGGACGACGACATCGACTACATCACCCGCGTGTTTCACTACGTCACGGGGCACGTCGACTACGACAAAAAAATGGCGGCGCACATTCCGGTGAACTACCTGCCGGATCCGGACAGGACGATGCAAACGGGCAAGGGCATCTGTCTGGACTACGCGTCGCTGATGACGGCGATGCTGCGCGATCAGGGCATTCCGACGAAATTAGAGGTCGGTTACAACGAAGACGTCTATCACGCGTGGATCAGCGTGTACCTCAAAGAGAAAGGATGGGTCGACGGGGTCATCCAGTTCGACGGCAAGCATTGGACCCTTATCGACCCGACGCTGGCGGCGGCCAGCAGCCGAAAAAAAGCCGCTCAGTATATGCGGGACCGCAGCCATTATACCTGCATGTACCAGTATTGAGCCGGTTATTGCCGAAAGGAGACACAACCATGGCAGAGAAAACCACACGGATGCAAAAGTTGTCGGTCGACGAGCTGGCTGCTTTTGCGGGGCAGATGGCGCTGGTCATCCAATCGGGACTGCCGGTGCTCGACGGCCTGGAGATCATGCGTGACGACGCCGAAAACGACGGCGAACGGGTCATTCTCGACGCGATGCGCGACGTCTTCCGCGAGACGGACAGCTTAAGCCAGGCGATGACGGCCACCGGCGTCTTCCCGGCGTACATGACCGCCATGGTCAACACCGGAGAAGTGACCGGCAATCTTGACCGGGTTATGGCCCAGCTGGAGGGGCATTATCGGCGGGAGAGCAGCCTGCGCGCGAGTATCTACCAAGCCGTGGTCTACCCGGTGATTTTGTCGATCATGGTCACGGCGGTCGTCTTGATTCTCGTGGTTCAGGTCATGCCGGTGTTTGACCGGGTATTCCAGGAGCTGGGAACCCGTATGACCGGCCTGCCCCTGGTGCTGTCTCGTTTGGGCAATGCCCTCAGCGGGGTCGGCTTTGGGGTGATCGTCGCAGTGCTGGCATTGGCGGCGATGTTGTTGATCGCAGGCAGGTCGGAACACGGCGCAGCCCGGCTTCAAGCGTGGGCCAGCCGGATGCCGGGGCTTCGCAGCTTGTGGCAGGCGGAAGCGGCGGCGCGGTTTGCGGCCCACATGAGCCTGGTACTCGTTAGCGGGCTGACGGTCGATGAGGGGCTGGATATGGCGATAGATTTAATCCCCGATGTTGGTTTTGCGCACAAGCTGGCCGACTGCCGCAAACGGATGGCAGACGGCGCGTCTTTTTCGTCGGCGGTGCGGCAAAGCGGCATCTTCTCGGGCATGTACGCCCAGCTGGTCGAGATGGGCAGCCGGACGGGGAATATGGACGAGGCGCTGGAAAAGGTGGCCGATTTATGTCAGGCTGAGCTGGACACCCGGATCGATACGCGGATCGCGCGGCTGGAGCCGGCCTTGGTCATCATCATGTCGGTGATCGTCGGCGGTATTCTGCTGTCGGTGATGGTGCCGCTCATGAGCATCATGTCGGCCCTGTGAGCCGCAGGAACAGGAACCAAAGATGAAACGATTCACCAGAACTCAAGGCAGCGGCCGTTCTTTTGGGACGGCGGCCCTCACCGCCTTGCTGTGCTTTTGCGCGATTGTGCTGCTGACGGTCTACGGTATGAACCGGATCAACCGCGGCAACACCCAGCGTCAGGAGAAGGCCTTGAAGCGGGCGGTGAACTGGGACATCACCCTGTGCTACGCCTGGGAGGGCCGATACCCCCCGAGCGCGGCCTATTTATCGACACATTACGGCCTGATGTACGACCGCCGGGCTTTCGCCGTGAAAGTTCAGCCGCGGGGCGCGAACCTCCGCCCCGACGTTGCGGTCATTCGAAAAGACGGGGCCGGGGAGTGAAGCACAATGGATAACAGGACATTTCGCATCAACAGCGTGCTGCCGATTCTGCTGTTCTGCGCCTTTGCGCTGTTCGCGCTGTGGGTAGCCTCCACCTCGGTGCGTACCTACAGACAGGAGCAGGCGGCGGCTCAGGAGAATGAGACCGGGCGGATGATCTCGGCCTACATTGACCAGAAGATTCGGCAGGCTGACCCCGGGACGGTGTCAATCGGCACCTTTGGTGGCAGGCAGGCCCTGGTTATCGCCCAGTCGGACGGCAGCTGGACGACGTACGTTTACCGCTTCGGCAGCCGCATGATGGAGCAGGCGGTGCAGCGCGGCGCCTCGGCTGACCCGGCGGGCGGCACGGAAATCGCCGAAGTGACAACTTTTCAGCTGAAAATGGTGAAGCCAAATCTGCTGCGGGTGCGGTTTACCCCCTTGGGCGGCCGCGTGAAGACGGCGTACATGACCGTGAGCAGCGGGTTGTGAGTGTGTCTGAGATACCAACGAGGAGATAAAAATGGACGGCCTGAATATTCGCAGGCGCCGGCGCAGCTGGGGCCCGCTCTTGATGGAATTATTAATGGCGATGCTGATCTTCGCCCTGGTCAGCTCGGCGGCGACGGTGCTTTTCGCCCGAGCCAGCGCCATGAGCACCGAAGCGTCGCGGCTGTCCTGGGCGTCAGACCAGGCTGGGGACGTCAGCGCGATATTTAGAACCTCGGATTCGGTTCAGGCCTTTGTCGACACTTTGACCCAGGCTTTTCCGAAGACGGCCGTGAAGACCGACAGTGCCGGCCGGTCGGTTTTGACCCAGCGCTACACGGCGGCGCTGAAGCCGACGGCTGATTCAAAAAAAACGGCGGTCACCGTGCGCATCACGGCCTGGACGGCAGAGGGCACAATGCACACCCGCATCGTCATTTGGGATCGGCATCGGACTTTGTATCAGGTGAGCTGTCGGCGCCAAATCGACAGTTGAGCACCGCAGAGATTAAAGGGGATCACATGAGCCAAAACAACACAGCCCGGAGGGACGGGCGGAGCTGGCAGGCGATGCCCATCGGCATCGCGCTGCTGATGACCGTCTTCATCGCGGTGTGCCTGACGGTCCTTAGCGTCGGCGCCTACGTGACGGCAAAAGAAGACAACCGCCGCGCCCAGCGCCACGCAGCTCGGCAGACGGCGTATCAAAATGCGGCCAACCAGGCGGAGCAGGTCTGCGCCCAGCTGGATCGGGGTGTTGCGCCGGCGGTGGCTGGGGCATCCTGGCACCCGTCAACGCAGACGGTCACCGTGAAAATGAAAACCGGTGGGACCCTGAAGGCCGGCGTCAGCGCGGTCAGTGGGCGGCATCGGATCACGTGGATGCAGGTGGTGCCGGCAGCGCGCGGCGGCGCGGGGGATGACCCAACGGTGTCCGGCCTGCAGTGAGCAGTGAATCGAAGGAAGGAGGGGACAATGCGGATCATAGATATCTTGAAAAAAGCGGTGGTGATGGATGCCTCCGACGTGTTCATTGTCGCCGGCATGCCGCCGGGCCTGCGGGTGAACGGCGACATTGTCAAAACAGACGGCGAAAAATTGATGCCCGACGACACGGCACAGCTCATTGCGGAGATTTATCAGCTGGCCGGCGGCCGGGCGATGGCGGCCTACGAGGCTTCAGGCGACGACGATTTCTCTTTTTCGATTTCGGGGCTGTCCCGTTTCCGGGTCAGCGCCTATCGCCAGCGGGGCTCGCTCGCGGCGGTGATCCGGGTGATTAACCTGGGGCTGCCGGACCCGAAGGCCATCGGCATTCCCGACGAGATCGTGGCATTGGCCGACGCCCGGGACGGCATGGTGCTTGTGACCGGCCCCGCCGATAGCGGCAAGTCCACGACCCTGGCCTGCATCATCGACCGCATCAATTCGACGCGCAGCGCCAACATCATCACCCTCGAAGATCCGATTGAATACCTCCACCGGCACAAAAAGGCCATTGTCAGCCAGCGGGAAATGGCGGCGGATTCCGAGAGCTATGTGACCGCCCTTCGGGCGACCCTGCGCCAAAGCCCGGACGTCATCCTCCTTGGCGAGATGCGGGATTTCGAGACCATTTCCGTCGCGATGACCGCCGCGGAAACCGGCCACTTCCTGCTGTCGACCCTGCACACGGTCGGCGTGGCCAACACGATCAACCGGATCATCGACGCCTTCCCGGCCAATCAGCAGCGCCAGGTGGCCATTCAGCTCTCCATGGTGCTCAGGGCCGTGGTGTCCCAACAGCTGGTACCGACCGTGGACGGCACGGTCATCCCGGTGTTTGAAATGATGCGGGTCACCCCGGCGGTTCAAAACATGATCCGGGAAAATAAAATTGCACAGATCGGCGCCGCCGTTCAAAGCGGACGCGAAGGCGGCAGCCTGACCTATGACGGCAGTTTGTATCAGCTCGCGAAAGCGGGACGTATTACCGCGGCCACCGCGGTTCAATACGCCAGCGAGCCTCAGACAATGCGCCGCCGGCTTGGAAAGGAGTGAAATTGTGAACACATACAAGGCTGTGTTTTTCAGTCAATTCATGCTGACAGACGGGGCGGTGACCCTGACGCAGGAAGAAATGCGTTCGAACCGGCTTTTGAACCTGCTCTCTTTTTTGATCGTCAATCGGGGCCGGAATTTGAGCCTCAGCGAGATCAGCAGCGCCGTCTGCGGTGAAGAAGCGGAGCAGAACGGTCCGGGCGTGGTCAAAAATCTCGTCTGGCGGATGCGCAAGCTTTTGAAAACCAAATGGCCGGAGGAATCCTTCATCCTCACCTTTCGAGGGGGCTACAAGCTGAACCCCGAGCTTTCGGTGGCAACGGATTACGAGGACATGGAGGCACTGATCCGCCAGGCCGACCAAACCGACGCGCCGGAAGCGCAGGCCGCGCTTTTGAACCGGGCCTTTGAGCAGTACACCGGGCCCTTTATGGCCGGGGATGAAAACGGCCGTTGGGCGGCGAATCTTGCGGTCTATTTGCAAAACGATTATATGGCGACGGCGAAGCGGCTGGCCGCCCTGTACGAATCCTTCGGGCAGTACGCCGACGTGGAGCGGGTGGTCCGCCGCGCGGTGGTCGAGGAGCCGCTGGACGAGACCCTCTGGTCGATTCTGATCCGCAGCTACGGCGAGGACGGCAAAATGCAAATGGCGGAAGAAACCTTCCAGCAGGTTTCGGAATCGCTGTACAAAACCCTGGGCATCGGACCGTCGGAAGAATTGACCGATGCCTACAAATCGACGCTGGAGCAGGTGGGCAGCGAGGCCGCCGGTGTGGAGGCGGTCATGCACGTCCTTCAGGAGGCGGATCAGCCCGAGGGGGCGTATTACTGCGAAATCGGCGTGTTCAAGAAAATCTACGAGCTGACCGCCAGACGGCTCAGCCGCCTCGGCTTTCCCGTACACATCGCGCTGATCAACCTGGAATTGCGGGACGGCAAGGCGAAGGGCGACGCCAACGCCGCGCTGGAGCGCGGTATGGCGCAGATGAAGGCCTGCATCGTCAGCACACTGCGGACCGGAGACGTGGCCGCGCGCTACAGCCGCACCCAATTTGTCGTGCTGCTGCCGGCCTGCCAATACGAGACCGGCGAGGTGGTGATGCACCGCATTTTCAATAAATTTGACCGGCAAAAGGGAAGTGACAGGTACCGCCGCTGTTTTACCTTGCGGGAAGTGCTGGGGAACTCAAACGAGATAGTACTTCCCGCGTTTAATCGGAACAGCGCCTCCGCGCTGCGGGTCTGCATTGACGATCAGCTGGCCAACGGCGAGTTCGGCGGCCACATCACCGGCGTCGCGGTGCGGACACCGGTGCATTTCGAAGGCGCCCTCACTTTTGTGCGGGCGGTGAATCAGATTTTGGACGAAGTGGGGCGGCCGAAGACCAACGCCATTTCCCGAAAGTTCGGCGGCGGACCGTGCGAAGGGGCGGCCATGGACTGGCAGTACGCGCCGACACACTACCATACGCCGGAAGCGGTCGCCCAGGATACCGGTGCGCTCAAAACCTTTGATATTCAGTTTTCGGGGCGGAACCAGAATACCTGGCAGGGAACGCTCTTTGACGATACCGGCCGGGAGGCGGCCTTTGTCAGTGAGCTCGATCTGGTGCGCCAGGTGAAAAAAATGTACGGTTGAGCCGCGCGTAAGACAATCTTGAGACCAGAGAGACCTATGATAGTAATAAGTTTTAAACAACCGGGAGGAAATTATGAATTCGTTCATCATTGACGTACTGGAAACCCGGAATCAGACCTGGCAGGGCACAGTGACCTGGGTAGGCAGCGACGAGACCAAGCATTTTCGCAGTGCGCTCGAGCTCGTCGAGTTGATCGACTCCGTCGTCGGGGGAGAACGGCCTGAATTCGAGAATCGCGAGCACAAGAAAACGGACGCCCAATAGGCGGAGTACAAAAAAGAAGCAGATATGTCTGAGAAAGGCACATCTGCTTCTTTTTTTGCGGCGGGTCAGTCGCCGATCTGCAGGCTCTCGGTGCATTTTCCCCGGCCGAGGGTCTTCACCGTGACCGTCAGCCGCCCGCTTTTTTGTGGCAGCAGGGTGTAGGTGTTCCGGCTTTCCTGCATGATGGGCACGGCCTGCCCGTCCACCGCGGCGGTGACCGAGCGCACGGGCAGCACGGCGTTGACCGTCAGCGTGACCGCCGGCCGCCCGGTGAAGGGGCTGACACCACCGGCCCGTGTGAGCTGGCCCTTTGGATTTACGAAGAGCAGCGGAAATATCACGAGGACGGCAGCCGCCAGGGCGATGAGCCAGCGCAGGACCGTGGATTTCTGTTTCAAATACACGTCGTAGGCGGCGATCATCTCGAGGGGCACGGTGTTTTCCGGCAGCTTCAGCCGGTCCAGCAGATCGATGAGCAGGATCTCCGACACATCCGCGCTGAGGGTCGGCCGGGGGCGTTTATCCCGGGGGGCGTCGCGGCCGCTGGTGCGGACGTAGTCTAAAATTTTCGCCTCGATGTGGCGGAGGGCGTCGGCAGCCTTGGCTGGGGTGTCGATGCGGCCGATGGCCTGGACGAACAAGACGTAGAGCTTGGCGACGCAGTCCTGGACGAGGTAGGCGCTGCCAAGCTGGCGGTAGAAGTCGCGGTAGACCTGCTCGGCCGTCAGGGCGTAGAAGGCGGCGAAGGCGTTGCCGTCCCGGCTGCGGATGCCGTCGATCAGGCCTTGCACGTAGTCGGCGTTGGCCTTGGCCGTGAGCGCGTGAAAGGGATGAAAAGCGTTAGACATGGGGAGCCGCCTCCTGCGGCGCTGCCGGGAGGGTGTGGCGCTCCTCGGCGGGGTTCAATCGGCGGTTGGCCGCCGCGAGCAGCGTCACGATATCCTGGCTTTGGGCCGAATCGTTGAAAGCTGCACCAATGGTGTAGCGGATGGGCGGATGGTCAGGCTGGCTGTTGTACTGGGCGATTTTCTCGGCGACGCGCTTGAGAAACACGTCGACCTCTTCCCGAGTGAGGTCCTCCGAGAGGGCCGCGAAGCGGCAGCCGCCGTTGCGCGCGACGAAGAAATCGTCGAGGGCGGCCAGATTCAGCGTGATGGAAAAGCGCTTGAGGGCTTCGTTGCCGCCGGCCCGGCCGAAGGTCTGGTTGATCTCCTGAATGTTGACGATCTCGAGGGCGATACAGGCGAAGGTCGGCGCCAGCGGCTGCCCTTCGAATTTGTCGAGGAGGGCGTCGATGCTGGTGCGGTTCGCGATTTTTGAGACCGGATCGGAGCCCAAGGTCTCGAGCATTTTCTCGTAGGCCTGCTGTTGTTCGGCGAACAGGGAAAAATCCAAAAAGATAAAGAAAAAAGAAAGGGCGAGGACCGCCCACAGGAGCAGCACTGCGCTGCGGCGGTCGCCCCCGCGGACGACGATGACGACCGCGGAGAGCGCGGCGAGGAATAGAAACAGCACGAGCTGAATGGTTTTGAAGCGATCGATTTTCTTCATAATGGCGGGGCACCTCCTGGGTCATAAGACAAAAAAGTCATAATCTATGAATTAATTAAGCAGAAATTAACGAAATGAGACCCGCGTGTGACGGAGGCCCTTTATACTTAAGACAATCCAAAATTGAGAGAGCTGTCTGCCGTTTACACTCCCGGCCAAAGGGGACAGGTCTCAAAGGCATTATAACACGATCGCGGTGAAATTTCATCTAGGGATCGGGGCCGGGCGTTTCAGGAGGCAGAAGATGACAGAACGACTTCGCGACTTTCGGGCATCACCCGTTGGCCCGCCGCCGGAAGCGGCATCGGGACCGGCCGCCTTCAAACACAAAGCGCTGAGCATCGCCTGCGGGGTGGCCGCCGCAGCGGCTGTACTAACCGCATTGATGGTTTTCGTATTCGGGATCTCCCGGGTACAGGGCAATTCAATGGCCCCGGCCTACCGAAACGGCGACATCGTCTGGTTCGTCCGCAGTGGCAATCATTTGCACCGCGGCACTGTCGTCGCCGTCGGGATGCCGAGCGGCGACCGCTACATCAAACGGATCGCGGCGGTGCCGGGCGACACGGTGGACATCCGGGACGGCCGCCTCTACGTCAATGGCGCAGCGGTGAAGGAATCCTACGCCAGAGGCCGGACCGAGAAAAATCCGAACGGTCTCATGATCTACCCTTACACCCTGCCGGAAGGCAAGTATTTCGTTCTCGGCGACAACCGGCGGCATTCGGCCGACTCCCGAACCTTCGGACCCGTGTCCGCCGCGCAAATCCAGGGGAAAATACTCGGTAAAGAGTAAACGTTTAATAGATTGATTCGTAAATGGCCAATTTTACATCTCGCCATTAGATGTCACCATTATATAAGGAGGAAAACAAATGATTCAGGCTTATTACACCTTTTGCCACGAGACCCTGCACATTCACATGTACACGATCCCGCTGATCGTGGCGGCAGCTCTGGCCGTGCTCTTCGGACTGCTGCACTGGCGCAAACAGAAAAAACGCCAGGAGGATTTCGAAGACGAAATGGAAGAAAAATATGGCAATTCGGAAAACGGCGCCGCGCAGAAGAGCGGACCGCTGTTCTTTTAACCGATTGGGAGGAGCGGTATGAAATTTTTAATGACTCACACCCAGGTCAATTTTGACATCTGGGCACTCTTGACCCTCATCGTTTTGATTTGCGCCATCGTGGTCCTCATCGTGCGCAAGCTGAAGATGAAGGAGATCAAGGACGATCTGCAGGATCAGATTGACGATCAGGACCAGCGCCGTGTCCACACGACGCAAGACGGATAGATCATAAGGGAAAGGAGAACGCATTTATGAAGACCTTTAAGAAGAAGAGCTACAAAAAGACGAAAAACGTCAGAAAATGGGTCGCGCTGTTCCTCACTTTGGCCATGGTTGCGACCAGCGGCCTGATCACGACAGCGCAAAACCTTTTCGGTGCGGACGAAGACGTCTACAACGCAGCTCAGGAACAAGCGCAGACGGTTGCGGCCGACAGCGCTGCAGCGCCGAGCGCATCGACCGACAGCGCCGCAGGCAGTGCGGCGGCCCAGAGCACGGCTTCGACCTCTGAATCGGCGAGCACACCGGCCGCCTCGAGCACATCGGCTGAATCGAGCACGTCGAGCAGCGCGGCGCAAAGTGTGTCGGCCAGCGCGCCGGCGTCTTCCGATCAGACGGCGGATTCGTCCAGCCAGACGGTCGACGTGCCGTCGATCGAAGTAGACATCCCTCAGGCGGAAGAAGAAGCTGACAAAAAACCGGCACAGTCTTTCAGCAGAACCGCGGGCAACGGCGTGACCGTTCACGTCAGCGCACCGGAAGGCGCCCTGCCGGAAAATTCCAGCATGAGCGTCTCGGCGGTTTCCACGGGCACCGCGAAAAGCATCGCGAAATCGACTGCTTCCGGTGAGGTGAAGGATGCCGTCGGCGTCAACATCACCTTCCACAATCAGGACGGCGCGGAAATTGAACCGGAAGCCAGCGTCAGCGTCTCCATGTCGCTGAGCCATCGCCTCGACGGCGACCGCTTTGCCGTGTCGCACCAGACCGACAGCGGCAACGTCACAGCGGTTTCGGCCAGCGCCAGCGCCAGCGGCGCGAGCTTCTCCGGCAGTTCCTTCTCCATCTACGTCATCTCCGGCGTCGGCACGTCTGAAGAAAGCCCGGCGGTCGCGACGTATCAATTCCACGATTTGAGCGGCAGTGTCATCGACACTCAGAAAGTCAAGACGGGCGACACCCTGAAAAAGCCGGCCTCTCCAGAAAAGGATGGCTACAAATTTATCGGCTGGGCGAGATCAAAAGATGCGAAAACCGCGGATTTTGACGGCTTTGGTACGGTGACAGTGAGCGCGGTGGAAACCGTGAACCTGTACCCGGTCTTCAAAGAAGTGCATTACGTCTTCTTCATGGACAGCGCAGGCAGCGATGCGAAAGTTTCTACGACCAAAGAAGGCATCAACGGCGACACCATCGCGACGTCCGGCGTCAAGCTCCCGCTGAGCTCAACGGAAAGCGTCACCGGATGGTACACTGACCCAGCGCTGACCCATCCTGTGGGCGATTCGGTGACCCTCGGCACGGAAAACATCAAGCTGTATCCAAAGATTGAAAAGGGGCATTACCTGTATTTCGACGCCAAGGGCGGTACCTACATCGAGCCGCAGTTTGTCAAGGCGGACGGCCAGACGAAGGAACCGGCCGCGCCCAAACGCGCTGGCTACACCTTCAAGGGCTGGTCAGCGAGCGAAAGCGCCCAGGTGGCGACTTACACCTTTGGCGGCGGCCTGACCGAAGACACCACGATTTACGCGGTGTGGGAAGCCAAGAAAGACACCCAGTACACGGTCATTTACTGGTGGGAAAACGCCAATGACAGCGGGTATTCGTATCACGAGTCGACAGCTAAAAAGGGGCAGTCCGGCGCGACAGTCAGCACCAGCGCATTAGCCAAAACTTATGACGGCTTTACCCTGAACACGGACAAAACGAAAAAATCAGTGACGATCGCGGGCGACGGTTCCACCATCGTCAACATTTACTACACCCGCAACACCTATGCCATTAAATTCTACAAAGCTGAATGGCAAGGTTATAGGTATTGGGGACATTATGAATGGCCTGAGATGACAGAGCTTAGGATCACCGCGAAGTACGGCGCCGATATTGCCGTCAAATGGCCGTCTGCCACCTCTAAGATTTGGGGGACGAAGAAAGGCGAGAATGGCCAGGGCGACGCACCTTATCAATCGGGGATCGCCACCATGCCCCTCGACGGCGGCGCATTCTATTACGTGAGCCAAAATGGAAGCTACACCATGAACCTCAACTATTACGTTGAAGGGCTTGACGGTAAGTACACCCTGGACCACACCGACAGTTTTAAAACGGATAATACGGAATGGTCAACAACAGCTGAGGATCACTACGATATTGCGGGCTTCACTTATACGAATAATGTAAAAGATGGATCTAAATTTGAAAAGGTCACGCGTAATACTTATAAAGTTGACTTCAAGTACAGCCGCAATACCTACGACATCAATTTCATCAACGGCGACAACAAAAGGTCCGAATCCTACAAGTACGGCGCAGATATCAGCGGCGTCGATTTAAAAACAGCGCCGGAACGCCCGAGCGGCGTGCCGGAAGGCTACACCTTCGCCGGCTGGTACGACAACGAACTCGGCGCAGGGGACCCGGTCAAATTGTCCGGAACGATGCCGGCAAAGAACATCACGCTCTACGCCAAATGGGAAGCGCCGGAAGTTTCCGGGAAAGCCTACCTCGCGATTCACGGCGGCGATTCGATCTCGCTGAAAGTTGAATACGGCGGCACGATCGACGAAGGCGCGATGCCGACAGTGGTCGACAGCGAAGGCAACGTCCTCCAGAACGGCAGCAGCCAGAAAGTCACCGTCCCCGAAGGCTACGACTGGAAGGGCTGGGCGACGAAGTCCGGCGACAGCTACACGCTGTACAATTTCAACACCAAGGTCCATGGCGACGTCGAGCTCTACCCCTATTACGTCAGCAACGGCAAGTACCAAGTCCAATACAGCGCGGGCGACGGCAAAGGCAGCGCCAGCGACAGCAAATGGTACGCCATTGACGCCAAGGCGGATATTCAATCGGCCAAGGGCATCACGGCGCCAACCGGTAAAG
Organism: Pseudoramibacter porci; assembly: GCF_009696145.1. Classification (GTDB taxonomy): domain Bacteria; phylum Bacillota; class Clostridia; order Eubacteriales; family Eubacteriaceae; genus Pseudoramibacter; species Pseudoramibacter porci. The sequence continues at coordinate 66,360 of NZ_VUMO01000008.1, forward strand.
TCTTCCTGTACTGGCAGTCTGAAACCGGCGACGCTTACTACCCGGGCGATAAAATCACGATCACCGAAGCCAACGCCAAGGGCGACCACATCATCACCCTGACCGCGATCTATGGCGACAAAACCGCGACGACGAGCCTGACTTATTACTCCAATTATCCGGACGACGCCATGGGTACCGACGGCAGCGCCAAGGTGCAGCAGACGGCCAACGGCGGCACCAATTTGGACAACAACACGAGACTGACAGCCCTGGCCCTCGCGGGCGCTAAATTTGAAGCCCCGTTGAACTACACCTTCGACGGCTGGCAGGACGGCGACGGCAAAGACGTCGCGGCGGGCGCTGAAATCCTTGTGGACAACATCGGCGACAACAAACTTTACGCGAAGTGGAAACCGGTGCCGAAGATCAAGATCACCGTCAAGCCGGCGGATAAATCCAAGACCTACGACGGCACCGCACTGAAAGCCGACAGCTATACCATCACCGACGGGGCTCTTGCTGACGGCGACACCCTCACCGTGACTTACAGCGGCAGCCAGACCAATGTCGGCACCGCCACCAGCCAGATCGCTTCGATTAAAGTCACCCGCGGCAGTGTAGACGTCACCCGTCTGTACGACATCACCAAGGCCACCGGCAGTCTGACTGTTAAGGCAAAGGAAGTCACCGTCAAGGCGGACGACAAAACCAAGACCTACGGCACGGCGGACCCGTCCCTCACCGTATCAGTGAGCGGCACGATCAATGGCGACCGCATTACGCACAGCATCAGCCGTGAAGACGGCGAAGCAGTCGGCACCTACACCATCACGCCGAGCGGCGATGAAAATCAGGGCAACTACAAGGTGAAATACGAAACGGGCACCCTGACCATCACCAAGGCGGCCACCATGACCGTCACCGCGAGCGGCTACACCGGCGTCTACGACGGCGAAAGCCACGCGGCAAGCGCGAGCGCATCGGTCACCGACGGCACGACGATTTATTACAAAGTCGACGGCGGCGAATGGACGACCGAAGCGCCGAGCATCAAGAACGTCGGCGAAAAGATCGTCTCGGTCAAGGCGGAAAATGCCAATTACGAAACCGCGACCGCGAAGGCGACGCTGAAAGTCACCCCGAAGGCGGTCGCCGTCACCGCGGACAACCAGACCAAGAATTACGGCGAGGCGGATCCTGTGCTCACGGCCAAAGTCGAAGGCACGCTGAACGGCGACAAGGTGGATTACAAGCTCAGCCGCGAAAAAGGCGAAAAGGTCGGCACCTACGCCATTACGCCGGAAGGCGACGCCGAGCAGGGCAATTACACCGTCACCTACAAACCGGGCACCTTAACCATCGTCAAGGCGGGCACCTTGTCCGTCACGGCGACCGGCTACACGGGTGTCTACGACGGCGAAAGCCACGCAGTCAGCGCGAGCGCATCGGTCACCGACGGCACGACGATTTATTACAAAGTCGACGGCGGCGACTGGACGACCGAAGCGCCGAGCATCAAGGATGTCGGGACGAAGACCGTCTCCGTCAAGGCGGAAAATGCCAATTACGAAACGGCGGAAGCCGCCGCGACCCTCACCGTCACCAAACGGACGGTCATCATCACCTCAGGCAGCGCCGAAAAAGAATACGACGGCACCACCCTGACCAACGACACCATCACGATCACAGGCGACGGCATTGTCGGTGACGAAATCAAGAACATCCGGGCCACCGGTTCGATCACCGAGGTTGGACACAAGTTCAACAAAATTGAATACGACCTCACGAGCGAACACTACAAAGACGGCAATTACAGCATCATCCTCAAGGCGGGGACCTTGACCGTGACGAAGAACGCGACAGCACAGATCGACGTCACCGCACACGACGCGAAGAAGGCCTACGACGGCACTGCCCTGACTCAGAGCGGCTATTCGATCACCGGCCTGCCGGAAGGCTTTACGGCTGAAGTCACCACCAAGGGCAGCATCACAAATGTCGGCACGGCGGACAACGCGGTCGACAAAGTCGTCATCAGAAAAGACGGCAAGGACGTGACTGACTACTTTACCCGCATTACGAAGACCAAGGGCACGCTGACCGTCACCAAGCGGGAAGTCACCCTGACCGCTGAAAGTGCGTCCAAAGTTTACGACGGCACCGCCCTGACGAAACCAGACGTCAGCATCACGGGCAGCTTTGTAGACGGCGAAGTGACGGGCATCAAAGCCACCGGTTCGATCACCAAGGTCGGTTCGGTCACGAACGCGATCGCTTACACGACGCAATCTGGCTTTGACGAAAAGAATTACACCGTCACCATCAATGAAGGCACGTTGAAGATCACCAAGGTTCTGGGGACGACGGCCAGCGTCAGTGTCACCGCAAACAGCCACACCTGGACTTACGACGGCAAGACCCACCGCGACGACGGCTACACCGCGGCGGGCCTCCCAGACGATTACAAAGATAAGGGATTCAGCGTCACGGCCACAGTCGAAGGCACGATCAAGAACGCCGGCACGGCGGACAACACCGTCAAGAGCGCGGCGATCGTGTACAAAGGCGAAGACGTAACCGATCAGTTCGAAGCGCCGATCACCAAGAACAACGGCACCCTGACGGTGGCACCGAGATCCGTCACGGTTGAAAGTGCGAGCGACTCTAAAGTGTTCGACGGCAAACCGCTGACCAATTCGAAAGTGACCATCGGCGGCGACGGATTTATAGACGGTGAAGTCAAAGTCACAGCCACCGGCAGCATCACCAAGGCCGGCTCGACCGCGAACACCATCGAATACCAGAACCTCGGCAGCTTCAACAAAGCCAATTACAGCATCAAAGAAACCCTCGGCACTCTGACGGTGACGAAAAAAGCCAACGCCGTAACGATTACGGCGAAGACGGCCGACAAGCCCTACGACGGCACGGCATTGACAGCCGGCTACGACTGGACTGCGCCGGAAGGCTATACCGTCACAGCTCAAACCGACGGCAGCATCACCGACACCGGCAAGACCGCGAACAAGATCGCGTCTTACCAGATTCTGGATGCGGACGGCAACGACGTCACCGATCAATTCGAAGGCGTCACCGTAAGCGACGGTACCTTGAAGGTCACCAAGCGCCAGGTCACCCTGACCAGCGCCGGCGCTACCAAGGAATACGACGGCACAGCCTTGACCCGCCCAGACGTTACGGTCGGCGGAGACGGCTTTGTAGACGGCGAAGTGAGCGATATCAAAGCCACCGGCAGCATTACAGAAGCCGGTTCGGTGAAGAACACCATCGCCTACACGAAAGGCGACGGCTTCAAGGTCAGCAACTACGACATCACGAAGACAGAAGGCGACTTGGTCGTCACGGCCAATCAAACGGCCGCGATCGTCATCACCGCCCCAACGGACAGCAAGCTTTACGACGGCACCGCGCTGACAGCGGGCGCCGCAAAAGTCACGGGCCTGCCGGAAGGCTTCAGCGGCACCGCAAGCGCCGCCGGCACCATCACCGACGCGGGCACGACCACGGCGATTGTCGATCAGGATTCTGTCAAGATCACGAAAGACGGCGCAGACGTGACGCGCAATTTCGCGAACATCACGTACAAAGAAGGCAAACTGACCGTCAATCCGAGAACGGTCACCCTGACCTCTGACAGCGCATCCCGCGCCTACAACGGCGAAGCGCTGACCCGGCCAGACGTCACCGTCGGCGGCGACGGCTTTGTCTCAGGCGAAGTCTCGAAAATTAAAGCCACCGGCACCATCACGGAAATCGGCCAGGTGGACAACACCATTACTTACACGACGGGCGGCGGCTTTAAGGCTAAGAACTACAAGATCACGACCCGCGAAGGCCAGCTGGCAATCACGGCCAACACGACGGCGATCACCATCAAGGCCAACGACGCCGAAAAGGTCTACGACGGCAAAGCGCTGAGCGACAGCGGCTACACGATAACCGGCCTGCCATCAGGATTTGACGCAGAAATCGTCACCGAAGGCAGCATCACCAAGGCCGGCAATGCGGTCAACACCGTGAAGACGGCAGTCATCAAGAAAGACGGCCGCAACGTCACCAGCCAGTTCTCGGGCATCACGCTCCAGAACGGCACCCTGGTCGTCAAGCCGAGACCGGTGACGGTTGAAAGCGCGAGCGCCTCTAAGGTGTACGATGGCAAACCGTTGACCAATTCAAAGGTCACAGTCGGCGGCCAAGGTTTTGTGGACGGCGAAGTCAAAGTCACGGCGACCGGCAGCATCACCAAGGCCGGCTCGACCGCCAACACCATCGAATACCAGAACCTCGGCGGCTTCGACAAGAACAACTACAGCATCGAAGAAACTCTCGGCACCCTGACGGTGACGAAACACGCCAACGCTGTGACGATTACGGCGAAAACGGCTGAAAAACCCTACGACGGCACGGCCCTGACCGCTGACTACGACTGGACCGCACCGGAAGGCTACACGGTTTCGGCCAAAACAGACGGCAGCATCACCGACGCCGGCAAGGCCGCAAACAAGATTAAGTCTTACCAGATCTTGGATGCGGACGGCAAGGACGTCACCGATCAATTTGAAGGGGTCGAAGTCAACGAAGGCACCCTAACGGTCACCAAGCGCCAGGTTACCCTGACCTCCGATACAGTGGAAAGAGAGTACGACGGCACAGCATTGACCAGCCCGGTCGTCACGGTTGGCGGCGACGGCTTTGTAGACGGTGAAGTGAGCGATATCAAAGCCACCGGCAGCATCACAGAAGCCGGTTCGGTTAAGAACACCATTACCTACACGACCCAGGCTAAGTTCAAGGCCGACAACTACGACATCACGATTAACGAAGGGACATTGACCATTCGCAAGAACACGACCGCGCGGATCAGCGTCACCGCGCCGAGCGCCACCAAGGTTTACGACGGCACAGCCCTGACAGCTGGCAAAGCAGTCTTCTCAGGCCTCCCAGCCGGATTTGAAGGCAGCGCGGCCACCAGCGGCACGATCACCAACGTCGGCACAGCGAAAGCGAGCCTCAGCCGCGTCCAGATCACGAAGGACGGCAGAGACGTGACCGATCAATTCACAAACGTCACGATCAACGAAGGCACCTTGACGGTCACCAAGCGGCCCGTCACCCTGACCTCGGCGAGCTACACCCGCGCCTACAATGGCAGTGAGCTGACCCGTCCGAACGTCACCGTCGGCGGCAAGGGCTTTGTGGCAGGCGAAGTGAGCGATCTTAGAGCCACCGGTGCCATCACCAAGACCGGCTCGGTTAAAAACACCATCGCCTACACGCAAAACCGCGGATTCAGAGCGGACAACTACGACATCACGGTCAACGAAGGGACATTGACCATCACCCAGGTTCCGGCACAGACCGCAACCGTCGTCTTCACGGCGGCAAGCGGCACCTGGACCTACGACGGACAGGCTCACGGCACCAGTGACTTCACCGTCACCGGACTTGACAACATGCCCGAAGGCTTCACCGGCGAAGCCACTATCCGCGGCAGTGTCACCAACGTCAAAGACGGCACAGTTGCGAACACCTTCACCCGCTGCGCGGTGATGTACAAAGGTGAAGACGTCACCGATCAATTCGAAAGCGTCACCGCCCGCGAAGGCACCCTGCAGATCACACCGAGAAAGGTTACGCTGACCTCTGAAAGCGGCACCCACGTCTACGACGGCAAGGCCTTTACCAAACCGGACGTCACCATCGGCGGCCAGGGCTTTGTCTCAGGCGAAGCGACGGCAAAGGCGACTGGCACCATCACCAAGGTGGGCAGCGTCACCAACACCATCGAAATCCGCGGTGGACTGAAGTACGACGAAGCCAATTACAGCATTGAAAAGGCAGAAGGCACCCTGACGGTCACCAAGCACGAAGGCGCCGTCGTCATCAGCGCCGAATCGGCCAGCCGGCCGTACAACGGCCAGGCTCTGACGGCAGGCTACGCGGCCACCGCGCCGGACGGCTACACCGTCACCGCAGAAACCGAAGGCAGCATCACGAACGCCGGCAAGACCGCGAACAAGATTACGTCTTACAAGATCTTGAACGCGGACGGCGAAGACGTCACCGATCAGTTTGATGAAAACAAGATCACCGTCAACGACGGGACCCTCGAAGTCACGCCAAAGGCGGTCAAACTGAGCAGCGGCAGCGCCAAGAAGGAATACGACGGCAATGCCCTGACCAGCCCGGACGTCACCGGCGGCGAAGCCTTTGTGGCCGGCGAAGTGTTGAATCTCAGAGCTATCGGCTCGATCACCGATGTCGGCACCGCAGCTAACAAGATTGCTTACGACACAAACGACAGCTTCAAGAAAGGCAACTACCGCATCGAAACGCAGGAAGGCGAACTGGAAATCACGAAGAACACCACCGCCGCCATCCGCGTCACCGCGGCAAGCGCAGACAAGACCTACGACGGCACGGCCCTGACAGCCGGCGACGCCAAGGTCACGGGCCTGCCGACGGGATTCAGCGGCACCGCGAAGAGCCGCGGCACCATCACCGACGCCGGACAAACGGCCGCCACTGTCGATCGCGCCACCCTGGCCATCACGAAGGACGGCAAGAACGTCACCGACTTCTTCAAGAACATCAGCTACGACAACGGCACCCTGCGGATCGCCAAACGCGCCGTCACCTTGACTTCCGGCAGCGCGAGCAAGCCTTACGACAGAACCCCATTGACCAACAGCGACATGACAGTGAGCGGCGACGGCTTCGCGAAGGGCGAAGGCTTCAGCTACACCTTCCTCGGCAGCCAAACCGAACGCGGTGAAAGTGCGAACACCTTCAGCTACGCGGTTCAACCGGGCACCAACATCGCTAATTACGAAGTGACCGTGGTTTACGGCACCTTGAGAGTCGACGCGCCGGTGCTCTACGTCGCGACCATCCATTATCAGGATACGAACGGCAACACCCTGGCGCCGGACTACATTGGACAGTACATGGCGGGCGACAGCTTCAATATCGCCACCCCAACGGTCCCGGGTTACACCGCCAGACAGACCTACGTCGTCATGGCGAGCATGCCGGAACGCAACGTCGAAGTCACCGTGATTTACGACGCGAACACTGTGCCGACGCCGGTCGTCCCGGTCATTCCGGTGACGCCGGTCAACCCGACGCCGCCAGCGGCACCAACGGTTCCGCCGGCACCGGTCCGCACCATCGTGATCCCGGGCAACGTCAACGTTCCGGGCACCACACCGGGCGGCGCGGCCATCGTACCAGGTGACAACGGCGACACCCTCCAGGATCTCGACGATGTCAAGACGCCAAAAGGCCTCAAAGAAGATTTGGAAGCCTGCAACATTTTGCCATTCCTGTTCATGCTTCTGACCATGGCCGTCGTTATCCTCTACACCAAGATGATGAAGGACGATCAGCAGAAAATCTTTGACCTCACCGAAGAACTCGAAAATAAGAAAAGACAGTAACGGCATTTGAATCAAGCGGGCCGGCCCTACCAGGCCGGCCCGTTTTTTGCGCCATAAAAAATCGGCACCGCTGTTTTTCAGCGGTGCCGGTTTGCGCGAGCCGTTTAGGATTTACGTTGGCGCCGGTCGTGTTTGGTGTAATATTCGACTTTGTTGTCGTACATGCGTTTGTCCGCAAGGCGGACCGTCATGTCGATGTTGGCGGCGTTATTGGTCCAGGCGAAGCCGAGTGCCATGTTAAGGTCGGGATGTTGATCGATCTTATTAAAGAACCGGCTGCGGGAGCGGTTGAAGGTCTCCCGCCGGATCGTCGGCAGCAGCACGACGAATTCGTCACCACCCATTCTGAAGACGTTATCCTGGCCGTAATGCTCGGAGAGCAGGGCCGCCGCCTGGCAGAGCACGGCGTCGCCGGCGGCATGGCCTTGGTGGTCGTTGGTTTGCTTGAGATTGTTCACATCGGCGAAGACGACGCCGACAGACAAACGGCTGGTCGCCAAGGCGTCCATCTTTTCGATCAGGGCGTTGCGGTTGAAGACGCCGGTCAGCGCGTCGCTGCGGCTCGCAATGTCCAGCGCGGCCACGAGCCTGTGATTGACGATTTGGGCGCCGATAAAATATGAGATCGATTCAAGTACGGTCCGGATGTTGATCCAGTCCGTCTGTTTGTAATTGTCGGTACCAAGGTAGCCGATGAGCTGCCCGCGGTTGTAAAACGGCGCGCCCATCAAGCGTTTGATCCCCTGGCGCTTGAGGTTTTCGTAATCGATCGGGTCGGTTGCTTTCAGCTCCTCAATGTCGGAAATGAGAACGCAGGAGTCGTGTTCGAGATAGGGTTCCCACCCGGCGAGGTATTCGCTGTAGGGCAGATGCTGGAGGGTGTCGATTTCCGGCTCGATCCCGTCGGTGCACCACTCGAAGGTGTTGCTGGCGGTTACGCCGTCAGTTTCGAGGACGTAGAGGCGGTCGCATTGGATGGTCTGGCCCAGTTTGGCGAGGGCGAGGTCCATCCGGTCGTCGTAATCGCCGTCGCTGTTCAAAATACTGGAAATTTCGATGATCAAGTCGTCAGTGGCTTTGTTTCGGTTCGTTTTTTTCTTTTCCTCATCGACGTTGGTGAAGACGAAGGCGACGTGGTCGGGCGCGCCTACTGGTGCGACAGTGAAATCAAGCCAAAGGCCGATTTCCTCGCTGTGGATGCAGGCGTGGATCGGCTGCTGCTGGCGAAGCGCCTCGTAGCAATAGTCAAACCATTGCTGATCGGGGGCTGCGTAGCTTTCGCTGTAGGCGGCGCCGATCAGCTGGTCTGAGCTGAGGCCGGCCATCTCGCAATAGGCTTGGTTGACGTAAACGTAATAGGTTTCGACGACCGCCGTCCTTTCCGGATTCATCTGAACTTTGAAAACGGCGTAAGGAACGGGGATATCGGTAAATAATTGAGGCGTGTAAGATGATGTGTGCATAAGAGTCCCTTTCAAAGAAAACAAATCGGAGCAACTCCGTTGCTTTTGCACTGTTGATCGGATAATCAGTCAGTATTTATGGATAATTTTATATTTTTATTGTATCATGAAAAGCAAAAGCATGACAAGGTGAAAACCATATCACCAGAATAAGATACGATCGTCACCGACAAAGGTGGCGCAAATTTTCGAGAGCTCAGAACGGACGCACGGGACCGCGCGGCCGCTCAGTTCAGGAGGAAGGAACATGGAAGAAAAGCGCAAGGCGTGCGATTTGGACCGGGTCACCGGTCTGATGCGCAAAGGAGCTTTTTTAGAAGCGCTCGACGCGCGCATCGCGTCGGCGGAAGCGGAAGGGACGCTCGAAGACTACGTTCTCGTTTGCTCCAATATCTGCAATTTTAAATACTACAACATCAAGTACGGCAGCCAGGCCGGCGACGGGGTGCTGCGCGCCCTCAGCCAGTGGATCGCCCAGGCCGATCCCGACGCGCTGTGCGGCCGGTTCATCAGCGACCGCTTCGCTGTGTGGTCCCGGCAGGCCGGTCTCGAGGATAAAATCCGAAAGGTGCAGCAGGCCTTTAAGGACGCTTACGGCGCAGACGGCCTGAAATTGAAGGCCGGGCTCTTTCAGATGACAGCAGGCGTCCGCGCGGCGGAAGCCTGCGAATTGGCTAACTTGACCTGCGACGCCATTCGGAACCAGCCAGAGGACTTCCGCTATTATGACGAACAGATCAACCACCACGCGGCAAACGTCGTCTACATCGTTCAGAATGTCGACCGGGCGATTCGGGAAGGCTGGATTCAGGTCGATTATCAGCCCATGGTCCGGACTGTCAACGACGCCCTCTGCGGCGTCGAAGCGCTGACGCGGTGGGTCGACCCTGAACGCGGGCTGATCAAGCCGAAAGATTATGTGCCGGTGCTGGAGGACAACCAGCTGATTACCAAGCTGGACCTCTACGTTTTGGACCGGGTCTGCCAGGATATGGCGCAGTGGATGGCCGAAGGGCGGCCGCTGGTGCCGGTTTCCGTCAACTTGTCCCGGATCGATTTCCTGAAATGCGATATCGTCTCGGAGGTGGAAGCCTGCGTCACCCGCCACGGTATCGCCCGGGATATGCTCGGCCTGGAAGTGACCGAGTCGATGGTCATGGCCGATTCGGACGTTTTGAAACAGGATGTGAAGCGTTTCCGCCACTTGGGCTACGAATTGTTCATGGACGATTTCGGCAGCGGCTACTCATCGCTGACCGTCCTGCGGGATTACGAGTTCGATGTCATCAAGCTCGACATGATCTTCCTGCGCAACTTTGACGACAAGTCGAAGCGGGTCATCCGCTCGGCGGTGTCGATGGCCAAGGGGCTGGGGCTCCAGGTGCTGGCGGAAGGGGTCGAAGACGCAGCGGCATACGCCTTTTTGAAAGACATCGGCTGTGACAGAGTCCAGGGGTATTATTTCAGCCCGCCGCTGCCGCTGGCGAAACTCGGTGAAATTTATACTAAATTTGAACACATCGAGGGCCGGCGCTTCAAGGGGTATTACGGGAGCGTCAGCGCCCTCAATTTCCTCACCGACAAGCCCATGGAAATCATCGATTTCGACGGCGAGGCGTTCCACTCGCTTTACGCCAACGCCCCGGCTCAGGCAGTCTGGCAGAGCCTGAACTTCAATTCTCAGGCCCAAGTTTACGAATTGGTGAACAATTCGGCCTCGCCTTATTATAAAGAGGCCCGCGACAATGTGGGCAAACTGCGGCTGGGTGACCCCCTCCGTATGGAATACAACGTCTACGGCACCTTTGTGAGTCTGCAGTTCGAGCTCTTGGCCAAAGAAAGCGAGCACCGGCTGTTGATGATCGAAGCCGCCAATCTCGGGCAGAAGGACGAAGAAGATCAGGGGGATGAAAATTACATTTTCCGCCTCCTCTACGCCACCTTTGACGAGCTCTATCTCATCAATCTGGAAACTTTGGCATTTGAGCCGATCAAACCCGGGGTCAATTACCTGGAAATGTCCGAAGAATGGGATAAACGGAATTGGAAGATGGATGTGAAAGCGGCGGCCAAGCTTTTCATTCAGCTGGAGGATCAGGGCGATTACGTTAAATTTGCCGATCCGGCCACGATAAAGGCGCGCATGGCCAAGGCCGACGGCGGCGTCCTCACACAGCTGTTCCGCTCCAAGGGCCGAAACGGCGCCTACATCATGAAGCTGCACACGATTCAGCCGATGCCGGGGAGCGCGCGTGTGCTCTACACCACGCGCTTTGTCCCCATGATTCAAAAACAGATGGCCAGCAAAAACTGGCGGTACACGCATCTGTCGGAAATGGACGCGGATCAGCCGGAACTCCGGAAGACCCTGCGCCATTCCCGGATCATGAATCTGTTTTGGAAAGACAGCCAACGGCGCTTTGTGGACGTCAACGACAAATTCATGGAAACCTACGGCATCGAAGACCGGGCGGAGATTGTGGGCAAGACTGACGAGGATATGCACTGGCATCTCGACGACGCGCCTTTTCGCAATGACGAAATCGAAGTGCTTCAGGAAGGGAAACCGGTTCGAAATCGCCTCGGTCAGTGTATCATCCGCGGTGAGGTCCACGATATTATGGCGTCAAAAGAGCCGATTTACCGCGACGGGGAAGTGGTCGGCCTCCTCGGCGCCTTCATCCCCGTCGATGAGATCGTCCCCCAATTGACTGACCAGTCATCTGAAGGGGACGGCACAGGGCTGAAATCCGCCCAGGGCATCTCCGCCGCGGCGGAGGCGTACATGGAGGGCTGGGAATTCCGTGGGGAAGCATTCGCCGCCCTGTCGGTTCGATTGAACAGCTACCAACGGGCCAGACAGACGTACGGCGGCGAGATCGCCGGGCGCATGGTGAAGGCCGTCAACCGCCTCATCGCCCAGTGCTGCCGCAACCGCGCAGTCGCCGGGCGCATCTACGGCGAGCATTTTCTCGTGCTGATGAAATACACAGACCGGCAGGACGTCGCGGCCTTCGCCCAAGAGCTGACCGATCGTCTTCGCGGGGTGCGCGAGCTGGACGGCTACGCCGAAACCCTTGCGCCGGCCGTGGCCGTTTACTACGCGGAGGACGCAGGCAGTGTCGCGGAGCTGATGACGCAGATTTATCAAGAAGCCGAACCCAAGATTTCGAGCAGACGCCTGGGCTGATGGACGGGCTGTGCGCCGGGGAAAGCCCGGCCAGGAGACGTTATGGTATTTAATTCTAAACAGAAACGGATTTTTTTCGTCGCATTTTTTGCCGTTGTCCTTTTGCTGCTGTGTCTCGAATCCTGGATTCAGATCCGCGGCAATCGGATGCAGGCCGGGGAAGCTGCCGACCTGCTGATCGGCCAGGTGTCCAGAATCATTCAGGAGAATGCCAAAGAAGAAAAGGCCCTGACCGAGACGCTCAAGGAATCCTACATTACCCGGGCGGAGTCGGTCGCCTACATCCTCGACCACCGCACCACCGCTCCCAGTGAAGCGGAGCTGGACGAGATCGCCAAGCTGCAGCGCGTGGACGAGATCCACATTTTTGATACCTCGGGCACCATCGTCTCGGGCACCGAGCCGAAATACTACGGCTACAATTTCGACTCCGGCAAGCAGATGAATTATTTCAAGAAAATGCTCACCGACAAGAAGCTCACGATGTGCCAGGACGTGACGCCGAACACGGCGGAGGGCAAGCCGATGATGTACGCCATCTGCTGGAACGACACCGGCACGTATATGGTCCAGGTCGGGATCGAACCAGTGCGGCTCTTAAACGAGCTGCGGGCCAACGAAATTTCCGAGGTTGTGGCCAACATGCCGTCCTACGAAGGGACGACGATTATCGTGGCCACCAAAAAGGGGAAGATCGTCGGCGCGACGAAGGCGGAACTCCAGGGAAAGCCAATCAGCGCCATTGGTCTCGGCAAGGCCAAAAGCGGGCGGTTCACGGCAAGGGTGAACGGCGCCTGGTCGTATTGCGATGTGAAAACCAGCGGTCGCTACCGCATCGCGGTGGTGCAGGAAGTGAAAACCATCAACGCCGATGTCCCGCGGACGGTGCTCATCGTCGCGGCCTACCTCGCCCTCGCCGGAATCTGCATGGGGCTTTTGCTCAAGCGCCTGTCCCAGCGGGTTCGGGAAGAGCATCGGGAAGCGATCACCGACGCCATGACCGGCTTTTTGAACCGGCGGGCCTACACTGAGGCCGAAGCCTTTTTGAAGCCGGATACGACCCGGGACATCACCTACGTCTACGCCGACATCAACGGCCTGAAACACGCCAACGACACCTTGGGCCACGACGCCGGCGACGAGCTGATCACCGCGGCGGCCGCCTGCATGCGGGAGGCCTTCGACGGGGACACCAAGCTGTACCGGGTCGGCGGCGACGAATTTATCGCGGTGGTGGCCGCGCCGCCGGAGCGGGCGAAGGCCATGGTCGACGATTTCCTCGCCCGGGCCGCTGCCTGGCACGGCCGTTTTAACGACGCCCTCTCGGTGTCCTGCGGCAGCGCGTACCGGGGCGAATTGGAAGACGCGTCTCTCGGGGCCCTTCAGAAGAAAGCTGAGGCGCGGATGTACAAGATGAAGCAGCAGTACTACAAAGAAAACGGCGGCGCTGACCGCCGGCGGACATAAGGCAACCAGACAGCAAAAAGGCCTGCGGCAGATGCCGCAGGCCTTTTGTATATCAGTCCTTTTCCGGATCGAGGACGCCCTTTCGGATCACCCCTTCGGCCGCTTCGGCCGGGCCGGGTTTTCCGAAGTAGAATCCCTGAATCAGATCGCAGTGCAAGTCTTTTAACAGCTCGCGCTGGATTTGGGTTTCGACACCTTCGCACAGGGCGCGTTTGCCGTCGTCGTGGATCAATGCAATGACGTGCTTGAGAAATGGATCCCCCGAATTCGAACAATGGTTGTCGAGAATCGATTTGTCGATTTTGACCTCTTCCACCGGGAGACGCTGGAGCATGCTCAGCGAAGAGTAGCCGGTGCCGAAATCGTCCATCATAAAGCGCACGCCCATGCGATGGGCCGCTTCGAAGAAGGCCCGGGCTTCCCGTTCCTTCCGGATGAACAGGCTTTCGGTGATTTCGAGGCGGATGGCCTCGACCGGCACCGCGTACATCACGAGGCATTGCTTCAAATAGGTGAGGTAGTCGGCGTCGCTGAGCTGGCCGATGGAGTAATTGATCGAAATCGGCGGCGGGTTCAGCTGTTTGTTGCGCCAGACGCAGATCTGGCGGATCACCATTTTGGTGGTGATACGGCCGATTTTCTGGATCCAGCCGTTTGCCTCGGCGATGGGGATGAAGACGCCCGGGCTTAAGGTCTTGTCTTTCATCCGCGCGAGGGCTTCGAAGCCGGTCAGCTTGCCGGTAGCGGTTTCGACCTGAGGCTGGTAGACCATGGTCAGTCCGTCGTGTTCGATAGCGTCTAGCACCGCGAGGCGTTTCTGCTCGGATTTGGCGGCTTCTTGTTTCATCCTCTCGTCGTAAACAATGCAGGCATTTTTACCCCTGCGCTTGCCGATTTGCATGGCCGTTTCGCACAAGAGGAGCACGTCTTTGTTCGTGCTGCTCGGATTGGAATTGGCAGCGGCGATGCTGGCGCGCAGCTGGATGGTGTCCATGCCGATGGTGCGCCGGCGTTTGAAGATGTTCTGAATGCGGTGCAGAATCGGGTCGTCTTTCTGAAGGGTCCGATCTGGGAAGAAGAGCAGAAAGGCATCGCCGCTGTACCGGGCGGCCACGCCGCCGCACGCGTCGGTCAGGGATTTAAGTTCAGAAGCGATGTCTTTGAGCTGGGCGTCGCTGGCTTCATGGCCGTAGACTTTGTTAATGTCTTTGAAATTGTCAAGGTCGGTGGTCACGACGGCGTAGGGCCGGTGCTGCCGGTCGAGTTCATCCAGGCGCTTGCCGGCGGCCTGCCGGGTGTAGACTGCCGTCAGCGGGTCGTGAGCGTTGGCAAATTGGAGATGATCTGTCAGCTTTTGAAGGCGTCTTTCGGTGTGTAGACGCATCTTGACGTCTAAACGCGAGGCGACGAGGAGCATCAAAGCGCCCGCGAGAATGATTCCCATAGCAATGAGAACCGGCCAGTAGCTGCGCCGGGTATAGGAGGCCGGTGCGCCGATCAGCAGCGTGGATTTCGGCAGGCGGTTGAAGTCCAGATGGTATTTTTTCATCATGGGGTAGCTGACCACCGATACAGCGCGGGTGTTGACCGGCACATTGCGAAGCTTGGCGAGGTCGACTTTGCCGTCGATAATCTGGTGCATCAGGCGCACAGTGTTGGCCGACTCGGTTTTGCAAAGTGTAATGCGGCCGGCGGCCGCACCGTTGCTGTAGCCGCCCTTGCCGGAGCGGAAAATTGGAACCGACGCCCTTTCGGAGAGGTTCCGGACCATTTCGGCAACGGTGTAGTAGTTGCCGTCCCGGTCGGTGTGAGCCGTCATCGCCAGCACGATCGTGCCCTTTTTGTACGAAGCGATGATTTTCCGCAAGGCCTTTCCCGAATATTGATCGGTGTTCAGCGTGACGAGATCGAGGCCGGCGTAGCGCTTTTTGCGGGCCAGACCCTCAAAAATTTTGGCGTCCGTCTTCCCCAGGTCGCTGTCATCGTGAACGGCGACGATGCGTTTGGTGCCGGGTAGAAGTTTGCGGGCCATGTTGACGGTTGAGGTGATGTGGGTGCTTTCGGCAGAGCCGGCGATGTGCGGGTTTTTAGCGGCGCGCCTCCCCAGCTTCTGATCAGCTACGCCGCAAAAGAGAATCGGGAGGTCTTTGAAATAATCATCCTGGTGGTCCATGACGTAGCGCAGCGCGGGATCCCGCAAGGCGATGACCCCGCTGTAATGCCCGTCGGCGAGGTGCTGCTCGACGATTTTATCGATTAACGCCAGATCGGTCTTGGTGTGGTGCTTGAAGGTGTCCAGATTGACAACGTCGAATTCGATGTCGTTGGCGTCGCTGACCGAGAGCATCCCGGCGATCTGATCCTGGTAATAGATGTAGGTGGGGTCGTAAGATGCGAGGATTAATACCTTTTTTGTTGCGCTGTGGTCGACTTGTTTGATGGTGGTGTTGTCGCTGTAAGTGGCAGCCCCAGAGAGGTCATAGGATTGTTCCTGGCTGATTCGGTCGTTGATTTGAATGGCCTTAAACAGAGAAACAGAAAGGAAAATCACACCAACGACGATCACCGCGTAACCGGTGATATTGAGCCAGCGGATTAAATCCGATTGAGAACGACGTTTCATAAGTCTCCTCTCTATATGAAAATGACAAAATAGGATCACCCAAAATAAGGACATTGTATAAGTAAAAAATATTATACTGTTTTCTGTTAAACTTTGCTATAAAAAAGAAGAAAAAACAGATATTTGAAAAATAATGAAAACAAAACCTGGAAATTGCTTCAAAAAAGAAATTATGTAAAAATAAAAAAATGAAATAATATGCAATATTTCACACAAAATTTGATGAATTCCTTTGTGGAACCCGTGTCCTCATGATATACTTAAATGGTAACATGAGAATACTATGTTCTAGAAAGACTGCGCTTTGTGAGACCTTTGTGAGACCGAAACAACGTTTCGGCTGTGTCTGCTGTCACAGCGCAAGAGATGATAGATATGTCGAATTATGAAATGATTTATTTAGTTTTCGAGGTGTTTTGCGGGGCGCAGGCGGTGGTAATGGCCGCAAAAATGACACCGGATATCGGTTACTCCAATGAGGTGCGGACCTTTCACTGCCTGTCGCTCTGTTTGATCGTCGAGATTGTCGCTGAGGGGCTGTGGATCGTCTGCGCCGGGTTGGACGGCGCGGCGCGGGTGCTGCTCAACTTGAGCTGCGCGGCGGATCTGCTTTGCACCGGCTACACTGTTTATTTTTGGTACCGTTTCATGGATACCCAGGTCACGCCGCGGGAAGCCCTCATCCGCCGGCCGAAAGTGGTCAATCAGCTTTGGGCCCTGCCGATTGGCGTGATGACGGTGCTGGACGGCACGTCGCCTTTCACCGGACTGACCTTTACCCTGACGAAGGCCGGCGTCTACTACCGCGGCCCGTTGTTTGCCGTTCACGCGCTCTGCTGCTTTTTCTACGCGGTGCCGGTGGTCTACCTGATTGCGCAGAGCTGGAAACAGCAGCACATCGACCGGCAGGACTTTACGCTGTATCTGTTTTTCCCGACGATCATTGTCGTCGGCGGGATCCTTCAGATCGCCTACAGCCAGGTGGCCTTTTCGACGGTCGCCTTCACCTTCGGCATGTTCATTCTGTTCAATTCGCTGCAGCGGCGGCAGATCAACACCGACGCGCTGACCCGGCTGAACAATCGGGCGAGCGCCATGGCTTATTTGAAGGGCCGGATCGAACGGGCGGAGGGCGAGCCCTTTTACCTGTTCATGGCCGATGTCGACCAGTTCAAAGGGATCAACGACCATTACGGCCACATCATGGGCGACGAAGCCCTGGTGCTGGTCGCGGATACCCTGCGGGATCTCGCCAAAGACTACCGGACGCTGTTCATCTCCCGGTACGGCGGCGACGAATTTTTGTTTACCATTTCAGAAAATGAGGTGGAGCCGCAGCAGCTGATCCGGCATTACGGGGCAGTGCTGAAGACCGCCCTCGACGCGTCGGAGTATCCTTTCCGATTCACAATGAGTATCGGCTACGCCTTGGCCGATATCGATGGTCTCAGCCAGAGTGCCCTCATTAACCAGGCAGATCAGGGCATGTACGGCAGAAAAAAACGGTAGGCGAACGCAAAAAGGAGCAGCGCTGATGTGTACATTCAAAACAGACGACTATCACCGGCTTTACGACGTTTTAAAATCGGGCGTTTGCATTGTGGCACAGGATCAAGACGAGACGATTCTCTTTGCGAACAAAGGCATACTCAATTTCTACGACTGCCGTTCAGAACGGGCATTCTTCGAACTGACCGGCGGGCGTTTTGCCGGCATGCACTTGAAGCGGGAGGTGTCTCTCGCCGCCATTGCCGGGGATCAGCGGGATTTTAATCTGCATTTTTCATTCATGACCGTTCGGCGCCACATTCGCGAAGCGGACGCCTCGGTCAAAAAAGCGGTGCTTCAGGGCCGACCGGTGTACATCGTTGAGATGGTTAGCCAGTGGATTCTGATGGCGGACACGGAACCAGACCGCCTCACCGGGTTTTTGGCGCCGAAAATCTTTTTTAGGAAGGCCGCGGATTTGGCCAAAATCAATCTGGAACGGGATACCTTCACTCAGTTCTGCCCGGCTTGCTTCAACGTCAACAATTTTCGGGGCTTCAACCGGAACAACGGCGTGGCGGAAGGCGACAAGGCGCTGGCCTTTATCGCCAAGACCCTGCGCGAGGTGTTCCCCACCGGATTGTACAGCCACATCAACGCCGACACCTTTTACGCGATTCTGCCGAGAAAGCGCCTGGCGCGCAAGGTCGATGAGGTCTGCGTCAAAGTCAACCGCTATCTGGGCGAGAAGAGCTACGCCCTCAAAGCCGGCCTCGTGATTTACAACCAGCCTGTTACCATGGCGGAGGTTCTTCACAGTTTCGATATGGCGAAGCTGGCTTGCGACGAAGCCAAAAACTGCGACGGCCGCGCTTACGTCGTGTTCAGCAGGGAGATTCAGTCGCGCGCCGAATTGCGCGACTTCATCCTGAAGGCCTTCGAGTCGGCGATGGAAAACGGCCAGATCAAAATGATCTACGAGCCGGTGCTCCGTCTCCTTTCTGGGAAAATCAGCGGCATTAAGGCTTCAGTGGTGTGGGAAGATCCCGAGAAAGGGACCATTCCCCCTGAAGTTTTCTGGTCGGTGCTGGAAGAGGCGCGCCTTTCCGGTCGGCTGGACCTTTTCGCCATGGACCGTATGCTCCAGATTCAGGCCGAGCGGCAGCAAAACGGACTTTCGTTGATTCCGGTCATTTTCTCGATTTCCCGCCTAGGGATGGAGCTGATGCGCCCCCTTGAACATTTGGAGACGGTCCGCGAGTCCTACGGGCTGCCGCGCCAATGTGTACGCATTGAATTTTCGGAAAAGTTTATAAATGAGAGTTCCAAAACCATACACAGCGAGATCGATCGGTTCCGAGAAGTCGGCTACGAGATCTGGGTCGATCATTTTGGAACCCAAAATTTATCCAATGCGGTTTTCTACGAAGACCGGTTTGATTTAATTGAATTGGATCGGCGCTTTTTCGCCCCCTTGGACGAAAAAAAGAAGACGATTATTACCGATGTCGTCAAAATGGCCAAACACCTTGGCGTGCACACGCTGGTCAAAGGGGTCGCCACCGAAGAGGAGGCCGACTTTCTCAAAATGGCAGGCTGTGAGAACATCCGAGGGCCCTACGTCAGAAAACCCGGAAACCACGCGGACGTGTTCAACACCCTGGCACAGAAAGGCTGGACGGAGGAAAGGGGTTTGGAAGCGGCCGTCTATCAGGCGGCCGGATTGGTCGACATCGTCTCCGAAGCGCCCCTTGCGCTCTTTCTCGCTGACAATGGAAAAATCCGGATGCTGACGATGAACGCGGCTTATTTGGCGGCGGCTCAAAAAATCGGGATCACCAGTGCAGCGAAGGTGGCTGACTTTTTTAAGGATCAGGGACGGCTTTTCCCGGAACGCTTTGCGCAGTTTGCTGAGAAAGCCTACGGCGCACCGCAAAAGCTGACGTATTTCGTGGCCAATCACCAATACGTCCAGCTGGAGACCAGCTTTGTGGCGGGCATCCCGGAATTTTGGGTCGGCCAGGCCAAGCTCAGCCACATCAGTGCCGACCGGACGGACTGGCGCCCCGATCGTTTTGATTATACTTTCCGCAATGCGGTCATGCTTTTTGATGAGGTGTTTTACATCGACATGGAAAAAGACGAGATCAAGGTGATCGTCAGCACCGATCAGCGGCTCTCAGCAGGACAGACCGTAAAAGGGATACGGGAAGTCTTCGGCACCTTTTGCCAGCGCGACATCCACCCGGACGACCGGGCACTTTTCCTGTCCTTTGCGGAGACGGACACGCTGGTGCAGCGGCTGCGCGCCGCCCATCAGGGCAGGGCGGAAATCATCATTCGCGTGCGCCAGAAGGACGGTGCCTACTGCCGGATGGTTTGCCGGGCGGCTTTGGTCGTCGACGCAGAGCGCACGAAGGTGGTCCTCTGCGCGTGGCAGGACCGTTTAGAGCAGCGCGGGGCGGCGCCTGCCGTTTCAGCTGGAGCCGGCGCCCAGGGGCACAAACAGACTTCGGCGTACCGGCTTTTCCAGGCGATTCTCGGCGATTCCAAGCTGCCGCTGTTCTGGAAAGACACGGCGCTGCAATACGTCGGCGCGAGCCGGGCCTTCCTCGATTTGGCCCGGGTAGACACAGAAGCGGAGCTGATCGGCAAAACGGCCGAGTCCTTTAATTGGTACACCAATCCGAAAGCCGCGGAGCAGGCAGAACGCCGGGTGATCGGCGAAGGGAAGACGGTGGCGGCTGCGCGCCGGCACGTATTAGTTGGGGGAAGAGAACAGGTGATCCGCGTCACGGAATTCCCCTATTACGATGAAGGCGGCAGCGCCATTGCGGGCGTTGCCGGATGGATTCGCCAAGAGGGCGGCGAGGAAGCGCACCGCGACGACCGAACGGGGCTGATGAACGCGGCGGGCATTCTGGCGGCAGGCTTCGCCTTTGACGATGCTCTCCGTCAGAGCGGCCGGGGCTACGGCGCGGTGATCCTCGTCATCCGCAACGCCGCCGCGCTCCGCCAAACCTTTGGGCAGGCTTTTGTAGACAAGGCGGAAAAAGCCGTTGCCAACCGGATCGCGGACGGTAGGCTGCCCAGCGGCGTGGCTGCGGCCCGCATCCGGGATGGATATTTCCTGCTTTTGGGAAAAGACCGGGCCATGCTGAAGCTGGAGAAATGGTCGATCCAAATGGTGGAAGACATTCAGGCGCTCAGGCAAATCGACGGTCTGCCTTGTCAGATCGAACTGAACCGCGCAATCGGGTCGGGGGGCGAAGCCAAAGGCTTTCTCAACTTGCTCGAGATCCTTATGCGGCGGGCCGAACAGTGGCGTCAGTCGGGGGATTTTCTTTTCAGCGAGGTTTGGGAGACGGCCGGCGTCAAATCTGATGTCCTCAACGACTTGTCCGAACCGGCGTTTATCGTCGATCCGGCAATGCGGCAGCTGCTCTTTGTCAACAAAGCCATGAAACAGTCGGCGGGCCTGCCGGAGGATGCGGATTTCGTCGGCAGATCCTGTTTTGAACTGCGGGGCAAAACCCAGCCCTGCCTCGGCTGCGAGATGCAGCGGGCAGCGAATGAGCAGTACGATACCTACGAAAATCAGTGGCACGACGCCATCGGCCGAACCTTCAGCGTGAAAAATATACCGGTGCTTTGGAGAGGGCGCAGCGCGCGGCTGATTCTCGGCGAACCGGTGGTGATTTCTGACAACGAACAAACGACGAAGAACGCCATTTTGGAAGCTGAACGCTGGGGCAACGCGGCCATCGCCATCGGTCTCGGCGAACCTGACATCGAGGTGGGCATCGCGAAATGCATCGCCTACATCGCGCAAAATCTGCACGCTGAGCGGTTCTTCATCTTTGAAACGCGGGGAAGCCGCGAGGCGACCTGCAGCTACGAGTGGAAAGAAGCGGGGCGTCTGCCCTTGAAGGGCGAATTGCAAAGCGTACTGACGCAGAATTTCGGCGCTTTGTTTAAAGCCTTTGAGGCGCAGAAAGTGGTGCTGGCTGCGGATTACGCCGCCTTTCAGCGCGAACATCCGGGCTTTTCGCTGCCGGTTGCGGGCGTTCAGAATTTTGTGGCGGGGCAGCTGCTTCAGGCCGGCAGGCCTGTGGGCTTTACGCTGTTGACCAATTTGGCGGCTAAAAGCTTCGAACCGGCCGGCTACATGCTGGATACGCTGACGGATTTCTTCGCGGTGATGATCCGGATCCGCAACAACCTTAGAGACGCGGAAGAGCAAGGCCGGCGGGACCACATGACCGGCGTGCTGAACCGGCGGGGTTTCAAGCATTACATCGCCGAAAGCCATTTTGCCGGGCCACAGGTTTTTTTGTCCTGCGACATCAACGGGCTGAAGACCGTCAACGACACCCAGGGCCACGAGGCCGGCGATCAGTTGATCCAGAACGCTTCGGCCATTTTGGTCCGCCACGGGGACCGCGATCACGTGTTCCGCATGGGCGGCGACGAATTTCTCGTGGTCCGGGAGGGCATGGATGAAGGCGGCGCGCGGCAGATCGTGCAGGCGATCAAAAACGACGCCCGCCGTGCCGGCTTCACCATTTCGATCGGTTACGTGGTGCACACCGGCCCCATTGACGATCTTGACACGGTCATGCGGGACGCCGACCGGGCGATGTACGCCGACAAGGGGCGCACCCACAGAAGGCGGCGGACCGATCCACAGGATTAAAGCGGACATAGACAAGATCGCAAGGCCAATCTGAAGAAAACATAAAAACGCTGTGATGGCCTTGCTTAGAAGCGTTATAATAAAAGATAGGTAAAAAATAAATTGAATCGCGGGGATTCGGCTGCGACATGCGATTGCGGCGGCAGAGACGCCCGCGACGGCGGAATGCGCACACACGAGGTGTGAAAAATGAGTAAGAAAAAGAAAAAAGAAAAAAAGAATCAGAAACGCAAGAGAAAAGAAGCGCTTCTGCGGGGGGCAGCCGCAACAGGCGCTGTTCTTGGCGGCAGTGCCATGTTCGGCCAGGGGAATATGGTCTACGCGGCCGTGTCCCAGAGTCAATCCGACGGAGGCTCGCAGCTCGAGAGCGTGCTGGAGCAGACGTCGGCGTCTGAATCGCGGGTAGAATCGGTTTCTGCCTCGACAGCAAAATCCGACACACCGAGTGTGCGTTCGTCCCAGTCGGGCGCAGCCTCTCAGCAACAGATCAGCACATCGGACCAAAGCGCTGACAGCGCCGCGTTTCAGAAGGCCCCCGGCAGCGCCGCTTCCGTATCGGAGGATTCGGCGTCGGCCTCGGCCGAACAGTCGGCCAGCGAAGCCGATGCGATGAGCCAGTCAGACAGCGCACTGGACAGCGAAGCCTCTGAAACCGCGTCGGCGAGTACAGCCGTCTCCCAAAGCGGTTCACAGTCCGGCTCGAGCGCCGGGTCTCAGTCGCTTGCCACATCGGCCAAGGGCAGCGCGGCGGCCAGCCAGTCGGTGGGTCAGTCGGTCTCGGCGTCGGCTGTGTCCAGTCAGTCGGTGTCGACTGTGAATTCGGTACAGGACGAAGCGGACACCAAGAGTTTGTCTGAGGCAGCGAGCCAGATCACGTCGGTCAGTGTCTCTCGTGGACAGGACAGCCAGTCCGCGTCGGAGAGCGAAGCGCGTTCCCTCGCGGCCAGCGAACAGCAGAGCCGAAGCTTGGACGATTCAGCGCGAGCGAGCGCTTCGGGTTCTCAAAGCACTTCATTTTCGTCCAGCGGCAGCGCGAGCGGTTCCGCCTCGGCGTCGACCAGCCGCGCCATGATGAACGGTTCCGTCTCGGCGGAAGCCAGCGCGTCGGCCTCGGCTTCGGCGGAAGCATCGGAAGCGACCAGTGCGGTCGTCTCGGAATCGGTTCAGGGCTCAGAACAGCTCAGCCAAGAAACCTCGCAGTCCATCTCGGAATCTGCGTCAGACAGCGCCAGCGCGCACACATCAGCGTCGGCTTCCGTCTCCGCTTCAGGCAGCCAGAGCACTTCGGACAGCTTGTCCGCCTCTCTGAGTCGGATCGCGTCCGCCTCGGCCTCTGAATCGGTGTCGGCCAGCGCCAGCGCGTCGGCTTCAGCCAGCGAAGTGGCGGGCATTGAAAGAGTCACCAAAGTCAAGGTGTTTGAATACACGGACACCGCGAATGGTACGATTACCACCATGACCGGGACACTGGATCTCGAAACCGGCGTGGTGCATTGGACCTTTGATTACGCTGCAAAAGACGCGGACCAGACCATGCGGACCTGGTGGGGCTGGGCATCTAAACCGAATCAGTATCAATACTTTGGCTTCTATTTAAACGTCGTCGGCGGCGCGAAAGCACCGCAAAACATCACAGTGACCGACGCCGACGGCAACATTTATACGCTGGACAACGGTGGGTTTGCCCAGAACAACGATTCATACAGCCGAACACAGGTCGACCCGGCCACTGGCGAAAGAAAGAAGCAGTCCCTCGGGTCCAACATCACGACTCTCGACTACAAGGGCCGCTATTGGGGCGACAGCTACTCAACGACCGAAAAGATCAACGTCGACGGGACGGTGACGGTCGCATTTGACACGTCTCTCGGCGATTACGAAGAATGGGGAAAGGCCATTGCCAACGTTGTCGTCAGCGTGCAGGCCACCTCCAGCACCGAAGCGACCCATTGGAGCAACGACGCGGGCGGGTACACGATTCATCCGACCGTTGCGGAAAGCACCAGCGGCTCTGAACAGAGCAACCGCGGCGTCGTGGTCATCACACCGGAACACAACTATGCCCACGAAGCGCAGAGTATCAGCGAGCTGACATCTATGTCCCAGTCGACGGTGGCCTCGGTTTCAGCGAAACAGAGTCAATCGGCCTCGTCGAAGGCCAGCGCTTCGGTTTCAACCCAAACCAGCCAGTCGGTCAGCCGCAGCACCAGCCGGTCGGTGTCTCAAAGCCAGGAAAACAGCCGCGCTTCGGAAAGCCGGAGCCAGTCGATGTCTCAGAGCATTTCCAATCAGGCGTCACGCTCGGAATCGATCAACGCTTCTCAGTCCGTACAGCAGTCTGAACAAGAGCGTGCATCTCAGGCTGCAAGCCAGAGCGCCTCTCGGAGCATTGCGAGCGACGCCAGCGCCTCGGCCAGTCAATCTCAGGAAGCCTCCGCGTCAACCAGCGCCAGCCAGTCGGTTTCGCAAAGCCTGTCAGATGTGCTGTCCCAATCGGACAGCGCCGCGTCGGTTTCAGCATCTCAAAGCGATAGCATTGCCAGTGCGTCGACCAGCGCCAGCACCAGCAGATCGACCAGTCTTTCAACGTCAGCGGCACACAGCGAAAGCGAAGGGTCTCAGCGCGCGTCACTCAGCGAAGCGTCCGGCAGCGTCAGCACAAGCGTGTCGCAACGGCATTCGGAAACCGCGTCGGCCAGCACCAGCGCGTCGCAATCCGCATCGCTCAGCGCCTCTGAACGGGATTCGAGCAGCGTGAGCGCCAGTGAAAGCGGCAGTGAAAGCTTGAGTGGCGTTACGAGCGAATCTGTCAGCGCAAGTGCGTCCACGTCTGCGTCACAGAGCGCGAGCGAAAGCCGATCCACGTCGCTTTCCAACAGTCAAAGCGAACGAACATCTATTTCAGTCAGTACCAGCACGTCGCTTTCAGCATCTACTCAGATCTCAGAAAGCGAATCGGAATCCGAATCAATCTCGACGTCAGAATCCGATAGTGAAGCTACGTCAGAATCAGAAAGTGAATCAATAAGCATTAGAGAATCAGAAAGCGAATCGGAAAGCAGCTCTGAAAGCGAATCAGAATCAGAATCAGAAAGCGAATCAGCCTCAACGTCTGAATCGGAAAGCGAAAGCGAATCTGAAAGTGAGTCTGAATCAATCTCGACATCTGAGTCTGAAAGCGAATCTGCTTCTGAATCCGAAAGTGAAAGTGAATCAATTTCCGAATCGGAAAGCAGCTCTGAAAGCGAATCTGAATCGATTTCGGCATCCGAATCCGATAGCGAAGCTGCGTCCGAATCAGAAAGTGAATCAGTATCAGCGTTTGAATCTGAGAGTGAGTCAATTTCCGAATCCGAAAGTGAATCAGAATCAGCCTCAACGTCAGAATCAGAAAGTGAGTCCGAATCGATTTCGACGTCCGAATCCGATAGCGAAGCTGCTTCTGAATCAGAAAGTGAAAGTGAATCAATTTCCGAATCGGAAAGCAGTTCAGAATCCGAATCGGAATCAGAAAGCGAAAGCGAGTCTGAATCAATCTCGACATCCGAATCTGATAGCGAATCTGCTTCTGAATTAGAAAGTGAATCTGAATCAATTTCCGAATCGGAAAGCAGCTCTGAAAGCGAATCAGAATCAGAAAGCGAAAGCGAATCAGAGTCGATCTCGACGTCCGAATCTGAAAGTGAATCCACTTCAGAATCGGAAAGTGAATCTGAATCAGCCTCAACGTTTGAATCCGAAAGTGAAAGTGAATCAATTTCCGAATCGGAAAGCAGTTCTGAAAGCGAATCAGAGTCGATCTCGACATCCGAATCCGATAGCGAAGCTGCATCAGAATCAGAAAGTGAAAGTGAATCGATTTCCGAATCGGAAAGCAGTTCTGAAAGCGAATCGGAATCAATCTCGACATCTGAGTCTGAAAGCGAAGCTGCGTCAGAATCAGAAAGTGAATCAACAAGCATTAGCGAATCAGAATCGGAAAGCAGTTCTGAAAGTGAATCAGAATCTGAGTCTGAAAGTGAAAGTGAATCGATTTCCGAATCGGAAAGCAGTTCTGAAAGCGAATCGGAATCGATCTCGACATCCGAATCTGATAGTGAATCTGCTTCTGAATTAGAAAGTGAATCCGAATCGATTTCGGCATCCGAATCCGATAGCGAAGCTGCGTCAGAATCAGAAAGTGAATCCGAATCAATCTCGACGTCAGAATCCGATAGTGAAGCTACGTCAGAATCAGAACGTGAATCAATAAGCATTAGCGAATCAGAAAGCGAATCGGAATCGATCTCGACATCTGAGTCTGAAAGCGAATCGGAATCAGAAAGCGAAAGCGAATCAGAGTCGATCTCGACGTCCGAATCTGATAGTGAATCTGCTTCTGAATCAGAAAGTGAAAGCGAATCGATTTCCGAATCGGAAAGCAGTTCTGAAAGTGAATCAGAATCAGAAAGCGAAAGCGAATCGGAATCAATCTCGACGTCCGAATCAGAAAGTGAATCAGTATCAGCGTTTGAATCTGAGAGTGAGTCAATTTCCGAATCCGAAAGTGAATCGGAATCAGTCTCAACGTCTGAATCAACAAGTGCATCGGCTAGTGGTTCAACCTCAGGGTCACAGTCAGCAAGCGCAAGCGAATCGGCTGTGGCGTCTGAATCGACAAGCACGTCAACAAGTGCATCGGCTAGTGGTTCAATCTCGGTTTCGCAGTCAGTGAGCACAAGCACCTCGGCTGTGGCGTCTGAATCAGCAAGTACTTCAACAAGTGCATCAGTTAGTGGCTCAACTTCAGGGTCACAGTCAGCGAGCGCAAGCGAATCGGCTGCAGCGTCTGAATCAGCAAGTACCAGCGCTTCAGCTGCAGCGTCTGAATCAACAAGCACCTCAACAAGTGCATCGGTTAGTGGTTCAACCTCAGGGTCACAGTCAGCAAGCGCAAGCGAATCGGCTGTGGCGTCTGAATCGACAAGTACTTCAACAAGTGCATCGGTTAGTGGTTCAACCTCAGGTTCACAGTCAGCAAGTACCAGCGAATCGGCTGTGGCGTCTGACTCGGCGAGCACCTCAACAAGTGCATCGGCCAGCGGTTCAACCTCAGCGTCTCAGTCAGCGAGTGCAAGCAATTCAACATCAGTGTCTGAATTTGAAAGCAGCTTAGAAAGCGAATCGGCCTCGACATCCGAGTCTGGAAGTGAATCGGCAAGTGTCAGTGGCTCGACGTCGGTCTCTGAATCCACAAGTGTTTCAGTCAGCACCTCAACAAGTGCATCAGCTAGCGGTTCAACCTCAGGGTCACAGTCAGCGAGCGCAAGCACCTCGGCTGCGACATCTGAATCAGCAAGTAGCAGCGAATCGGCTGCAGCATCTGAATCGACAAGCACCTCAACAAGCGCATCGACCAGCGGTTCAACCTCAGGGTCGCAGTCAGCGAGCGTAAGCGAATCGACTGCGGCATCTGAATCGGCGAGCACGTCGACGAGTGTATCAGCTAGCGGTTCAACCTCAGGGTCGCAGTCAGCAAGCGCAAGCGAATCGGCTGTAGCATCTGAATCGGCGAGCACGTCGACGAGTGTATCAGCCAGCGGTTCAACCTCAGGGTCACAGTCAGTGAGCGCAAGCGAATCGGCTGTGGCATCTGAATCAGCAAGTACTTCAACAAGTGCATCGGTTAGTGGTTCAACCTCAGGGTCGCAGTCAGTAAGTGCAAGCGAATCAGCTGTGGCGTCTGAATCAGCAAGTACCAGCGCTTCAGCTGCGACGTCTGAATCAACAAGCACTTCAACAAGTGCATCAGTTAGTGGCTCAACCTCAGGGTCGCAGTCAGTGAGCACAAGCGAATCGGCTGCGGCGTCTGAATCAACAAGCACTTCAACAAGTGTATCGGCCAGCGGTTCAACATCGGCTTCGCAGTCAGTGAGTGCAAGCGAATCGGCTGCGGCATCTGAATCAGCAAGTACTTCAACAAGTGCATCGGCCAGCGGTTCAATCTCGGTTTCGCAGTCAGCGAGCGCAAGCGAATCGGCTGCAGCATCTGAATCGACAAGCACCTCAACAAGTGCATCGGCTAGTGGTTCAACCTCAGGGTCGCAGTCAGTGAGCGCAAGCGAATCGGCTGCGGCGTCTGAATCGACAAGTACCTCAACAAGTGCATCAGCCAGCGGTTCAACCTCGGCTTCACAGTCAGCGAGCACAAGCGAATCGGCTGCGGCGTCTGAATCAACAAGCACCTCAACAAGTACATCGGTTAGTGGTTCAACCTCAGGGTCACAGTCAGCGAGCGCAAGCACCTCGGCTGTGGCGTCTGAATCGGCGAGCACGTCGACGAGTGTATCAGCTAGCGGTTCAACCTCAGGGTCGCAGTCAGCAAGCGCAAGCGAATCGGCTGTAGCATCTGAATCGGCGAGTACCTCAACAAGCGCATCGGCTAGTGGTTCAACCTCAGGGTCGCAGTCAGCGAGTGCAAGCGAATCGGCTGTGACATCTGAATCAGCAAGTACCAGCGCTTCAGCTGCGGCATCTGAATCGACAAGCACCTCAACAAGTGCATCGGCCAGCGGTTCAACTTCGGCTTCGCAGTCAGCGAGCGCAAGCACCTCGGCTGTGGCATCTGAATCAGCAAGCACCTCAACAAGTGCATCGGTTAGTGGCTCGACCTCAGGGTCACGGTCAGCAAGTAGCAGCGAATCGGCTGTGACATCTGAATCAGCAAGTACCAGCGCTTCAGCTGCAGCGTCTGAATCAACAAGTACTTCAACAAGTGCATCGGCCAGCGGTTCAACCTCAGGGTCACAGTCAGCAAGCACAAGCGAATCGGCTGCGGCATCTGAATCAGCAAGTACTTCAACAAGTGTATCAGCTAGTGGTTCAACTTCGGGGTCACAGTCAGCAAGCACAAGCGAATCGGCTGCGGCATCTGAATCAGCAAGTACTTCAACAAGTGTATCAGCTAGTGGTTCAACTTCGGCTTCGCAGTCAGTAAGTGCAAGCGAATCGGCTGCGGCGTCTGAATCAACAAGCACCTCAACAAGTGCATCGGCTAGTGGCTCAACCTCGGCTTCGCAGTCAGCGAGCGCGAGTGTTTCGGCCAGTGCCAGCGCGTCGATGAGCGCATCTGCATTAGTTTCGGCCAGCGCGGCGGCTTCTCTCAGCGTTTCGGCTTCGGCTGCCGGTTCGGCAGTGGCGGCCAGCACGAGCACCGCCCCAGCAAGCACGTCGGTGCAACTGAGCACGTCGACCAGCGAAAGCACATCGCTCAGCACTTCTGCCTCGGCAGCAGATGAACAGACGCGCGCAAGCCAGCGGGCAAGTTCGAGCGACAGCGCCAGCGCAGCGGCCAGTGAAAGTAAATCGGCCTCGGCGTCAACGGCGGCCTCTGAATCGGAAACGGAAAACAGCAACAGCATTTCCAACAGTATCCGGATGTCCGCGGAAGATTCCCTCAGCGCGTCGCCCAGCAACAATATGGCAGGCAGCTCGACCGCATCGGACGGCGCCGTCAGCGCAGCGTCAACGGCGGCCTCGGCTGACGGCTCCGCGGCGGGTGATGCAGCGGCCTCTTCTGAAATCGACGCATTGGACAGTGTGGTACCGCTCCAGGTGATCAAACACTGATCGGCCTGGGCGGCATCGCCTTAAATAAAACTCGAAAATAAAATAGCACAATAGAAATGAGCGATGCCTCTGGGTGTTCATGTTGTGGCATGCACTTTATATAGAGGGATTGCTCATTTTTATGTTATAATCCTAAGCGTTAGAGGTGCAATCACGCACCGACGTCGTTGGAAAGGAGGCGGGACCCCATGGCACACACCGACACGCACGAGTTGCGGAAGCGGCTGGTTTTCACGTTGATCGTGCTGGCCGTTTATTTGGCGGCGAGAAGCGTGCTGCTCTACGGCGTCTCGAGCGGCGGCGGGCGCTACATCGGCGTCAACGCGCAGTCTCTGGTCACGACGATGTTCAGCGGCGACCGCTACCAGCGCACCATCATGGCGCTGGGGATCATGCCGTACATCAATGCCTCCCTCCTGGTGCAGGTCGTTTCGGCGATGAAAAGTGCCAACAGCCGCGCTAAAATTTCCAAACAGAAGCAGGACCGCTGGATGCGCGTTGCGGCCTTGGTCATTACCGTCGTGATGGCTGTTGTCCAATCGACGGACTTGACTTACGCTCCGAGTGCAGGCTCGGTCGCTTTGGTACAGGGGATTGTGATTTTGGAAATGATTGGCGGGGCGATGCTGACCTTTATTTTGTGCACCGCTAATGAAAAACACGGGATCGGCGCGCCGATGCCGATTATTTTAGTCAACGTTTTGACCGCATTGATTCAAAATTTAGACGCCCATCATTTTCTCCGCTATCCGGTCCTGATGGCGATCAGTTTAGGGGTTATCGCGGGCACGGCGTTTATGGAAAATTCAATTATTCGCGTGCCGCTGCAGCGGGTATCCATCCACAATATTCACGCCGATCGGAATTACTTGGCTTACAAGCGCAACCCGGTCGGGATCATGCCAGTCATGTTTGCGACGGCCGCCTTCATCGTGCCGCGGTACGCCGTCCGGCTGCTGACGGTTATCATTCCCCAGAGCGCGGCGCTGGCGCAGATCCGTCAGGATATAGTGATGACACAGCCGTTGGGGATTGCCGTGTATTTGATCATCATTGTCGCTTTGTCGATCGTCTTTGCTTTCATCATGTTAAATCCAAAGGAAAGCGCCAGACAGCTCCAGCGCAACGGGGACAGCATCGTCGGGGTGTACGCCGGTGCCCACACGACGCGCATGTTGGTTGGCCTGGTCTTGAAATGGAGTATAATCAGCGGGCTGCTCCAGGCGGGATGCATGGCCGCTTCGCTGGTGTTATCGCTGCAGGATGTCATTCCGGCGACATTGGCGATGCTCCCATCCTCGGGTATGATTCT
This sequence comes from Pseudoramibacter porci, assembly GCF_009696145.1. Classification (GTDB taxonomy): domain Bacteria; phylum Bacillota; class Clostridia; order Eubacteriales; family Eubacteriaceae; genus Pseudoramibacter; species Pseudoramibacter porci. Next base: position 97,649 of record NZ_VUMO01000008.1, read on the forward strand.
GGTCAGTATTGTTTGCAGTTTGGTGCAGGAAATTGGCACGTATTACCGGTACGACGCGTACCGCTTCTTCATGTGAGGGCACCGCGCGAAACCACAAAGGAGGACTTATGGAGTACTTTATTCCAGCCTGGTATCAAAACGGCGACTGGAAGGAAAACGAGCAGGTTTGGTACCGGGCGCGAACCGTGACGGAGTTTGACGACACGGTGAAGCAGATTCAGCTGTTCTTCAGAAAAAATGTCGCGCCCTTTAAGATTTTGCTGCTCGGGTTCTCCCCCAATTTTAGACACTTTCTTCACCGCCAGGGCGTGTACCACGCGCCGTATTGGTCTTGCTTTGACGCGATGCAGGGCATCACGCTGTCCGATATCGCCATTTTTTCCTTTCACGATTTGTCCTGGCCGGAGGGCGTCGAATTCATTTATTCGCCCTTTGCGGTGATCGTCAGACGGGGCGTCGAAAAATACGCGCAGATCGAATTCGCAGAAGACGGCAATATGTTCCGCGTCGACATGTTCCAAGACGGGGAGCGGACGTGCAGCAATGTCTACGACGACCGCGGCTTCATCTCCTGTCAGATTGTGTACCGCAGCGGGGTTCCTGTCCGGGAGCAGTATTTCGACGCGGACGGCGTCTGGAAATTTGCGCGGTACATGGACGACGGGCACGTCATCGTCAATCCGGAGAGCAGCTGGTACTGCGTGCGCACCGACGGCGGCATCGCGCACGTCCCTTACCGGAAGCCGCGATACGACAAAATTGACGAGATGATCGCCGAGGTCATGGCGGAAAGTCTGAAGACGGTGTCGGACGCGGACATTTTCTTGATCGCCATGCATCCGCTGCATGCCGAGGTGCTGGCGCAGACCTTATCCCAGAACAAAACGGTGCTCTCCTTTTTCGGGCGGCGTCTGGACGAAAACGGTATGGGCGAAGGGGACGCGGCCCTGATCGCGGGGGCGGACGCCATCGTCGCCGATAAAAAGGCGACGGCCCTTCAGATTCAGAAGCAATCGGGGCTGGACGCGGCGGCGATCCGCGTAATCACCCCCTACGACTCGCGGCAGGAATTTGGCAACAGCCTGCACCTTCACGTGCAGAACATCCTGCTGGCCGTCGATCAGATTGGGGACGCTGATTTTGACCAGCTGGTGGTGCTGCTCGCGGACTACATTCAAAAAGTCAACCCCCGAGCCAGGGTCTGTCTGTTTACGCGCGCGTCGCGCTACAACATCAGCGGCCAGCTGATGCACCGCGCGCGGAACGCCCTTCGGGCAGCGGGGATGAATCCCGATCTGGCCAGAGAAGACGAGGGCGTGACCGAGAGCCAAATCGACACCCAGGGTCTCGCCGAGGCCGTCTTCTCGGTCGCGCAGTGCGTCGACGAAATGGCCGTGAGCCGGACGCTGCGGGAACAGCGGGTCCTCGTCGACCTGCAAGCCGTTCCCGATCAGTTCCTGCAGATTTCCGCCATGAGTGTCGGCATGCCGCAGATTACAGCCCGGGAGACGGATTATATCCAAAACGGCAAAAACGGCATCGTCCTCCAAACCCTTGAGGATCTGCCAGCGGCTTTGGATTACTATTTGAGCAGCGTCGCCCACGCGAACCAGGCGCAGATTGCGTCCTACGAGCTGGGCAGCCGGTTCACGACAGGCCAGCTTGTACAATCCTGGAAGGAGGTCATTGCGAACATTGAACATCAGAGCATTGCAGCTGGGCCCCGCTGATTTTTCCCGCCAGGCCGCTCTCCCTTCGGACACGGAATGGCATTACGAGCCGGAGCTGAGCTTTGAAGACGCAGAATACGACGTGGCCCTGATTGACCGCATCCTCACCGACCGGGAAGCCGAGATCCTCTCCAGAATCGTGCGGGCCCACAGCCTTTTCGTTCTCGACGATGTCCCGCTGAGCGGGAAAATGGCGAAAATGATGGGGCGCCGCTGCGGCAGAAAACTGCCGCGGCAGGATCTGAAGCCCTTTTTGGAAAAACAGCTCAGGAATTATTTCGGGCGCCCTTACGGCGAAAAGTTTGACGCCCATACCCTGACGGTGGCGCCGGGCTTTCAGGGAAAGGCGGCGTGGCACGGGTTCACGGAAATGGTCATGGACGGCTTTTTTGGCGATAAAATGCAGCAGGCTGCCTTCTGGCGCGGCAACATTCCGGTGGAAGCGGGGCAGGCCATCGATTTCTGGCTGGAATACGAAAAGGAGGGCGAGGTGGACATCGCCCTTCAGGTCGTGCAATTTGTGGCGGGGAGCGTCTCAGTCATTCAGAAAATCTGGACCTTTGACGAGGCCGCGATGCGCCGCCCGGTGACGATCGACAATCCCAAGCAGGATGGCCCGGTTTTCGTCTCCCTGAACGCCAAGGGGCGGGGCAGGCTGCGCATTGTGGCGCTGCACGACCGGTATTCGCGGCGGGGCGCAGGGGATTTTCTGCCAGGGAGCACGCGGATCGCCGCCAGCAGCCGGGAGGAAATCTTCGCGTATTTGGACCCCGGGGATTTAAAGCCGCCGCTGTGCGTGTATTTTTCGGGGTATAAAACCATGGAGGGCTTTGAAGGCTACCGTATGATGCGCAGGATGGGCGCGCCCTTTCTGCTGATCAGCGAGCCGCGGCTGGAAGGCGGCGCCTTTTATTTGGGTGATGCGGAATACGAACGCCGTCTGAGAAATGTCATCGAAGGTGCCATGGACACACTGGGATTTTCCCGGGATCAGGTAATCCTTTCCGGGCTTTCGATGGGGACGTTCGGCGCGTTGTATTACGGCACGATGATCCGGCCGGCCTACCTCATCGTCGGCAAGCCCCTGGCCAGCCTCGGCAATATGGCGCAGGCGGAGCGGATCGCCCGGCCGGGCGGTTTCCCGACGTCTCTGGACGTGATGTGGAAGCAGTACCACCAGCTGGACGATGACGCGGTTAGACGGATGAACCGGCGATTCTGGAGTAAATTCGACCGAACGGACTGGTCGGGCCGGACGTTTTGCGTGGCCTACATGATCGAGGACGATTACGACGCGGACGCCTACACCCAGCTCATTTCCCACGTCAGCGGCCGAGGCGCCAAAATCATCGGAAAGGGGCTGCACGGGCGCCACAACGACGATACCTCGGGGATCGTCAATTGGTTTCTCAGGCAGTACCAGCGGGTGCTTCGGGACGGATACGGCAGAAAGGGAGCGGAAGATGGCGGAACAAAATAAAAGCTGGACCGTATATTGGAATGAATACGTCAGCGATACCTATCTGTACGGCACGGAAATCGACTTTCGGGCGGCGGACGACGTTGTCTTTAAGAACTTGCTGATGCCGCCGGGAACGGCGATCAAGACCTGGTATTCGATGGTCAATTTCCAGGCCGGGCGTGTGGAGCCCACCCTGCCGATCATCGACGGCGAAGGGCGCTACCACGTCGCCGTCGATGTGGACTGCGACGTGCCCGGCGGGATCTTCTTGCGGCTGGTTTTTCTTGGGAAAAATGGCGATGAAGCCGGCAGTCTGGTCGTCGACCAGCCCGAGATGGATTTTCGGTGTCCGCTGAAGACCTACAGCTACGAGGCGCAGTTGATCTGCGCCGGGGCCCACACCTTCCATTTCCATTCCTTTACAATTTCAGAAAGAACAGCATAACCATGGCAGACAGACGGTTGAACAACTTATTGAAAAAAGTCAAGGCTCAGGGCGTGGCGATGCGCGCTCTGAATGACGCACAGCTTCAAGCCGAAACGCCGAAACTGAAGGCGCAGCTGAAAAACGGGAAAACCCTGGAGCAGATTCTGCCGGAGGCTTACGCAGCCATTTGCGAGGCGGACCGCAGGGTCTTGGGCAAATACCCTTACGATGTGCAGATTTACGGCGCCATCGCGATGGATCTGGGCGCTCTCGCGGAAATGAACACCGGCGAAGGCAAGACCTTGACGGCGACGATGCCTTTGTACCTGAACGCCCTGACGGGAAAGAGCACGATCCTTGTGACCGCCAACGAGTACCTGGCCTACCGCGACGCGGAGGAAATGCGCCCGGTCTTTGCGTTCATGGGGCTCGACCAGCGCGCCGGCGTGTCGCAGACGCCGGGAGAATTTCTGACTAATGATCAGAAGCGCGAGAATTACAAGGCGGATATTCTTTACACGACCCATAGCGTGCTGGCCTTTGACTATCTGTTAAACAATCTGGTGATGCGGGCGGAGGACCGCTTCCTTCGGGATTTTTATTTCATCATCATCGACGAGGCTGACTCGGTGCTGCTGGACGGCGCTCAAATGCCTTTAGTCATTTCCGGTGCGCCCCGAGTCCAGTCGAATCTGTATCAGATGGCGGACTTTTTCGTCTCGACCCTCAAAGCGGATTTGGATTACGAAACTGAGGACAAGGCCGTCTGGCTGACGGAACGAGGCGTCAAATACGCCGAACGCTTCTTCGGCATCCGTGGATTTTACGCCAGGGAGCATTTCGAGCTCAACCGCCACGTGACACTGGCGCTGCGGGCCCACGTTCTCTTCGAGCGGCAGAACGACTACATGGTCTCCGATCAGGATGAAATCGTCCTGCTGGACAACAGCACCGGCAGAAGCCTGCCGGGGATGAAGCTTCGCGGCGGCGAACACCAGGCGCTGGAGCAGAAGGAGCACGTCCCCTTGACCCAAGAACAGCGTTCAGTCGCCTCCATCACTTACCAGAATTTGTTTTTGATGTTCCCGAAAATGTGCGGCATGAGCGGGACCATTGCCGACGCGCGAAAAGAATTGCGGACGGTCTATCACAAAAAGGTTGTCGTGGTGCCGCCCCACAAAAAATTGCAGCGCATCGATCAGAAAGACCAGTATTTTGTGACGGCCGAAGAGCAGTATCAGGCAGCCCTTGAAGAGACCCTCCGACACCACCGGACGGGCCAGCCAGTGCTCATCGTAACGGCCACCATTCAAGATACCCAGATCTTTTCGCGGATGCTGGTGCGCGAGAGTGTCCCCCACAGTGTGCTGAACGCCGATAACGCTTATTGGGAGGCGGAAATCATTGCTGCCGCCGGCATGCGCGGCGCGGTGACGGTGTCTACCGGTATGGCGGGCCGGGGCACCGATATCAAGCTTGAGCCGGGGGTGCAGGCTCTCGGCGGGCTGGCAGTCATCGGTGTCGGCCGGATGGAAAACGTCAGGCTGGAACGTCAGGCCAGAGGCCGGGCCGGCCGCCAGGGTGATCCGGGCTCGTCCCAGTTCTTTGTGTCGCTGGAGGACGAAATCGTGACGACCATGAACGGTGAAAAGGTGGAGGCTTACATCGACGGCAGCCGCCGCATTTCTCCGGGCCGGCTCAAACGGCTCATCGACGGCGCCCAGAAGACGATGGAAGAGCAGGGCGTTTCGACGCGGGAACAATCCGTGCGCTACGACGAAATTCTGCGGCGCCAGCGGGAAATTTTGTACGCCGCCCGGGACCGCCTGCTGGACAAGGGCGACATCGATCCGAGGATGATGCGGGGCATCATCCGGGACAACCTGACAGCTTTTGTGAAGGCCCATCCCCGTTTGACGCCCCACGAGCTGAGCCGCTACGTTCTCGACAATCTGACCTACGAGCTGGATCCGGCGGTCATCCAAATTGATGGCCATGGCCGGAAAGACCAGCAGCGGCTGTTGAAACGCATGGAAGCTTACGCTGCTCGGCTCTACGAACAGAAAGCGGCCGGTTTCTCAAAAGCAGACCAGCTGCAGGCATACACGCGGCAGTGCTTATTGAACGCATTGGACGACGGCTGGGTCGAAGAGGTCGACTACCTGCAGCAGCTGCAGTACGCGATTACCACCCGGGGTACCGCGCAGCGCAACCCGATTTTCGAGTACAGCCGCGAAGCTTACCAATCCTTTGAAGCGATGAAGGCCACCATGAAGCAGAACATCGCCCGAAATTTCTTCTTGGGGGATCCCCAAATTGGCGATGACGGCAAAATGACAATCATATTCCCGTAAAGACAGGAGGTTGGGATGATCTACAATTTTAATCTCGGTATTGGCTGGGCCTCCAGCGGGGTCGAATACGCCCAGGTGTATCGCGCACGGATGTTCCGCGGCATTGACGCCCCGGCGAAATTTGTCTTTACCGATATGTTCCCCCAGGAAAATATCGAGCATTACACACGCCGCATCGGCTTTGAAGACGAAGAAATCATCTGGCTGTACACCTTCTTTACCGATTTTAAAATTGCGCCGGTCACCTACACCCTGGCGGATTTTAGACAAACCCTGGCTATCCCCGAGGTGCCGATGCAGCGCAGCGGAAAAATCGGGCGGATGGTGGGCGCCCAAGGCGGTGATTTTCTCACCTTGTATTTTGCGGACGAGCGGAGTGAGCGCCTGCACCGGGTGGAATACGTCTCCCGGGGGTTTTTGATCCGGAAGGATTATTTCACTTACGGCCGGGTCTATTCAGAATATTACGCGCCCCTCGACGGCAAAGCCCATTTGTACCTGCGGCGGTTTTTCAACACCGACGGGACCACGGCTTACGAGGAAATCATCGACGGCGGCGACGTGATGTACCGTTTCCCCGACCAGCTCTTGTACTCGAAAGAGGCGCTGGTGGGATACATGGTCCGCAGCCTTGGCCTGACGGCATCGGACACGGTGATCATCGACCGGACCACCGGCATTGGCCAGGCTATTTTGCAAAATTGCGGCACGGCAAAAACTGGCATCGTCGTCCACGCGGACCATTACAGCGCCGGCAGCACGGATGAGAATCAAATTCTTTGGAACAATTATTACGAGTACGCCTTCGATATGATCCGCCATATTGATTTTTTTGTCACCTCCACTGACGCCCAGCGTGACAAAATGTTATCGCAGTTTAAACAGTATGTGGGCGAGGCGCCGAACATCGTCACCATTCCGGTGGGCAGCCTAGACAAACTCCGCCGCCCCGATCCTAAAAAAGGCAGAAAGCCTTTTTCGATCGTCACGGCGTCCCGCCTGGCCACGGAAAAACACATCGACTGGATTATCGAAGCCTGTGCCGCGGCCAAAGCGGAAATTCCGGAGATGACGCTGGATATTTACGGCGCCGGGAGCGAATACAACGCGCTGGTTCAGCTGATTTGGGAAAAGGGCGCGGACGGTTATATCCGCCTGATGGGGCAGCACGACATGACGGATGTGTACCAAAATTACGCGCTTTATTTGTCGGGTTCGACGAGCGAGGGATTCGGTCTGAGCCTGATGGAGGCGGTGGGCAGCGGCCTGCCGATCGTCGGCTTCGACGTGCCCTACGGCAATCCGACCTTTATTGATGACGGGCGCAACGGCTATTTGATTCCGGTCGATGCGCGCACCTCGGTTCAGGCCCATATCGAGGGGCTGCGGGATCGGCTCGTCCGGTTTTTTAAAACAGCAGACCAGCCGGCTTTCCAGGCGCATGCCTACGCTATTGCAGCAGCTTATTTAACAGAAAAGGTGGAACAGAGATGGAAAAGTGTGATCGCATAAATCGGCGTCAATCCAAGGGCGTCCTGCTGTTGGACCACTATGACGAGATGGCGGATCAACTGAAGCAGTCCTTCCGTCTGTCGGGATTTGACGGGCCGGTCGTCGTCGTGAGTGACGCGGGATTTCTGCCGGCGGACGTCCTGTCGCTGTTTCGTTGGTTCTGCACCGATTCGGGCGACGCACCGGACGAAACCCCGGAGCAGCAGTGGACCTACCGCCTGTCCCACGCGGGGTGGCAGCGGGGGAAGCCCCGGTTTTTCAATCAGATTGAGGTGCCGGATTATTGGGAAATCAGCAGCAACAACGGCAGTGGAGAAATTCACGACCTGAACCATTTGCGCGGCCGGATTTTTTACGGCGGCCCCTCGGGGCGGCGCCTGGTCAGCGAGGTGGACTGGCTCAACGAAAAAGGGGTAGTCCGCGCGACGGATCATTACGATCGGCGCGGGATTTTGTACGCCAGGACAGTTTTTAACCGGAAGGGCGAGCGCTTCTGCCGCACCTGGTTCGACGGCGCGGGCCGGGAGCGCGTCGTCGAGAACGCCGTCACCCGTGATATTCTGGTCACCCGCCGGGGGAAGACCGAGCTGTTCAAAAACCGGACCGCCCTCGCGGCGACGATGATCCGGGAGCTCGGCGCGGAAGGCCAGCGGATTTTCTACAATTCGCTGTCGACGCCGCTGTTTGTCACAGAGCAGCTCGGCTGTGCCGAAGGCGGCCACGTGCTGTTTTGGCAGGAAAACCCCCGGCCGGACATTCCGGGGAATATGCAGATGATTTTGGAGGGCCGAGCCAACACATCGGCCATTTACGTGCAGAATCGCGCCAGCTGGGAACAGCTCACCGCTTTGGGCGCTCCGGCTGAAAAGGTGCGCCCCCTCGGATTCGTCTATCCCTTTGAGCGGATGAACCGCCGTCGGCGCGACGTACTGATTTGCACGAATTCCGATCAGATCGAACAATTGGAGACGTTTCTGACCCATTTGCCGCAAATGACTTTCCACATCGCGGCCGTGACGGAAATGTCCAGCCGTCTCCTGGCCTATGGTCGGCACGCCAACGTTAGACTTTACCCGATCGTTAGAAAAGAAGTCGTTGACGAATTGTTCGAAAAATGTGATTATTATTTTGACGTCAACCACGGCGGTGAAATCCTATCGTCTGTGAAGCGGGCCTTTTTAAACAATCAGCTGATTCTTGGCCTTGAGGGAACCCTTCACCGCCGCCGGTACACGTCAAAGATGAACTGCTTTTCGGATGCGTTGCCCCTATGCCGGTTGGCCGAGCGGCTCGCAGCCGACACAGCGCTTTTTGAACAACATCTGAACGCACAGCGGGAGGCTGCGATGAGCGAATCTGCCGGGGTTTACCGGCAGTTGTTTTCCGGTGGAAGACGTTTGGATGATACAATTTAATTGACGAAGTCAATGATCAACAATTAATGGATGGAGAGAGTCAATGAGCATGAACCGCAATTCCAATCCTTTAAGGGAATATCTTTTAGAAGGACCCCTTGAACCAATATTAAACAGCATCCCTGGAGGTGTGTTCGCCTTTGCGCCGGAGAAGGGGTTCGTGCCGGTGTTTGTCAATCGGCCTTTTCTCGAAATGATGGGAGCTGAAAGCGCGGAAATGTTGCGCGAAAGTGTAAAAGGTGATTACTGGCAGATGATGCATCCGGACGACGTGGAGACGGCCAAAGCGGTGTACGCGCGGGTCAGCCGCGTCGTGGGGGACCAGGATCATTTTGAATGCCGCCTTGTCACTCAGAGCGGCAGGATCCGCCTCGTGCGCATCATCGCCCAAGCACAGATCGACCGGAAGGGCCGCCTGTTGCTCGTCAATTTCGTCGTCGACTTGGGCATGCAGAACATCCTGGATGCGAAAAGCCATATGGACGCGCAGACCGGTTTGTTAAAAATGCACGCCTTTTTTTCGCTGATGACCAACGCCCGCCGGCAGATTGAAAGTGGCAGCGAGGACCGTCAGCTGGCCGTACTTTTTTTTGACGTGATCAATTTTAGACAGATCAATTTGCATTACGGCGTTGCCGCCGGTGATGACTTCTTGAAAGCCATCGGCAAAATCCTGCAGATGGCCTTTCCCGAATTTGGAACGGCCCGTTTCGGTGGCGACCAGTTCGCTGTGCTCGTGGACAACCGCGATCTCGAGGAGCGGGCCAACCACGCCAGAGCCATGATCTGCCAGATAGCGCCGAGCAGCGTCGACTGCAGTGTCGGGGCGTGTGCCTGGGACGATGCCGCCATCAACCCGGAAGAAGTCTGCAATCGGGCCAAGCTGGCTTGCGACGAGAACCGCAAACACGTGAACACCTTCTTCTCTTTTTACACCCAAGAAAGCGGTAAAGCCCTGAAGATAGCGGAATACGTGGCGTCCCACGTCGATGAGGCGGTAGAGAAGGGCTGGATTCAGGTCTATTATCAGCCGATTATCCGCGCTATATCGAATCAGATCTGCGGCATGGAAGCGTTGGTGAGATGGATCGACCCGAGAAAGGGCTTTTTGTTTCCCGATGTCTTTATCAATGTACTGGAAGAGACGCAGCAAATCTGGAAATTGGATCTCTGCGTCATCCGCCAAGTTATCGAAGGCATTGCTGAGCGGGAAAAACAAGGCGCGCCGGACATCCATATCTCTATAAATCTGTCGCGTGTGGATTTCCTGTGCTGTGACATTTTCGGCGAAATTGAGGCGATGATCCAGGAATACGACGTCTCCCGCGGGATGCTGCACATCGAAGTCACGGAAAGCATCCTGACCTCCAGCGAAACCAAGATCTTTCAGGCCTTGGACCGGTTCCGGGAAGCGGGGTACGAAATCTGGATTGACGATTTCGGGAGCGGCTATTCGACGCTGAACCTCTTAAAGGATTACGATTTTGACGTTTTGAAGCTGGACATGGGCTTTTTGCGGAAGGATACGCCGCGTTCCCGGGAGATCGTGTCGTCGGTCATTGCCATGGACAAGAAAATCGGCGGCCTGACCTTGGCGGAAGGGGTGGAAACCGAAGAACAAGCCGATTTCTTAAAAAGGAGCGGCTGCGACTTCCTGCAGGGGTATTATTTCAGCAAACCCATGCCCTACGACAAGGCCCTGCGCAACTGCATGGAAAAGGGCGCAACCGTCGAAAATGTGGAACAGAAACCCTATTACGACGCGGTGCAGCAGGTCAATTTCATGACGGACCTGCCCCTGATGCTGATTGAAGAGCAGCACCAGACTTTCCGCATTTTGTACGTGAACGACGTCGCCATGGCATTGTTCGCGGAGGATGGGGTCGAGACGCAGGAAGCAGTGGAGGCGCGCCTGAACGATGGCCATCATCCGGCCAATCGGGAATTGTACCAGGCCGCCCGGTACGCCATTCAGACGGGTAAATCCGGCGAGCTGTACTACGCGTTCCACGGGCAGGAATTATTGTGCCGCTACCGCCTGATCAGCAAAACGGATTCCCAGTATTTATTTGTGGTCAATGTTTTTGATTCTTTCAAAACCGGTGAGCGGCTCTCTGAGAAAACGCGCATGCTGATGAGTCTGCGCTACTTCTACCAGACCCTTTTCCATCTCGATCTGACGGACAATACGGTGACGAGCATTCAGTTCGGTGAGAATGGTGCCGAGGGAGATAATCGCGAGCCCATTTGCGGCGAGGACGGTCGGTTCTCGCCTTTGTTCCCGCCGATTTTTGCAGCGGACCAAAAACGCTACGCCGCGTTTATCGAACCGGCGACCCTTTCGTCGCGGCTGGCGCAGGCCGAGAGCGGTATTCTGGAAAGCGGCTTCCGAACTGCAGACGACCGCGGCCGCTTCAACTGGATGTCCCACCGGATCATCCGCATTCCCGGGACGGCCCGCGAACAATTTCTTTACGCGGTCCGCGCGATGGACATGGCCGCTGTCAAAGAAGAGCAGGCGCGGCAGCAGCAGGATCCGTACGCCTCGCTGATCGGCTGGAATACTGAGCTGGTTAACAAGAAAGTTTCCCTTTGGGACGATTTGATGCTCTACATGCCGGTGCCCCTTTTCTGGAAGGATCGGCACCGCCGATTCCTCGGCGCCAATCAGGCTTTCCTTGACTACTACGGTTTCGATTCGCCGAATCAGATTCTCGGCAAAACCGACGAGGAGATGTTCTGGCATCTGGACAACGGGCCGTACCACGAGGAAGAACTGGCCATTCTGCACACCGGTGCGCGGTCCAGCAACGTGCCGGGAAAATGCATCGCGAAAGGTGTCGCCCGGGACATTTACGCGACCAAATGGCCTTTGTACCGTGACGGGCAAATTGTCGGATTGATGGGCTATTTCCTCGACGACAACATGCGGGCTGAAATGCGCGGCAGCCACGGCCATGCGGACACGATCGATCCGGTGACCGGGCTCGAAAATGCGGCGAGCTTCACCACTCATTTCTTCAACTACGATTCCGATTACCGATTGTCCCGCAGACCCTACGGCCTTATTTTTGCGACTGTTCCGGAATTGCCGAAGATCGGGAAGATCCAGGGCAAAAAGGCGCTCGAGGCGGCACTGCGCGCCTGCGCAGACGCCATTGTGAAACAGATCGGCAACGGCGGCATCGCGGCGCGGATCAGCGCCAGCCATTTCGCCATTTTGTGCGAGTACGCGTCGCCGCAGGATATCGAATCCCTTTCCCAGCGCATCAAAAGCGCCATCAATGGCATTCGCAAGGTCGGCGATATGCGGTGCGTCCTCGAAGCCGAAATGCACGTCGTGTACGCCGACGAGCTGCCTAGCTTTGAAAAGGCCTTGCTGCAGGAAGGGGGAGGGAAGCGGCCCGATTTAGATTGGAAGGCCGCTCGCGGCAAAGCGCTGCGGGAGCTCCTGGATTCTGCGGGTGTCGGATGTTATATCCTGTCGATTGATCACCGCGTGCAGTATTGGAATGCCGAGGCGGAAAATCTTCTCGGGTATGCGGCAGAAGAGATGCTGGGGCGCGACTGCTTCGAATCCAATCTGGGGTGCTCTTTTACGAGCGGCATTGCCGTGCCGGACCATCGCTGCCCGGCGATTGTGACTCTCGCGACGGGCCAGTCGCAGACCATGCAGATGTTCATGCGCCGTTCGGACGGCAAGGATATTCTGATCCGCAACACGCTGATTCCCCTGCAGGACGAGGCCGGCAAGACCAACGAGCTCGTGGCGCTTTTTGTGCCGCTGACCGATGCGAGCTACGATGACGAGATGATCCAAGATGTTTACGAAGTGGCGACGCGGGATCCGATCACTTGTCTGCCGGGGCGGAAATATATGGATCTCTGTCTGCGAGAGGCGCTGGAAACCTATCGCCGGACCGGCAACGTTTTCGCCGTGCTCTTTGCAGACGCCGACGATTTCCACGGCATCAACAACCGTTACGGCCACCAGGTGGGCGACGAGGTGCTGCAGGCTTTCGGCGTTGCCCTCAGACAATACGGCCGCCGGATCGACCGGTTTTGCCGGTGGGGCGGCGATGAATTTGTCGGGCTCTTGCAGCTGAGAGACCGCGACGAACTGGAAGGCGTGGCCAAGCGCTTTTCCCAAATCGCCGAAGAGATCGATGTGCGGGCGGACAGTCAGCGGATTCATTTCCACATCTCCATCGGCATCACCGCTGTGAGGTCTGGTGACACGGCGGCAACGCTCGTCAACCGAGCCGATCAGTACATGTATTTATCCAAGGGACTGCCAGGCGATCAGGTGGTGACGGATTTGAACGCGGCATCGGTTAAAGCTCAAAAAGGCGCAGATAACCACGATTTGGCGCGGATTAAAAAAGAATAAAGAAACCACAGAAAAACAGACAGTGCAGGTCTGATATGTCCCCGCTTTACTGGATGCCCAGTAAGGCGGGGATATATCAATTCGCCGGACTGTCTGTTTTTTTGTTTGACAAATCGCGGGATTCCTCATAAACTATTAAAACAATAAGGATTAACACCGAAGTGAGGAGAACCAGCATGAATAGAGCGGAATTGGACCAGGCCATCGATGAGCGGTTTATCGCACCGACCCGGCGGCCACGGACGGAAAAAGCGGGCATTGAACTCGAACTGCCCATTGTCAACCGGCAGCCCCTGCCCGTAGATTTCGACGCGGTGCATCGAGTGGCTGAGGATTTTGTCGATCATTTCGATTTTACAGAGCGGTGCCGGGATGCGGATGGCTTCATTTACAGCGCCACCCACCCGGAAACGGGCGACAATTTATCTTTCGACTGCAGCTACAATACGGTGGAGCTGTCTTTTGGCGCGGCGTTCGATTTGCACGAGCTGAACCGGCGGTTCGCCAGTTATTACGCTTTTCTCTACGACGGGCTGGGCCGCTGCGGCCACACACTGACCGGCATGGGCATCAATCCGCGCTATGCTGTCAACCGCAACGTGCCGGTGGCCAGCGAGCGCTACCGCATGCTGCTCCATCATCTGTCGTCCTACCCGAAATACGAAAAGCCAGGCGGCTTTCCCTTTCACCACCATCCGAATTTTGGGCTGTTTTCCTGCGCGAGCCAGGTTCAGCTGGACGTGGAGGAGCAGGATTTGCCCGAGGTCCTCAACACTTTTTCGAAGCTGGAGCCCTACAAGGCGGTGCTCTTTGCCAACTCGGTCTGGCAGACAGACGGCCAGTCTCTGCTCTGCGCCCGGGATTATTTCTGGCGCAACAGTCTTCACGGCGTCAACCCGTACAACGTGGACATGTTTGCCGCGGATTTCGAATCGGTCGAGGAGATCGCCGCTTACATTCGGAGCATGAGTTTGTACTGTGTCGAGCGGGACGGCAAATACATCAACTTTGCGCCGACACCCCTGGCCGATTACTTTGCATCGGAACAGGTGAATGGTGAATTTTTTGACGGCACGGCGTACAAGCCGATCACCTTCCAGCCTGAGGAGTCGGATTTAAGCGCACTGCGCTCTTTCAAATTTGAGGACTTGACCTTTCGCGGAACGGTGGAATTCAGAAGCGTATGCGCGCAGCCGGTCAGCGAGATTTTTGCGGCCGGGGCCTTCCACGTCGGGCTGATGGCAAAACTTCACGATTTAACCAAACTACTGGCCCGCGACCGCACGATTTATCATCAGGGCTACACGGCGGCCGAGCTGCGAAATCTGTTCGTACAAAAAAATTTCCCGGGAAATATTTTCGATCGAAAGGCCATTTCAAAGACCCTCGTTCAAATTCTGGATCTGGCCCACGCCGGTCTGGCGAAGCGGGGACTCAACGAAGAAGCTTTTTTAGAGCCGCTCTACCCGAGAGCCGAAAAACTTAAGTCGCCGGCGGTCGAGCTGCTGAACGGGCTCGCGCATGGCGAAACGATTGAGGATTACATTGAAAAATTCGGCCGGTTGGATTGAATGAAAATATGATGCGAAAGAGCTGCGAAAGCGCGGCGTTTTTTCGCTAAGTATAAACGCATCTGTCAAGAGAGGGTCATCAAATTGATCCGTCTCGATTTACTTGACGGATGCGCTTTTTTTGTTGCCTCGATGATACAATAAGGTTCAAATGTTTGAACAAATAACTGAAAGAAAGGAATCCACAAGATGATTTTATATTTTACAGGGACAGGCAACAGCCGCCATGTGGCGGAAAAGATCGCGGAGGCGACAGGCGATGCCATTGAAAACATCGCGGTTCATCTGAAAAAACACGACGTCGGCAGCTACACCTCTGAAAAGCCCTACGTCTTTGTCGGGCCGGTCTACGCAGTGCTGCGCCTGCATCGGCAGCTGCCCGGTGAGCGCGATTGAGTACGGCAAAAAGACGATCGGCAAATCGAAATATTATTACGGCAAATAAACGAGCGGTGCCAAACGGCAGACTGCATGAAGCGAAGCGTCAGCGTCAGTAGGCTGGCGCTTTTTTGATGCATGACTTTTGGATGGGACAAGTTTTTCGTCCAGCCGATTGATTTTTCGTCCAAAATCGTCCATAATTGGACGAAAAGGGAACGAAATTGGACGAAAGGAGGGCTGCTGCATGAGAACTTTTGACTACACTCAGTTGGCAGAACGGTCTTGGCCCACAGACATTGTCAATTTTGTTGCTAAAATACACGAGTGCAAGGGCAGACAAGATTTGTTTGTCCGTCAAAAACCGACGGAACTGGATCGGCTGGTCGAAATAGCTAAAATTCAAAGTACAGAAGCGTCGAATAAAATTGAGGGTATTGTGACGACAAGCACGCGTATGAAGCAGCTTTTTGCCGAGAAGACAACGCCGAGAAGCCGCGACGAGGACGAGATCGTAGGTTATCGGGACGTGCTGAACACCATTCACGAAAATTACGGGTACATTCCAATCCGCCCATCCTATATTCTTCAGCTGCATCGTGATCTGCTGAAGAAAGCTGGACTTTCCTTCGGTGGCCATTTTAAAAATGTGCAGAATGTGATTAACGAAACCCGTCCGGACGGAACGGTTGTGACGCGTTTTACGCCGGTCCCACCTTACGACACGCCTGAAGCGGTCGAGCGGCTGTGCCACGCTTATGAACAAGCGGCAGCGGCTGAAAAAATCGACGCGCTGATTTTGATTCCGGTGTTCATTTGCGACTTCCTCTGTATTCATCCGTTTAATGACGGCAACGGCCGGATGAGCCGGCTGCTTACGCTTTTGCTTTTATATCAAAACGGCTACGATGTCGGCAAATATATCAGCATCGAAAAGCAGATTGAAAAGACGAAAGACCGCTATTATGAAGCGCTTGCGGCGGCCGACGCAGGCTGGTATGAGGGTAAAAACGACCCGACACCGTTTATCCGATATACACTTCAAGTCATTTTGGCCTGCTACATCGAATTTGAAGACCGCGTTGGGCTGATGGCGAAGACTGGACAGCGGAGCACAGCTTACGATATCGTCAAGCATTATACTGAGGAAAAAATCGGAAAATTCACCAGCGCGGAAGTTGTTGCGCACTGCCCGAGTGTCAGCCGATCGTCTGTGCTGGCGGCGCTGAAAAAATTGGTCGAAGCGGGCGAGATTGAGAAGAAAGGCGCGGGACGCGGTACTTTTTACGTCCGAGCAGACAGTGAAGCGATTCGTCCAGCCGATTGATTTTTCGTCCAAAATCGTGTAGAAGTTGGACGAAAAGGACGGCACAGTTGGACGATAACGCACTATTTTAGGAGATACCCAAGCCTATTCATCGCCTATTTTTCTTGTTATTTTCGGAGAATGGTTGTAAGATGAGGAAAAGGAGGGGAAGGCATGAATAAGATTTATTTTACCATTACGGGAACCAGCTACAAATTTGGACAGGAATTTTTCAAACCCAACATGAAGGTGAAACTGATCAAAGAACCGGACAATGAATACGATAAAGAAGCGATCCGCGTTGAAATGGAAGGGCTTGGGCCAGTCGGTTACGTCGCAAATAGTTCCTTCACGGTTTTGGGCGAAAGTATGAGTGCCGGCCGGCTGTACGATAAAATTGGCGACACAGCAGAAGGGACAGTGATGTACGTTTTGCCGAAGGGGATTTTGTGTGCCCTCGATCAAAACGATGCGGATGAAAAATAGAAGGACGATAGAAGTCTGATTAATAAATATTTTTACGCATTTGAAAATAGTGTAATGTAAATTTACAGAAAATAAAATTTGTAAAAGTTTTTACGCGATGTATCTTGTCACAGCGCGGGCTGTATGATACCGTTTAAGTATCATTTAATAATATGCGAGGTGACTTATGAACAAAATACTCCGATGGCGGCGTCGGTATTTGGGCCACTGTCGACTGGATTATCGGCTTGGTGAAGGTTTACGGCAGTGCCTACGGACAAGACGAAGAAGTGGTCTTCATTGATGGAAAATATTCGAAATAGGGCAAAATAATAAAAAACCAGATGGTTCAACCATCTGGTTTCAGACTGTAGACAAAGTCTAGGGCAAACGCTCTAGGCTTTGTTTATTATCGCAATCATTTTTCACCTGTTGCCATACAACCGTGGTAAAATAGCAATAATAGAAACAGGCCATGCATTCAGTAA
>NZ_VUMO01000009.1 GCF_009696145.1 Pseudoramibacter porci
GCTGCTGATCGCGGTTCAAACAAATATTTCTTTTCAGATCGGGTTCACGTCCGGTCTTTTTGTGATGCAGGAAATCAGCATTAAATTATTTTTATTTTACGCTTGACTTTTGTTAGCAGGTTTTTATGGGGAGACATTTTATTCATCTGAAAAGTTGTCTTTTTGCCAATGTGCGCTATACATATAAGTGGGAAATCGGACGCTATTGGCGCATCAAATAATTGATGGGCGCTGTATAAAAGGGAATGACTTTGAAGGCTTTAAGTGGTAAAATTAAGATAGTATTCAGAAAAGATAAATCGTCTGATGATTTGACTGTACAAAAAGCGAAAGAGAAAGGAAACCCATGGATTTCGAGGGCTCAACAGCAAGTCTTTTGATTTTACAGGACAACGCAAAAAAAATCGATATCGTCACTTTGAAGAAAAGCGACAACACGATTGGCCGCTTCTCTTCGAAACAAGACGATTCACAGCGTCCTGACATTGCGCTGACGTCGCAGTTTGTTTCGCGGGACCACGGCTGTATTTTTGACAAAGGTGGCCGATGGTATTATCAGGATCGCGGAAGCCAAAACGGCATTTTTATCGACGGCCGGCGCACCGCACACGACACGCATGCGTACCGATTGAAGAACGGTACGATTCTTTACATCGGCGGAGATGCGTCTTTTATGAAAATGTACAAGGGCGAAGGCGTGCTGATGATTTTTCTGCTGGGGGATTACAGTAATCAGCAGTGGGAAAGGGTTGCCCTCCATGGGCTGCTCGATCGCGGCGAGGTGACTGTCGGCAGAGCGCCGTCCTGCGATATTGTGCTGGACAGTTTTTCTGTCGCGCAGGTTCAAGGGATATTCCGCCGCCAAAATGGCGGGATTGTTTACCGCAACACTGCTAAAAAACATCCGGCGTTGCTCGACCATCACCCGGTGCGAAACGACGTCGTGCTGAAAGACAACGATGTGCTCGTTTTGGGCAGAGTCACCCTCATTTACACGTCGGGGCTGCTCATTTATCTGGCACCCCAATCGGGAGAAAAGCTGACGGTGCACGAATTGTGCCGGGTGGTTCAGGTTCGGGATCCAAGACAAAGCGGTTTTCATAAAAAAGAGAAAACCATTTTGGACCACGTCAACGTGGAATTTACGTCGTCGGAATTGGTTGCGGTTCTCGGCACATCCGGTGCGGGCAAATCCACCTTTGTCAATTGTGTGATCGGCTACGAAAAAGCGACGGGTGGCACCGTTGAAATCAACGGTCAGGATTTTAACACCTCCGCCGAAAAAAGTTTAATTGGCTACGTGCCGCAGATGGATCTGATCCGCCCCAATTTAACGGTGATGAAAACCCTCGAATATGTGGCTGCCCTCCGACTAAACGGCGACGTGACCCAGCAGGAGCGCCGACAAAAAATAGAGGCCTGCCTCGGCGCGCTGGACATCACATCGGCCAAGTGGGGCAGCCGCATCCGGGAACTCTCCGGCGGTGAGCGCAAGCGGGTGAGCATCGCCAGCGAATTGATCTCTGACCCGAAGCTTTTATTTCTCGACGAGCCGACATCGGGGCTGGATCCCAAAACCGAAAAACTGCTCGTGCTTGCGCTTCAAAATTTGGCGCATCGCCACGGTAAGACGCTGATTGTCATCACCCATACCTTGAAAAATATCGAGGCGTTTGACAAAATCTTATTTATGGGCCCAGGCGGTCGGGCTTGCTTTTACGGATCACCCGATCAGGCATTGTCGTTTTTCGACGTGACTGATTTGGTCGACGCTTACGATAAAGTCGAAAAAAATGTTGAAACTTACGCCAGATATTACCGCAGTCAGTATTTCAGGGAGAGGTAATCATGTTTAAGAATAGAAAAACCCCGGGCTTTTTTGCCCAGCTGGGCACGCTGTTTCACAGAGATGTCGAGCTGTTTTGGGTCGAAAAATCTAAAATATGGATTACCCTGTGTTTCCCGATCGTGATTGCTATTTTGATCGTCTACGTGACCCACGGAATCTTTTTTGACACTTACGAGGGCACGAAATCCGCGCTGTTCACAATTGTCAGCGCGAGCATTTACATCGGGATGTTCAATGCGCTGACGATCATTTGTCAGGAACGGGACATTGTCAAACACGAGTACCTCACCGGCATGAATCTCTGGTCCTACGTTTTGGCTCAGGTATTTTGGCAGGGGGTGGTGTGTGCCGTGCAGACCGCCATTTTCATGGCCTATTATTGGCAGCACATCGACTTCCCGACGAAAGGAATTTATTTTTCAAGCACCCTGCCGGAATACACGATCAGCCTTTTCCTGATCATGTACGCAGCGGATGTGACCGGCATTTTTATTTCCTGCCTTGTGAAGAAAAACGAGACGGCGAATCTGCTGGCGCCCCTTGTTGTCATTTGCCAGCTGATTTTCAGCGGTGTCTTGTTCGAACTGAAGGGCTTTTCCAAGAAAATGGCCAATGTCATGATCAGCAAATGGGGCATGGAGGCGATGGGCCGCATCGCCCGGCTTAACGGACTGACACTTAAAATTCAGAAAAAATATCACAAGACAGGCATGCATTTTCCCCACAAGGCGGAAAGTGCCTACGCGGCAAAAGCGCCGCGTCTGTTTTTCGACTGGAAGATATTAATCGTCTACATCGCAGTTCTGGCGGTTGCCAGTGTTCTGGTTTTGTACCGTGTGAAACGGGATCGACGATAATTTTAAATAAAAATTTAGAATGGGGGAATTGATGATGAGTAAAAAAATGATGGTACCAGCGGTTTTGGAATGCGAAGGACAGGAAATCAGTATTGAGACGTCACCTTTTAATATTGGCAGCTTTGAAAATCTGTGCCAGCTGACCATAGAAGGCGAAGAAATTGCACCGATTCACTGCTGTATCGTCTTGGATCAAGGCGAGTGGCAGATTATCGATCAAAAGGGCCTCGGCGGCGTGGACGTCAATGGGGAACGTATGGATCCCGGCGCGGCGCGAACACTTCAAAACGGGGACAAGATTGGGATCGGGACCAAGACCTTTACCTTTGCGTCGATGACGACATTGTTCGCCCAGGGCGAGGTCGAAGCGCTGGAGGAAGACTACCGTGCCATGATGGCGACAGGCGATGACGCTCAGGCTCAGGCACTGATTGAAAAGCTTTCGCAAAAGGTGGCATGGGTCAAGCAGATCGCTGGAATCGATACCACAGATGATGCGGCACGTGTTGAATCGGAACCGGTTGTGGAGGTTGAACCGGTCTCTGAAGCCGAGCCATCGGTTGAAAATTGGGAAGGTGCAGTGGAAAATGAAGCACACGACGATGCACCGGCGTCGCCCCAGATCGACGCGCCTGAAGAACAGGCAGGAAGCGTATTGGCCAACAGACGGGTTAGAACGGTCGACCCGGATGAGATTCACTTGAGCCAGTCGGGACAGGCGGCGCCGGTGTACGGCCATTTCATTTCCAAAGATCCGACGGTTCCCGGTTTTGAAATTAACAAAACGCCATTTACCATTGGACGGGGCAGAACCTGTGATCACGTGATGAAATACAGAGGAATCAGCCGTCAGCACGCTACCGTTCTGAGGGACGACCGCCAGCCTTATTTATTGATCAGAGACGAAGGCTCGACCAACGGCACCTATGTGAATGGCGTCCAGCTAAATGCGCAGGAAGAACGCCCCATTCATCCGGGAGATGTCGTCGCCTTTTTTGAAACAGCTTTTACGGTGCAAAAATAAGGATGTGCCCACAGGGGATTAACAACAAGGATGACGAGATGAATCAGAAAACTGACAAAAGAGTAATCTTTTACGCGGTGCTCGCGGGCTTGGCGCTGATCGCGACGGCGCTGCCCTGGATGCGTATAAAAGTCGCATTCGTTGGCGGCGGGTCGCTGGGATCGGGATTGACACTGCCCTACACCATTAAAACGCTGATCAACGGGACCTCGACGTTAGCCCAGGCGCTTAACGTCAATCTATCGGATTTGATCAATGCCCTTGGTCCGTTCAACCTGTCCGTGATGTTTGCCGTATCGCTTTTGATTTACATCGAACCGGTCATGTATGGCATCGCGTGTTATTTCTTGCTGGCGAAAAAAGATGTAGATCAGTTTACAAAAATGATTTTGTGCGGACTCATTGTCACGGCGGCGATGTCCATTTACGCGCTGCTGGCCTGTATCGGTTTAAATCAGCAGGTTCAACAGGCACTCGGCAGCAGTCTGGGCACCGTGGGATTATCGGGCATTGCCCAAGTCCACTTCTTTCATGTTGGCTCGGGGTTGATCTTGGCGCTTGTGATCAGCCTTTTTGGTTTGATTTACACGCTGGTGATTCGGCAAATGGTCAAAAACGGCCAGAAAGTTTCGCCGTTTAGTTTGGAAATATCCGGGATTCAGCCGCAGTTTTCAAATCAGCCTCATCTAGCACCGCAGCCCCGCCCGGTTCAACCTGAAGCAGGAATGCCACATCCGGCGCCTCAATCTCGGAGAACGATCGCCTTGCGTTCAGAAAGCGGACGGCAGAATGATTTGATGTTGACTCGGTTTCCGGCTGTGATTGGACGCGACAGACGCCAGGCTTCAGCCGTTTTGGACGATCCGTCTGTGGGTGCGCGGCATTGCGTGATCAACGTTGAGCAGGGCCAAGTTGTGATTTGCGATTTGGGGTCGGTCAAGGGGACGCGCATCGAAGGTGAAAAAATCGCGGCAGATACCTACTACGCCATCATGGACGGCGATAGTGTGACCATTGGCGACGTGGCGATGACGGTTGATATGGACGGCGATTCTGTTGGAGAAAAAAGCGGGGACGCTGCTGCGGCGGACGAGGAAGGGAGGACGACCATTCTTGCCGATGCGCCGAAGGCAGAGGCCAACAGCGCGACGATTCCGATCAATTACAACGGCGGCGATTCGCCTTTTCCGGTCAAAGTCATGGCCTGGCTCGATGGCCGAGACACCTTCATGATCACAAAGACGCCGTTTATCCTCGGCCGGGAAGCCGAAAAGGTCGACTATGTGATTGAAGATCGAGGAATCAGCCGCCAGCATTTGGCCATTACCCGGGAAAACGAGACATTTTTTGCCGAGGATTTAAATTCGAAAAACGGATTTAAGCTTAACGGTATCCAGAAGGCGCCGGGAGCAAAAGCCAAAATTAAAAACGGCGATGTTTTGACGATTGGCGTCAGAAGGTATCGGTTCGAAGATGAATGATGAACAAAATCGGCTGCGGGAAGCCAAAGCGGAGATCAATGCGCTTTTCCAAAACCGTTACCGGGTTGTCGCGCCCATCGGAAGAGGCGGCATGGGCGAGGTTTATCTCGTCGTTAGCAATGATCAGCTCAGGCTTCAGCGGGCGGTTAAAATCATTCACAAGGGCGATCACGCCAAACTCAATGCCTTTGACGAGGTCGAAGCCCTAAGGAAGCTGGATAATCCCGGAGTCCCGCACATTATCGAGATTAAACAGAACGACAATGCGTTTTTTATCGTTCAGGAATACGTCCGAGGCAAGTCTTTTCAGATCATCGTGAAAGAAAACGGGAAAGTGCCGGAAGAGACGGTGCTGTTGTGGATGCAGAACGTGGCGCAAATCATGGACGACGTCCACAGCCAGGGCTTTCTTCATCTCGACGTCAAGCCGGACAACATCATGATCCAGGAGAATGGCAAGGCCAAGCTGATTGATTTTGGCGTGGCGCAAAATTTAGAGCACCGCGCTGCAGGCAGCCGAGGGCTGTTCGGCTCCCGGTATTACACGGCTCCGGAGCGCCTTCGCGGCGAGCCCAACGATTTTCGGACGGATGTATTCGGGTACGGCGCGACCTTTTATTTTCTCGTGCTGGGCGAGCGGCCGCTTGAAATCAAAGCGAATGACGAAGCGCCGATTATCATGATGAAACGCAAGCTTGAGGCGGTGCAGTCGCCGGTCATTCGTTTTATCCTCCAGAACTGCATCAGCTTTAATCCAGACCGCCGGTATCAGAAATTCAGCGATATTTACGCAGACATCCTTCAGAAAGATTTGTACAATCAGGCGGTCTTGAACGAAGAGCGCAAGCGAAAGTCGAGATGGTACGGGATTATCGCGATGTTTGCGGCCGGAGCGGTTTTAATGTCTGCCGGCGCTTTTCAAATGCATACGGCGCGCAGCCGAACTTACGATTCGCTGATCAGCCAAGGTGAAACCTATATGGCAGACAGCAATCTAAAAAAAGCGAAGCATTGTTATCAGCAGGCGATTAAGCTGAAAAAATCAGAGCCCGCAGGCTACCAAGGTCTGTACGAAACCTACACGGCGAACGGCGCGTATACTAAAGTGATTCAGGGCATCGAGGAATTATTCAGCAGTAAGCCGGCCATGCGCGACAGCGCCGAGCTGTACTATCTCCTCGGCAATGCGTACTACGAAAACGGCGACTACGACCGGGCCGAATACAATCTGAAAAAGGCAGATGATCTGGAGCCGTCGCTGGAGGAACACCTTGTTCTCGGGCTGACGTATTGCGCCCAGGGGCGATACGAAAAAGCACAGCAGGTGATTCAGAAAATGCGGCGGGATGGGAATAACACCGACGGCGCCGATTACCTTTCGGGGCAGATCAGCGAAAGGCAGGGATATCAATCGGATGCGGTCAGCGATTACAAACAGGTGATCAGCGAAACGAAGGATCACGCCCTGAAACAGCGGGCCATTTTATCTCTCGCCGATCTTTACCGGAAGCGGAAAAGTTTTGACGATGAGATCCAGATGTTGGAGACAGCGCAAAGTGAGGACGCCTTTGCCAACAATATTCCGATCCGAGAAAAATTGGGAGAAGCTTATTATTATGCGGCGGAAAACGGCGGTGCGGCCTATTATCAAAAGGCGATCGCCCAGTACCGCCAGCTTATAGAAAGCGGCTTCTCTTCGGTGCAAACCTACCGCAATCTGGCCATTTGTTATCAGAAGGCCGGCCGATACAGCCAGGCGGATGCGACGCTCGATCAGATGACTGCAGCCTACCCGGACGATTATACAGGGTACATGCAGCGCTGCTTTCTCATTTTGGAAGAGGAAGAGCATCGGGATCCGGATCAGCGGAATTACGCGGCCTTCGCAAGTAATTACCGGACCATGATGCATAAAGCGGGCGATGCGGCGTCGACGGATTCGGAAATTGCGGTGCTGGAAAGCCGGTACGAAGAGCTTCAAGAGAAAGGATGGTTGTAACCTGTGGTAATTGGATTGGTGCTTGTCGTGATCGGTGCGGCCGTCATCGTGGCTGCGGCTGTTTTTCTCAAAAAGTATTTGAACACGCGTTACGATATTTCAGCTGATGAGTTTGACCGAAAATTCAGACACGAACGGATGATCGCGTCGGAGGAATTGACCAGCGAAGACGCCTACGAAGGCATCGCTGAACAGTACGGCATCACGCCGCAGCTGCTTGACGCGGCCATCAGGCAGAAAAGTGTAGAAGACAATGAGGACATCTCGGATGACATCGAGGAAAAAACAGAGAAATTGTAGATGAAGGTAAAACGGGAGAAAAAGATGATCGAAGATTACGAAGTCACAGAAGATTTAACGTCACCACAAGAGAAGGAGCCGACTCCGCCACAAAAACCGATCAAAAAACCCAAAAGGGTGTGGACGACGCGGATGAAGATCTGTTTGGTCGTGCTGGCGGCGGCGATCGCAGTCATCGGCGTGTTCGGCTACAAGACTTACGCGCACGCCCAATACGAAAAGAAGCTCGATCTGGCGGAAAAATACATGGACGACGGGAAATTTGCTCAGGCGAAGCTCGCTTTTGAGGACGCGGCTCAGATTGAAAAGAAGAATCCCGGACCTTATATTAAAATGGGGAAAATGTATTATGACAATGGTCATTACGATCAGGCGCTGAAATATTTTGAAACGGCGAATCAGCGGCAGGAGACCAGCGAAAGTTACAATCAAATCGCGGACGTGTACGATCAAAAAGGCGATGACAAGAAGGCTGAGATCAACCGAAAAAAAGCGGAAAGTCTTTCAAACAATGATAGCCGTAAGAGCAGCCGCAAGTTTTTCGGAAATTCCGGGAACGGCGGCGTGTCCGGTGCCGACCGCGCCGGAAATACCAACGGCAATTTGATTTATTCCGGAACATCGTTGGATTCTGCCTATGCGGCAGGCGGCAGAATGGTTCACGCCGGAGATTGGACGTACTACAGTACAGAAAATGGCCTTTTCCGAACGGATGGCAGCAAGGTCAAGCGATTATCAGACGACGTGTATTCCAGCTTAAACGTCTATAAAAATAAATTTTACGTTTTGGAAACCGACGATGATGAACAGACTGTCGAGCGCATGGATCTCGACGCTGAAAACGACAAAAAAATCTACAGCACCTCGGACAATAATATTTCAAAAGTCATGGTCTACAAGGACAAGGTTTATGTGGTTCAGTTAGAGGCTGCTGAGGGGGACGACTGGCAGGAAGGCGGCAGCAGCTTCGGACCGACCACCCGTGTGACGGCGATGGATTTAGACGGCGGCAATCAAAAGAAAGTTTTGTCTGTTCAAAATACCAGCGGCGAGGTCAGCATCGACGGCGATCGGATCTATTATTTCGATGCGAAAAATTTTGTGATCCGCGACGTGAATTTAAGCGGCGGGGATGATCAGTTGACACTTGACGTCAAAAATTTGAATAATAACGGATCGGATACGATGCCCTCTTTTTACGTTGACAATCAGCATGTTTATTTTACCGCTTTTTTGAATACATACATCGATTATAATTTAAAAACAAAAGACAAGGTGGTATTTCAATCAGATGATTGGACTCACACTTACAATTTGGGCAAAGACCCGAATGGCAAATACGTTTATGTGATCAGCTATGTAGACCCTGAAACGAGCAGTTACGACACAGACGATGACTATGACAGCAGTGATGAAAGCGACAATTACGATAGCGATGATGAAATTTACGATGAAGATAACAGCGAGGATGATTATGACTACGATGGCTATTCGTCTTCAGCAAACGGACTCTCTTATACGCTGTGGCGCCTCGATGCGGATGGCGGCGATGCGACAAAGCTCTACACGAGTGAAAACGGCGTGGGATTTGTCAGCGTAAATAACGACGGCGTTTTCGTCATGGAAAACGACGGGACGATCAAATCGATTAGCTCAAATGGTACGGCAAAGACACTGGCGGCGGATGAATAATTGAATGTCTGAAGGGAACGGACGCGTGAACGAAGAAAACGCAGTCACAGAGGACTTACACACCCAAAACAAAAAGAGTCGGATTGTTATTTTTCAAGAATGCAGCCGTACATTCAGATCAGTTAACCCCCAAGACGGAGGCGTTTGCGCTTAGCAAGTAATATCATATAAAAAAATAGAGGTGAATCATGAAAGATTACGAAGAAACCGAGGATTTATTATCCCCAGGCTCAGACGAGGACCATTATTCTCAAGACCCAAATTGGCATACAAATACGCGCCCAGACAAAGACAAGCAGAAAACGACGATTTTAACTGTTGTACTCATTGCGGCAGCTGCGGTGGCCATTTTGGGTTTTTTCGTTTTTCGACGAGTTCGGAATCGAAAAAACATCGAACAAGCGGCGGTTTATCAGGATGCGCGTCAAAATCAGAAAGAAAACGCTGGCAACACCAACAGCAACCTTGAGTTCAGCTACACGGACATCTGTGTCACTGGCGGCCATACCGCTAAATCTGGAAAATGGCTCTATTACACGTCTGACAACGCGATTTACCGCTCTAACGGCAGAAAGACAGAGAAACTGCAGAATAATTATGGCCAATTCCTCAACTTTTATAATGGCTGTCTTTATTACGAATGTGATTTAGAAGATGGCGGATGTGGCATTTTCAAGCTTAATCCTGAAAGTAAGCAGGAAGAAACGGTGTACGAAGATTCCGATGCGTCCAAAGCTATCAATTGGATGGGCGTGTACCGCGGGCGAATTTTTTTTGTGGTGACAAACTACGATTTAATCGATGATCTTGAACCCGGCAGCCTCATGTCAATCAAGCTTGACGGCAGTCATAAAAAAACTGTCGTCGGTTCAGACGTGTATTACAACTCGGTCAGCATCGACAATGGCCATATCTATTACATTAAACACAGCCAGAGAGAATACGTCCGCACCGACTTAAACGGAGACAATTCGGAAGACATTGTGAGCTTTTCGGACGGCCTCTATGCCAACAACAGAGGCGCCAAAGAGCCGCGGGTCGTCTATACAGATCAGAATCACGTCGTGTATTGGTTAGACAGACAAATTCATGTCAAGGATTTAAAGACAGGCAAGACGATAGATATCCGTCAGCCGGATAGTGTTTTTGGCTACGAGCAGCTCAATCACGACAAGAGCGGCAAGTATTATTATTTACTGACCGATGATGAAGAGGCAACCGGCCGCGGAAAAGGCGATCATTTGGATCAATACAGCGTGTGGCGTCTCGACAGCGACGGCAGTAATTTTAAAAAGCTGTATTCCTTTGAATCGGTAAAAATCCCTTGCCAGTCCGCTTACGGCAACAAAATCTGCGTCAATTATTATACAAAAGACAAACAAAAGGTCGACGTGATCGACGCTGAAACGGGAAAGGCCGAAACGTATATTGATTTGCCGCGGGATAATTAAAACGACAGTGCGTTCGTTTCGGTAATAAGGCAGAAGTTTTTTTAGCACCTTCAGAATCCTGGAGGTGCTTATTTTATAACAAATAATGATTATTTTTGACTAGATATGAATTAAAATGATTGACTTTGGAAGAAAAGCGGAGTATACTACCGGTAAAGAGATTGAAAATCGAAAGTTGAGTGACCACCATGTTGACAGAAGAAAGACAAGCGATTATTTTACAAAATATCAAGGAAAAGGGCTCGGTGACGGTTGCTGAGTTAAGCGATCTGCTCCACATTTCAGAATCGACAGTCCGAAGGGATCTTAGTTCGATGGATGCGGAAGGCCTGATCAACAAGGTTCACGGCGGTGCGACAGCTCGGATTGGCAATCTATTTTCGACCCGCGAAAGCGAAATCGGAATGAAACGCACGCAATTTAAGCAGGAAAAGGCGGCGATTGGCAAAAAGGCGGCCGGTCTTATTGAAACGGACGATTTTGTCTACATCGACGCCGGGACCACCACAGAGGCGTTGGCGCGGGCGATCATCGGGCCGTCGAAAACAGGCGCGATCTACGTGACGAACGGTCTCATTCAGGCTGAAATTCTGATGCATAACGGCTGCACTGTCTACGTTTTGGAAGGCCGGCTGCGGTCGGAGACGGAAGCCATTGTCGGCAGCGGCGCGATCAATTCCCTCAGGAAGTACCAGTTTACGGCGGGGTTTTTCGGCGCAAACGGCGTTGACTACAATCTCGGCTACACCACGCCCGACATCGAAGAGTCTGAGGTTAAACGAGATGCGTTCAACCGGTGCCTGAAAACCTACGTTTTAGCGGATCATTCGAAATTCAACCACATCACACCGGTGACTTTCGGCAAATTATCGAATGCGGTGATCATCACCGATCAATTAATCGATAAACGATACAAACAAAGAGTTAAAATTTTGGAGGCTGATGTATGATTTATACCGTTACGTTTAATCCGTCGCTCGACTATATCGTCAGCGTGGACCACTTCAAATTGGGGCAGGTGAACCGGACCCACGCGGAACTGCTTTATCCCGGCGGCAAAGGGGTCAATGTTGCGATCGTGCTCGGACATCTGGGGATGAAGGCAGTCGCTCTCGGCTTTACTGCCGGTTTTACCGGAGATAAAATCCAGGGTATGCTCGCCGAACAAGGCGTCGCGACGGATTTCATTAAGATTGACAATGGCATGAGCCGCATTAATGTTAAGCTCAGAAGCGACGAAGAGAGTGAAATCAACGGGATGGGTCCGGTGATTGCCGAAGCCGACTTAGAAAAGCTGTACGAAAAATTGGATCAGCTGAAAGCTGGCGATACGCTGGTACTGGCTGGCAGCATTCCAGCCAGCATGCCGGGGGATATTTACGAACGCATCATGGCGAGACTTGAAGGGCGTGGGATCGAAATTGTGGTCGACGCCACCAAGGATCTCTTACTCAACGTATTGCCTTATCATCCATTTTTGATCAAGCCGAATAATCACGAATTGGGCGACATGTTCGGCGTCAAGCTCGAAACGAACGAAGACATCATCACCTACGCGAAGAAACTGCAGGATAAGGGCGCACGCAATGTGCTGATCTCGATGGCGGGGGACGGCGCGATTCTCGTTGCGGAAAACGGCGAAATCATTCAGAGCCCGGCGCCGAAAGGCCAGGTTAAAAACTCGGTCGGCGCGGGCGATTCCATGGTGGCCGGATTTATCACAGGTTATCACCAAAATGACGGCGATTTGAAGGCGGCTTTCAAAATGGGCGTGGCGACTGGCTCCGCCTCGGCCTTCTCCGA
Organism: Pseudoramibacter porci; assembly: GCF_009696145.1. Classification (GTDB taxonomy): domain Bacteria; phylum Bacillota; class Clostridia; order Eubacteriales; family Eubacteriaceae; genus Pseudoramibacter; species Pseudoramibacter porci. The sequence goes on from NZ_VUMO01000009.1 coordinate 12,457, forward strand.
CGCCTTGGCCACAGCAGAAGATGTTGAAAAAGTACTGGCTGAAGTCAATTCATTTGGTATTTAATATTTATTTTCATAATATCATTCACAATTATTTTCGCAGGAGGGAAATATGAGAATTACGGATTTGCTCAAGAAGGAAGGGATTGAGCTGAATGGCCCATCGGGCACGAAAGCGGAAACCATCTCCAATATGGTGAAGCTGATGACGGCGACCGGGAATCTTAACGATCCCGAAGGCTATGAAGCGGCGCTGACCAAACGTGAACAGGAAGGCACGACCGGCATCGGCGAAGGGATTGCGATTCCCCACGGCAAGACAGCAGCGGTTGACCGCGCAGGTCTGGCGTGTATGGTCTGCAAAGACGGAACTGAATTTGAATCGATGGACGGCCAGCCCGCCAATTTGATCTTTGCGATTGCTGTGCCGAACAACGCAGACAACACCCATCTGGAAATGTTGTCCAGATTGTCGATGATGCTCATGGATGAAGATTTCAGAAAATCACTCATCGATTGTGAAGACAAAGATGAATTTTTGAAAATCATCGACGCAAAGGAAACGGAAAAATTCGGCGATGAAGAACTCGATATTCCGGAAGCACAAGCAGCAGACGAAAAACCTGAATCGTCCGGCTACGATCTGTTAGCCGTTACGGCATGTCCGACAGGGATTGCCCACACCTACATGGCGGCGGAATCCCTCGAAGAAAAAGCCAAGAAGATGGGTTACACGATCAAAGTTGAAACCAACGGCTCCGGCGGGATTAAAAACAAGCTCACCCCGGAAGAAATTGAAGGTGCCAAAGGCATCATCGTCGCAGCGGACAAAAAAGTTGAAATGGACCGCTTTGACGGGAAGCACGTTTTGATCACCAAAGTGGCAGACGGCATCAACAAACCGGAACAGTTAATCAACGACGCGCTCGCACAAAAAGGCGCGGTTTACCATGCGGCTGACGGCGCGGCCGCGTCTGACGACGAAGGCGGCGAAGAAGAATCGGTCGGGCGCAAGATTTACAAAGATCTGATGAACGGTGTTTCCCACATGCTGCCATTCGTCATTGGCGGCGGGATCATGATGGCGCTGTCCTTCTTGATCGACGCCGGGAACATCGGCTCATCCTTCGGGACGGGCACGCCGGTCGCCGCGTTCTTCAACCAGGTTGGGAACGGCGCATTTGCATTCATGCTGCCGGTGCTCGCCGGGTTCATCGCGATGAGTATTGCGGACCGCCCAGGTCTGGCTGTCGGTTTTGTCGGCGGCTGGCTGGCTAAAGAAGGGATCCGCATCGGTTTCTACAAAGGCAAGCTGGCATTTTTGTATTCAGGTCTTGATCCAAAGCTCTCTCTCGTTTCAGCCGGGTTCCTCGGCGCGATGGCAGCGGGTTTCATCGCCGGGTATCTGGTCCTGGGGCTGAAGAAACTGTGCAGCCACATGCCTGAATCCCTCGAAGGGATCAAACCCATGCTCATCTATCCCTTTGTCGGGGTGTTATTGATCGGCATCATCATGGTGTTCATCAACTGGCCGCTGTCAGCGCTGAATCAGCTGCTGTACAATGCACTGGAAAGCATGGGCAACGGTTCGAAAGCGGTCCTTGGCCTCGTTGTCGGCGGCATGATGGCCATCGATATGGGCGGCCCGTTCAACAAAGCGGCCTACCTGTTCGGGACCGGGATGCTGGCCTCCGGTAATTACGACATCATGGCCGCGGTGATGATCGGCGGGATGGTTCCGCCGCTGGGGATCGCGCTGGCGACGACGATTTTCAAGAATCGCTTTACCAAACGCGAACGTCAGTCCGGTATTTCCTGCTACGTCATGGGATTATCCTTCATCACTGAAGGGGCCATTCCATTCGCCGCTTCTGATCCGGGACACGTCATCCCAAGCTGCGTCGTCGGCTCGGCGGTTGCTGGTGCGCTGTCTATGGTCTTTAACTGCACTCTGCGCGCACCCCACGGCGGCATCTTCGTCTTCCCGGTTGTCGGGCATTGGCCGCTGTACCTCTTGGCACTGCTGATCGGTTCAGTGATCACGATGGCACTGCTCGGTATTTTGAAAAAGCCGCTTCCGGCAGAAGAATCGGGTTTGGAAAAATAATACCCTTTTTTCCGGTTGATTTTAAGTCTAAAAATGATAAAATAACCTTAAATACAGATTTGAAAAATTGAAGGAGTTCATACAAATGAAAGAATTTACGTACACCATTACGGACCCAGCAGGTATTCACGCACGCCCGGCAGGCATTTTGGTCAAAAAAACACAGCCGTACGCTTCAGAAATCACATTGGTCAAAGGTGACAAACAGGCAAACGGCAAGAGCATGCTTTCTGTTATGGGACTCGGCGCAAGAAATGGCGACGAAATCACGGTACAGGCTGAAGGGGCAGACGAAGCAGACGCAGTTGCAGAACTCGAAGCATTCTTCAAAGAAAATCTTTAATTCAAATCGATTTTGCGCAACAGCTTCCAGCATGGCTGGAGGCTGTTTTTTATTGTCAAATCCTGTGTTATAATAATAAAACATCATGAGTGAAAACGGCGCAAGTTAAATCACGGCGCCGGGGAGGATAAAATGGCATCACAACGCGAAATCATGGAGGCACTGGCTCGAGCAGCCAAGCCAGAGGGCGCGGAAAACGCAGACAAATACGCAGAAATAAAAAAACAGCTGGAAGCCAAGGTCAGAGAAAAACGGCAGCAGAAAAGACGGACAGGGGGGACCGTACTTGCGTCCGGTCACACGGCCGATCAGGTCTCGCCGAGACCGGGACATTTAAGCGGCAGCAGCCACACGAGCATTCCCCATCCGGTCGATGGCGGTGAAGCCCGGATTGCGACGACGCCGACCAGCCGACACACCACGCGCCAGGCACGGGTGAGACGCTCCGGCACGACACTGGCATCAGGCCATACGGCAGAAGAAGTGACCGGTCACGCTTTGCCCAAAGTGGAAACACCGGAGGCCGATTTGCCGCCGGTTCAGACACGGCGTTCGATTTTTGCCAACACCGGCACCACGCTGGCCTCCGGTCATACGGCGGACGAAATTTTGAGCGGGGCGCCGGAACCGCCGAAGCCTCAGAGCAGACCTGAAGGCGCAGGGGCAGCGAGCCGGCCGCAGCCGGCGGAAAAACTGGAAGCGCCTCAGGCTGCCGAGGTTTCCCCAAAATCGGCGCCGGTTAACCCGCCGGAGCCGGAAGTTGAAGACGCGGTCATCGAAGAAATACCGAAAGCCCCGCAGGCGGCCGCACCGGCTGAAAAACCGGCGGTTCAGGATGCAGCGGCGGCGCGGGCCGAACGGGAAAGAGCGGCCGCCATCGAATTGGACCGCATCGACACAATGGCCGCCCAGGAAGCGGCCAGGCAGCTCGCAGAGGCCGAAAAGGCGAAAGCGCAAGCGCAAGAGGAGACAAGCAAAACCTTGGAACAGCAGCCGGGCATGTCCTTTTCGGAACAGATCCGGGCGGCCGGCGGCGCAATCCCAGATGAGGTTGAGGTGAGCGATGCCACAGAGGACCTTGGTGAATTGTGGGAGCGGCTCAACGAATACCAGGTCAAATGTCTGTCGACACCGGCAATGTTCAGCGACGGGGCGGTCGACCTGCCCGACGCGCTCATCGACTTTTTCAGCGCAGAAGGCCGGGAAAAACGCGTCATGGTATTGTTTGAAGGGCGGGAATATCCGTCTTATCTCGAAAGCAGTGACGGCGTCGGCGGCTATCGTCTGGAATGGAGCAAGGCGCTGAGCCGGAAATTTTACAGCATGTTTCCCCAGTACGAGGAATTTTTCGATGGGGACATGACACAGGAAAAACAGAAAAAGCGCCCTTACCTGTCTATTGAAAAGCTCAGCGAAAACGAATTTGCGGCCAAATTGATTCTGCCTTCAGATCAAGGCCTGACACGCAAGCAGACGCTGTTCGATTTGCTCGGGCCCGGCAAGTCGCTGTCCCATTTTACCGATTCCTACGATTTGGTATTTTTGAAGAGCTATTTTGAAAACATTGATAATCGCTGGCGCAGCGACGTCTTTGTGGTTTCGGCCAATGTCCAGAAATTCTATAAGAAGCGCATCGAGGACGGCAAACAGCCCGATCCGAAATCCGAACGAAATCTCGAAGGCATCGCCAACGTCAAACTGGATGCCATCTTGGATTTCCTGATGGACGGGCCCTATCTGCTTCTGGCAGATCAAAAGCTTTTGTCGACAGTCCAGGAGGACGAGCATTTCTATTTTGGCATCGATCAGGATTTGATGGACGAAATGACGATGGACGACCGCAATCTGATCGTCAGCCTCCTCGAACAGAAAATCGACTATTACTTCAGCCGCCTCGACGGGCCGTCGCTTCAGGAAAGCTTGTCGGACTGGGTGGAACAATACGCGGATTATTACCACAGGGATTTCCGCTACTCCTTCAAGGATGTGATCACCGACGGGATTCCGGGCAGCATCGAAGGGCTGAAGGGCTTTGACGAAAAACGCTACCGCATTTACGGCTTCGCGGGCGAGGACGATTGGGCGGATATTCCGTGGATCGAAATCGTCGACAAGCAGATCACGCGCTTTGCCAATACGGGGGTCGGCGTCAAATATTTGTTGAGCAAAGACAGCAAGAAGCTGTATCTGGCACTGTCCCTCGGGTTTAAGCCCATCCGCGCAGAAATCGTGAAGAACGGCGATCTGGATCCCATGCTGGATCCGGATGAAGCGGTCGACGAATTGGTCGCGGAAGCGCTGCCGCCGAAAGTCGCGGAAATCCGCGCGATGGTCCATCCCGGGACCTTCAGCACAAAAACGGCGGATATTGATCTGCCGGACGCGCGATTTGTCGGCGGGATCATCTGTTACCGGGAATACGCCGGCGTCGTGCCGGGGGAAAAGATTCTCGAAGCGGATCTGGCCGAGATGCTCGACGTGTACAATCACTACCTGCACCGCTGTATCATCGGCGACGAAAAACCGGAGGTCATTGCCGTGCCGGCGGAAGCACCCGCAGAGGAAGCACTCGCGGCGGAAGAAGCAGCCAATCCGTCAGAACCGGCTCAGGAACCGAAGGCGCGCGACGCCGCCCGTACATCGGAAAGCGCGGCACCCCTTGAACCTGACGACGATTTGGACGAATTAGAGGATCTGGACGATTTGGACGATCTGGACGATTTAGATGATCTGGACGATTTAGATGATTTGGACGACGAAATCGAAGCAGTCCCAGACGCAGAAAAATCAGATGAAACCCCTGCTGCAGAAGAAGCAGGCGGCGAAAAGACAGAGACGGAAGAAGCAGACGCGGCGCCTCAGGCCGATGATGAGCCGGAAGAAGAAGTGGCGTCGGAAGCGACGATTTCTGAGGCCATGGCTGCAGCTGTCGCCCGCAAGCGTGAAACCGCTGCGCCACCGTGGCAGCCCATGTATCGAAGGGATTATCAGCCGGCGCCGCAGACGGCCGTTCAGGTGGTCAATACCGGCGGACTGACTAAAGAAGATCTGCTCGCTTTTCAGAAATCGATGATCAAAGCCCAGCTCAAGGTTCAGAAAATTTTAATGCGCTCCGAAAAAGAAGCCGAAAAACAAATTGAGGCCGAACCGCGCCATCGCCACGATCTTCATTTTGAAGAAGTCCTTCAGGATCCGCCGGCGGACATTGTCGGTTTAATGCGCCGCATTGTGCAGTTCATCAATGCATCAGGCGGCATGTGCAACCAGGATGAGGTCGCCGATTTGTTCTTGAGTATCAAATCCGGATCGATGCCGCTGGTCACCGGTGTCGCCGGCCTTGGCAAGGCGGCTTTTATCAGAGGCTTTGCCCAAGCGGTGGGGGCGAACGACCAGAACGGCCGTTTCAAAATGATTCCGGTGCGCCCCAGCTGGCAGAACGCCGACGGACTCTTGGGGTACGCCGACGCGGACGGGCATTTTATTCCCGGCGCGATGATCGATTTCGTGGCGGCAGCCGTGGAAAATCCGGACAAGCCGTACTTCCTTCTCCTCGATGAAATGTGCGCAGCGCCGATCGAAAAGTATTTCTCTGAAATCCTCTCGATCATGAACACCCGTCGGGCTGCGGGGGGCAAATTGGTGACCGATCCAATTTTAAGCGAAGAGCTCCTCGCCAGAGACGACGAAGCCCGGGCGTATTACGGCGATCTCTACCTGCCGCAGAATTTGATCATTGTCGGCACCATCAGCAGTGACAGCGGCGTGGACGGCATCACCCCGCGGCTGATCGAACAGGCAGCGGTTATCGAAATGACATCGCCCGATTTGACTTTGACGGCGGAGCCGCCCGAAGCCTTCCAGCCCATTGCGCTCAAGAGTACGTTCTTTGAACGGGACATCACCTCCCTCGCACAAATTCAAAATCACAGGAAGACCATCACGGACATGGTCACCCTGCTTAATGTCATCAACGAAATCCTCAAACGCGCTCAGGCGCAGATCGGTTTCCGGGTGCGCGATGAAATCTGCTTCTTCTTGTACTACAACGCGGAATACGGCTTGATGGTTCCGGAAAAGGCGATCGATACGACCATTATGCAGAAAATGCTGCCGCGTATTGCCGGCACGACGGCGGAAATTGAGCAAGTCCTCATTGAATTGTTCAAAATCTGCGCCGGGACCCAGGACGACAATATGATTTACCAGCCGATTTCCACAGAAGAGGGGTTGTTCCCGGTCAGTGCGGCGAAGCTGTCAGAAATGGCTGGCTACCTTCAGACCGATGGCCAGGCGTCATTCTGGAAACTTGGGCCGTTACAATCTTAGGATAAGATTAAGAAAAACATTTCATTTCATAAACGCCGCGGGTTTGATGATTTTTTTAAGAATTGTTCGATAGACTAGACGGCGTAATCATAAATCATATTTTATTAAAGGAGTCTTATTCATGGAAAAACACAAATTGGGTTGGCGTTCGGTCGTCCTCAACGTTTTGGCTGTTATCTTTTTAGCCGCATTCTTCTACGGCATTTTCCTGTCCGTGTCGCAGGTTGCTTCGATGGCTGCACAGTACAAGGCGATGGGTACGAGTGTTCCGACCAGTTACATCGTTCAGCAGATTGTCCTCGCGATTATGCAGTACGCGCTGCCGCAGTTGTTCTTCGCGGTGATGTGTGCCGTTGTTGCGCAGGTTATCGATAAGATGGGCATCGGCGCTGACAAAAAAGCGGAAAAAGTGCAATCTGAAAATAAAGCAGCAGAAGCATCCGATGCAGCCGAAGAAGAACCTGCAGAAGAAGCAGCTTCAACAGATGCATTAGATGAAAAATCGGATGATGCAGAAGAAAAAGAAGATGCAGAATAAGCAAGTGCTGCAATAAAAAAATCCAAAGCTGAAAGTCGATCAGCTTTGGATTTTTTTTGTGTCGATTTAAGCATTTTCGGTGAGATCGATGGCCCGGGCCATGAGGGTGAGCTCTCTTTTGCGGCTGCCCGTCAAATTCAGGTAGCCGAACAGCGCTTCGAGCCCCGTCGCGTAGCGGTAATCCATCACGTCGGCGTGTTTCGGCGGCAGGCTTTTGGTGTTGCGGCCCCGGCGGACGATGGCGCGCTCGTCTTCTGTGAGCTCCGGCAGCATCAGGCGGATCGCCTTCGCCTGAGCCGAGGCGCGGACGTAGTCGATGGAGCGCTTTGTCAGGCGGTCGACCTTGGTCATGCCCTCGGCGACGAGATACCGGCGGATGTAGTCGGAGTAGACCACATCCCCGATGTAGGCGAGGGTCAGCGGATTCATCATCCGCGCTTCCGACTTGGAATAGGTTTTGTTAAGCTCCGCCAAGATGTTGGCGTCGTCCCGGCGGGCGGCGATGGTTGTCATGCTTTGTGCCATTTGACGCCGTCCCGTGTGTCTTCAAGAATGATGCCCTTCGCAGCGAGATCGTCGCGGATGGCATCGGCCGTCGCGAAATCTTTCGCCTTGCGCGCGGCCTGGCGTTTTTCGATCAGGGCTTCGATTTCGTCTTCGAGGCTGCCTTCTTTTTCGTCCTTGTTTTTGGTGGCCAGACCCAGAACGTCGGAGAGCTGGTCAAACATGTGAAGGGCCGCTTTGACGGTCTGCACCGATGAGGTTTCGATCAGGGTCGAATTGGCGTCGCGGACGAGCTCAAACATCGCGGCGATGGCGTCGGCGGTGTTGAGATCGTCGTCCATCGCGGCGATAAATTGATCGTTGTAGCGCTGAAGATGATCGACCCATTGGGCTTCGTCTTCACTTGGGGCCTTGTCCTCGCAGTGATCGAGGAGGTACTGCATCTGGAACTTGGCGGTGTACAGGCGTTCGAGGGCATTTTTGGCCTGGGTCAGCAATTCGTCGGAGAAATTGACCGGGCTTCTGTAGTGGGCCATCAGCATGAACATGCGGACGACTTCCAGATCGTACTTCTTGGCGATGTCCCGGACGGTGAAGAAGTTGCCCTTGGATTTGGACATTTTTTCGTTGTCGATGTTGATGTAGCCGTTGTGGACCCAGTAGTGGGCGAAGGTGCAGCCATTGGCGCCTTCGGATTGGGCAATTTCGTTTTCGTGGTGGGGGAAGATCAGATCCTGGCCGCCGCCGTGAATGTCGATGGTCTTGCCGAGGAATTTGCGGCTCATGGCTGAGCATTCAATGTGCCATCCCGGGCGGCCTTTGCCCCAGGGGCTTTCCCAATAGGGTTCGCCGGGCTTGGCCTTTTTCCAGACAGCGAAATCCAGCGGACTCTGCTTTTCGTCGTTGACGTCGATGCGGGCGCCGGCTTCAAGGTCTTCGATGTTCTGACCGGACAGGCAGCCGTAATGGGGGAATTTTTCCACGGCGTAGTACACGTTGCCGTCGATATTGTAGGCGAGGCCTTTATCGACAAGGGTCTGAACCATGTCGATGATTTCCGGGATCGTGTCGGAGACACGGGGGTGCACGTCAGCGCGGCGGATGCCCAGCGCGTCGGCGTCGGTGAAATATTCTTTGATGTATTTGTCTGCGATTTCTTTGGCGGTGCAGTTTTCTTCGTGGGAACGGTTGATGATTTTATCGTCGACGTCGGTGAAATTTTGAACGAAGGTCACATCGTAGCCGACGTATTCGAGATAGCGGCGCAGCACGTCGAACACGATAAAGGGTCTGGCGTTGCCGATGTGAAAATAATTGTAGACCGTCGGGCCGCAGGAATACATTTTGACTTTCCCAGCTTCGATGGGTTCAAAGGTTTCCTTGCGGTGGGTCATCGTGTTGTATAATTTCATAGGGTTCTCCTCTTTAATCTAAAATCGTTCCAATTATAACACAGAACACCCGGGGTTTCACGAATAAATCTAGAACGGGTGGTTTAACTTGCGACAGTAAAGTGGTATAATGTAGTATATTTTATGTAGCAAGCGTATCAGCAAAGAATAGAGGTATGATTCATGGAAAAGGAACGTGACGTGCTGATCAAAGCACTGCTGTCCCTCGAGACACCGGAGGAATGCGAAGCCCTCCTCGACGATATGTGCACGATCAAAGAGATCGAGGACATGTCCCACAGATTGATGATCGCCCTTTTGTTGGCGGAGAGGAAGACATTTATTGACGTCGAAAAGAAAACGGGCGCAAGCTCAGCGACGATCAGTCGGGTCAACAAATGCCTGAAGCACGGAACCGGTTATCAAACGGTCATCAAGCGGATTCTTGACGATCAGGATAAAAAAATATAAAGAGAAAGAAGTTAGGAAATCATGAGACAATTTCAGAAATCCCATAAACTGGACAATGTGTGTTACGACATCCGCGGGCCAGTGGTCGCGGAAGCTGATCGTATGCAGCGGGAAGGCATCGACATCATTCAGCTGAACACCGGCAACCCGCCGCATTTTGAAATGAATGCGCCGGACGAAGTCATCCGCGACGTGCGCCTGCACTTAAAAGATTCAGAAGCTTACTGCAATTCACAGGGGCTGTTCCAGGCGCGCAAGGCGATCGTCCAATATTACCAGACCCAGGGCGTCATGGGCGTCGACGAAGACGACGTGTATATCGGCAACGGCTCCAGCGAGCTGGTCAGCTTCTGCATGTCTGCGCTGCTCAACGACGGCGACGAAGTGCTGATCCCCATGCCGGATTATCCGCTGTGGACAGCGGCGGCGACCTTGGCCGGCGGCAAGGCTGTGCATTATCTCTGCGACGAACAGAGCGACTGGTACCCGGATCTCGACGATATCCGCGCGAAGGTCACCGACAAAACCAAGGGGATCGTCGTCATCAACCCGAACAACCCGACCGGCGCGGTCTACCCGAAGGAAATTCTCGAAGGCATTGTCAAGATTGCGGAAGACAACGGTCTCATCATCTTCTCTGACGAAATCTACGACCACATCATTTACGACAACCTGCCGTACACGCATATGGCGAGCCTGACGGAGGATGTGCTCGTCGTCACGTTAAACGGCTTGTCCAAGAGCCACCGCGTGCCGGGATTCCGCGTCGGCTGGATGGTGCTTTCCGGCAACAAGGAATGCGCGAAGGATTACATCGAAGGGATCCACATTTTGTCGACCATGCGCCTTTGCGCGAATGTACCGGCGCAGTACGCGATCCAGACGTCCCTCGGCGGCTACCAGAGTATTCAGGATTTGATCGCGCCGGGCGGCCGGCTCCACGAACAGCGCGACATTGTATACGAAGGCATCAACTCCATCCCGGGCTTATCCTGCACGAAGCCCAGCGGCGCGATGTACGCCTTTGTCAAGATCGACACCGAGGCTTTCAACATCACCGACGATATGCAGTTTGCCCTTGATTTACTCAAACGGGAAAAAGTCCTCATCGTTCAGGGCACAGGGTTCAACTGGCCCAAACCCGACCATTTCAGAATCGTCTTCCTGCCGAGTCCCATTCAGCTCAACGACACCATCGAACGGCTCCGCCACTTCATGGCCCACTACATCCAGGAATGATGATCGAGAAAAAATGGGAAAGCGCCTCGCCGGAGCAGACCCTGGCCATTGGCCAGAAAATCGGACAGGCGCTTCAAGGCGCGAGCGGCTTGATTTTTTTGACCGGCGATCTCGGCGCCGGCAAGACGAAATTGACTCAGGGGATCGTAAGCGGTCTCGGTATCGATGCCGATGTGACCAGTCCGACCTTCGCCTTGATCAACGAGTACGGGCCGGACGCGGCGGCGGTGCACATGGATTTGTACCGTCTCGAAGATTACGAGGAGCTGCAGGAAATCGGCTTTGAGGATTATCTCGACGACGGCCGCCTCATCCTCTGTGAATGGCCGGATCTCCTCGAGGACGAAGGTTTCGCGCCGATTCTGCGTATCGATTTGCGGCGGGACGACGCCAAGGGCGAGACGGCCAGACGGATCACAGCGCTTTGCGAGGACGACAGCGCTGCGGAAAGGATAGCAGCCATTGAAAACAAAAACGCCTGACGCGCGCCCCTTTGTCTCGGTCGTCATTCCGGCGGCGGGCCGGGGCCGGCGGATGGGGACGAAAACCAACAAACAGTTTTTAAAACTCAAGGACGAGCCGATCTTGTATTGGACGATTCGGGCCTTCGACGAAAGTCCACGGGTTGACGAAATTATCGTCATCTTGAATCCGGACGATCGGGAGATTTATAAGCGGGATATTGCGGCAGCGCACACCTTTCAACACGCGATCAGGACGACCGCAGGCGGAAAAACGCGCAGCCAGTCGGTTTATTGCGGTTTAAAAGCGGCAGACCCGCGCTGCGATGTGGTACTCATTCACGACGGCGCACGGCCGATGATCGGCGAGATTTTAATTGATGACAGCATTGATTTTGCACTGAAGTACAAAGCGGCCATTGCGGCGGTCCCGGCGAAAAACACGATCAAGGCCGTGAAGCCGGCAGGCGACGGCAGCAGCACGCTGACGGTCAATCAGACCCTCGACCGCCGGGTGCTCTACGAGGTGCAGACCCCTCAGGCTTTTGATTACCAACTGATTTTAAACGCGTACGAAAAGGCGATTGCGGATGACATCGAGGCGACAGATGACGCCGCTCTCGTCGAGCGTTTAGGTCTGCCCGTCGCCATCATCCCGGGAGATTACAATAACATCAAAATCACAACATCAGAAGATTTAATGATCATCAACAGTTTTCTGACATTAATGAATTAAAAAGAACCAGCACAAAAGTGGAGGGCGTTCAATATGAAATTTACTGAAGAATTACTGGCAACGATGTATTACCGCATGAACCAAGCGCGGTTTTTCGAAGAAACCTTAAAATCCATCAGCGCATCGGACAAGATCAACGGCGTGTCCCATCTGTCCATTGGGCAGGAAGCCGCTGCCGTCGGGGCCTGCATGGCCATTGATCCGGAAGACGATGTGGTGATGAGCTTTCGCAACCACGCTCAGGCCATCGCCTCGGGGATGGAAATCAAGAGCATGATGGCTGAAGTTTTAGGCAAAGCGGTGGGCATCGACGGCGGCTTGGCAGGATCGGCCCATTTGGCGGATGCCTCGGTGCACAATTTAGGGACGAGCCCGGCGCCGGGCGCGGGTTACCCGGTTGCCTGCGGCGCGGCATTGACCCACAAGCAAAAAAAAGACGGGCAGGCCGTGCTCTGCTTCGGCGGCGACGGGACTTTGGACGAAGGCGCTTTTTACGAATCCCTCAATCTGGCGAAGCTCTGGAAACTGCCAGTTGTTTTTCTGATCGAAAACAACTTCTTCAGCGGGGCCACCGCAATTGAAGATCACCTGGCAGCGCAGGACATCAAAGCCGTGGTCGAGGGCTGCGGGGTTCCGGCGGTGACCGTTGACGGCAACGACGCCATTGCGGTGGCCATGGCCGTCGAAAAGGCGCGGGCGCACGCGGCAGCTGGGGAAGGGCCGTTTTTCATCGAAGCGCAGACCTACCGGCTTTGCGGCTACGACACGAACGATCTCCAGCTTTACCGCAGCGTCGACGAACAGAAGATCTGGCAGCAGCACGACCCCATCACGCTCTTTGAAAAGTCCCTGGTGGACGACTACGGCATGAAGCAGAATGTGCTGGATCAGCTTAAAAGCAATGCATCCCGCAGTGTGAGCGACGCGCTGAGCTACGCGGAAGCGTCGAACGATCCGGCGATGAACGACGCATTGACACCGGTATTTGCATAGGAGGACAGGATCATGGAAATCAAAGAATTATCCTTCAAGGAAGCGATGCGTCAGGCATTGCAGGAAGAAATGAAAGCAGACCCATCCATCGTGGTGATGGGGCAGGATGTGCGCGAAAGCGGCGGCAGCTGCGGCATTACCCTCGGACTCGATGAAGACAGAATGCTCGACACCCCGTCGTCGGAGCAGGCGGTGATCGGCACAGCAGCGGGCGCGGCCATGACCGGCCTCAGACCGATTGTCGAGCTGGCGTCGATGGATCAGGCGCTGACCGCCTTCGGCGAATTGGTGCAGACAGCAGCGCGGCCTTTCTACTGGTCCAAGGGCAAGGTCAATGTGCCGATGACGGTGATCGTGCCGGTGGGCGGCGGCGATCAGCCCCAGAACGGCCAGACCCTCGAAAGCCTCTTTGCCCACATCCCGGGTTTAAAGGTCGTCGAACCGTCCAACGCGGCCCAGGGCAAAGGACTGCTGAAAGCGGCGATTCGCGACGACAACCCCGTGGTCTTCTTAATCAACCGCGACCTTCTGGGGTACAAAACCCAGGTGCCGATCGAAGAGGACTACGTGCTGCCCCTCGGCAAAGCCTACACCGAACGCAAAGGCAGCAGCGTGACAGTGGTGTCCTGGGGCGCGGCTCTGGTCTCGGTGCTCGAGGCGGCCGTCATCCTCGATCACGACGGCTACAGCGCGGAAGTGATCAACCCGATGACCCTCGCGCCTTTGGATATGGATGCGATTTATAAGTCGGTTAAGAAGACGGGGCATCTGCTCATCGTTCACGACGAAAGCAAGACCGGCGGACTCGGCGCGGAAATTTCAGCGTCGGTCGCGGAAAGCGAATGTTTCGATTATCTCGAAGCGCCGATTTTCAGACTTTGCGGACTCGACGTGCCGATGCCCTACAACAAGGGCTTAGAAGACGTGGTGACGCCGAAGGCAGAAGATGTGGTGCAGTCTGTCTACGACCTTTTGGGGGTTGATTGATGGGCGACCAAAAGGCAAAATCCGCGAATGACCGTCTTTCCTTAAGGCGTTTGGGCGGCCGGCCAAGGCCGTCCGGAAACAGCAAGCAGGTCCTGCCGGCCACACCGGCGGCGAGACGCTACGCCCAGGAAAAGGGCGTTGACCTCCAGGAGCTGTCCGAAATCGGAATGGAACGGCGCATTACGGAACGGGATATCGATATTTATTTAGAAAAAAAGAAAATTTTTGAAAAACGGGCCCAGAACGGGCGCCGTCAGGATATGCAGGAAACCCTCGATCAGCCGGAAGAGCCGAAACTCGAAACGGCGGCAGCGGATACAGCGCAGCCGGCCGATCAGCCGGCGCCAGATGAACCGGCGGAGCACACGCCGGAAGAAGCCGCCGCTGAAGGGGAACCTGAAGGGGCCGCTGAGGAAGCACAGGCGGCAGACGAAACAGCAGCGCCGGCGGAAGCGGATGAACTGGCAGGCGGGGCGCAGGATCAATCCACCGGGTTTCATCTGGACGATTTTGATCCCAACGACGTCAGTGTGGTCAGCGTATCGCCCTTGGCCCGAGAGCTCGCCGAGGAACACCATGTCGATTTATCGAAGCTCGCTCCGGGAAGCGGCCCCAACGGGCGCATCGTCCGCTACGATGTCCGCCAATGGCTGAAAACCCATCCCGATGCGGCCGAAGAGACGAAGCCGCCGAAGGAAGACGCGGCTGTGAAGGCCGAAACGCAGGCCGAGGCAGAGCCAGCTGCGCCGAAGGAAGCACCCCAGACGCCTTCGACGCACGGGGATCAGCCAAAAGCCCCGTCGCCTCTCGGCCATCACGATCCGGTGGCTGCGAAAATCTATCAGGCCATTCGGGACAATATGGAGGATTCTTTCACGCAGAAAGCGCCGCCAAAACGCGCAAAGGCATCAGACGTGGCGGCGTCGGCCATGGCGGAACAGACCTCGCCCCAAGGGGAGGCGCTCGGCCGTTTGGCGCACCGCGAAGATCCGGACGATGCGGTGGCCATTGGCCCCTACGCGCTGGACATGACGGTGGACGTGACAAAAATCCACGATGCCTGCCGGAATCAGTCGGAAAAGGACGGCGCGGAGCTGACGGATTACGTCGCCGCGGCGGCCGCGCGCGCGTTGTCCCTGCACCCCAAGGCCTGCGGGGCGGGCAGAAAAATTGTGCTGATGACCCTCAGCGAAGCCAAAGGACTGGTGTGCACACCGGGAGTTGACGCCGACGATATTGCGTCGCCTACGGCCTTCGCCGCACAGCGCGGCCAAGCCCTTCAAGACATTGAAGCCGGCCGGCTGGACGCTTCAGACGACAGCGCCGGGCTTCACATCCTGTCCCTCGGCCAGGGCGTCGGGGTCAATTATATCTGCGACAAGCAGAAGGCGCCGGTTTTGGCGGTGGGCGCCGTGCGCAAAGATATGCAGATCGGCGGCATGCATTACATCGCCTCGCTGACCCTGTCGCAAAAGCGCGGGGCGGCCAATGTCGCAGCGTCTGTGGCTTTTTTGAACGCGCTGAAGACATTGTTGGAAAATCCGGATGCGCTCTTTCAAATGAAGCCGAAGGAGGAAAAATGATCGAACCCAATTTATCTAAGGAATTAAGCGATAATATTGTGGATATTCCGAGAAATTTTGATATTGTCGTGGTGGGCGGCGGCATCGTCGGCATTACCGCCGCTGTGGAAGCGGGACGGGCCGGCTACCGGACGGCGCTGGTCGCTGGAGATTTCGGCGGGAAGTTTTTGAGAGAAGGCATCCCGGCGGGATTTTATCACGAAAACGCGCGGTTTATCCGCCACTGCATGCGCTACCGCGGCCATCACGGCATCGTCATCGGCAAGCTGTCCCTCGACATGCATCAGCTCGTCGCCGAAAAGGATGAAACGGTGCGCCAGGAGGAAGCCAAGCTGCGCAAACAGCTCGACGACGCCGGCGTGTACGTCTTTTCCGGCGCGGGGCGGCCGCTGACCAACGGGATGATCGACGTCAAGGAAGAAAACGGCAATCAGATCCGCCTGACCTGGAAGCGGCTGATCGTCGCGACGGGGCTCAAAGCTCAGGAACGGGAAACCTTGAAGCATTACACGGAAGTGGTCGAAGACGACAGCGTGTGCGAGTTCAACAAGATTCCCGAAGAGATGACCATTTTGGGATCCGGCGTGCGCGCCTGCGAGGCGGCTTCGCTGTTCCAGACCCTCGGCACCCACGTGTCCATTGTCACGGACAAGTCGGCGCTGCTCAAAAATCTGGACGCTCAGATTGTCGGCCGCCTCGAAGAACAGATGAAGCGCCGGGGCACGAAGGTTTATTTAAAAATGCGCCCGGTGGACATTTATAAAGATTCCCTGAAGATGACCCACATTGAGCTGGCGTCGGTGGACGCAGAGGCCGAAAGGAAAGGCGGACGCCCCAAGACCGAGCACACCGTCATCTCCTCGACGATTTATGTGCCCACGCTTTACAAGGGCAATTTATCCGGCCTGAGCCAGCTTCGCCTGGACATCGACGACGGATTTATCGTGACGGACAGCTTCAACCGGACGTCGCTGAAGCAGGTCTACGCGGTCGGCGGCATTACCGGCCAGTGCCAAATGCCTTACGAAGGGCGGATTCAGGCGAAGATGCTCATCGAAAACCTCGTGGCCGAGGATCGGGACAAGCCGCGGCGGATGATGGACGTGTATCAAATGCCCCACTTCATTCACACCTTCCCGGAAGTGGCGAGCATCGGCCTGACAACCCAGGAAGCGTCCATCGAACACGATGACATCAAGGTCGGCCTCGCGCCCCTCGGCGACGAACCGGGCTCCCTCTTTAAAAACGACAAGCAGGGATTTGTCAAGGTCATCGTGGACGGCAAATACCACGAAATCCTCGGGGTTCATATCATCGGCGAAAACGCCTGCGAATTCATCGCGCAGGTTCAGGCGCTGATGGTCATGGAAGGGACGACCATGGATTTGGCCCGGATCGTTCACCCGATTCCGAGTCTATCCCTCGCCATGGAAGAAGCTTTCGAACAGATTGAACAGTAAAAAGACGTGAAAGAACAGGAGAAAATTATGACGACAAAGCAATCGGCACCGCCGCGGGAATTGGTGGTGGTGCTGGATTTCGGCGGGCAGTACAAGCAGCTCATTGCCAGACGTGTCCGCGAATGCCAGGTGTACTGCGAAATCCATTCGTACAAAACGCCCATCGACGAGCTCAAGGCCATGGCGCCCAAGGGCATCATCCTGACCGGCGGGCCCAACAGCGTGTTTGAAGCCACCTCGCCCACATATCAGAAAGAGCTCTACGAGCTGGGCATTCCGATTCTCGGGATCTGCTACGGCTCCCAGCTCATGGCCCACACCTTGGGCGGCGAAGTGAAAAAGGCTCCGGTGAGCGAATACGGCCACACGAAGCTGACGATCGACGGACCGGACAGCCTGATCATGAAGGATGTGGCCGCGGATACCGTCTGCTGGATGAGCCACACGGATTACATCGCCAAGGCGCCGGAAGGCTTCGCCGTGACGGCCCACACGCCCAACTGCCCGATCGCCGCGATGGAAAATCCGGACAAAAAGCTCTACGCCGTGCAGTTCCACCCGGAAGTGGTCCACACGCCGGAGGGCAAGAAGATGTTGCAGAATTTCCTGACAAAAGTCTGCGGATGCGCCGGCACCTGGCAGATGAACACCTTTGTGAAAGACACCGTAGCGGCCCTCAAAGAAAAAATCGGAGATGACCGGGTGCTTTTGGGACTCTCCGGCGGGGTCGACTCGACCGTTACCGCTGTGCTGCTCTCCAAGGCCATCGGCAAGCAGCTGACCTGCGTCTTCGTCGATCACGGGCTGATGCGCAAGGATGAAGGCGACGAAGTCGAAGCGGTGTTCGGCCCGAAGGGGGATTTCGATTTGAACTTCATCCGGGTCAACGCCGGGGAAACTTATTTTAAAAAGCTCAAGGGCGTGACCGATCCGGAACAGAAACGGAAAATTATTGGCGCTCTGTTCGTCGAAATCTTCGGCGCAGAAGCCAAAAAGCTGACCGACGAAGGCGGCTTTAAATACATGGCCCAGGGGACGATTTACCCCGACGTGGTCGAAAGCGGCGCCGGCAACGGCGGTGCGGTGATCAAATCCCACCACAATGTGGGCGGCCTGCCGCAGGAAATGGTCGTCGAGCTGGGCTTCGACCAGACCCCCATCGAGCCCCTTCGGGATTTGTTTAAGGACGAAGTGCGAAAAGTGGGGCTGGAGCTCGGCATTCCGAGAAACCTCGTGTTCCGCCAGCCCTTCCCGGGGCCGGGTCTGGGGATCCGCGTCGTCGGCGAAGTGACGCCGGAAAAGGTGAAGATCACCCAGGAAGCGGACGCCATCTACCGGGAAGAATTGGAAAAAGCCGGCATCGACATGGGCAAAGGCCAGTTCTTCGCGGCGCTGTCTAATTTGAGAAGTGTGGGCGTCATGGGCGACGACCGGACTTACGATTACGCGGTGGTGCTGCGGGGCGTGATCACCTCGGATTTCATGACGGCTGAAGCGGCTGAAATCCCGTGGTCGGTGCTGCAGACGTGTATGAACCGCATCATCAACGAAGTCAAAGGGGTCAACCGCGTCATGTACGATTTGACCTCCAAGCCGCCAGGAACGATTGAGTTAGAATAAATCGAGTTGCTTAAAAAAGCCAGTGTTTATGCGGGTTTCAGCGATTTCGATTAGTCTTTTGATAACAAATTGATAACAGTCATAGCAAGTGCCATTATTCTTGTTATCCAGTGGTTTATGGGTAACGGAACAATTAACAGGTGGCTTGCAGACTAAAGTTCGGAGCTTGGCTCTGAACAAATTCCATATTATAAACTAAGCCCTTAGCTGTGGTTAATAACCATAGTTAAGGGCTTTTTTGTCGTTGCCAAAGCATCTGTAGGGAGCTGCCAGTGGCAGGTCCTGTAGGTGCTTATTTATCTTTCAAGTGGTCTTTGAATGCTTCCACGAGAGCGTCACTTAATTCCTGTGATGGAACTTTTGCCCAACGCTGTGTGGTGTCGAACTCTGGATAATGGTAACGCCAGTTATCGTATTCTTCTCTGTTGATTTCTTCGGAAGATAGCTTGTCTGCCTGTTCTTTCCAAGCATACAGCATTTTGAGGAGTTCATATGCTTCTCTGCCTTTGTCCTTGTTGACCTTTAAGCATACCTCTCCGTCTGCTTCACTGACAGTAAGACCGTAAATATCTTCAAGGGTAAACAGAGTGTGCATAAGACCGATATAGCTGTCTATGTCAGGAACATCAAGAGCCTGTGGAGAAACATCAAGCACCTGTGCCAATGCATTTGTAAGGTCTGCTTTCGGTTTGCGTGTACCAGTTTCGTACTGTGCCAAACGCACATCAGCACTCTTTTCTGGAAAACCGATTGCTGTACCGAGATACTTTTGTGTCATACCACGCATTAGTCTGAAAAAATGTATTCTTTCGCTGATAGCCATAATGATACGCTCCTTTTATATTTAGTGAAATAAGTATAGCAGAAATGTTTAGTGGAAGTCAAGAAAAACCGAAACAAAAATGTTTAATATTTTCTTTGCAACCACTTGACAATAGCAAATATGTTTAGTAAAATAAATTACGAATTAAACAAATATGCTTAATGCGACAACTGAATGACCGTCCGAAAAGCCAAACCGCCAAGACCTCGTCGGAGCAAGTTCCGTATCGTTCGCTTGTGTGCAAGCACAAAAGCTCATTCGCTGCACTGCTCCTCCTCTTCCCCAAAAGTCTCCGACTTTTCGGGAACCCCTATACGAGCGAGCGCCTGATGTACTGCGGTGCATTGGGACAGCACAGCGCCTGCCGACAAGCAGGAGTGCCTGTTGGAACTTTAACACGGAGAAAGCGGCAAGCAAAAAATTATTTTAAGAAAGGAAGAAAAAGGATATGGAAAACAGATTTATCCGAGCCGAAGATGTGGCTCAGGAACTAAACGTATCAAAACCTTATGCATATAAACTCATCAGACAATTAAATGAGGAATTGAAAGCAAAGGGCTTTATTACGATTGCAGGGCGTGTAAATCGCCAGTATTTTTACGAAAGGCTCTACGGAGCAGGAAAGGGGGAAATGTAAATGCCGGTATTTAAGAATGAAGATAACGGTACTTGGTATGTGATGGCAAGGTATGTGAACTGGAAAGGGGAACGCAAGCAGAAATGCAAGCGTGGCTTTGCTACCAAACGAGAAGCACAGGAATGGGAAAGAATGTTCAAATTGCAGACTTCTTCAGACCTTGATATGAGTTTTGAAGCCTTTACGGAGCTTTATATCAATGATGTGAAGAACCGTTTGAAGGAAAACACGTGGCTTACCAAAGAGCATATCATACGCACAAAGATACTTCCGTATTTCGGGAAACTGAAAATCAGCGAGATTTCCACAAAGGAGATTATTACTTGGCAGAATGAAATGCTTGCCTATCGTGATGAGAAGAAAAAGCCTTATTCACAGACGTATCTGAAAACGCTGCACAATCAGTTGTCCGCCATTTTCAATCACGCTGTCCGCTACTATGAACTGCGTTCCAATCCTGCGGCAAAGGTGGGAAATATGGGACGTGAGGAACACAAGGAAATGCTGTTCTGGACAAAGGAAGAATACAAGAAATTCTCTTTTGAGATGATGGACAAGCCTGTTTCCTTTTATGCGTTTGAAATGCTTTACTGGTGCGGTATCCGAGAGGGCGAGCTGTTAGCTTTGACTCCGGCAGATTTCAACTTTGATAAGGAAACAGTCACAATCAATAAATCCTATCAGCGTTTGAAAGGGCAGGATGTGATTACTTCTCCGAAAACGAAAAAGAGCAACCGCACGATTAAAATGCCGAAGTTTCTGTGTGAGGAAATGAAAGAATATCTCGGTATGCTTTACGGATTGAAGAAGAAAGACCGTATCTTTACGGTGACGAAAAGCTATCTTCATCACGAGATGGACAGAGGGGCAAAGGCGGCAGGCGTGAAGCGTATCCGCATTCACGATCTCCGTCACAGCCACATTTCACTCTTGATTGATATGGGCTTTTCTGCGGTGGCGATTGCTGACCGAGTTGGTCACGAAAGTATTGATATTACTTATCAGTACGCACACCTCTTTCCGTCAAAGCAGATTGAGATGGCAGAAAAATTAGATGATTTAGGGAAAGGAGATTTTGAAAATGTCAGCTAAGAACAGAGATAACAAAAATCGTTGGAGGAATATCACAGTAGGGTTTCGAGTATCGCCCGAAGAAAACGAACTCATTAACAGAGCTGTAGCTCTATCAGGATTGCCAAAACAGGAGTATTGTTACCGCCGTTGCTTAAATCAGGATGTGGTGGTACAGGGCAATCCGAGAGTGTATAAGGCGTTGAAAACGGAATTTGCCACAGTCCTTGCGGAACTGAAAAGGATTGAAGCAGGAAAAGGTGTGGATGATGAACTGCTGAGTGTAATAGAACTGATTTCCATTATTCTCGGCGGTTTGAAAGGAGAGGATGCGAATGGAGAATAAAAAAGAAATGACTATTCCAAATGTATCTGCGGCAACAGATGCGGAACAGTCACTTTCCAAATGTACTGACAATAGTATAGTCAATCAGGATACGGATTTCAAGGGGTACGAGCAATCTTTTGAAGAAATGCAAAGGGAAATACTCAGACAGTTAGACCCTTCCTATCTGAAAACAGTATCAATGACAACGCTGTATGATACGGTGTTTGAGGTTCAGACACCACTTATCGACGGTCTGCTCCAAAGGGGAACTTACCTTTTCGTAGGTTCCCCGAAAGTGGGAAAGAGCTTTATGATGGCACAGCTTGCCTATCATATCAGCACAGGCACACCGCTTTGGGAGTATAAGGTGCGTAAGGCAACGGTGCTTTATTTTGCCCTTGAAGATGATTACCCACGTTTGCAGAAGCGATTGTTTCAGATGTTCGGTGCAAAGGAGACAGGCAATCTGTATTTCGCAACGGAATGTAAAACGGTCAATGGCGGACTGGAAGAACAGATAAGAGGGTTTATGAGGGAACACCCAGACACAGGCTTGATTATCATAGACACCTTAAAGCGTGTGCGTGAAGCAGGCGGAGCAGATTACAGCTACGCAAGTGATTATGATGTTGTGGCAAGGCTGAAAGCGTTGGCAGACAGTTACAAGGTTTCAATGCTTATTGTTCATCATACACGCAAACAAAAATCGGAAGATATATTCGATATGATTTCAGGCACGAATGGTCTGATGGGTGCGGCAGACGGTGCATTTGTTCTCAGTAAGGACAAGCGTACTTCCAACAATGCCACACTTGATGTTGCTGGCAGAGACCAGCAGGATATGAAAATCCATCTTGTAAGGGACAGCGAGCGATTGGTGTGGAACTTTGCAAAATCGGAAACGGAGATGTGGAAAGAACCGCCCGAACCTCTGCTTGAGAAGATAGCGGATACGCTCTTTTCGGAAAGTGACAGATGGGAAGGAACTGCTTCGGAACTTTGCGAAAGGCTTGCGGTGGATATAAAGCCGAATGTACTTTCTTTAAGGCTCAGTATCAACGCAAGCAGGCTGTTTCGTGATTACGGTATCCGTTATCAGAACAGCCGCACACACGACGGAAGAAAGGTTTCACTTTGGAAAGAAACCGAGCAGACGGCGTGACAAACGGTGTCAAAGGTGTCAATGTTTTTGAGAGCAGCACGCTGTGAAAAACATTGTCACCATCGTCACACTTTGACACCGGATAAAGTTTAGGGGAGTGTGCAGAGAGTGCCTTTTCAAAGGCGGCTCTTTGGTCTCGCCTGCTGGCTCGGTCGGTTCGCAGGCGTGTGTGCCACCGGCACACGCTCACCCCTCGGAGAGCCTTCGGAGAACGCAAAACCTGTTTACAGGTCGCATTTTTGATGGGTGTACCCGTCAAAAGTGCTTTTGCGTTACTTTTGACAAAAGTAACAAAACCTGAGAATGTTGAAATTTACAGATGGGAGATGAAAAAATGCAGAGAACGATAAGTGCAATGGTCGGTAAAGGCTCGGTCAATCACAATAGCCGAAAGTTCCGAGCAGAAAATGTAGACGGAACTCGTACTCATCTCAATATCGACTACTGCAATGAAAATATAAAGACAGTTTATCACGAATTGTTTGATGAAGCATTGGAAAGATACAATGCCAAGCAGATAAGGTCAGACCGAAAGATAAAAGATTATTATGAAAAAATCCGAAGTTCCAAGCAGGAAAAACCGTTCCACGAAATCATTTTACAGGTGGGCGGTAAGGGAAATATGAACGCCGATACGGAAAACGGAGAACTGGCAAAGCAGATTTTAGATGAATACTATCAGGGTTTTCAGGAGCGAAATCCACAGCTTCGGGTGTTCTCGGCTCATCTGCATATGGATGAAGCTACACCACATCTGCACATAGATTTTGTACCTTTTACCACAGGCAGCAAGCGTGGACTTGATACAAGAGTGTCACTAAAGCAGGCTCTTGCAACGCAAGGTTTTAAGGGCGGCAGTCGTGGCGATACGGAGTGGTCGCAATGGATACAGTCCGAAAAAGAACAGCTTGCGGCGGTGATGGAACGTTATGGGATTGAGTGGGAACATTTAGGCACACACGAAAAACATCTTTCTGTTTTGGATTATAAAAAGCAGGAAAGAGAAAAAGAAGTGGCGGCATTAGGTGCGAAAATCGAGCAGAAACAGATTGAATTTGATGTGTTGTCGGAACGAGTATTGAACTATGATAAGGCAAAAGACGAGCTGTCAAATCTTGAAATAGAGCTTGATACTGCACCGAAATATCAGTTGCCAGAACCAGAGAAATTTATGACTGCAAAGGCATATAAAACCAAAATGGCAGAGCCGGTTGTAAGGAAATTGAAGCAACTTGTCAAAACGGTGCTTGCCCGCTGCTTTGAGGGGTGGGACAACTATCATAGGCTGAATACAGCGAATGCACAGTTATACCGCACCAATCAGCGTTTGGAGAAAGTCAATGAAAGATTGACCGAAGAAAACAAAATCCTAAAAGCAGAAAATAAAGATTACAGCCTGCTCCGTAAGGTTTTTGGTCGCAAACAGATAGATGATTTGTTGGAGCAGGCAAGAACAGTTAAAGGTCGCAAGCGTGATAATACACGATCACGATAGACAAAAATCACAGGAGGAAAAGGAAAATGACAAAGACAATTTTTGAAGAAATGGGCGGAACTTATAGACAGGTGGGTGATTATTTATTGCCGAACATCACAGTACCAGCCGAAGAAGAAATAGAGCCGATTGGTTTATGGGGGAAACGACATGCAAGGCATTTAAAGGAACACTATAAAGTGTTATATATGAACCTGCTGACAAGCGGAAAGCTGCATAGTTATCTTGCAGAAGTCGATAAGCAAGCAGAGGATATGTTTCTTCGACTGGTAAAGGAATATGCCGACAGACAAGATGTGACGGAACAATTAAAGAAAGATAATCCCTACGAATGGATTGGAAGAATGAATAATATTCAGGCTTGTGTGAGGGAAGTTGTAGGAACGGAGTTGATTTACACATAAGCGTTTTACGGTATGGTGCTCCTGCGTTTGCTGGAGTGCTGTGGTTGTGGTTGTAAAGAGGTTGTGAAAGATTGAATTTCGTAATGGTTGGATGTATAATTAGGAAGTGAAAATTTTAATTTGCACTTCCATAAGGTGAAATGTATTGACACAAAAAATACAGTATGATAGTATTGCCATTAGAAGAAAGAAAGGCACATTTTGTGTAAGGTGAGGAAATGATTAATAGATAATTTGATTTAAGTAAGACACATATAGTTATTGAGCCTGTAGAGAATAGGTTTGTTTTGTGTACGCTTAAGTTGGATTATCGCAAGAGGCATTTCCTTTGTTTTCCTTTTGGAAAAGAAATAAGGGTCTATTTAGCGAGTCTATTTTTGCGTATGCAAAAAAGACTCGTTTTTGTGTGTTCAAAATAATAATTGGCTCAGACTTCGAAAAGGAGAAACTTTAATGTTGCAGATAAAAAAATTAAATTTAACACATAAAAAAGACCTGAGAATAATTCTTAATGATTTCAACCTTGTGCTAAATGATGGAGATAAGGCAGTTATTATTGGAGAAGAGGGAAATGGGAAATCGACATTAATGAAGTGGATATACAATCCGTCGCTTGTAGAAAACTATATAGAAGCAGATGGGGAAAGGATAATGGGACACGAACGTCTTGGTTATCTTCCGCAGGAGATGCTCGATGAAGATAAGGAAAAAACAATATACGAATATTTTTCTGAAGAGGAAATATTCTGGGAGAAAACGCCTAAAGAATTGTCTGTTATTGCGGGAAAATTTGGAATGAAAAATGATTTTTTCTACAGTAACCAGACAATGGGTAGTCTTTCAGGAGGCGAAAAAGTCAAGACACAACTTATGAGGCTTTTCATTCGCGATGTTTCTGTGCTGTTGTTGGACGAACCTTCCAATGACATCGACATTGCGACGCTTACATTACTGGAAAAAATCATAAATGACTGGAAGCACATTGTGCTTTTTATTTCACACGATGAAACGCTGATAGAGCGTACTGCCAACATGGTGATACATATCGAGCAGATTATACGAAAAACAAAGGCGAGATATACCGTGGCAAAGCTTCCCTATAGACGCTATGTGGAAGAACGGCTTCATAAATTTGAAATCCAAAAACAGCGGGCACTGAGTGACCGTAGGGAGAAAAAGATTCGCGATGAAAAATATCAAAGAGTTATGCAGAGTGTACAAGGTGCATTAAGAAGTTGTACCAGACAAGCACCGTCTGTTGCCAAAAACTTAAAGGACAAAATGCATACGGTTAAGGCAATGGAACGAAGATTTGAAAAAGAAGATGAAAATATGACTCAGATGCCGGAACAGGAAGAAGCAATCTTTGTCAAATTAGGGGATGAAAACTCACACATTCCCGCAGGAAAAACGGTCATAGAATATGAACTTTCAAAGCTTGTGACTCCGGATGGCAAAAGAATTTTAGCAGAAGGAATTCATTTAAAAATAAAAGGTTCAGAAAAAATCTGTATGATAGGAGCCAACGGGGCAGGAAAAACGACTCTTCTAAAAAAGATAGCGGAAGAACTCCTAAATCGGAATGACATTAAAGCAGAATATATGCCTCAAACTTATGAAGACCTGCTGGATTTGGATGTTACACCGGTTGATTACCTTGATAAAACAGGAGATAAAGAAGAGCGTACAAGAATTAGAACATACCTTGGTTCACTTAAATACACACCAGATGAAATGGAGCATCCGATTCGGGAGTTATCAGGCGGACAAAAGGCGAAAGTGCTTCTCTTGAGGATGAGCTTAAGTGGTGCAAATGTTCTTATTCTGGATGAACCGACAAGAAATTTTTCACCATTGTCCGGTCCGGTAATAAGAAAAATGCTCCGAGAATTTCCGGGGGCTGTCATTAGCATTTCTCACGATAGAAAGTATATTGAAGAGGTGTGCGATAAAATATATCAGCTAAATCCTAATGGATTACAGCTAATTGGTGATTGATAACAAAAAGGATGAAAGACTGACAAATTTCAGGCTTTTAGTGAGTTGGAAAGCATACAAAGATTTGAATTTGGAGGATAGATTATGGTACGTACAGAAGATGCATGTGAAATTATAAAATATGCTTTGCAAAACGAAATTAAAGTATATTTAGATGGCGGATGGGGTGTTGATGCACTTCTTAAAAGAGAATCAAGAATACACAATGATATTGATTTGTTTGTTGAACTGAAACATTATCATGATTATATTTATGTGATTAAGCAGCATGGATTTGAGGAAGTAAATACTGATTATACAACGGATGGTCATACTGTCTGGAAAGATGATAAACAAAGAATCATTGATTTACATTGTTTTGAATTTACAGATGACGGAATTGTTTATGAGGGAGATATATTTCCATCAAAAACTTTTTCCGGTATTGGAAAAGTTGGAGATATAACTGTTTCTTGTATTGAACCATTGAGTCAGGTAATGCTTCATTTGGGATATGAACACGATAAAAATGATGTGCATGATGTGATGCTGTTGTGTGAAACATTTCAAATAGCAATACCAGATGAATATAAGGAAAAGTAAAATTTCAGTTTTGTGTTGAATCTCTAAGCAAAATAGCTTATAATTTGACATGCTACATATAGTTATTATCCACAGTTATCGAGTAGGTGTTATCAATGCCGATAACAAAATGATAACATTAGCTCGTATAGGCAGGATAATATGGATATATCAAATAATCAAAAGAACGAGAAACATTACAGAGAATAATTCCTAAACAAAAAGCGTTAGTCTTTGTAGAGATGGAATAAAAATAAATCCCTGTTCGTCTTGACATTCAAGACGGCAGGGATTTTTTAATTCATCAACATCAGTCGTTTTCGATGTCGATGTCGCCGGTGTTGGTGTGGGCGGTGATGGTCTTGTCACCGCTGCCGACGCGGATGGTGCCGGCGTTGTATTCGCGCTCGCCGATATCGATGTCGCCGGTGTTGGTTTTGGCAGAGATGGTGTAGCGAGCGAGACTGTCGGCCGGGGCGGCCGAGATGTCGCCGTTGTCGGCGGTCAGCTCAGCGGTGGTAAAGGCCGTGCTTTCGAGGTCGATATCCCCGTTTGAAGTCGTGGCCTTCAGGGTGGTCCCGTCACAGGCGTCGATGTCGATATCGCCGTTTTGGCTCTCGAGGGTCAGGGTCCTGAAGGTTTGGGCGGGCTCGACGGTGATGTCGCCGTTATCAGCGGCCAGGGTGAGGGTTTTGAGTTCAGCGCGCGCCCTCGGAATCGTGAGCGTCAGCTCGGCGTCCTGATGGGCGCCGACGGCGGTCTTCGCTGCTTTGGCAGTGAGCTTTCCGTCTGTGACGGTGAGGGTGGGGCAGGTGCCCTTTGGCCCGTGATAGACCATGGCAAAGTCGTCGCCGTCTTGGAGGGTGATGTCCGTGTTGTCGAGGTGGATATCGGCGCGGTCAAAGGCGTCGAGCTTTTTGCGGACGGTGGTCTGGTGGGCTTTCGTCCAAGGGAAGGTGAAATTGTCCTTGTCCGAGTCGAGGGACAGATGCCCGGCCCCCAGATATTGCCCGGCGCCAAAGGCGATGACGGCCAAGGCGACGGCGGCAATCAGAATCAGGCAGAGGCTGCGCTTGTTTTTCATTGCGGTTCTCCTTTCGCGTTAAAAATGGATTCGAGCAGTTTTCGGACGGCGACCCGCCTTTCTCATGTTGCGTCAAGATACATGGTCTGACGTATTACGCCTGTCGTCGTATGCTGTTGCGATTAATATACGACGGCAGGCAAAGGATGTCAAGGGGAAGTTAATCATCATCATCAATGCAATCGCAAAAGCGAAAATACAACCGCAAAACAATCGCAAAACAATCGCAAATTTTTGCGATTGTTTTTTAATTGCTTTTCAATCACGACACAGGCGAGGCTTGGGCGTGGCTGCAGGGGGATTCGTCATCACGAAAATTTCAGTTGATTTGCGGCCCCATCTCCAATAAAATAAGGGCAGTAAGCATAAATAGGAGGTAACACCATGCCAGCATGCAAAATGATTCACGAAATGATCCGCGTTTACGACTTGGAGCGCTCCCTTAAATTCTACGACGACGCCCTCGGGATGAAGGAAGTCCGCCGCAAGGACAAGCCGGAGGGCAAGTTCACCCTGGTCTATCTGTCGGACGGCCAGTCGGATTTCGAGCTGGAATTGACGTACAATTACGACCCGGAACAGCCCTACGACCTCGGCACCGGCTACGGCCACATCGCCGTAGAAGTGGACAATTTGGACGCCGCCCACGCCGAACACCAGGCCAAGGGCTACACCGTCGGCCCCCTCAAAGGGCTCGGCGCGACCAAGGATTATTATTTCCTGACCGATCCGGACGGCTACCAGATCGAAGTCATGCGGAAGAAATAATCCAGAATGATGCGAGGCTGCCTTCGGGCAGTCTTTTTTTTGTGCGCCATGGAAATCTCAGACAGCAAAACCGCCGCCCCCAAGACACGTGAGGGCGGCGGTTGTTGAGAGACAGGCGCCTTACCAGATGTGCATGACGTGCTGCATCAAGAGGCTGACGACGGTGATGCCCACCCAGCAGCAGGCGCCCAGCACGATGGGCTTGCCGCCGGATTTGACGAGCTTGACGACGTTGCTGTTGAGGCCGATGGCGGCCATGGCCATGATGATCATGAATTTCGACAACTCCTTCAGCGGTGCAAAGGCCGCAGCGGGAACGCCGAGGCTGACGCAGACCGTGGTGACCACCGCGGCGAGGACGAAATACAGGATGAACATCGGGAAGGCGCGGCGGAAGCTGAACCCGCCGCTTTCCCCGCGGTCGTTCTTTTCGGCCCGGGCCTGCACCATGGCGAGGACCAGGGTGATGGGGATGATGGCCAGCGTCCGGGTCAGCTTGACGGTGACGGCCTTGTCCAGGGTCTGGGAGCCTAAGTGCCACATGCTGTCCCAGGTGGCGGCCGCCGCAGTGACCGACGAGGTGTCGTTGACGGCGGTGCCGGCGAAAATCCCGAAGGGCCCGCCGCTTGCGGTCGAAAAGCCCAGGGCGCGGCCGAGCATCGGGAAGAAGATGGCGGCCAGCACGTTGAAGAAAAAGATAACGGAGATGGACTGGGCCACTTCGTCGTCGTCCGCGTGGATGACCGGCGCGGTGGCGGCAATGGCCGAGCCGCCGCAGATGGAGCTGCCGACCCCGATGAGAATCGAGGTCTTCCCCGGGATATGCAGCGCCTTCTGCATCAGCCAGGCCAGCACCAGCGAGGTGGCGATGGTGCAGACGATGATCGGCAGGGACTGGCGCCCGGTCTGGAGGATGACGCCCAGATCCATGCCGAAACCCAGGAGCACCACAGCCGCCTGGAGGATGACCTTCGACGTCCAGTGGATCCCGGCGTCACAGGCGCCCTTGTCGTTCCAGAACAGGGTGAGGAGCATGCCGGCCACAATCGCGATGACCGCGCCCCCCACCACGGGGAAGACCTTCCCCAAAAGCCAAGCCGGGACGGCGATGGCGATACAGACGGCCAAACCCGGCCCCAAATTTTTTATCAATGTTTTCACGGTGTTCTCCCTTTTAAATCAAAACTTTTTCTCTGGTTCATCCCATGCGTTTTTATCATGGGCAGAGGGCCAAAACATTTTTTCCTTTTGATTGGATTCGTGTGTTAGTATAGTGAAAGCCAACACAAATGTAAAATGATGAATTTTTATAAAACAATAAGAAAAATTTATGGAAAGGGGATCACCATGCTTGATTTTCGGGTGCAGACCTTTTTGACGGTCTGCGAGACCTTGAACTACACCAAGGCGGCAGCGGTCCTGGGGCTCACTCAGCCCGCCGTCTCCCAGCACATTCATTTTCTGGAGGATCATTACGGCGTCAAGCTCTTTCATTACGAGAAGAAGACCCTGACCCTCACCCCCCAGGGGAAAATTCTCCGGGCGCGGCTGCTGGTGCAGAAAAATGACGACGCCCGCATCCACAAGGAGATGCAGGCCGTCCGCTCCGGGAAATGGTCCATCGCCATCGGCGTGACCATGACCGTCGGGGAGTACGCCATCGCCGGCCCGCTGACCGCGCTGTTAAAAAATCATCCCGACTGGAGCATTCACGTGGTTTTCGGCAATACCCAGAAGCTGCTGGGCCTGCTTCAATCGGGGACCATCGATTTCGCGCTGGTGGAGGGCTATTATCCCAAAGACGACTTCGCCCACCTGACCTTCAGCCACCAGCCCTTTGTCGCCGTCTGCGCGGCGGGCCACCGCTTCGCCGTGGGCCAGGTGAAGGCCCTGGGGGACCTGCCGGCGGAGCGCATCATCCTGCGGGAGCCCGGCTCCGGCACCCGGGACATCCTGGCGCGAAGCCTTTCGGCCAAAGGCATCCGCCTGTCGGATTTCAAGGCGTCGGTCGAAGTGGGCAACATGCACACCATCATCGCCCTGCTCAAAAACGACTGCGGGATTTCCTTTCTCTACCGCATTGCGGTGGCACCGGAGCTGGCTTGCGGCACCCTGCGGGAAATCCCCCTTAACGATTTTCACATGACCCACCCCTTCGACTTCATCTGGGAGAAGGGCAGCGTCTATTCGGGGCAAATTGAAGCCATCTGCCGGGAGCTTACCGCCGCCCGGTAAGGGTGAACCCCGCTTTTTCCTTTTTGTCTTCCTCTTGTTTAAAGGGGAAGACAATTTTTTTTATCTTTTCATGTCATAAAAATCTTTGCAAAATGGACCCATTCTACTCGTGAACAAAATTTTTTTGCCTGTGGGCAAAAATTTTTGTCAACCCTTTGGCAAATTTACGCATTATATAAGTGAGAAATAGATAGTCATAAGGAGGAA
Organism: Pseudoramibacter porci; assembly: GCF_009696145.1. Taxonomy (GTDB): domain Bacteria; phylum Bacillota; class Clostridia; order Eubacteriales; family Eubacteriaceae; genus Pseudoramibacter; species Pseudoramibacter porci. The sequence goes on from NZ_VUMO01000009.1 coordinate 43,989, forward strand.
AAATGACAAACAAAAGAGGACGCCCCTGCAAGACGGGGCTGGATTGGTTTCCCTTTGAGGTGGGCCTGCTCACGGACCGCAAGCTCAGGGCGCCGCGGGCGCACCACGGGCCTGCGGCGGCATTGACCTATCTCGCGCTTTTGACGCTGATTTACCAGGACAAGGGCTATTATCTCGACTACCGCGAATCCGTGCGGGAGGATGTGGCCCTGGACGTCTCGGACCTCATCAGCGGGCGTGACAGGGTGAAGCCGGAAGAGATTATGGCCATTATCGAAGAATTGGCCGAGCGGGCGCTGTTCGACAAGGGCTGTTTCGCGGCCGGGGTGCTCACCAGCCGGCGCATCCAAAGGACGTATTACAACGCGGTCAGCGAGCGCAAATCGGCGAACATCAACTGGGACATCTGGCTGTTAAGCGAAGCCGACATGCGCGACATCAGTCAGACGGGGCCCATTTTGAAATGCTATTTGCAGGCCCACGAAAAATTGGAAACAGAAAATAATCGGCCGAAAAATTCACAGAGTAAATTAAAGGATAGTACAGTAAAAGATAGTACAGTACAACAGAATAGAGGAGAGGATACTTTTTCCTCGACTAGCGTCGAGGTTTCAGGCGCTGACGCGCCGGGGGAGGATCTCCCCCTGTACCGTGATTATTGGAATCGCCATGTGGCCGAGCCCAACGGCCTGCCGAAGGTCAGGGAATGCGCGAAATGGAGCGCGGCCCGTAAGCAAAACCTGCAGGCGCGCATTCGCGGGGAAGGCGCTCAGGGCGTCCTCGACGTGTTCGACAAAGCCGCCCGTTCGGATTATCTCTGCGGCAAGGTCGACAACTGGCACATGGATTTCGACTGGGTGATCGCCGATAAAAATTTCCAGAAAATTGCCGAAGGGCGGTTCGATAATTTTAAATCGAAGGCCAAGGCGGCATCCAGTGTAGATTTTTACAAAAAATTAGCGAGAGGTGAAAGATGAAATTAAACGAAACAGGACGAATCATGACCATGCTCAAGGCCGCTTATCCGGATTTTGATAAAGGCGTCGACGCCGAGGACATCGCCGCCCTGTGGGCGTGGCGGTTCAAGGACGTGGATTTCAAGGCGGTGTTCGACGCGGTGGGGGCATACATCGACGGGGACCACGCCTTCGCGCCGACGGTGGGGCAGATCAAGGCGATCATGAATGACAAGGTGCCGAAGCTCTCCGCCGCCGAGGGCTGGGCCGAAATCACGAGGGCGCTCAAGGATTCCCTTTCGAACGCGAAAGCCGAATTCGAGAAGCTCTCGCCGCCGGTGCGCGCCTACGTTGAAGGGCCCGAGACCCTGCGCATGCTCGCCGGCTGCGACGTCGCCGGGCGCGCCTATCAGGACTACCAGACGCGCTTTTTTAGGACTTTTAGTCAGGTGCAGGGGCGGTTCAGTGAACGCCCCGACTACGCGGCCTTAAACGCGGCGGACAGGCTGTCCATCGGCAGCGAGGGCCAGTGAGGACGGGCCTTCTCAGTGCGCGGTCTTTTCTTTGAGATAGGCGATGTAGGCGTTGCCCCAGGTCTCGATGCTTTCGAGCACGGGGCGGAAGGCCTCGCCGATGGGCGTTAAGGAATACTCCACCCGGGGCGGCACCTCGGCGAAGACCTCGCGGTGGATGAGCCCCTCGCCCTCCAGGTGCTTGAGCTGGTTGGACAAGGTCGCCTGGGTGATGTCGATCTGGCGCTGAAGGGCGCCGAAGCGCTTGGGCCCGTCGGCAAGTTTTTGCAAAATGAGAATGGCCCATTTGCCGGAAAGGAGATGCTGGGCGGTAACGAAGGGGCACATGCCGAAGACGCCCGCCTTTTCGCAATCCTGTTTTTTCATTGGAAACCTCCTAATGGTCAAGATAAAGATACTAACTTAAGGAAAAAATCCGGATTGACTTGAGTATACCAGCTTTATATAATACAGGCAAGTCAGAAAATTAAAGTATGTAAAAAAAGGAGAAATCAAATGAAAACAAACCAACGCATGCCCGTCATCTTCACCGGACACGGCAGCCCGATGCTGGCCCTGGACGATGACGCCCTCACCCAGACCTTAAGCAAAATCGGCCAGGAAGTGCGCGCTACCTACGGCAAGCCCAAGGCGATTTTGATGCTCTCGGCCCATTGGTTCACCCGGGGGACGTTCGTACAGCAAACCGAGACCCCCCGCCAGATCTACGACATGTACGGCTTCCCGGAAGCGCTCTACGAGGTGAAATACCCGGCGGCCGGCAGCCCCGCCTTGGCCGACCGCGTCTGTGCGCTGCTCGGGGACGACGTCGCGGTCAATAACGACTGGGGCATCGACCACGGCGCCTGGACGGTGCTGGTCCACATGTTCCCGGACGCGGACATCCCGGTGGTTCAGCTGTCCATCGACGGCACAGCCGCCCCGGCCGATCTCTACGCCATGGCCGAAAAGCTTTCCCCCCTGCGAGACGAGGGCGTGCTCATCCTCGGCAGCGGCAACGTCGTGCACAATTTAAGACGGGTGGAATGGGACAACCCCGGCGGGTCTGAGGCCACCGAAGCCTTCAACGCCGAAATCATCCAGGCGGTGATGGCCCGGGACGACGACGCGGTGATCCACTGGGAAACCCACCCCCACGCCGATTACGCCGTGCCGACGCCGGACCATTTCCTGCCGCTTTTGATGTGCCTGGGCGCCGCAAAGGACGAGCCGGCCCGCGTCTTCAACGACGTCTGCAACCTCGGCGCCATCGCCATGACCGGCTTTGTGCTGGGGTGAGGTTAAAAATAAAAAGGGAGACTTCGTGTCTCCCTTTTTGAGTTTAATGGCGCTTATTTCATCGTCACGCGCCTCATCATCATCCGTAAGCCGACAGGCAGACTTGTCGATTTCATTTATTAATGGGATAATTTGCTTAATAAAGATGAGCGAGGAGGAATGGACATGAAAACAGGCCATTATGAATGGACGGCTTTTTATACAGAACTGGCCGATCAACTGTTCAATTTCAAATCAGACCGTGCCGAGCTGATTCGAAAGATTTGCCAAATTTTCGAAAAGATCGAGATGAAGCTGCCCAAGTTGGAAAAAGGTGGTATCCCGACGGATATCGATCCGTTTACAGTTTTCGGACTGTTCAACAAAGGCATCAAAGACGAAAACCGCATCCAGATCATGAAAGGCATGGCTGATGCCTTTGATCTCTCGGCGGAGGTGCCGCAGTCTTTATCAGGTATTCCGGTCCTCAATAATATGAATGCAGTATTCTACGGATTTGAAGGGGACAGAGAAGCGGACGATATCGACCACCTTTGGCAATTATTTGAGAGTGCTTTGAAATTGGCGGGAAATGCCAGCGACGACCACCGAAAAGCTTTTTGCGAAGCGTACGATACGGCGCTTTCCCAGCGGTATATTAAGTGGAACATCACGATGGGACTCTACTGGATCAGGCCGTATTTTTACGTTAATTTAGATTCCCGAAATCGCGCATTTCTCTACAATAGCGAACACATGCCGGCAGATTTTGTCGCGCGTTATCAGCCTTATATCAAGACAAACGCCAAGGTGCCGCCGGCTGAGGCCTACCTCGACATGATTGACGCCTGCGAAGCCGTCTTTGAAAGCGGACAATATCCGTACACAACCTTCCCAGAACTGTCTAACGCCGCTTGGGTTGAGACACAGGGCAGGCCGGAAAATGACGACGAGGTCCCGACCATTCATTATTGGACTTACGCGCCGGGTCAAAACGCGGAAAAATGGGACGAATGTTATCAAAAGGGCATCATGCTGCTCGGCTGGGGCGAGATCGGCGACCTGAGCGTATTTCCATCCAAATCGGCTATGCGTAAAAAGATGCAGGAAATTTATCAAGAAGACACCTCTTACAAAAACTCCGCCCACGCGACGTGGCAGTTTGTCCGGGAAATGAAGCCGGGCGACGTCATTTTCGTCAAAAAAGGCATGAGCGAAATCGTCGGACGGGGCATCGTCACATCGGATTACGCATACGAGCCGGACCGGACCGATCATTTCAATCACCTGCGCCACGTCAATTGGACCGACCGCGGAAGCTGGATGATTCAGAACCGCACCGCGATGAAAACGTTAACTGACATCACGCCTTATAGCGGTTTTGTTCAGCAATTAAAGGACATATTTGAAAGGGATGCGCTCGACGAGGACGATGATCAAGCCGTCAATTATCCGGTGTATACGGAGGATGATTTTTTAAGCGAGGTCTATATGTCAGAGGAAAAGTACCATGACATCGTCAATTTGCTTCACCACAAGAAAAACATCATTCTCGAAGGCGCGCCCGGTGTCGGCAAAACCTTTATTGCTAAGAAGCTGGCTTATTCGATGATGGGCGTGAAGGACATCGACCGTGTGATGATGGTTCAGTTTCATCAAAGTTATTCCTACGAAGATTTCATTATGGGCTTTCGACCGACAGAGGGCGGCTTTGAGCTGAAAAAAGGCGTGTTTTACAATTTCTGCAAGAAAGCTGAAATCGACAGCGACAACGATTATTTCTTCATCATCGATGAAATCAACCGCGGCAATCTCAGTAAAATTTTCGGCGAGCTGTTCATGCTGATTGAGAAGGACAAGCGGGAGCACAAGATTCAGCTGCTTTACTCGGACGAAAAGTTTGCCATTCCAAAAAAGCTCTACATCATCGGGACGATGAACACGGCTGACCGCAGCCTTGCGATGCTGGATTACGCCCTGCGCCGGCGCTTCGCTTTTATCGAAATCGAGCCGGGATTTGACACCGAGGGTTTCAAAGCGTATCAGAAAAGCTTGAACAACGAAAAATTCGATCGGCTGATTGCGTGTGTCACTGCCTTGAATGACGTCATCGCTGACGATGATTCCCTTGGCAAGGGCTTTTGCATCGGACACAGCTTTTTTTGTCACTTCAAGCCAGAGACGGTCAGTGATCAGGCCTTGTCCAGCATCGTTGAATACGAATTGATCCCGCTTTTGAAAGAATACTGGTTTGACGAGGCATCAAAAGTCAAAGAATGGCGCGACAAGCTCAGGAGCGCGATTCAGTGATTCCGATTAAAAATGTCTATTATATGCTCGCCTATGTGTTTCAGGCGCTCAACGCGCAAGGGTATAGAGAGGTCGCAGCAGAGTCGTTTGACAATGCGGCAGAACTCTGCTCGGCGATTTTGACAAAAGGGGTATCGCTTCAATTAAAGCGCGGACTGGACCGCGAATATATTGAGAGAAACGGGGCCTTTTCAGCGGTGCGCGGAAAGATCAATATGTCTGAATCGATCAGAGCACGAAGCCTGCTCAATAAACAAATGATCTGCACCTTCGATGATTTTTCAGAAAACACCGAGATGAACAGAATCATAAAAACGACAATGGCACTTTTGCTCCGTTCGGATCTCTCGAAAAAGCGAAAAAAAGCGTTAAAAAAATGCCTTGTATATTTCGGAAATGTGGACGTTTTAGATCCCCGCCGCATCAACTGGCGATTGCAATTCAACCGGCACAATGGCACCTACCGGATGCTGATTGCGATTTGTCATTTAATCATTGAAGGCTTAATCCAAACCACAACCTCGGGGCGGGTCAAACTCATGGATTTTTTTGATGAAAAGCACATGTACCATCTCTACGAGAAATTTATTTTAGCGTATTACAAAAAGGCGTTTCCAGCACTTCACGCCAATGCATCGCAGATTCCATGGCAGCTCGATGATGACGAAAACGCGATGCTGCCAACGATGCAATCAGACATCATGCTGTCTCACCACGGGAAAATTTTGATCATTGACGCGAAATATTATGAACGGACCACCCAGCAGCATTTCGACAAGCGGACGGTTCATTCGCAAAACTTATACCAAATTTTCACCTATGTGAAAAACAAAGAGGCAGCACTCACGAATCAAAAACACGAAGTATCTGGCATGCTGCTATATGCCAAAACGGACGAAGCCATCCAACCCGATCATATCTATCATATGAGCGGCAATCAAATCAGCGTGCGAACGCTCGATTTAAATCAAGATTTTTCAATGATTAGGAAACAGCTGAATGACATCGTGTTCGCGCATTTTCCCGAGCTGGCAAAATAATTAAAATTTATAGAGCCAAGCGCAAAAAACTCCGGTATCGGCGATAAACCGATGCCGGAGTAGCGAAGAAGCCCTTATTTCATCGTCACAAGCTTGTAATCCCGGCTGCCCAGACCGATTTTTTCGCCCTGCTCCAGGGTTTCTTTCCAGGCGGTGTTGGGGTTGCTGTTGAGCCACACGTCGCCGTGATCGTGGAAATCCGCGGCGGCCATGTTGTCGCCCAGCTGAGAGTTGCGGATGGGTGCCGCCTTTTCGCACAGATCGACGCAGGCCTGATCCAGGGCGACTGGGTCGAAGGAGGCGAGCATGCCGATATCGGGCAGAATCGGCGCGTCGTTTTCGCCGTGGCAGTCGCAGTTGGGGGACACGTCGGTGATCAGGCTGATGTGGAAGGTGGGCCGCCCGTAGCAGACCGCCTGGGTGTACTCCGCCATGCGCCGGCCGAGGAGCGCCGGAGCGTCCCAGTTGTCATTTTCGATGGCGTCGAAGGCGCAGGCCCCGATGCACCGGCCGCAGCCCTTGCACAATTCCGGGTCGATGCAGGCCTTGGTGACGGTCTTGCCGTCGACTTCCTTTTCCAGGTAGGCGATGGCGTCGGAGCCGCACTCAGTCGCGCAGCGGCGGCAGCCCCGGCAGGCGTCCTCGATGACGTGGGGGTGGCCGCTCTGGTGCTGGAGCATCTTGCCGGCGCGGGAGCCGCAGCCCATGCCGATGTTCTTGATACAGCCGCCGAAGCCGGCCTGTTCGTGCCCCTTGAAGTGGGTCAGGCTGATGACGATATCTGCGTCCATTACCGCACGGCCGATCAACGCGGTCTGGCAATATTCGCCGCCGTGCACCGGGACTTCGACGTCGTCGGTGCCGCGCAGTCCGTCGCCGATGATGATTTGACAGCCTGTCGTGGTCGGATTGAAGCCGTTGAGATTGGCGCAGTCCAAATGCTCCAGCGCGTGCTTGCGGCTGCCAGGGTAGAGGGTATTGCAGTCGGTCAAAAACGGCAGGCCGCCTTGTTCCTTGACAATGTCGGCGACCGCCTTGGCGTAGTTCGGCCGCAGGTAGGCGAGATTGCCGAGTTCGCCGAAGTGCATTTTGATGGCGACGAACTTGCCCTGCATGTCGATATCGCCGATTCCCGCTTTTTTGATCAGCTTCTGCAGCTTTGTCGTGAGCGGGACACCAAGCCGTGTTCTAAAATCAGTGAAATAAACCTTGGATTTCTCCATAGCATACCTCCATATTAATTTTCTATGATGATTAATTAAAGTATATCATATCTTTCAAATCTCACGGGAACAGATTGATGCACAGAACTTATTGCATGCTTAATTTTTTCGAGACGATGAAACGATACCAGACCTACGCATCCGACCGCGCGTAGGCGTTTTTCATCAAATTGCTGGTTTCGAAAAGGACGAGATCCAGTGTGTTGTGGCACAGCTTTTCCAGCGCGTCGGTGACGGCGGCATTGGCCTCTTCGCAAAGGGCCTGAGCTTCGCTGGGGTCAGATTGCTTCAACAGCGGATCGTAATGGGCGAGCATGGCCTGTCCCTTTGACTGGACGGCCTGTTGGTAATGCTCGATGTGATTCAAGCAGTTTGAATAGCCGGCGTCGGCCAAGGCAGCGATTAGACGGCTGCACCAGTAGAAGCTGTCGGTTGAAGTGTGTTCGCCTGTCGTGGCAAGAAAAGCGGGCACGGTGTCAATTTGGGTGTACAGCGGAATCCAGGCGTTGAACGGATTAGACGCGAAGCACAGCCATTGCAAAGCCCGAGCGTGTGCCGGCATGTCCGGGCGGATCTGGAGCATGGCGAGAAAATCGTTGCGGTTGACGCCAATGGAGCGGTAAGCGCCGCGGCGGTTATCTTCGCCATAGCTGCCGTAGGGATCGTAGGGGGTGCCCTGATAGTGAGAGGAGAGGACGTATTTCACATCCTCCGGCGTGATTTTCCGTTCGGGCACAAAGCTCCAGGGAATATCGTCGGCTTCAGGGGTGAAGTCGGCGTCTGGGCCGTCCCAGATATACGTGGTCGGGTTGAAATACCGCCCGATGAACCAGGCCCGCGGCGTGTTGTAGACGTGATCCGCGTCGTCGTGGCTGCCGAAGGCCTCCCGGGGATTAAGGCTGTCGTCAAAAGACAGGTTTAAGTGATGATCGGCGATAAAGGTCCTCAGATCAGAGGAACAGAGGAAATCGCGCTGTTCGCCGAAAGCATCCTCGAGATCAAATTGGTCGATCCCGAGCTGATTGGGCATCACGACGTAGCGGTCGTCCGGCACGCGGCGCGCGATCCAATGGTGACCGCCGATCGTTTCTATCCACCAGATTTCGTCGGCGTCGGAAAAGGCCACGCCGTTCATTTCGTAGGTGCCGAATTGTTCGAGGAGGCTGCCGAGGCGCAGCACGCCTTCCCGCGCGCTTGAGATATAGGGCAGCACGAGGGTGACGAAATCTTCTTCGCCGATGCCGCCGGGTTTTTCGATACCGTCCGGTGACGCGTCAGCCGACAGATAATGGACCAACGGGTCTGCGCCGAGCACCCGCGCGTTCGAGGTGATGGTTTCGGTCGCGGTCATCGCGACGTTGGCAGCGTTGACGCCGGCCGCGGCCCAGATGCCTTCGCCCGCCAGCGCGTTGGGCACGCTGGTGTAGCGCATCGGGTTGTCCGGCAAATCAATTTCGACGTGGCTTAAGACCGAACGGTAGTGACGGGGCTGTGCGTCGGGTGTGACGACGGCAAATTTTTTCGGCGTGTAGTGGCCGGCGCCCGAATCGTCATTTCGGGCGATCATCGTTGAACCGTCGTAGGACGCACGTTTACCGACTAAAAGCGTAGTACAAGGCATAGCATTTCTCCTTTATCATATTTAAATTAACAGATAAACAATTTTGCTTCTATTTTAGCGCATTTCTTCTTAAGAAAACATGGAGATCTGCAGGCGGCGCATCTCATTAAAATCGTGCGGCAAGCCAAAAGGCCATCTCATCACAAGATGACCTTTTTAATGATGGACTATGACAACTGTTCGCTGCTTTGTTTCGGAGCGGCGGCAAAGGGATGCCAGGTTAATGACAATGCGACGACGAATCCGATGAGCGCGACAGCCGCGGCAGTGGCGCAGCTGACATGGAAGCCGCCAGTGACAGCCAGTGCGCTCTTAAAACCGGCGGCGAGCCGCCCCTGTTCGACGGCGCTGAGGATGCCGACGTAAAGGGATGAACCAAAGCATCCAGCCGTTTGGATCGCGGTGTAGCAGATCGTGACGCCGTGGGGATGCAGGTCTTCAGACAAGTTGTCCAACACGTAGCTTTGGGTCGGTCCGATACTGAAGTTGCAGCCGGCGAGAATCGGCAGATAAATGAGGGCAATCTGTACGCCCGCGGTGTGGGTGCCGGTCACTGTCGACATGAGGAGCAGAAAAGCGGCCATCACCAAAAGGGAAATCGGCAGGGAATGTTTAAAGCCGTATCGATCGTAAAGACTGCCGGCCAGCGGGGCAAAGACGACGCAGGATAAGCAGGGCAGCAATAAAGTCAGTGCTGCATCGAGGGCTGAGAATCCGAGAGCGTTCTGCATGTAGAGCGGCAGCAGAATGTTCATCGCGAAGACCGACATGAAGGCGATGAAGACAACGGCAATGCCCTTGACAAAGGACGCATCCTTAAAGGGACGCAGGTCCAAAAGCGGCTCGTCCAGCTGGTGCTGACGCCGGACAAACAAGCCCGCGCTGACGACCCCGATGACAAAAGCCAGAATCGCGACGATGACGCTTTGCGAGAAGATGGTCGAAATGCCGTACATGATCCCGATGAGTGTCAGACTGATCAAGATGACAGAGAGGACATCGAGTTTCGGCTGGCTGAGGGCAGCGTAATCGTCGATGAAAATGACATTGAAGACGAGTGCAGCCGCAGTCAGCGCGGAAAAAACGAAAAATAAGAGATGCCAGTCAGAGACGGACAATAACAGGCCGCCAGCGATGGGGCCGAATGCCGGACCCAGCAGCGTCACCGCGCTGACGACGCCCATATAGGTGCCGAGGCGCCCCTTGGGTGCGATGAGCAGTGTCAGGTTCATGCCGATTGGGACGATCATGCCAGTGCCCACGGCCTGGACACAGCGGCCGACAATCAAAACGGGAAAAGCTGTTGAGAAAGCGCCAATTAAAGAGCCTGCCAGCAGAAAGATAAAGGCCACCGTGGTTAAGCGGCGGGTAGGCACACTTCGGTATAAAAAGCTGATCATGGGCACCGTCACCGCGGCCACCAGCATGTAGGCAGTGGAGACCCATTGAACTTGACCGGAATTGATGTGAAAGGTGTGCATCATCGGCGTCAAGGCGACGTTTAAAAAGGTTTCGTTAAAAGTTGCCAGAAAAGCGCCGATGGCAATGGCCGTCAGAACGGCTGCCGCGTGTTTCACGGGTTTTGGATTGTTCATAAAAAAACTCCTTTCCTGTGACAGATCGCGACATCGATAGACGTAGGACTGGCCGAACGCGCCAGACAACAGCCTTCTTTAAAAAAAAGAAAACCGCTTTGAGCTGTCTTTTATTTTGTTGTGATTTGTTGTGAAATGAAAGACACGAAAAAGTGCCAAAATAAAAAAGCCGGAACAAACAGCCCGAAGGCCATTTGAATGACTTGTGTTTTATTTTAGACGACGAAAAAATTTTTGTCAAATAACTTTGGATTCAATCCGATTTGGTCAATGATGATAACGAGAAATGTAAAAAAAGTGATACAATAAAAGCACATTAAGTAGAATAAAGGAGGCAGGCCAATGGCGCAGAATCGCGAAAAAGTTCCAAATAAAATCGAAGTGCGGGGTGCGGACGTCCACAATCTCAAGCACATCGATGTCGACATTCCGCTCAATCAAGTGGTCGGCATCGCCGGCGTCTCGGGATCAGGTAAGTCGTCTCTGGCGCTGGGCGTGCTTTACGCTGAGGGCTCCCGCCGTTATTTGGAGGCGCTTTCCGCATACACGCGCAGGCGCATGACCCAGGCGGAAAAGGCAGAGGTGGAGGCGGTCCGCTATATTCCAGCAGCGCTGGCCCTGCGGCAGCGCCCGGGGGTGCCAGGGGTGCGCAGCACCTTTGGCACAGCGACCGAGCTTTTGAACAGCCTGCGCCTGATGTTTTCCCGATTGGGCAGCCACCGCTGCCCCAACGGTCATTACGTGCCGCCGTCGCTCAATGTGGCGGCGATGAAGGCCATTACTTGTCCGACGTGCGGCGCGCAGTTTTACGGGCCAGGCGCGGAAGATCTGGCCTTTAACAGCCGCGGCGCCTGCCCGACCTGCGAAGGCACGGGGCTGGTGCGTACTGTCGACGAGGCGACCCTTGTGCCAGATGAAACCCTGTCCATCGACGAGGGCGCTGTGCGCCCATGGCAGACGCTGATGTGGTCTTTGATGAAGGACATCGCCAGAGAAATGGGCGTGCGCACCGACGTGCCTTTCAAGGATTTGACGCCCAAAGAGCGGGACATCGTGTTTAACGGCCCAGCCGTCAAAAAGAACATCATCTATCAGAACAAAACCAGCGGCGCGTCCGGCGACATGGATTTCACCTATTTCAACGCTAAATACACTGTGGAAAACGCGCTGTCCCACGTCAAGGACGAGAAGGGCATGAAACGGGTCGAAAAATTTTTAAAGACGGCAGTCTGCCCGGACTGCGGCGGGACTCGGCTTTCCGAAGCGGCACGGGCGCCGAAGCTCAGAGGGATTACGCTGGATCAGGCCTGCCAAATGACGCTTACCGCCCTTTGCGGGTGGGTCAAAGGCGTGCCGGGGACGATGCCGGACGAGATGCGGCCGATGGCGGCGAGCATCTGTGCGTCTTTTGAAGGCACCGCGAAGCGCCTTTTGGATCTGGGGCTGGGCTACATCACATTGGACCGCGCCGCGTCGACGCTGTCGACTGGCGAGCGTCAGCGGATGCAGTTGGCCCGGGCCGTGCGCAATCGGACGACCGGTGTACTTTACGTATTGGACGAGCCGTCGATTGGGCTGCACCCGGCCAATATCGAAGGGCTCACCGGGGTGATGGGCGATTTGATTGACGACGGCAATTCGGTGGTGTTGGTGGATCACGACACGCAGGTTTTGAGACAGGCGGACTGGCTCATTGAAATGGGACCGAAGGCCGGCGCCGACGGTGGACAGGTCATCGCCCAGGGAGCAGTTGAAAAAATGGAAAAGGATTCGGCGTCGATTATCGGGCCTTACCTTTCGGGAGAAACCGTCCAGGTTCGAAAGCACTGCCCGGAATCGGCGGTATTTGACAACGGGGCCATTCGCATGAAAACCGGGCCGATTCACACGGTGAAGCCGTTGGATGTCGCTTTTCCGAAGGGCCGGCTTTCTGTGGTCACCGGTGTGTCCGGCTCGGGCAAAACGACGATGATTCTGGAGAGCCTCATTCCGGGGTTGACGGCGCAAATCGAGGGCCGTCCGCTTCCGGCGCACGTCAAAGGAATTGAGGCGTCGGGGATTGAGCAGGTCAAGCTGATCGACGCGACGCCCATTGGCATCAACGTCCGTTCGACGGTGGCGACGTACGCGGGAGTTCACGACAGGCTGCGCAAGATTTTCGCGCAGACAGACGAAGCGAAGGCGGCTGGCTTTAAGCCCGGTGCCTTTTCCTACAATACCGGCGCGCTCAAATGTCCGACCTGTGAGGGGACGGGCACGATCAGCCTGGACGTGCAGTTTTTACCCGATGTGGAAATCACCTGCCCGGACTGCGACGGCACGCGCTACAGCGCGGAGGCGGACCACATCCATTGGCACAATAAAGCGAAAAGGGCATTGACGCTGCCGCAGCTGATGGCGATGAGCGTCGACGAGGCGCTTGAAGCCTGTCAGGGCCTGCCGGCGGTGTGCAGGCGTCTTCAGGTGCTGCACGATCTTGGCCTGGGCTATCTCACCTTGGGCGAGGCGACGCCGGGGCTTTCCGGCGGCGAAGCCCAGCGCCTCAAGCTGGCGAGCGAGATGGGGCGGCCTCAAAAGGACGCACTGTTTGTCTTCGACGAACCGACCATTGGCCTGCATCCCCTCGACGTGAAAACACTGCTGACGGTTTTTCAGACGCTGATCGATTTCGGCGCGACGATCGTGGTCATCGAACACGATCTCGACGTGATTCACAACGCCGATTACCTCGTCGATATGGGGCCGGGCGGCGGTGAAGAAGGCGGGCGCATCGTCGCGGCCGGGACGGTGGAAGCTGTTAAAAATTGTGCGGAAAGCGTGACGGGAAGGTATTTGTAAATTTTGATAAAAATTGAGCGGGGCAGGTACCCCGCTTTTTTACGCGTGAACGCGGTTGTATGCACATTCGCCGATTTTGTCGTCGGGCATCGTGCAGATGTGTCGTTCGTTTCGGAAAAACCTTCCGACGAAAGAATTAGCCGGATGGGCGAGTACTTCGTCAGGGGTATCGTACTGCTGAATTTCGCCATGATCCATGATCATGACCTTGGTGCCGAGCTTGAGGGCCTCCTTGATGTCGTGAGTGACAAAGAGCACGGTGATGCCCGTTTCCCGGTGGATTCTCGCGATTTCGTCCTGGAGGCTGCTTCGGGTGATTTCGTCGACCGCGCCGAAGGGTTCATCCATCAGCAGAATTTCCGGCGAGGCGGCGAGGGCTCGCGCGATACCGACCCGCTGCTGCTGGCCGCCGGAGAGCTCCGCCGGGAAGCGGTCCTTCATCGCCGGGTCCAGCCCGACGATGGCCATCCACTTGTCAATGGCGGCCTCCGTGCGTTTGCGGTCATTCTTGTTCCAGAGATTGGGCACGTAGGCGATGTTCTGTTCGACGGTCATGTGTGGGAAGAGGACGCTGCCCTGAATGGCGTAGCCGATGTTGCGCCGAAGCATGATGTGATCGACATCGCGGATGTTTTTGCCTTGGACGAAAATGTCGCCGGCTGTGGGCGCAATTAACGCGTTGATCATTTTGAGGGTCGTCGTTTTGCCGCATCCCGAAGAGCCGATGATGGTGACGAAGTCGCCGCGCGCGACAGCAAAGCTCAGATCCGGAATGATCGTCGCTTCGCCGTATTTTTTGGTGACGTGTTCAAATTGAATCACAGGTTCGTTCATTTTTTACCTCTTATTTTAATAATCCCTTTTCTTTTAAGAAAGCTCTGGCGACGTCCCGAGGTTCTTTTTTCTTGACGTCGACTTCGTTGTTCATCTTGACCATGTCTGCGTCGCTGATTTTGCCGGTCAGCTTTTTAAAGACCTTTTTGAGCTCAGGATGCGCATTTAAGACTTCTGTCCGAACGACATTGCCGCAGCGGTAAGAGGGGAAGAAATTTTTATCGTCTTTGAGCACCACGGCGTTGGCGTCGGCGAGCTGCCCATCTGTGGTGAACACGACCATGACGTCGATCTGGTTTTCTGATAAGGCCTTGTATTTGAGACCGATGTCCATGTCCATCGTCTTGCCGAAACGCATGTTGTAGGCCTTGCAGAGGGCGTCGTAACCGTCCTTGCGTTCGAAAAAGTCGTATTCGGCACCGAAGGTGAGATCCTGAGCGTGATCGCGAAGGTCAGAATAAGTTTTGATATTGTACTGATCGGCAATCGGTTTGCGGACGACGAGGCCGTAGGTATTGTTAAAGCCGTACATGCCAATCCAGGTCAAGCCTTTCTTGTTGTAGGCCTTTTGCAGCGTTTTGAATTGATCCTCGCTGTAGACCGATTTATTTTTGAGCACCATATTCCAGCCGGTGCCGGTGTATTCCGGGTAGAGGTCGAACTTGCCGCTTTCCATGGCTGGTTCGATGTTGGAGGTGCCGCCGCCGACACCTTGAGTGAGCTTGACGTTGAGGTCGGTATCCTGTTCAATCAAAATGTCGAGCATTTCACCGAGGATGTACTGTTCTGTCATTGGTTTGGTCGCGATGTGAATCGTCGCGTTTTGTTTTTGGGGAATGGCCGCAAAGACAATGGCGCCGATCACGACGGCGGCGACGGCGATCAAAACGCCCTTCGTGCGTTTCCGCGCCTTAACGGAGCGTTTTTGGAGCTGTTTTTCCAGCAGGCCGAGGAGCAAATCGGCAACTAAGGCCAGAACGGCAGTGAGGAGACTGCCTGCGAGGGTCATGGCAGCATTGTTCGTCGTGATGCCGCGGTAAATCGCCACCCCGAGGCCGCCGGCCCCAATGAAGGAGGCGATCCCGGCCAGGGCGATGGTCATGGTGATCATATTGCGGATGCCGGAAAGAATGACGGGCATGGCCAACGGCAGTTTTACCTTGAAGAGCACCTGCCGTTTGGTGCTGCCCATGCCCTTTGCCGCTTCGATGATCGCCGGATCGACGTTGGTGAGTCCGGTGTGGACGGCGCGGACCATCGGCAGCAGCGCGTAAATGGTAAGCGCGATGACAGCGGTGGTGTTGCCGACGCCTGAAAAGGGAATCAGGAACCCCAGCATCGAAATGGAAGGGATGGTGTATAAAAAATTGATAACGCCTAGGGTTGGCTTCGCCGATTTCTGGTATTCGGCGATCAGGATGCCGACGAGCCCGCCAAAAACGATGGCGATAGCGATCGCGGCAAAAGAAATTTCGAGATGCTCGACCAGCAGGCCGAGAAAGAAATCCCGGCGGGCGGCCAGCAGCTTAAAGGTTGAAGTGATCATGCATGTCCTTTCCGGCACGCGCAGATGCGCCTGTCTTTAGCCTCAAAGAGAGAGATAGTTAGTTTTCGTCCCGGCGCACGATGCAGGAGACCGGGCAGTTTTCGTAGCACAAGCCGCAGTGGAGGCAGGCGTCCTGACGGATACGGTAGGGGCTGTCGGCTTCGATCGCGTTCTGTGGGCAGACCGATTGGCAGGTGCCGCATTCAATGCAGCTGTCCGTGATCAAGAATCCTGGCGTCTGCACGTCCTTTTCCGCGCCGAAGGTAAAGTATTCCCGGTGGATCGGATGCGAGGATAAGTCAAAGCATTCCAGCTGTCCCGCGTCAATCACAAAGGGATCGAGGATGTAGCGGGCGTCACCGGGATACACGCCGTTCATCGACGGATTTTCTTCGAAGATGCGGTCGATCCATTGATCGTGATCTTCTGTGATCCGCTTCGCTTCTCCGGTCAGCCGAACAGCCTGCCAATTTTGATTCAATCCAGTGATCGCGACGTTTGGGTTAGCGATCAGCTCTTTGTAAAAATCCTTGCCCCTTGCCGTGCAGAAATAGAGCTTTTCGTTTTCGACGATCATGACGTCAATAATACGGTTATGAGGTCTGCCGTCGGCATCGACGGTTGCGAAGGCCACGTCGCGAATTTCTCTGAGCATGTTCAAACAATCTTGTGCGTTCATTGCGTTCTCCTCTTCAATCTGTTGAATCTAAATACATTACAAATTTTATTGATGTCATTATAAGCCCAACAAATTAAAATGTCAACGAAAAATTTACAATAAAAAATCCGCCGTTAGGCGGCTGTAATGATGGTGTTGTATAGATTAGAAATAGGATCGCAAAATAATAATCATTTTGATCATACGCTTAAAGAGATTCGTGGCAATTTTCTAGAGGTGCCTGACCCGTATGATATGTGTTATAATGACATAAAATATTCACAGGAGGAAAATCAATGAAAAAGGCAGCCTTTAAACTGGCAGGAAAAGTCTGCGAGCTGTACACGCCGGACGGTGACGGCCGGGAAGCAGAACTGATCTTCATTCAGGCGGTAGACGATCACGACGCTGAGGGCTTTCCCGCGATGCTGGAGATCATGAATCAACAAATCGAACAGCCCTTTGTTTTTGCCGATTTTTACGTCGGCGATTGGAACGCCGATCTGACACCGTGGGACGCGCCGCCGGTTTTCGGAAAGGAAGGCTTTGGTCACGGCGCGGCAGACACCTTGGCTTTCGTCAGTGAGATGTTCATCCCAGAAGTGCGCGCGCGGGCGAAGCTTTCCGAAACAACGCCGATTGTCGTCGGCGGCTACTCTCTGGCCGGGCTGTTTGCTCTTTGGAGCGTTTACCAGACAGACGCCTTCGCGGCGGTCATGGCAGCGTCACCTTCAGTCTGGTTTCCCGGATGGCGGGATTACAGCGACGCCCACGCGCCCAAGGTGCCGGCGATTTATTTAAGCCTTGGCGATAAAGAGGAAAAGACACGCAATCAGGTTATGGCGCAGGTCGGCGACAACATCCGCCACCAATACGACGTGCTCAAACAAAATGCGTCGGTTGAAAGCTGCACGCTGGCATGGCATCCGGGCAACCACTTCAAGGATCCTGAAAAGCGCTGCGCGGCGGGGTACATCTGGTGCGCTAAGGCGTTGACGAAATAAAAAAGCAGTGATCGTTAAATCACTGCTGGTAAAAGGCTAAAAAATTTAGAATAAGGTGAGCTGACCGGTCATCCAGGAGGTATGGTGGGCGTCGTGCAGGATATCGTCCGGCAGCGAGCCGCCGATTAAAAACGGTGCGGCGGGGTCGTGTTTACGGTAATTGGTTCGAACGGTTTCTAAATCGTAATTGGCGTAGCAGTACCTGCAGCCGTGGGGGCAGGTGTTGTAGGCGCCAATGTCGTAGCCAGTGATGCAGGGACAGCCGGCCAGGGCGCCGGTGCCGGCGCCAATCCGAGAGGCCGGTGGGTCGATCGCTTCGTGGTAGAGGCGCTCGACCTTTTCTTTTGTCATACATCCGGAGCAGTCGAATCCGACAGCGGCGAGATCGCCGTTGGACGCACAGGCGCAGGGGATCATGCCGTGGGCGCGGCAGCTTTTGACAATGGCCGCGCTGATGGCCTGGCGCTGCGACGCCGTAATCGGGGTGACCTCAGGAAAATTTTTACGAACCTTTTGATACAGATCGATAAAATTGATGACGCAGCGGTGTGTGGCGTCCTCCAGCGCCGACGCGAGTTTTTCGAAGGCGTCGATGTGGTAGGCGACACTGTATTGGCCGGTTACGAAAATTGGATCGTACCGCCACTCGACGCGGTCTGCCCCGACGCGGCGGGACAGCGCTTTGAAGGCGCGGATGATGTCCCGCTTGTCCGGGACGTTCGGCTCGATATCCCGTTGATAGGGCGTGAGGGTGATATGCCAGAAAGTGCGGAAGGCCTTAAGCCGGTCGAGGCGGCTCAGCATCGGTTCGGGATTTTTCGTTAAAAAGTAAAAAATGTCGACAACATCGGGCGTGAGCCGATATTGCGACACGTGCTGGGGATAATAGGGATTGCGGACCAGGACTCGGCCGTCGGCAATCCGATTGTAAAACCAATCGCTGTAAAACGCCGGGATGTCCGTGCGCATGCTGGAATATAAAATCATCGGTCCGCCTCCCTTGTTTTTGATTTAAGTCTAACACAGTTGTCAACAAGAGGGCGGACCCGCTGCAGACGGCGATTATTCGGAGATACTTTCAGCGGCAGCGGGAGCCTGACGCTTTTGTCTTCTGAAGATCAGGCGGAAGCACAGACGCCCGAGCGGGCCGCCGAAAAAGATCTGCCAAGCCAGTGCCATCGGGAAATTCATGGCCGTGGTCTGAAGCCACATGCCGACAAATCCGGACTGCGCGAAGTTTTTGAAAAGCAGCGTCGCGACGAAGCTCATTGCCGGGCACATCAGGCAGACGGTCAGCGAGCATCGGATTAAAAGGATCCAGATGAACGGCATGTCTTTTGTGACGACGCGGTTTGTCAGGTAGATGACCGGTCTTTCCATCACGAACATTTCCAGCACGATGGCCACCGGCCACATGATTCTCAGCTCAGAGAAGGCCATCAGGAAGACCTGATTGGTCATGCCGCCGATGTTCAGCGAAATGTTGTAGCAGATCATCGCGTAAACCATGATGAAAGCCATGATGACGGTAAAAATAAAGTTTTCAAATTTGTTTTTAGGCATAAAAAAACTCCTCTCGTGATCACCGTGTTGTTCGTTATCACTTCAGGAGTGTGCGTTTCCAATTTCACCGATATTGAATTTGCTTTGCATTTTATCACGGCCCTGTCGTTTTGTAAAGCGGATTGTAAAATTATTTGAAAATTTTCAAAAATAATTGATAAAATTTACACGAATTAAACAATTAATGACCATATCGTTGTAAAAACAACAGACAAAAAAAAAAAAAAATGCTAAAATTAACACAGAAATGGTTTGCATAATAAAATTATGCTAATACAGAAGGAGGATTTATGGGTTATATTGCCGATCGGGAGCAATTTTCAGATTTCATCGACAAGCTGAAAGAAGATTACGAAATCTGGGCACCGAAGAAGTTTAAGGGCGGGGGACGCTTTTCCGACACGGATGCGGTCCGCTACGCTGTCATCGAATCGCCGGACGAAATTGAGTTGAACGAAAAGTCCGCGTATTCGTGGAAAGAGGCGGTACTGCCGCCATCAGAAACGTTGTTTTATTTCGCGGAAAATCACGCCGGCGAAACAGAAGGGCCAGCCAAGAAAAAACTGGTATTTCTGAGAAGCTGTGATCTGGCCGCGGTGAAACGGATGGATCAAATCTACATGAAAAACGGCGATCCGGACTATTACTATGAAAGAAGACGCAAGGACATGGCCTTTGCCTTAATCGGCTGTTCTGAATCCTGCGAAAACGGATTCTGCGTGTCGATGCAGTCCAACATGGCCGACAATTACGACTTCAGTGTCGATTTGGTAGACGGTCATTATCGTCTGGACTGCAAAAAGGAAGCCTGGGACGAATTGTTAAAGATGGCTGGCGCGGCATCTGCAGACGTTGTCCCGCAGCGGGTCACTGAAAATAAGGTGAAGGTGAACATCCCAGAAGACTTGAGCTACAAGGTCGGCATGAGTTCGATGTGGGATCAGTACGACAGCCGCTGCATCAACTGCGGCCGCTGCAATCTCGTGTGCCCGACCTGCACCTGCTTTACGATGCAGGATGTGTTTTACGACGACAACGGCAAAGTCGGCGAACGGCGCCGGGTTCAGGCCTCCTGCATGGTCGACGGGTACACCGACGTGGCCGGCGGCGGAAGCTACCGTCAGAAAAATGGCCAGCGGATGCGCTTTAAAACCCTGCACAAGGTGTTGGATTTCAGAGAACGCTTTGGCTATCAGATGTGCGTGGGCTGCGGCCGATGCGACGACATTTGCCCGGAATACATTTCATTTTCAAATATCATCAACCACCTGGAAGACGGCATGAAGGAGGTGCGCGGCAATGACTAAGAATCAATACATTCCATTTGCTTCAAAAATTGAAAAAGTCATCCGTCACACCCAGACCGAATACACCTTCCGGATGCATTTTGACGGGGCGAAGGAAAAGGTCAAACCAGGCCAATTCTTTGAAATCTCTATGCCGAAATACGGCGAAGCGCCGATTTCAGTCAGCGGGATCGGCGACGACACCATCGATTTCACGATCCGCCGTGTCGGCGTCGTGACCAACGAGGTCTTTGAACACTACGAAGGCGACAGCCTTTTGATCCGCGGGCCTTACGGCAATGGCTTTCAATTTTCCGATTACGACGGCTCCGAATTGATCGTGGTCGCCGGCGGGACTGGGGTTTCACCGGTTCGCGGTGTCATCGATCATTACGCCCATCATCCAGAAGCTGTGGACGGCATGACGGCCATTGTCGGGTTTAAATCACCGGACGACATGCTGTTCCGCGACGATTTGAAATATTGGGACGCACACATCGATTTGAGAATGACCGTGGACAGCGCGAAGGGTCAGCCAGGCTACCGCGAAGGATTTGTCACAG
The DNA here is from genome assembly GCF_009696145.1 of Pseudoramibacter porci. Lineage (GTDB taxonomy): Bacteria > Bacillota > Clostridia > Eubacteriales > Eubacteriaceae > Pseudoramibacter > Pseudoramibacter porci. The sequence continues at coordinate 64,816 of NZ_VUMO01000009.1, forward strand.
CGGTTGTGCCGGAACTGACGCCGAAAAATTTGGCGAACACGAAGGCGATTGTCGTCGGGCCGCCGCCGATGATGCGCTTTACCATCGCAGGATTGATCGAACTGGGAATACCGGAAGAAAATATCTGGCTGTCTCAGGAACGGAAAATGTGCTGCGGTCTCGGCAAATGCGGCCACTGTAAAATCGGCAACACTTACGTCTGCATCGACGGTCCGGTTTTCCCGTATCTGAAGAGCAAGACAATGGTCGACTAGGAGGACACGATGGACATCAATACCAAAAAATTAAAAAAGAACGCCTTCCGCGTAACTAAAAACAGAGGGATCACCTCGTCACGAGTTCGGGTGCCCGGCGGCTTCCTTAAGGCAGAATATCTTGGCAAAATTCAGGAAATTGCAGAGAAATACGGCAACGGCCACGTCAATCTGACGGCGCGCCAGGGCTTCGAAATTCCAGGCATTCCCTTTGAAAAAATGGGTGAAGTTAACGCGGCGCTTCAGGAAATCATCGACGGGACCGACGTCAACCAAACAGGTAAGGAACGAGGTGAAGGCTATCCGGCATCCGGGACGCGCAACGTCTCAGCCTGCGTCGGCAACCGCGTCTGTCCTTACGCCTGCTACGACACGACGGCCTTTGCCCAGCGCATTGAAAAGGTCATTTTCCCGAATGACCTCCACGTCAAAATCGTTTTAACCGGCTGCCCCAACGACTGTCAAAAAGTCAGAATGGCCGACATCGGCATCATGGGCATGACCGAGCCCCACCTCGATCCGGAACGCTGCATCAGCTGCGGCGCCTGCATCAAAGCCTGCCGCTCCAAATCTGTCGACGCGCTGGAAAAAGTGCGTTTCCGTCCGCAGCGCGACGCTTACAAATGTATTGGCTGCGGCGAATGCATCAATGCCTGCCCGAATTTGGCCTGGACGCGGAGCCAGAAAAAGTATTACCGCGTGACGCTCCTCGGCCGAACCGGGAAGAAGAATCCGAGAATGGGTGTCGATTTTATCAAATGGGCGGACGAAGACAGCATCATTCAGATTATCAAAAACGTCTACGACTACACCGCACATTACATCAACCCCGATTCACCGGGCGGCAAGGAACACATCGGCTATATCGTCGACCGCACCGGCACCGAGGAATTCCTGAAATGGGCGTTGAAGGACGTCCACCTTCCGGAAATTGCGGAAGTCTACACGCCGCTGAATTGGAACGGCATCGAATACGCGCACAATAAGTATTTCGGCAATCAGCGCTACCATGCGGACGGCACGATTGTGACGGATTTCAGCGAAAAATAAGTATTGGTTTAAATATCACATACCGGCTTCGGCCGGTATTTTTTTGTTTTACGTGAAAATGTTTACGGTGCATTTGCCGTGGCGGGGCCCTCTTTCCTGTGATAAACTAAAGTGAAGCAAACATTTAAAATAATTTGATTAAGAAAGGATGGCTGAATATGAACACAGAGGCATTGATTCAGCGCTTTTTACATTACGTGTCGTTCGACACGCAGTCGGATGAAGAGAACGATCAGGTCTGTCCGAGCACACCGGGACAGCTGGTCTTCGCACAGGCCTTAGCCCAAGAGTTAACACGCATCGGCATGCAGGAGGTTGAGCTGGACGCCAACGGCTACATCATGGCGACACTGCCGGCAAATGTGGCTGAGGACGGGCCGGTCGTCGGCTTGATCGCCCATATGGACACGTCTCCGGACGCGCCTGGAAAAGACGTGCACCCGCAGATTGTCCGAAATTACGACGGCGGCGACGTGGTGCTGAATGTCGAAAAGAACATCGTGTTTTCGACGGCGGCTTTCCCAGAAGTGACCCAATACGCGGGGCAGGACGTGATCTTTACTGACGGCACGACGCTCCTCGGCGCCGACGATAAAGCTGGTGTGACGGCGATTGTCAGCGCGATGGAAGAGCTGATTCAGCATCCGGAAATAAAACACGGAAAAATCCGCGTGGCCTTTACACCGGATGAGGAAACGGGTCGGAGCCCGCTCCACTTCGATGTCGATCGTTTTGGCGCCGATTTTGCTTTCACCGTGGACGGCGGCGAGCTGGGCGGACTGGAATACGAAAATTTCAACGCCGAAAATCCTGTGGTGACCTTTTGCGGGAGAAGCGTGCACACCGGCGACGCCAAGGGGAAAATGATCAACGCGCTGTCGGTGGCTTCGGAGTGGCAGCAGATGTTGCCGGCTGGCGAAAAGCCGGAATACACCGAAGGGCGTGAGGGCTTTTTCCACGTCTACAAAATTGAGGGTGACGTCGAAAAATGCACGATGCACATGCTGGTCCGCGACCACGACTGGGCGCGGTTTGACGCGCGCAAGGCGCTGCTCGACCAGATAGCCGCCTTTCTGAACCAGAAATACGGCGCGGGCACCGTCACAGTTACCCATCACGACGTGTATTTCAACATGCTCGAAAAAATCGCAGACGGCCACATGGATGTGGTGGATTTGGCAAAGACCGCGATGAAGGCGGCAGGCGTCACGCCGGTCGTCAGTCCGATCCGCGGCGGCACCGACGGCGCTCAGCTGTCCTTCCGCGGGCTGCCCTGTCCCAATTTGTTTACAGGCGGGGCGAACTTTCACGGCCGCTTTGAATACCTGCCGACTGCGTCGCTGAGAAAGGCGTGCGAGACAGTTGTCGAAATCGCGAAGCGGGCGTATCGACTGAAAAAAGAAGCGTAGAGGTAAAAATATGGAAAAAGAAATTACAGAAGCAGTATTGAAGCAGTTTGGCGACAATTACCGCCAAGACGAAACGGCACAGACGCTGAACGCCGCGCTGAGCCGAACGGATTTGGAACAGCTGGCGTACGTGCCGGCCGCGGCGGCCAAGCTCAAGGGTGCCTTTTCGGTAGAAGTCAAAACCCGCGGCGTGACGTCTCAGGAACGGTCGGGGCGGTGCTGGCTGTTTGCGGCGCTGAACATCCTCAGGGAACAGGTGGCTGAAAAATGCCAGCTTGAAAATTTTGAACTGTCCCAAAATTATTTATCCTTTTACGATAAATTGGAAAAGGCCAATAATTTCCTTCAGATGGTCATCGACCACGCCGACGAACCGATCAAGGGGCAGCTGATGCAGTACGTGCTCCGCGGCATGACCGATGGCGGCTACTGGTGCGAAGCGGCGGATCTGGTTGAAAAGTACGGCGTCGTACCGAAGGCGGTGCAGCCGGAAACCTATCAGTCGAACCACACGGCACAGTTTGTCTCGACGCTGAACCGCTTGTTGAGAAAGGACGCGGCAGAGCTGCGCGAGCTGGTCCAGGCCGGGAAGGACCCTTATCCCAGAAAACAGGAAATGCTGCTGGAGGTTTACCGCGCGGAATGTATCGCCTTCGGTCAGCCGGTCACCGTCTTTGATTTCGAATATAAAGACAAGGACGACAATTACTACATCGACCGCGGCTTGACGCCCCAGGCATTTTATCACAAATACGTGGGACTGCCGCTGCGGGAACTGGCGGCAGTGATCAATGAGCCGACGGCCGACAAGAAAATGGACACCCCCATTCGTTTTCACGCGATTGAAAACATGATCGGGCGGGACATGGAGGCGCTGAACCTCTCGGCTGACGCGATGGAAGCCCTGTGCGTCAAACAGCTTCAGGGCGGCGAACCGGTTTGGTTCGCGTGCGATGCCGGTGCCTTTGGCATGCGCAAGGAAGGCATCTGGGACCCAGACAGCTCAAAAATCGAAGCCCTGCTCGGCGGCTTCTCTGTGGATTTCCCGAAGGGCAAGCGCCTGGACTACAACGCCAGCTCGGCGACCCACGCGATGCTGCTGACCGGTGTGCACTTCGACGCGGACGGGAAGCCCGACCGTTGGAAAATTGAAAATTCCTGGGGCGACGACGTGGGCGACAAAGGATACTTTGTCTGCTCTGAAAAATATTTCAGAGATTACGTCTACGAAGCCGTCATCGACAAAAAACATTTCACGCCAGACCAGCTGAAGATGTTAGAAAAGGAACCGGTGATCATCAACGCCTGGGACGAAGATTATTGATCATGCGGATGGAACCTCATCACACAAAAGAAAGAAGAAAATCATGATACGAAAAATGAGAAGATTTAAGCAGGAACTGACTGCTGAAGCGTGCGAAGCCATTTTATTAAATGCAAAGCGGGGCGTACTCGCGGTGCTCGGGGATGACGACTATCCCTATACCGTTCCGATGAATTACGTTTACGACCCGAAAGCGCAGGTCATTTATTTTCACGGGGCTCACGAAGGTCATAAAATCGATGCGATTGCCAAGCATCCGAAGGTGTCCTTTTGTGTCATGGACCAGGGCACGCCGGACGAAGACGGCTGGTTTCAATACGTGAACAGCGTCGTCGTATTTGGGACCATCGCGCCGGTGGAAGACCGCGAAAAATCCATCGATATCACCCGGGAAATAGCGGAAAAATACTATCCGGATCAGGAAAGCGCGGCGCGCGAGGTCAAAAAGGACGGCGCGCGGGCCTTGTGCTTAGCGATCAAAGCGGCACACATCACCGGGAAAAGGGTTCATGAAAAGTAAGGATCGGGCTGGCGCCGGGCGCAGCATCGACATGATCCACGGCTCGATTTGGAACAAGCTGCCGATTTTTGCGCTGCCTGTCGCGGCGACGTCTATTTTGGAACAGCTGTTCAACGCGGCGGATCTCGCAGTGGTCGGGCGGTTCACTGGAAAAATGGGCACGCTCTCGATGGCGGCGGTCGGCGCGAACACCCCTGTGACCGGCCTGATCTTAAATCTTTTTCTCGGAATTTCACTGGGCGCAAACGTCGTCATTGCTCACGCGGTCGGTGAAGGCCGGGATGACACGGTGCAGAAGGCCGTTGGTACCGCCGTACTCTTTTCGTTTTTCGCCGGTGTCGTGGTTACGATTTGCGGCGAAATTTTCGCGCCGATGATCCTGCGCTCGATGAGCGTGCCGGAAAAGGTGCTGCCGCTGGCCGTGCTGTATTTGCGCATCTATCTGGTCGGCCTGCCGGTGATCTTTCTTTACAATTTCGAGGCGGCCATTTTCAGGGCGATCGGCAAGACGCAGATGCCGTTAATGGCCCTCGTCGTGTCAGGGGCGCTCAACGTCGTGCTGAATCTGATATTCGTCATCGGATTCAAGCGTACCGTGGATGGTGTCGCAACGGCGACAGTCATCGCCAATTGTGTTTCCTCGGCCTTTTTGTTCTGGCGCTTGATGCGGGAACAGACGGTTATTCATTTGGCGCGGCAGCGGCTTCGCGTGGATTGGGCAACGCTTAAACGGATTTTGCGGATCGGCCTGCCCGCGGGCATTCAGTCAGCCGTCTTCTGTGTGGCCAATATTGTCATTCAGTCGGCCGTCAATTCCTTAGGTGCGGCGGTCATGGCGGGCTCCAGTGCGGCGCTGAATCTGGAATATCTGATTTACGCGAGTATTCTCGCTTACGGTCAGGCATCGACCACCTTTGTCGGGCAGAACGACGGCGCGGGAAAGCCAGACCGCTGTGTGCGCGTCATGTGGCTGTGCCTGATCGAGAGCTTCATCGTGTGCGGCGCCTTCATGGCACTCATCTGGACCTTTGCGAAACCGCTGCTCGGCCTGTTCAATACAGATCCGCGCGTCATTCATTACGGCTACGTGAAGCTCGGCCTATTGTTTTCCGGTTATTTCTTCGCGATTGTGTACGAGGTGATGTCGGGCTATTTGAGGGGCTTCGGCATTTCACTGCTGCCGGCGGTGCTGACGATTTTCGGCGTCTGCGTGTTCAGACTGCTGTGGATTTTTCTGTACTTCCCGAGCCATCACACCTTCCGCCAGCTGATGATGGCCTATCCGATCAGTTTCGGCATTACGATGATTTTAATCGGCACGGCCCTGATTATCCGCCGGCCGGCGCGCAGACGGAATTAAAACAGGTTTAAGGACGGGGACGGCGCTTTAATATGATCACTTGAATGATGGCGAGAACGGCCGCTGCGGCAAGGAGAATCAGACCGATATCGGGGGCAATATTGCCAGAATTTGATCGATTTGCGTTGAAGACAACCCGAAAGCCGTATCCCTCGAGCGCTTCGATGAGTGCATTGGTAAAAAGACAAAACGCCGCGCCGATGGTGAGTCCGGCGCTGATTTTAAAGGGAACGGGCCAGCAGGTGTAGTGCGCGACGATAAATACGCCCCAGATCAGCGCGAGCATTGAGGCCGTTGAGGCGATCGGCACGGCAGGGTGTCCATCGCCGTAAAAAAACTGTCCGAAAATCACGAGCAGACCGATTAATGCGGAGTCGACGCCGAGACAAAATGCAGCTTTGTGACGCATAAAAGGGAAATCCCAATCTGCGTATGCCAGAATAATTGGCAGGAATACGCTGAGCAGGCCGAGGGCCGTTCCGGGCAGGGCCATCCAGAGCCAATGCGGATCGTTCGTGGGGCTGACGATTCGGGCGATGATTTCCAGCAGTAAAAGCGAAGCGAAGCTGGCGGCAAAACACTTGACGCCTTTGTCATTTTCTGCAAGCATTGGCACGTCGATCAGAGAGAACAACAAGGCGCACGCACCAAAAGTGTAGGCGAAAGTAGTTAAGCCGTTTCCCGTAGTGATCCCCCAGGTCAATGTGCCGAAGAGCATCGCGGCGTAAATGATACAGGTGACGCACAGCCAGATCGTCTTATTGCGTTTGTAGCGTCGGGCTTGTTCCTCGATTTGGCGCTGACGCCAATCGTCACTGGCGGTGAAGAGCTCGTGCTCTGAAATATGAAGGGCTTCACACAAAGGGCTGACGAGGGTCATGTCCGGATAGGACAGCCCGCGTTCCCATTTGCTGACCGCCGATTCGGAGACGAAGAGCTGGGCAGCCAGCTCTTTCTGGGTCATGCCCAGATTTTTTCTCTTGTTCTGAATATATTTGCCTAAACTTTTCTTTTCTTCCATCAGGATACCTCCAATGTTTTAGCAGGGCGCCGCTGCGTTTTAAGATTTAGGCTTATCATAATTTGACGGCGCACAGCTGTCAAGCATACGGGACTCGACTGTCGGTCGAGTCCTTATTTTATGCGGGTTTCAGGGAGGAGAAAGAAAATCAGTCGACGAATAATGAGCCGCGTGATACAATAAAAGAAAACGCAAACAATTATGAAACAGGGGGGTAACAAAATGGCAGCATTTGACCGCATTCCATCCGGCATCCCAGAGATGGACAAGGTGCTCGACAACATCCGGCTCGGCGACAATGTGGTGTGGCGGGTGTCCGATCTTGACGTTTTCAAAGCCTTTGTCAATCCCTACGTCAGGCAGGCCGTCGCAGACGGGCGGCATGTCGTCTACGTGCGCTTCGCTGCCCACGATTCGCTGATTGACGATTTGACGGGCGTGGAAGTGGTTCAGGTCGAATTGTCCCATCGGTTCGAGACTTTCACCGTCGATATTCACAACATCATCGAACAGCGTGGCAAGGACGTGTTTTACGTCTTCGATTGCCTCTCAGAGCTGCAGACCGCCTGGTCGACGGATTTGATGATGGGCAATTTCTTTCAGGTGACCTGTCCTTTTCTTTTTGAAATGGACACCGTGGCGTATTTTCCGCTGATGCGGGGCAAACATTCCTTAAAGGCTGTGGCGAAAATCCGCGACACGGCTCAGATTTTCCTGGATGCCTACGACGACGGCACGAATATTTACGTGCGGCCGGAAAAGGTGTGGCGCCGGTTTTCTGAAACGATGTTTCTGCCCCAGCTCTATCAGCCAAAGGACGGAACGTTCCGCCCGATCCTCGACGGGGTGCAGGCCAGCCAGTTTTATCGGGCGCTGAATCGGGAACGATGGCCGGGCAGAGAACAGAACAGCGACGCCTGGGACCGATTCTTTGACCGGACCATGGAACAGTTTGAAAACGGCCAAGATGTTTCCGAGGAAAAGAGCCGGATGTGCCGGATCATGATCACCCGGGACGAACGGCTGCGGCCGCTGGTGCGTAAGTATTTCAAGCTCGAAGACTATTTCGACGTGCGCCTGCGGATGGTGGGGACCGGACTCATCGGCGGCAAAGCCTGCGGGATGCTCCTCGCGCGGAAAATTGTCGAGCGCAACTGCCCGGAGATCGCGGCGCGGCTCGAGCCCCACGATTCGTTTTATGTGGGCTCCGACGTCTTTTATTCGTATATCGTTGAAAATCATTTCTGGGATTTACGCGTGCGCCAGCGCCGCCCGGAAGAATACTTTTCCCTGGCCGGACCCCTGGCCGAAAAGCTTCGGACAGGCAAATTCACCAAAGAGATGGAGGATCAATTCTGCAAGCTCTTGGAATATTTCGGCCAAGACCCCATTATCGTGCGCTCCAGCAGCATCCTGGAGGATGGCTTCGGCAATGCCTTTGCGGGCAAATACGAATCCGTCTTCTGCGCCAATACCGGCCCGATGGAAACGCGGCTCGCCGAATTTGAAGACGCAGTCCGCCAGGTCTACGCCAGCACGATGAGCTTGTCGGCGCTGACTTACCGCAAGGACCGCGGCTTGGATCAGCGGGATGAACAGATGGCGCTTTTGGTGCAGCGCGTTTCCGGCTCCTATTACGGCAATGTGTACATGCCTTGCGCGGCCGGTGTCGGTTATTCCTACAGCCCCTATCGATTTTTAAAGGATCTCGATCCCGAAGCCGGGATGCTCAGACTGGTGATGGGGCTCGGCACGTCGGCCGTCGACCGGACCGAGGGCTCCTATCCAAGGCTCGTCAGTCTCGACAAGCCAGAGGTCGTGTCGGCGGTCAGTTCGGCAGAAAAGCACCGTTACTCTCAGCGCGGCGTCGAATACATCAGCAGCAAGACCCGCAAGGTGGAGCAGGCGTTGTCCAACCGGATTGAGCCGCTGCTGCCGGCGTACATGAAAAAGCTGCTCTTCGAGCACGATTGGGATGCGGAGCGTCAATTCCGGGAACGGGGCAGCAATCGCGAGATTCTGTTCGTTTCCTGCGCGGGGCTTGTGAAAAATAAGGCGCTGATGCAGGACATGCGGGAAATGATGGCCGAAATTCAGCGGGTTTACCAATACCCGGTGGATATCGAGTTCACCATCAATCTGGCGGAGGACGGCACCTACGTCATCAACCTGCTGCAGTGCCGGCCGCTTCAGGTTTTCAAAGACGACGGCGAGACCGACATGCCCGAGACATTTTCACCGGACAAGGTTGTCCTCGAGTGTGATGGCGCGTCGATGGGGCTGTCTCTGACCCAGAAAATCGACGCTGTGGCCTACGTCGATCCGGTCGCGTATTACGAAATGCCCTACGTCGACAAGACACGCGTCGCCAAAGTCATCGGTCAGATCAACTGGCACTTTAAAAAATCTGGCAGGCATTTAATCCTGATGGTGCCCGGGCGGGTTGGCACATCCTCGCCGGAGCTCGGTGTGCCGACGATGTTTTCCGATATCGACGGGTTCGACGCGGTGTTCGAAATTGCCGACTCCCGCGCCGGCTACAGTCCGGAACTTTCCTACGGCAGCCACATTTTCCAGGATCTCGTTGAAGCGAAAATTTTGTATACCGCGGTTTTCGAAAATGAGAAAACGAAAATATTCGACCCAGAAAAATTCAAAGATCTGCCGAACAGGATCGCCGAAGTGATTCAGGATACGACCCATATTGAGGGTGTGGTTAGCCTATTCGACACGGCTCAGGCTGGGCTGACCGTTTATCACGACATGTCGGCGCAGCGGCTTGTCTTGGCGTTTGATGCGTAGTTCATTTCAGCTCTGGCTTCAGGCCAGAGCTTTTCTATGCAGAAAATCCATTCCATGTTAAAATAGAAGTAATTTTGATAGAAAGAATAGTGAAAAAATGAAGATTTTACATATTGGAAAGCGGGGCAATCTGCAGCGCTTTACCCAGAAAAGCAGTATTTTACGGACTATGACGCTGGTGGACGTCCCGATGAATGAGCCGGTATCGGCGTATTTGAAAGATGGCGCCGACGCAGATTTTATCATCGCGGACGCGATGGCGCCGGTGACAGGGGAGTTGATCCAAAGCATGCCGAATCTGAAGCTCATTCATTCCGAAGGCGTTGCTTACAACAGTTTCGATTTGGAGGCGGCGGACGCGTGCGGTGTCTACGTCTGCAATTCCAAAGGAATGAATGCGGTCGCCGTGGCGGAACAGGCCGTGCTCCTCATGGTTGGCATGCTCAGAAATGTGGCCCAGGGTGATGCCGCAGTTCGAGCCGGCCATCAAATTGAAATGAAGGAAGGCTACATGGTCAGGAGTGACTTGCGGGAGCTTTCGGAATTTTCGATCGGCCTCATTGGCTACGGTGACATCGCCCGCGAGACCGCGAGGCTGGTCCGGGCCTACGGCGTTTCGACGATTTACTACAACAAGCGGCACCGCCTGAATCCAGAAGAAGAAAAGGCACAGGGCGTCATCTACAAGCCGATGGATGAGCTGCTCCAAGCGAGCGGCATCGTCAGCCTCCATCTGCCGGTCAACGCGGAGACGACCCATTTTGCGAACCGCCGGTTTTTCGAGCTGATGCAGCCGGGCAGCTATCTGGTCAATACGGCTCGGGGTGAGCTCGTGGACGATCAGGCGCTGATCGACGCCCTAGCGTCGGGGAAACTCGCGATGGCGGGGCTGGACACACTGGACGGCGAGCCGGTCCAGACCAGTCATCCGCTGTTGTGTCAGTCCGCTTCCGTTGAAAAGAAATTGCTCTTCAGCCCCCACATCGGCGGCATTACCGCCCAGAGCTTTGCCAGAAGCTACGCGATGGCCGATGCAGATATTCGCGCGGTTCTGGAAGGCAGACGGCCGGCGCGCGTGGTCAATCACGTTGAACAGGGGAGGGCGCAATGAAAGTCTTCCCGACGATTCTCGGACAAAGGATCAACATCAAAAACGACATCGTGGCCGGGCTGATCACAGCGGCTGTGTCCATTCCGATTTCCATGGGCTACGCGCAGATTGCCGGGCTTCCCGCGGTCTACGGGCTTTACGGATCGGTGCTGCCGATTCTGTTTTTTGCGCTGATGTCGACGTCGCCCCACATGATTTTCGGGGTCGACGCGGCGCCGGCCGCACTGACCGGATCGGTTCTCGTCTCCCTTGGCATCGCGGCAGAGTCGGCAGCGGCGCTGAAGGCTGTGCCGTTAATCACCCTGTGCACCGCCTGCTGGCTGCTGGTCTTTTCTGTGCTGCGCTTCGGCCATTTCGTGCGCTACATTTCAGAGGCCGTCATGGGCGGCTTCATCACGGGCATCGGCGTCGAAATCATCACGATGCAGGTGCCCAAGCTCTTTGGCGGGCCGGTGGGCCACGGCGAGCTGCCGGAGCTGATCGTCCACATCGTGCACAGCGCCGCCGCGTTTAACGGCGTATCCTTCGCCCTGGGCGCGGGGACGTTGGCCGTGCTGCTCGCCAGCCGCAAATGGCTGCCGAAGTTTCCGATGGCGGTGGTCGTGATGTTCGCCGGGGCGCTGCTCAATTGGCGGATCAATTTGACCCGTTTCGGCGTCGCGACCCTGCCCAGCGTGTCGCCGGGGCTGCCCCATTTTGTCAATCCCGCGGCGGCAGCCGGGGTGCTGCCGATGGATACGATCATTAAGTACAGCATGACGATTGCACTGGTGATTACGGCGGAGACCCTTCTTTCCTCCAGCAACATGGCAGAGCGCAAGGGCGTCACGCTTAAACCCAATCAAGGGATTTTGGCTTACGCTCTCGGCAATTTCGCGGCGGCGTTCACGGGCTGCTGCCCAGTCAATGGGTCCGTTTCCCGAATGGGGATCGCCGATCAATTTGGCAGCGATTCTCAGCTCACCGGGATTGTGGCCGGTCTTGCGATGATCGCGATTCTGCTTTTCGGGACCGGATTTATCGGTTTTCTGCCGGTGCCGGTGCTGACGGCGATCGTAATTTCAGCGCTGCTGGGCATTTTGGAAATCGACGAGGCCGTGCATTTGGCTAAAATCGATTGGCGCGAATTCATGATTTTTGTCGGGGCGTTCTGCGGCGTCGTGCTGCTCGGCACCATTTACGGCGTCGTCATCGGCGTGGCGTTGTCCTTTGTGGTGGTGCTGATGCGGACGATGACACCGCCCCGCACCTTCCTCGGCGTGATGCCGGGGCAGCTCCGGTTTTACGATCTGCGTACTGCGCAGGGGGCCAAGCCCATCGCTGGCGCGGTGCTCTACCGGTTTTCGTCTAATTTATATTTCGCCAATTACGATTTGTTCGAAGAAGATATTTTAGGTGCCATTCGTCCCGACACGAAGACGGTGATCGTCGACGCGTCCGGAATCACGAGTATCGATTATACAGCGGCGAAAAAAATAGACGCCCTTTACAAACGGTTAAAGGACCGCGGCATCCGCCTCTATTTGACAGAGCACATCAGCAGCGTGAACCAGACCCTGCGTGAAGCGGACCGGGACGCGATGATCCAGGAGGGAAGCGTGGTGCGGACGATGACCGGCGCGCTTTTGGCGGCTGGCTATCATCCGCCCTATCCGGTGGAAGGCGGCGAAAGCAATTCGCCGAATTTAAAGCGTTCACGCCGGCATTTGCTGCTGCACGATATTGAATGGGCCTTTGGCGACAAGGCCAACGATGAAATTGCGGCCTACGTCCAGGCCATCGTCGCCCATTGGCAGCAGTCTGAAGAGGCAGGAGACAGTCTGGAAGCCTTCATGCGGCACTCACCGGTCTGGCAGCATTTAAACGGCGTCCGCGAAGACGATTTGCTCGAACATTTGCAGCAGCGCATCGGGGCCATTGCGAAAAAGCTGGACCTTAGTGCTGAGGAGATTCAAAAAGCCTTGGGCGAAAGACGCCGCCAGATCGCCGAACAGATGAAGCGGGAGGACCCGCAGATGTACGCCATGCTCAAGGCGCACCGCGGCGAATTGGACGAATTTGAACGCGGTCTGGGAAAATCGCGGTTGAACGGACGGAAAATTTCCGGACTTGACAATCTGCGCGACTATCTGCACGATTTGAGACATCTCATCGACCGGCACAATCAAACCCCAAAAGATAAATAACGGATCACAAGATCAAGCGAATCACAATAGTGAAGGAGTCAATAAAAAATGGAAAGACAGACATCAGAAGAAGCAAAAAAGAGTAACGCCACGGCAGAGGCCTGCGGCATGGCGGAGATGAAGAAAAAACAAGACCTCCCCATTGTACTGGCTTCCCAGTCGCCGCGGCGCAGGGCACTGCTCCGGCAGGTCGGCATCGATCCGGTGGTCATGCCGTCGACGATCGACGAAGGGATCGAAACGACCGATCCGGAGGAAGCGGTCAAAACGCTGTCCCGGCAGAAGGCAGAGAACGTCGCGGACCAACTCAACGCCCGCGCGCTGATCATCGCGGCGGATACCGTCGTCGCGGCAGAAGGCAAAATTCTCGGCAAGCCGAAAAATCACGAAGAGGCGGCCGAGATGATCTGCATGATCGAAGGCAAAACCCATCAGGTTTACACCGGCGTGACCTTGATGCTCTCTGAGGGCGGCAGGACGCCCGTCACCTTTGCCGAAAAGACCGACGTGCACGTCTACCCGATGACGGCGGACGAAATCGCCGCCTACGCCAGCACCGACGAACCGATGGACAAGGCGGGCGGTTACGCGATACAAGGGGCGTTTTCCGCCTATATCCGCGGGATTGACGGGGATTACACCAATGTCGTCGGGCTGCCGGTGGGCGCACTGTATCAGGCCCTCAAGGCTTTTATTTCAAAGGCTGAAAAGGAAGTGTAAGATGGAATTACTCAAACAGCGCATCCTAAAAGACGGCGAAATTCAGGACGGCGGGATTTTAAAAGTGGGCAGCTTCCTCAACCATCAGATCGATATTGAGCTCATGGATGAAATCGGCCGGGCTTTTTATGAACTGTACAAAGACGCCGGCATCAATAAAATCATGACCATCGAAGCGTCGGGCATTGCCATCGCGTCGATGACGGCCCGGCATTTTAAAGCACCGGTGGTTTTTGCCAAAAAGGCGAAAAGTTTAAACCTCGGCAGTCAGGTTTACACGTCGCGGGTGCATTCTTTTACTTACGACAGAGATTATGATGTCACCGTCGACAAACGCTATTTGACGAAAGCGGACCGGGTTTTGATCGTCGACGATTTTATGGCCCGGGGCAAGGCCATGACCGGGCTGTTAGATATCTGCCGGCAGGCTGGGAGCGAAGTCTGCGGCGTCGGCATCTGCATCGAGAAAGGCTTTCAAGGCGGCGGAGACGCCCTGAGGGAACAGGGGGTCCGGGTCGAAAGCCTCGCCATAGTGGCGCACATCGAAAATGGAAAAATTGTTTTTAGATAAAATTTTGGTGAGATAAAAATAAACCCCGAAAGCAAAAGCTTTCGGGGTTTTGGTTTGGTTTAAGTTTTATTATCTGACTTTGCTGTCGTCTTTGAGGATGACGTCGTGTGCGCCGCCTTCGGTGATACTGGTGGCTGAAACGACCGTCAGCTTGGCTTTGCTCTGGAATTCCGGAATATTCAGAGCGCCGCAGTTGCACATGGTCGAGCGGATCTTGGAGAGGGTGCCGGTCACGTTGTCGTGCAGGCTTCCGGCGTAGGGGACGTAGGAGTCAACCCCTTCTTCGAAGGAGAGGGCCTTTTTGCCGCCCAAGTCGTAGCGCTGCCAGTTGCGGGCGCGGCTGCTGCCTTCGCCCCAGTATTCCTTCATGTAGTTGCCGTTGATGGTGACGACACGGGTCGGGCTTTCGTCAAAACGGGAGAAGTAACGGCCGAGCATGACGAAGTCTGCGCCCATGGCCAGCGCCAAGGTGATGTGGTGGTCGTAGACGATGCCGCCGTCGGAGCAGATCGGAATGTAGACGCCGGTTTCTTTGTAGTATTCGTCGCGGGCTTTGGCCACTTCGATGACAGCGGTCGCCTGTCCGCGGCCGATGCCCTTCTGTTCGCGGGTGATGCAGATGGAACCGCCGCCGATCCCGATTTTGATGAAATCAGCGCCGCAGTCGGCGAGGAAACGGAACCCTTCCGCGTCGACGACGTTGCCGGCACCGACTTTAACAGAATCGCCGTAATGTTCGCGAATCCATTGGAGAGTCAGTTTCTGCCATTCAGAGAACCCTTCGGAGGAGTCGATACACAGCACATCCGCGCCGGCGTCGATCAGGGCCGGAACGCGTTCGGCGTAGTCGCGGGTGTTGATCCCGGCGCCGACGATGTAGCGCTTTTTCGCGTCGAGCAGTTCCAGCGGGTTGGATTTATGGACAGAATAGTCTTTGCGGAAAACGAAATAAGCCAAGGTGCCGTCTTCGTTTAAAATCGGCAAAGTGTTTAATTTGTGATCCCAGATGATGTTGTTCGCTTCTTTCAAGGATGTGCCGATGGGCGCGGAAACCACCTTGTCCTTCGGGGTCATAAAAGTTTTGATCTTGGTGGATGGATCCATTCGGCTGACACGGTAGTCGCGGCTGGTGACGATGCCGAGGAATTTTCCGTTGGCGGTGCCGTCGCTGGTGATGGCGATGGTGGAGTGGCCGGTGTGCTGTTTGATATCCAGGCAGTCAGCCATCGTATCTTCTGGTGACAGGTTGGTGTCAGAGGGAACAAAGCCCGCTTTGTAGGCCTTGACCCGGGCGACCATTTCGGCTTCGTCTTCGACGGACTGGGAACCGTAGATGAATGAGAGGCCGCCTTCCTGGGCGAGGGCGATGGCCATCTTTTCGCCGGAAACCGCCTGCATAATGGCGGAGGTCATGGGGATGTTCAGGGACAGCGCCGGTTCTTCCCCTTTCTTGAATTTGACCAGCGGGGTCTTTAAATCGACATTGTCAGGGATACATTCAGATGAGGAGTAGCCTGGGACAAGCAAATATTCGTTAAATGTACGGGACGGTTCTTCATAAATCTGTGCCATATAATTCTCCTTGTTATGTGAAATAAAAGTAAATAAACGAACGACAAATCACAATAATAAATTGTTGCGAATAAAATTTTAATTATTATAGTGGTTTTTTTCGGGGGTGTCAAGAAAAGGGGCGGCTGGAAAATCGTTGCAGGAAGAAAGCGCCGTCGTGTATAATAAAAATGAATCAAAACGAGAAAAGAGGATGGGATGGAAAAGCTTAGCGGATCATTGGAAAATGTCGTTTTTCATAACGATGAAAATGGCTATACCGTGGCCGATCTCGACGCCGACGGGGAAATGGTGACCGTCGTCGGACATATGGTGACAGTTGAGCTGGGCACCCATCTGACACTTTTGGGCAAATGGACCAATCACCTGGTTTACGGCCGTCAGTTTCAGTTTGAGCATTACCGCGTCGACTTGCCGACGACGGAGGAGGGGCTGATTCAATATCTCGGCAGCGGTCTGCTGCCGGGGATCGGGCCGAAGACGGCGGCGCAGATCGTCGAGCGTTTTGGACAGGAGACGCTGCGCGTGCTGGACGACGATCCGTCCCGGCTTTTGGAAATTCCCGGCATCGGCAAAAAGACGTTAAGCCGAATCCTCGGCGCTTACCAGGATCAGCGGGATATCCGGAAGGTCCTCATTGAATTTCAGGAATACGGCGTCTCGTCGAAAATGGCGATGAAGCTTTACAACGCCTACCACGATCAGACGGTGGCGATTCTGCTCGAGGATCCCTACCGCATTGTTCGGGATATCCGCGGCGTCGGCTTTAAAGCGGCGGATCAACTGGCTGAAAAACTGGGCGTCGACAAAGACAACAGCAAGCGCATTCAGGCCGGTGTCGTCCAGGCCCTGAGAGAGTGCTACGCGCAGGGCAACACGTACATGAACGAAGGGGAACTCATCGCGCGGGCCCAGACGCTTCTGGGCGTCGCCAGGGAAACCGTCGAGGGGGGCGTCCGGGATACGATTATCAGCGGCGGCGCTCATATGGACGACCTCGACGGCAAGCGGATCTATTACCCGATGGGGCTTTACGAAGCGGAGGATGCCACGGCACTCATGCTGACGCAGCTGGCAGAGAGCCATTTTCAGACGGACGCTATCGATGTGGGCGAAGCCATTGACCGCTACGAAAGACACATGGCCATCACCCTCGACGAGGCGCAGCGCAACGCGATCAAGACCGCCGTTGAGGCAGGGCTGGTCGTCATCACAGGCGGCCCGGGCACCGGGAAGACGACGATCATCAACGGCATTTTAAACATTTTAAAAAGCATGCGGCTGTCCGTTCAGCTCGCGGCGCCGACGGGGCGCGCGGCGAAGCGCATGACAGAAACCACCGGCGAGGAAGCGAAAACCCTGCACCGTCTGCTGGAATATCATTACGACGACAACGCACTGACGCCGACCTTCGAGCGCAATGGGGACAATCCGCTGGAGCTGAACGCGCTGATCGTCGACGAGGCGTCGATGATCGATATTGTCTTGATGAAAAGCCTGCTGGAAGCGATCGAAGAGGGCACACGCTTGATTTTGGTGGGCGACGCCGATCAGCTGCCCTCAGTGGGGCCGGGCAATGTGCTCAGCGATATCATTGAAAGCGGCATTGCGCCGGTCGTCCGGCTGACACGGATTTACCGGCAATCGGAAAAAAGTCAGATTTCCGTCAACGCCAAGGCCATTAACGAGGGCCGCGTGCCCCGGATCGACAACCAGTCGGATTTTGTGCTGATCCCTGAAAAAAATCAAGAGGGCATCGAACAGACGGTCCTCGATCTTTTGGGCTACCGGCTGAAGGACAACGCCGGCATCGACGTGGTGCACGACGTCCAGGTGATTTCACCGGTGAAAAAAGGCCTGGTGGGGACGATCGCCCTCAATCAGAAAATTCAAAGCATCCTCAATCCGGCCTCGCCCCGGAAAAACGAGCACACCTTCGGGCCGGTCGTCTTTCGCGAGGGCGATAAAGTCATGCAGATTCGCAACAACTACCAGATGAAATGGCAGGACACCCTGACCTTTGAAGAGGGCGACGGCGTTTACAACGGCGACATCGGCACCGTGAAGCAGATTGCCGACGACAAGCATCAGATGACGGTGGCCTTCACAGACGGCCGTGACGCGGTTTACGGCTTCGACCAGCTGGACGAGCTCTCCCACGCCTTCGCGATGACGGTGCACAAGAGCCAGGGCTCGGAATTTCCCGTGGTCATCATGCCGATGATCGGCGGATCGCCGCTCTTTTTAAATCGAAAGCTTTTGTACACCGGCGTCACTCGGGCCAAGCGGATGATCATCCTCGTCGGGCGGCCAGAGCATTTTATCCGGATGATTCAGTCCGACGACAGCCGCAAGCGGAAAACAGGTCTGGTCTTCCGCATCGCGCGCTACCGGGATTTATTGTCATGAACACAAAAAAACTCGAGCCGTTGAAACGGCTGTTATTGATCGATAACGACCGCTGCCCGGTCTGCAAAAAAATTTTGTGGAAAAAAGAACAATACCTCTGCGGACAATGTCAGCGGGCATTGCCGAAAAACGACGCGCGGACGTGCCGCCGGTGCGGCCGGCCGCTGATCTCAGACGATGCCGATCTCTGCCAAACGTGCAGGAGCAATGGGGATCGGCCTGTCGACCGCGGCTGGGTGTGGCTGGTCTACGGCCGGACAGCGGAGCAGATCGCAGCCGGATTTAAATTCAAACATCAGAAAACACTCGCCTTCTGGGCCGGCACGCAGATGGCAGCAGGTCTCGCGGATTGTCCGTGGATCGGGGGCATCGACGTGCTGGTGCCGGTGCCGCTGCATCCCAATCGGCTGGCTGAGCGGGGATACAATCAGAGCGAACAGCTCGCCGCAGGCATCGCCGCCGCCCTTAAGGCAAAGGGTCTGGACATCCCGATGGACACAGGGTGTTTGAAGCGCCTTGTCGATACGCCCCACCAATTGGGACAACCGGCGGCTTTCCGCCTTAAAAACGTCAAAAGCGCCTTTGCCGTCGCTGAGGCCGAGGGGATTCGCGGGAAACAGATCGCCCTCGTCGACGACGTCATGACGACCGGCGCGACCCTTGACGCCTGTGCAGCGGCGCTGAAGGCAGCCGGCGCGTCGTCTGTCGCGCTGATCACTTTTTCGGCCGTAGCATCGTAATTTTTAAACCCTTTTTAATGATGCTGTGATATGATCGTCGGAATTGCAAAAAATAAAGGAGCTGAAACAAGCTTATGAAATATCAATTCGATAAAAATAAAGTTAAAAATAAATTGCTGGAAATCGTCAGCAGCGATCAATTGCTGACAGACAGCCTGATGCGGGATCATACGACATTTCGCGTAGGCGGGCCGGCGGATTTCATCGTTTTTCCGGAAAATCAGGAGCAGCTGGCCGAAATTGCAGGGCTTTGCTGTACCAATGAGATTCCCTTCTTTTTAATGGGAAACGGCAGCAATTTATTGGTTCGGGACGGCGGGTTCCGCGGCGTCATCATCAACACGCGGCAGATGACGACGGTCGTGACAGACGGCAGCCGTGTCGTGGCGCAGGCGGGCGCATTGCTGCGCGCTGTGGCAAAAGAAGCGTTGGCCCACAGCTTGAAGGGCTTCGAATTTGCATCGGGCATTCCGGGGACCATCGGGGGAGCGGCGATCATGAACGCCGGCGCTTACGGCGGCGAGATGAAGGATGTCATCGCGAAGGTGCACATCATGACGCCGGACGGCAAATTTGAAACGGTGGACGGCCGCGATTGTCATTTTGGCTATCGTCAGAGCCGCATGCGCGATGCCTGCGAAGTGGTCACTGCGGTAGAACTGGCCCTGGAGCCTGGGGATCCGGAGACGATCCGGGCGAGAATGCAGGAATTGAATCAGCGCCGGCGCGATAAACAGCCTCTCAATTACCCGAGTGCCGGCAGTACGTTTAAGCGGCCGGAGGGTTATTTTGCCGGCAAGCTGATTCAGGACGCCGGGCTGAAGGGCTACCGGGTCGGCGGCGCAATGGTCAGCCAGAAGCACAGCGGTTTCGTCATCAACGCGGACGGCGCGACGGCGGCCGATGTCCTCCAGCTGATCGGGGACGTCCAGCGCAAAGTGAAGGCGCAATTCGGCGTGGATCTCGAACCGGAAGTCATCACCATTGGAGAAGATATCGGCGATGAAAATTAAGGCGGATCTGCACACCCACACGACGTTCAGCCACGGCAAAAATTCCATCGAGGAAATGGTCAATCGGGCGCGCCAGCTGGGACTTCAAGAAATTGTCATCTCTGATCACGGCCGAAGCCACCCCCTTTACGGCGTTAAGCCCTACAACTTCCGCGTGATGCGCGAAGAAATCGACCGGCTCAACGAAAAATATTCGGACATCCAGATTTACTTGTCCGTGGAGTCCAATATCACGGGGAAAGACGGGACGATTGATATTGGCGAAGAAGAGAGACAGTACTGCGACTGGATTTACGCCGGGTATCACTGGGTGTATATCCCGCACCGGTTTTCGGATTTCTTCACGTTTAAGCTGCGCAATTACCTGACAAAAGTGCTGCCTTTTTTGAAGGCAGGGAGCCGCCGGGCCAATACGCAGACCTATTTAAAAATGATGGATCGTTACGATTTGAAGATGATCACCCATCCGGGAGATAAGTGCCCGATCGATGTAGAGGCTGTGGCGAAAAAGGCGGCCGAAAAGCACGTGATTTTGGAAATCAATCCGCGGCACCACCATTTGAACGTCGAGGAATTGAAACGTGCGGCGAAGTACGGCGGCACCTTCGCCATCAATTCGGATGCCCATTCAACGGATCGGGTTGCCGACGTGGCTGAGGGCATCGCCTGGGCAGCGGCTTCTGGAATTCCGCAGGAGCAGATTATCAATCTCGCACAAGATGAAATGTAAAAGGTAAGCAGCAAAGCGTTAGAAAGTCAGGTAAACGAGAATGAAAACTTTGATTATTACAGGTTTATCCGGAGCAGGTAAATCAAAAGCAATTAATATATTGGAAGATGAAGGCTTTTTCTGTGTCGACAATGTACCGGTTCATCTCGTTTTGACTTTTATCGGGCTGTGCCGAAACAGGGGATCTGAATTCGAACGCCTGGCCATCGTGACCGATATCCGCGGTTCTGGCGCAGATCAGGACATGACGGAGACCTTCGACCATTTTGCCGGCAACCTTCCGACAGATGTCGAGGTGCTCTTTCTCGAGGCGGATACACAGGAATTGGTGCGCCGCTATCAGGTTTCAAGGCGCAAGCATCCGCTTTTGGATCAGGCCAATACATTGGTCGGCGCCATCGAAATGGAACGGGGCATTTTGAAAGAACTGCGCACGCGCGCGGATTATATCATCGACACGACGAGCCTCGCTGTCAACGATCTGAAAAAACTGATTTTAAACATGCTCGCGCTGGAGAAAAAGAATACGGAGGTGGGCGTCAAGGTCTCGTCCTTTGGCTTTAAATACGGCATGCCCATTTCGGCCGACTTTGTTTTCGACGTGCGCTTTCTGCCCAATCCCTATTACAAATCGGAGCTGCGAAGGCTGACCGGGGAGGACGAGGCAGTTCAAAATTACGTGATGCAGTTCCCGCAGTCGAAGGTTTATTTTGAAAAGGTGCTGGACTTGATCAAGACGACCATTCCCCATTATGAGGAAGTAAACAAGCAATACGTGGAAATTGCCTTCGGCTGTACCGGCGGCAGACACCGCTCGGTCACTTTTGCCTGCCTCTTGAGCGAGGCGCTTCGAAAGGAAAATATCCCCGTGAGTTTGTCCCACCGCGATATTGACAAAGATCTTCGCTGAGCATAGCATAACGAAAATCCCAATGGAGTAGCCAATTGGAGGATAGATATGGAAATCAAAGAATATATCCGTGAATTTACGATCAAAGATATTGTCCGCGTTCGCAATCCGAAAGTCGTCGCTTTTGGCGGCGGCACCGGGCTTTCGGTCATTTTGCGCGGACTTAAAAAATATACCGACCGCCTGACTGCCGTTGTCACCGTTGGAGACGATGGCGGCAGCTCCGGCAAGCTGAGAGAAGACCTGGGCATTCTGCCGCCGGGCGATATCAGAAACTGTATTTTGGCGCTGGCTGACGATGAAAATGTGATGCAGGCGCTGTTCAGCTACCGTTTTGACAAAGGCCGCCTTGAAGGACACAATTTTGGCAATTTGTTTCTGGCTGCCATGACCGGGATCTCTTCGGATTTTTACGACGCGATTCGCAGAACGTCCGATGTCCTTCAGATTACGGGAACCGTTCTGCCGGTGACACTCGACGACATGACCTTAGTCGGCAGGCTCGCGAACGGCGAAATCGTAGAGGGCGAATCGAAAATTCCAAAGGCAGCCAAGGCAGCCAAGACCCACATTAAAAAAATCTCGTTGAAGACGCCGGCTGCGGCCCTTCCGGAAACCCTTGACGCAATCAAATCTGCCGACATTATCATTATGGGGCCGGGGAGTCTGTACACCTCAGTGATTCCCCATCTCCTGATCGACGGCATTGAAGAAACGATTAAAACCAGCACCGCCCAGAAATTTTACGTCGGCAATATCATGACCCAGCCGGGCGAAACGGTCGGTTACACCCAGGCCGATCACATCCGCGCCATAGAAGCGCATCAGCAGATCAAAAACAGGGGACCGCTTTTTGATTATGTCGTCGTCAACAATGGCGGTCTCACCGATGAAATGCGCAGGCAATATGCCAAAATCGGGTCCGCTCCGGTGCAAATCGGCGAAGAGCTGCTGCCCTACCATTATATTAAAGAGCATTTTGTCGTGCAGCGGGGAAAACACGTGAGACACGACGCCGACCTGCTCGCAAAGCGGATTTTTGAAGTGTACATGGGCGATCACAAGAAGGCCGTATGAGTTTTTCAGACGATGTTAAAAAAGAATTGTGCCGGCTGACCTGCCGCAGCGAAAACGAAATGCGCGCGGAGATGGCCGGCATGGTGATGGGCAGTTACGTGCTGGCCGGCCGCCGGCGAGATGGGGACAGCCGTTTTTCGATCACGACGGAATTTCCATTTTTGGCGGCGCGCATGCGCAGTGTCAGTAAAGCGCTGTACGGCAGCGCTCTGACAGTGGCGATCCAGATAGTCAGAAAGCAGCGGGTGTACGTGGTGAGCGCTGAATCCGAAGCGTTCACCCGGCGGCTGATGAAAGATGCGCGGATTGACAAAGATGGCGCGAGTGCGGATATTCCGCCTTATTTTTTGTCGAAGCAGCATTATTTCAAGGCCTATCTGCGCGGGCTGTTTCTGACCTGCGGCTCGGTTTCCGATCCACAGAAAAAGTACCAATTGGAGCTTAACGGAAATTCTACGCCATTTTTTGAAAATGTCAGCCGCATTTTAAAGGGCTACGATATTTCGAGCAAGGCGCGCTTCCGAGGGGAGCAGGGCGTTTTGGATTTTAGAGACAGCGACAGCATCGCGGACTTTTTAAGTTTAATCGGTGCGGCGAAAGCGGCCCTTGAGATGACAAATGTCAAAATCGTCAAAGGGATGCGCAACGATGTGAACCGCAAAGTCAACTGCGACGTGGCGAATCTGCAGAAAAGCGCGAAGGCAGCGGGCGATCAGATCAGCGCCATAAGAAAAATTGAGGAGAGGGCAGGTCTCGGCGTGCTGCCGAAGGCATTGCGCGAGGTGGCCGAGCTTCGCCTCGAACATCCGGACGCCTCCGTTCAGGAATTGGGCGCCTTGATGCAGCCGCCCCTTCAAAAATCGACGATGTATTACCGCATCCGTAAAATAAAAAAATGGGCTGAAACATTATAAAAGGCTGTTTGGCGAATATCGTCAAACAGCCTTTTTGAAAGGGCGCCAGGTTAGTCAGCGTAAATGATTTCGTTGCGCTTGGACATCGTCAGAATCTTAACGTCTTTGCCGTAGCAGGCCTGCTGCAGGTCTGTGATGACGCTGTATTCATCCCAGCAGTGCATGGGCGCGAGAATCTGCGGGTGCAGCTCGTCGACAAAGTATTCGGCCGCTTTGGTTGCAGAGCGTCCGAGTCTGGAGTCGACAGGCACGAAGGCCACGTTGATCTTCCGGTGATTCGTTTCGAGGAATTCCTTGATCTTGGCAATTTCTGCTTTAAAGTCGCGTTCTTCGGCGGCGCGGTCAATTTCAGGACGGGCTTCAGGCGACCAGTCCCACCAGTTTAAATCGCCGGCGTGGAAAATGACTTTGCCTTCCGCCTGAACCAGAAAAGAAACGCCTTGGTCGGTCGAACCGAAGGTGTCGATTTCCACCGGCCCGCATTTGATGTCGTCGTAGTGAAGGTGTTCGTACGGTTTGATGAAAGTCGTTTTCTTGCCACCACGGCGGGTGATGTCATCGCTCAAAATGTAGCGGGTGTCGAAATCCGTCCCGTAATTGTAAATAATCTGCGAAAAATGATCGGTATGGGCGTGAGAGGCGAAGAAATATTTGCGTCTGCCTTTTTTCAAATATTGCGGCTGAATATAGGTGATCGCATCAAAGACCAGGGTGTTTTTATCCAGTTCGACGACAAACCCTGAATGATGCAAATAGATAATTTTCATCGGATCCTCCTGTTAAAAAATATTATTGTTTACATTATATCAGAATTGCGCCGCAATCGGGAAAAATGACAAAGAATTTCAGTAAATGCACTATAAAACCTTGGTGAGATTGCAATGTTCTGAATGTAATTCGTTGAAAATTCTATCAAAAAGCGATACAATAAATGCAAATCTATTGAAAAGGCGGATTTGTACATTGATCAAGAGATTTTTCGTTGAAAAGAAAGCTGGATTTAATACAAAATCCAAGGCTCTTCAAATGACTTTCAGAAAGATATTGAATCTGAAAGCACTGGAGGGGCTTCGCATTGTCAATCGCTACGATATCGAAGCGCTGCCTGATGAGGTGATGCATCAGGTTGTCGATACGATATTCTCCGAACCGAATGTTGACAATGTTTATGTCGATGACTTACCGGTTTCAGAGGATGAAAAGGTTTTTGCGATCGAATACCTGCCGGGACAGTACGACCAGCAGGCTGATTTCGCTGTGCAATGCGTCCAATTGCTTTCCGGCACACGCCCGACCATTAAAGTCGCGGAGTGCATTGTGCTCAAAGGCAATTTGTCCGACGACGATATTCAAAAAATTAAACATTACATGATCAACCCTGTTGACTCGAAAGAGGCAGATCTGGCGCCGCGCACGACGCTGACTGACGTTGTGAAGGAACCTGCGCCTGTTTCGACGATAGAGGGTTTTATTGTAAAAACCAAAGAAGAACTCGCGGCGTTTAAACAGGAGATGGGATTTGCCATGAGCCAGGCCGATATCGAAATGGTTCAGGCTTATTTCAGAGATGACGAAAAACGGGATCCAACGGTGACAGAGCTTCGCGTCATCGATACCTATTGGTCGGATCACTGCCGTCACACCACTTTCGCGACGAATCTCAATGAAATCACCTTTGAAAAGGGCGAAATTAACGACGCAGTTGAACAGGCCTTTGCGGATTACGATTCGACACGGGATATGATTTACGGCGAAGATACGGATCGTCCGATTACCCTGATGGATTTGGGGACCATCGGCGCCAAGGATATCCGGGCCAGAGGCCTTTTGCCGGATCTCGACAAATCTGATGAAATCAACGCGTGCTCAATCAATATCAAGGTGGATCACGACGGACAGGATGAAGACTGGCTTCTGGAATTTAAAAACGAAACCCACAATCACCCGACCGAAATCGAACCTTTTGGGGGCGCCGCAACCTGTTTGGGCGGCGCGATCCGCGACCCGCTTTCAGGCAGAGCTTACGTCTATCAGGCGATGCGTCTGACCGGCGCGGGCGACGTGACAGCGCCGTTATCCGAAACCATGGAAGGCAAGCTGCCCCAGAGAAAGATTTCTCAGGAAGCCGCTCAGGGCTATTCGTCGTACGGCAATCAAATCGGTCTGGCAACAGGTCAGGTTTACGAAGTGCACGACCCGGGATTTTTGGCAAAACGTCTGGAAGTGGGTGCGGTGATCGCTGCGGTTCCGAAGAAAAACGTCCGGCGGGAAACTCCGGCACCGGGCGATGCAATTCTGCTCATCGGCGGCCGAACAGGGCGTGACGGATGCGGCGGAGCCACGGGCTCATCGAAGGCACACAACGTGCACTCCATTCAGGAAGACGGGGCGGAAGTCCAGAAGGGGAATCCAGTCGAAGAACGGAAAATCCAGAGATTGTTCCGCAATCCGGAATTGTCTCAGATGATCACGCGCTGCAACGACTTCGGCGCCGGCGGCGTTTCAGTGGCCATCGGCGAATTGGCCGACTCTTTGGACATCAATCTGGATTTGGTGCCGAAGAAATACGAAGGCCTCGACGGAACGGAACTCGCGATTTCGGAATCTCAGGAACGGATGGCCGTCGTCGTCGCGCCGGAAAATGTCGACCGCTTTATCGAACTGGGCCACCAGGAAAATCTGGAAGTCACCCATGTGGCCGATGTGACCGATACCGGCAGACTGAAAATGAAATGGCGCGGCCAGACTGTGCTCGATTTGTCGCGCGAATTTTTAAATACCAATGGGGCCACACAGTACGCGGATGTCTACGTCAGCGAACCTTCAGAGCACAAGACCTTTGAAGCGACTGGGGATATTGCGGGCCGCACCCTGGCCATGATGGGCGATTTGAATGTCGCCAGCCAAAAAGGGCTGTCCGAAATGTTTGACTCGACCATCGGCGCCGGCACTGTGACGATGCCTTACGGCGGGAAATACGCCGCCACGCCTCAGGACGGTATGGCGGCAAAGATTCCGGTGGAACACGGCACAACGACGACTTGCTCGATCATGACTTACGGCTACAATCCGACGCTAGCGGAATGGAGCCCGTTCCATGGCGCAGCCTCCGCTGTGATCGAATCTTTGTCGAAATTGGTCGCCATGGGCGGCGATTTCAGAAAGGCGCGGCTGTCCTTCCAGGAATATTTCGAACGTCTCGAACAGGATCCGGCCAAATGGGGCCGCCCGTTTGCCGCACTGCTCGGCGCTTTTGAAGCGCAGAAAGCGATGGGTGTGGCCGCGATCGGCGGCAAGGACTCGATGTCCGGGACCTTTGAAGACATGACGGTTCCGCCGACGCTGATCTCTTTCGCCGTCACGGCAGAAAAGGTCGACAACATCGTGACCAACGAATTAAAGGGCGCAGGCCATTATCTGTACCGCTTCCCGATTCAGCGGGACGAAAAGGGATTGATCAACTTCGATGCGGCGGCCAAGACCTTTGATACGGTGCACGAGCTCGTCGTCGACGGCAAGGTATTGGCAGCGCGGACCGTTGGCGAAGCCGGCCTGATGGAAACCTTGACGAAGATGGCTTTCGGCAATAAAATCGGGGTCGCATTGGATCCGAGCTTGACCGAACAGGCCCTGTTTGACGCAGATCCGGGTACGTTGGTCGTCGAAACGGCAAAACCGATCGATGCCGGAGAAAAAATCGGCGAAACGCTTTCTGCCGCCGTCATCACAGTCGGCGACGTCAAGATGGATTTGAACGAACTTCTAACGGCTTATCAGAAACCATTGTGGGACGTCTATCCGGAAACTGTTGAAACCGAAGGCCACGTCGAAGATGTGATGTACAACAAAGGGCCGGTTATTGCCAGCGCCTCTGAATTTGCCAAGCCGCGCGTCTTCATTCCGGTATTTCCGGGGAACAACTGCGAATACGATTCGGCCCGTGCCTTTGAACGCGCCGGCGCGCTCGCCCAGACCATCGTCTTTAAGAATCAGAACGCTCAGGATATCGAAGATTCGATCAACGCGATGGCCGACGCCATCGACAACGCCCAGATGATCATGCTGCCAGGGGGCTTCTCTGCAGGGGATCAGCCGGACGGTTCCGGGAAATTCATCGCGGCGGTCTTCAGAAATCCGAAAATGACCGAAGCGGTCATGAACCTGCTCAACAAACGGGACGGTTTGATCCTCGGCATCTGCAACGGATTCCAGGCGTTGATTAAACTCGGCCTCCTGCCGGACGGCAAGATCGAACCGATCAAGCCGGGAATGCCGACACTGACTTATAATACGATCGGCCGTCATATTTCGGCGATCCCATTGACCAAAGTCGTCTCCAATCTGTCGCCTTGGCTGGCTCAGGCGGAACTGGGCGGCATTTACCGTGTGCCGATTTCCCACGGTGAAGGGCGTTTTGTCGCCAGCGATGACGTGATTCAGAAGCTGATTGCAAATGGCCAGATTGCGACACAATACGTCGACTTCGAGGGCCACGCGACGATGGATGGCGCCTACAATCTGAACGGCTCCGTCTGCGCCGTTGAAGGGGTCACCTCCGCAGATGGCAGAATTCTCGGGAAAATGGGCCACTCCGAACGGATCGGCAGCGGATTGTATAAAAATATCCCAGGGGAAAAAGATCAGAAAATCTTTGAATCTGGCGTGGCGTATTTTAAATAAGCATGCATGCATTGCAGGAAAGAAGGAAATATATTATGGCAAAAGTAGCAGTGATCATGGGAAGCGATTCGGATTTTGATGTCGTTAAAAAATGTATCGACATGCTGAAAAAATTTGACGTTGAAATTGACGTCCGTGTCATTTCAGCGCACCGCAATCCGCGGGAATTGGCGATTTTCGCTCAAACCGCCGAAGAAAAGGGCTACGAAGTCATCATTGCGGCGGCCGGTAAGGCGGCACATCTGCCAGGGGTCATTGCAGGCTCTACGCCGCTCCCTGTCATTGGGATTCCAATTAAGACATCTCTGGAAGGCGGGATGGACTCATTGTTCTCCATCGTTCAGATGCCAACCGGGATTCCAGTCGCGACGGTGGCGGTTAACGGCGCAGCCAACGCAGCCATTTTAGCGGTTCAGATTTTATCCGTTAAATATCCGGAATTGCGCGAAGCGATTAAAGCCTACAAACAGGAACTGGACGAAGAAGTTAAGACCAAGAATGCCCGCGTCCAGGCGCTTTTAAACGAAGAATAATACACAAAAAGAAAGGAATGTTCATGTCCAAAACGAATGCCTACAAGGAAGCCGGCGTCGATGTTGAAGCCGGGTACGAGTCGGTTCGTCTGATTCAAAAAGATGTAAAAAGAACGTTCAACCAGTACGTTCTTTCTGAACTGGGAGGATTCGGCGGTGTGATCGAGCTGCCGGAAGGGTACAAAAAGCCCTGTCTGATTTCTGGCACTGACGGTGTCGGGACAAAATTGATGATCGCGTTCATGATGGATCAGCACAACACAGTGGGGATCGACTGTGTCGCGATGTGTGTCAACGACATCCTTTGCCAGGGAGCGAAGCCCTTGCTGTTCCTCGATTATATTGCCTGTGGGAAAAATACCCCTGAAAAAATTGCGCAGATCGTCTCCGGCGTGGCCGAAGGATGTGTCCAGGGGGATATGGCGCTGATCGGCGGGGAAACCGCAGAAATGCCGGATATGTACGGAACCGATGAATACGATTTGGCCGGTTTTGCGGTTGGCGTCGTTGAAAAAGATCAAATTGTCACCGGACAGTCCATTCAGAAGGGCGATGTTTTAGTGGGCCTGCCGTCGTCAGGGGTGCACTCCAACGGTTTTTCGCTGGTGCGCAAACTGATTTTCAAGGATCACGACTTGACCGTCGACACCTATATCGACGAGCTCGGCGCGACCATCGGTGAAACCCTTCTGACGCCGACGCGGATCTACGTCCACGCGCTGTCGGATCTCATTGTCCCTTACGGCGTCAGAGGGATGAGCCATATTACAGGCGGCGGGTTCTACGAAAATATTCCGCGGATGATTCCGGACGGATTGTGCGCGAAGGTCGATACTTCTGTGATTGAACCGCTGCCGATTTTCGATGTCCTCAAACAATTGGGCGCGGTAGAAGATCACGACATGTACAATACCTTCAACATGGGGATCGGTTTGGTCTGCGCCCTGCCGCAGGATCAGGCGGACGGATTTGTCAACGCCTTAAAAGAAAAGGGCGAAAAACCAGTCATCCTTGGCGAAGTGACAGAGGGAACGGAAAAAATAGTTTTATGAAACCATTGATGAAAATCGGGGTGCTGGCCAGCGGCGGCGGCACAGACCTGCAGTCTGTCATTGACGGCGTGCACGGCAAGACGGGAGAAATCACCGTTGTCATTTCGAACAAGTCGGACGCCTTCGCGCTCAAGCGAGCTGAAAAAGCAGGAATTCCGGCTGTTTTTATCGACGAAAAATCCTGTGACGGCGCAGAGGATTTCAACGCCAAAATCGTTGAGACCCTGAAAAAATACGGCTGCGAGCTCGTCGTTTTGGCCGGCTATTTGAAAATCGTTACGAAAAATTTTGTGGACGCCTATCCCAACAGGATTGTGAACATTCATCCGGCGTTGATCCCGTCTTTCTGCGGACCGGGATTTTACGGCATGCACGTTCACGAAGCGATTTACGACTACGGCTGCAAGGTTTCAGGCTGCACGGTTCATTTTGTCAATGAAGAGGCGGATGCCGGCCCGATTATCGCACAGAAAGCGGTACAGCTCGAAGACAGTGACAAGCCGGAAGATATCCAGAAAAAAGTGCTGGCAGAAGAACACCAGATTTTGCCCTGGGTTGTCACGCAAATTTGCCTGGGGCGGGTGCACGTCAATGGTCGGCGTGTCACGATTGATAAACCATAATAATTTAAGGAGGAGTGTAGGATGAGAGCATTGATTTCAGTTTCGGATAAAACGGGGATTGTCGATTTTGCAAAACGAATCGCGGCCTGTGGTTGGGATATCATTTCCACAGGAGGGACAGCGAAAGCCCTTCGGGAAGGCGGATTGGATGTCAAGGATGTTTCAGACATCACAGGCTTTCCTGAATGTTTAGACGGCCGGGTTAAAACCCTGCACCCGCTGATTCACGGCGGCATTTTGAATATTCGCAACAATCCAAAACATCAGGAAGAATGTCAAAAACTGGGCATCGAAAATATCGACCTGCTCGTGATCAACCTTTACCCCTTTAAGAAGACGATGCTCAAACCAGGGGTATCTTTCCAGGAATGCATCGAAAATATCGATATCGGCGGGCCGACCATGCTGCGCTCTGCGGCAAAGAATTTTAACGACGTCACCGTCGTGGTGGACCCTAAGGATTACGAAACCGTTCTGACCGAAATCGAACAAAACGGCGGCACCAGCTACGAAACGCGGTATCACCTGGCACTGAAGGTTTTCACCACAACGGCCAATTACGATACGATGATCTCTGATTTCCTGAGAAAACAGTCGATGGAACAGACCCAGAATAAAGAAGACCTGCTGGCTCAGAATACGGTTACCTTCACCTACGAAAAGGTTCAGGATTTGCGCTACGGGGAAAACCCGCACCAGAGAGCGTCCTTCTACAGAGAAATTGGGGAAGATAAGGGCACACTCGTCGGTGCCGAACAGCTCCAGGGCAAGGAATTGTCTTACAATAACATCAACGATACCAACGGCGCCATCGAAATGCTTAAAGAATACACAGACGAACCGACGATTGTCGCGGTGAAGCACGCCAATCCGTGCGGCATTGCAAGCGATAAAACCATCGCTGAAGCCTATCATAAGGCGTACGAAGCCGATCCGACGTCGATCTTCGGCGGAATCGTCGCGTCCAATCGGCCTATTGACAAAGCCACAGCCGATCAGATGGTGAAAATCTTTCTCGAAGTGGTTGTGGCGCCGGATTTCACAGAAGAAGCAAAGGAAGTTTTGGCGGCAAAGCCCAATCTGCGGTTGCTCAAGCTCGACGATATCCTGTACAGTGACAACGGATTTGAACTTAAGAAAGTCCTCGGCGGC
Source organism: Pseudoramibacter porci (assembly GCF_009696145.1). Classification (GTDB taxonomy): domain Bacteria; phylum Bacillota; class Clostridia; order Eubacteriales; family Eubacteriaceae; genus Pseudoramibacter; species Pseudoramibacter porci. The sequence continues at coordinate 96,549 of NZ_VUMO01000009.1, forward strand.
ATGTTAGTCACCGAACGGGACACCGAGCTTTACAATAAGCTGGAAGTGGTCACCAACCGCAAACCGACGGATAAAGAAATGGAAGATCTGCTCTTTGCGTGGAAAGCGGTCAAGCACACAAAATCCAACGCGATTTCAGTCGCCAAAAATAAGTGTCTCGTCGCCAACGGACCGGGACAGGTGAACCGCATCTGGCCGATGGAAAACTGTATCGAACACGGCGGCGAAAAATGCCAGGGTGCGGTTGTGGCGTCTGACGCTTTCTTCCCATTTGATGACGTCTGCACCGCAGCGGCAAAGGCCGGCATTACTGCGATTATTCAGCCGGGCGGCTCGATTCGCGACGCCGATTCAATCAAGGTCTGCAATGACAACGACATTGCGATGATCTTTACCGGAATGCGTCATTTCAAACACGCTTAATGAAGGGAGAATCACACCACATGAAGGTTATGATTGTCGGCAGCGGCGGCAGAGAACACGCCATTGCCTGGAAAGTCAGCCAGAGTCCAAAGGTTGATCAAATTTACTGCGTGCCGGGAAATGCCGGCATGGCCGATTTGGCAGAGTGCGTTGATATTTCAGTTGAAGATATCGACGGCTGCGTTCAGTTTGCAAAGGATAAGGCCGTCGATCTCGTCGTCGTCGGACCGGAAGTGCCGCTGGTTTTAGGGATGGCGGACGCAATGCAGGCGGCGGGCATCCGCGTATTTGGGCCGAACAAAAAATGTGCCCAGTTTGAAGGCAGCAAGGCCTTCACGAAAGATTTCCTCATCCGCCACAACATTCCGACCGCACAGTACAAGGAATACCACAGTTACGACGATATCGTCAAAGATCTGGGCATCTTTGGCTACCCGATGGTCATCAAAGCCGACGGGCTGGCAGCCGGCAAGGGTGTCGTGATTCCAGAAACGGAAGCTGATGCCAAGGCGGCGATGAAAGAAATCATGGCGGATAAAAAATTCGGCGAAGCCGGCGACACCGCGGTGATCGAAGAATATCTGACGGGTATTGAAGCGTCGATTCTCTGCTTCGTTGACGGCAATACCATTGTGCCGATGGAAAGCGCCCGGGACTACAAGCGCGCCTACGACGGCGACAAAGGGCTCAATACCGGCGGGATGGGCAACGTTTCCCCGAACAAGCTCTTTGACGATCCCGAATTGAATCAGAAAATCCAGGATGAAATTTTGACGCCGATCATCGAAGGTTTTAAAGCGGATCAGATGGATTTTGTCGGCATTTTGTTCATCGGCCTGATGATCAAAGACGGCCAACCGAAGGTATTGGAATTCAATGTGCGCTTTGGCGATCCGGAAGCGCAAGTCGTGCTGCCGCGGATGCAGACGGATTTGGTCGACGTCATGGAAGCCTGCATTGACGGCCGATTAGCAGATTGCGACATCAAATGGCGTCCCGAACACGCCGTGACGGTGGTCATCGCGTCGGGGGGATACCCGGCCAGTTATACCAAAGGATACGAAATCACAGGGCTCGACGACGTCGAAGACTGTGTGGTCTTCCACGCCGGGACGGCGTTTAAAGACGGTAAAGTTGTCTCCAACGGCGGCCGCGTGCTGGCCGTGACGGCCCTTGGCGATACGACAGAAGCTGCACGTCAAAAAGTTTACAGCCAGATTGACAAGATTCAGTTCAAGGACTGCTTCCATCGGAACGACATTGCCGTCGATGCGTAGGTAAGGCGATCAAGCGGAGGGGAGAAAGTTGATCCTTCCGCTTGATCTTTTAAACCGACATTTAAGAAAAATAAAGAGGTCATCATGTCAAAAATACCGACGATTGTTCAAGTTATTCCGCTGGAAGATTACGTGATTGAAGTTCATTTTCAAAATCAATGCGTTAAACGCTACGATATGCTGCCACTGATCGAGACCGATCCCGAGATTAAGCCGCTTCGGGATCCGCGCATCTTTAGGGAGGTGCAGGTTTCTTTTCACGACAGACGCCGTTCGATTTATTGGCCAGGTGTCCTCCGTGTCAGTGCCAAAGAAATCTACGAAGGCGGCTGGATTGAAAAGCTGCCTTCCCGCCAGATGACCGCGTTCAGACGATACGAGGAAATCTGGGGAAAAGCGCTCGAACAATTGGGCCATATGCATTAAGATTGAGACAAAGCCACTTGCTTTGATCAGCCCCCTGCCGATTTGACGGGGCCGATCACCTGCTGCAGGTGGTTTTTTTATATTGCCCTTGAGTTTAATAGGTTTTTATGATATTTTGAATTAAATTTTTTAAAGATAAGGATAAAACGATGCAGATAATAGACGAAATCAAGACAAACCGGCTTTATCTGGACGGGGGCATGGGCAGCATGATCCAAAAGCGCATTGCTGATCCAGGACCGATTCCGGAAGAGCTCAACATGACGCACCCCGAATTGATTGCAGATATTCAAAGCGGCTACGTTCAGGCAGGCGCCGATATTCTGGCGTCGAATACCTTTGGCGCGAATGCACACAAAATGGCGGCGTCGAAGTATTCGGTCGAAGACGTGATCGCCCAGGCGGTGACAATTGCAAAGGCGCAGCACCCGCGTTACGTTGCGCTGGACATCGGGCCGACAGGCGCACTGATTGGCGATATTGGCGAGATGACCTTTGAAGATGCCACAGCTTGTTTCGAACGCTCAGCCAAGGCGGGGGCGGCCGCTGGCGCTGATTTGATTCTGATCGAGACGATGACGGACATCGTTGAGGCCCGCGCGGCGGTGATCGGCGCAAAACGGGCGTGCGATTTGCCGATTATCTGCTCGATGACTTATGAATCAAGCGGACGCACGCTGACCGGCAGCGATCCAGAGACCGTTGTCACCATCCTTGAAAGCCTCGGCGTCGATGCGGTCGGCGTCAACTGCTCCACAGGACCGGAAGAAATGCTGCCGATTATCGAAAAATTAATTGATACCGCCTCGGTTCCGATCGTCGTGGAACCCAATGCGGGCCTGCCGAGAGAAGTCGACGGACAGACGGTGTACGACGTCTCAGCCGAAGATTTTTCGTTAATTATGAAAAAGATTGCGCAGGCTGGGGCAGCGGTTCTCGGTGGATGCTGCGGCACGACGCCGGAATACATCGCGAAAACCATCGAAAAGACCAAGGATCTCCCGCTTTTAAAACCCTGGGAACGGCCGCAGCCGATGCGCATCGCCTCGACGACGAAGACCGTAACCCTCGGGACGGAGATCAGAACCATCGGGGAGGCCATTAACCCTACGGCGAACGCCGCGTATCGGGAAGACCTGAAGCAGGGCGGATTGTCCGTCGTGAAACAGCTGGCCATTGAACAAAAGCGCCAGGGCGCGGATATTCTCGACGTCAACGCCGGCCTGCCCGAGCTGGACGAAACGGAAACCATGATCAAGGTTGTGCACGCGATCAGCCAGGTGGTGGATCTGCCCATTCAAATCGACAGCACAAAACCAGAGGTCATCGAAGCGGTACTGAAGACTTATCCAGGCAAGGTCTTGATCAATTCGGTTAACGGCACACAGGAATCCATGGACGAGGTTCTGCCCATCGTTGCCAAATACGGCGCGGCAGTTCTCGGGCTGGCCCTGGACGATGACGGGCTGCCCAAAACAGCAGAGAAGCGCGTCGAAATTGCGGATAAAATCATCAGCACGGCAAAAGGATACGGCATTTCTCAAAACAACGTCGCCATCGACTGTCTGGTGCTGACGGCCTCCGCTCAGCAGAAAGCGGTCAAGGAAACGGTTCGCGCGCTGACTTTAGTCAAAGAGAAATTCGGCGTACCGACGGTGCTGGGCGTCAGTAACATTTCCTTTGGACTGCCCAACAGACGTCTGATCAACAGGACGTTTTTGACGATGGCGCTGGCCGCTGGCCTGGACACCCCGATTTTAAAAGTCGGCGACGCCGAAATGATGAACACCATCTCGGCTTACAAGGCTTTGTCTGGAATTGACGAAGGGTGTATCGATTACGTCGCAGCCCACAAAGATGACAAGACCATTGAAGTGACCCGGGATGACAAGCAGGCACCCGCTGAAACTCAGACGGAAAATCAAACGCAGCCGTCAGCAAACCAATTGGATTTGAAACAAATGGTCGTCGACGGACTAAAAGAAGAAATTGTTCCGGCAGTTAAAAAGAAGCTTGCGACCTGCAGCCCGATGGACATTGTCAACGGTGATTTAATCCCCGGATTGGACGAAATTGGCGATTTGTTTGAAACAGGCGATGTTTTCCTGCCTAATCTGATTTTTTCCGCAGAAACGGTGCAGAATGCCTTTGAAGTGCTCAAACAGCATATGGATACAGAATCGTCTGTGCAGAAAGATAAAGTGATTCTGGCGACAGTGAAAGGCGACGTTCACGACATCGGAAAAAATATATTAAAGACGGTCATGGAAAATTACGGGTACCAGATTATCGACTTAGGTAAAGATGTCGATCCCGAAGTGATCGTGGAGACCGCTGTGAAAAATAAGGTGAAGCTGGTCGGACTAAGCGCCTTGATGACGACGACAGTTCGAAATATGGAAACGACGATTGAAATGATCAAGCAGGCGGATCCGACCATTCAAGTCATGGTCGGCGGCGCGGTGATGAATGAAGAATACGCGGAAAAAATCCATGCGGATTATTACGGAAGCGATGCAAAATCCGGAGTCGCCATCGCAGAAAAAGTATTTGGATAAAAAATAGCCGAAGGTTGGTGATTCAACCTTCGGCTGTTTTTTTGTAATGCTTTAGCAAAGGATTCGCCGAGAGGAACGAGGAGAATCAAAGAACCACCGGCTAGGTCGGTGAGTTTAAAAAAGCTTTAGCTTCAAGTAAAAACCTCCTATGCTAAAATGATGCCGGTTCGCCAACCGCATCACTACGCAAAGGAGGTAAATCATTATGAAAAATGATAAAGATAGTTTAGCACATACG